>CBFDDD010000048.1:0-33958 GCA_965603475.1 uncultured Myxococcales bacterium
ACGCCGCGACCTTGCGGCGTATCGCCGGACTCCGTCCGCAGGAAAACGAGACGCTGCATGTAGACGGCCTGGCAGTCGGAAAGATCGATGTCGAGGTCGTCCAGCTCGTCGCTATCGAATCGGATCTTCCGATCGCGCATGTACTTGATCTCGCCCTTCAGCCACTCGCCCGAGTTGAGATGCAGCCAGTCCCAGGTCT
The DNA here is from genome assembly GCA_965603475.1 of uncultured Myxococcales bacterium. GTDB lineage: Bacteria > Myxococcota_A > UBA9160 > UBA9160 > UBA4427 > UBA4427. The sequence continues at coordinate 200 of CBFDDD010000048.1, forward strand.
CGGACTTCGGCGGCGTCCAGGCTGGCCCCTCCTCATCTTCCGCAATAGCGGCGGACGACGAGAGCAAGCCAAAGATCAAGAAGACTGTAATGATTGTCCGGATCCGCTCGCGAGAACTCGGGTGCAAAATGTCAGTTCCTTCTTGCTGGGCTGGAGGAGACCCTCGGTCCCCCCTACCCGAGGTGGATGCGGGAGAACCAGAGTTCTAGAACGATCGATTGTAGCTCGCTCGTGATTGGAAACCGCTTTCGCACATATCGCGAATCCCTGCGCCGGCACCGCGCTCACGAATCTCGAAATCGTCCTGCTATCGATGTCTATTTCGTTTCGGGCATCCAGTTTCCATGGAATCCCACCGGTACGCGTGTCGGTATCTGGACGCGCCCGACCGGATCACCGGCAAAGTTCTGCGCGTCGAGGATCTGCAGCTCACTCTGTTCGCGGTTCTCGTCGCGCGTCATGACGAGAATGAAGCCTTCGTCTTCTCCCGAATCCGGCGCAGCGGGTGCGAAGACACCCTCGCCCGGCGCAACCCCAGCTCCGAAATCGTGAATCTCCGTCTTCCGAGCGTCGAGGTCATATTTGATCAGTCGCGTCATTTCGAGACCCGGGCCCGTGGCGAATTCGGTGCTGTATCCGAATCGATTGGGTTGGCCTTCGAGTCGCGGATCGAGCCGATGGAAGTCGCAGTTGCGGTCGTCGAGGGTCTCCTCCTTGACCGTGTTGCTCGCCGTATCGATTGCCCAACGTGTCATGAGCCCAGGCGAGCTATTGAACGAGACATCGGGAAATTCATCGTAACGCGCGGCATCGAGGATGATCTGGCCATTTTTCTCGAATGCATTCAGGGTATGCACCACATAACAGGGTTCGATCTCGATCCAGTTGATATCCGCGTTGCCGCCATTTCGCGGCAGGACGCCCAGGCGCGCACCATACGAATCATCCCAGAGATAGGGCATGTTGCCCGCCATGGCTTCTTCCATCTTGAAGACCAGCGGCAGGTCGAGAAAGAGGACGTGGTTCTCGGTGATGGCGAAGTCGTGCATCATCGTCGAGCCGGGCACTTCGATTTCCTCGCTTTGCACCATCTTTCCCTTCGCATCGACTCGGTGGTACGTCAGGAAGGGAGGGAGGAACGAATACCCAAAGGCGAACATCTCACCCGTCTTGTGGCAGAACTTGGGATGGGCAGTGAAGGATGTCTTCAACACCCCATCGAAGTCGACCGGGCCGACGGTGTCGAGGTCGCGGGTCACCTCCATCGGAAACGACGATTCGGTGAGGGCAAGCATGCGACCGGCGTGCTCGACAATATGGGTGTTGGCCGTCGTGGCAGTGCGATCCATCTGGCCGTCGGGTCCGACCATCGGCCGATCTTCGCCCAGGTAGGCGGGCGTCTTGACGTAGCGATTGCGATAGGACGTCGCTTTCCCGTCTTCGAGGCGTACCGAGTGCAGCATGCCGTTGCCGAAGAACCAGTGGCCCGGGTCACCCTCGATCGGATTCGGGCCTATGCGCATAAAATTGCCACGCAACGATTCCGGAATCTCGCCGATCACTTCCAGGTCCTCGAAGGTCGACTCCCGGTCGATGGGTGCGAAGTTGCCTTGCATGTAGAAGGGAAGCTCGGACATTCTTGGGGACCTCTTTCAATGATGGACGGATTCCCTTTGCAGGCCATCCAGGAAACGTGCTTTCGCGCCAACCGCGACTCAATATCGGTCGAGTAATGAATTGTTGCACGCTTCAGGCGATGCCGTCTACCCCTGACGCATTGGCCCGATCGATCGGCCGCAACAACCGGTCAGCTTGGAATCCTCCGGGGCGTGTCAAGGCGCCGGCCAACAGCCACTCGCTCAATCGTAAGTAGCGAAGAAATCATCGGGGATGAGGAGATGGGTGGCGAATTTCGTGCTGTAGACGGACATCACTCGTCCAGGGGCGGCTGCTTGATGAGATTGCGAACCGCCTCACCCCCTTCCGGCACGACCGGAATCTTGTGCACGATGTTGTTCTGCGCATGTGACAGCTGCTGCAGGGTCATTGCGCTGCGCAGCGCACTGTAGAGACCCTGATCATTTTGCATCTGATTGACCGATTCCTTTGCCGTCTTCAGACCCATCATGGGCTGCTTGGCGATCTCCTCGGCCATCTCCATGGTTTCGTCAGCCAGACGCGCGCGTGGAACGACGCGATTGACCATGCCGATTTCCTTGGCCGTCCTGGCCGTAATCGCACGTCCCGTGAACAACATCTCCTTGGCCTTGCGGACGCCGAACTCCCATGGATGACCGAAATACTCCACTCCGTTGACCCCGAATGCCACGACGGGGTCCTGGAACGTGGCATCCTCGCTCGCTACGACCAGATCGAAGGGCCAGACCAACATCAAGCCGCCGGCAATCACCTTGCCCTGCACTTCCGCAATGGTGGGTTTCGGAATGTTTCGCCAGCGCCAGCACAGGCCAAAGAAGACCTCCTCCTCGAACGCCCAGTGGCCCTCGATGCCCGGTTGCCCGAACCCGAGCGACGTGCTGATGGCGACATCCTGGAGCGAGTAGTCGTCTGAGCCACCCATCGGACCATGACCCGATGAGAAGTGCTTGCCATTGGCCGCGACGATGATGACCCTGACGTCGTTGTCGGCCGCGGCCTTGTCCAGCGCCGTGTTCAAATCGTAGAGCATCTGCAAATTCTGCGCGTTGGCCTTGTCGGGCCTGTTGAGCACGATACGCACAATACGTTCACTTGGCTGTTCATAGAGGACGGCCTTGAATTCCGTCTCGGTCGTCTCGCTCATGGTCTACTCCCGGCTGTTGTGGCCGATGTGGGTCAACCCGTCAATCGGCCAGAGCAACCCAGGATGCATCCAACCGTCATGATCGAATGAATCGGATCGCGGCCGACCCCGCCGGAAGGCGTCTTTTCGATGCTTCTTGCGCCGTGATCCGGCCTGGTGGTCAGCAATTCGAAAGTCTATTCGGAATGCGGCACCCAGCTCGCATGGAAGCCGAAGGGCACACGATGCGGAATCTTGATCCGCGCGACCGGGTCCGCTTCGAAATTTCGGGCATCGATCACGACGCATTCACTCTGTTGGTTTGGCTCATCCCAGCTAAAGAGGATCACATAACCGTCATCCTCGGCTGTTGCTCCTTTGCGCGGAGCAAAGATGGCCTCGCCGCCCTTGTGCCCCTCACCCAACGGGTGAACGGTCATGCTGCCATCCTCACGGTCATATTTGATTTCCGACGTGAAGGGCGTGCCTTGAAGGTCGACATTGAGACCCGCGAGATAGGCATAACGAGACGGACGTCCTGTCAAGCCATCATTGATCCGCGGAAATTCACAATACAGATCCGGGTCGATATTCCGCTCCGTGACCTCACCGGTCAGCATATTCATTCGCCATTCGGTGAGCAGAGCCAATTGGTCCCGCATGTCGACATTTCCATCGACCACGTTCTGGGTGGCGTTGGCGACGTCTGTTCGATTGGCGCGACAGCCAAGCAGAACGACTTCATCTCCTTCTTCCCAGGCATTCGCTACGTGGAAGACCATGCAATTGTTGATCTCGAACCATTTGACGTCTTCGTCATTTCCCATGCGGGGAACGACACCGAGACGTGAGCCGTTCTCGGGCTCCCAGTCCAGCATGCTTTCGCCCTTCATCGCCCTTTCGAAATCAAAGGTAATCGGAAGGTCGAGAAAGATCGTAAAATTCTCGGTGATGGCGCAGTCATGCATCATCACTCCCTTGGGTACACCGATCGGCGTCGTGTGGACGAGATTGCCGTCCTTGTCGATCACGCTGTAAGTCACAAAGGGGGGGACCGGCGAATAGCCGAAGGTCATCATTTCACCGGTCTTGGCATCCACCTTCGGGTGGGCCGTAAACGGGTGGTTCAGCTTACCGTCGAAATCGTCGGGCCCAATCGTGTCGAGGTCAGGCAATTGCATCTCATGCGGGGTACCCCCTTCCATGAGGCCATAGAACTTGTTGGCATGAAAAACCATCGCGGTGTTGACGAGGTCTTTGATCTTGCCTCCTTCTGGGAGCGGGTTGCCCGCGGCCATGTCGACCATGGTCTGACTCATACCCTTCCAGATCCAGCTGCCCTTTTCGCGCTCCTTGCGCAGGCCGGCTGTGTCGACGAAGCGATTTCGGTAGGTCGCGCTGCCGTCCTTGAATTCGACCTGATGGATCATCCCGTCACCATCAAAAATATGGTAGGCCTCGATATCGGCGACAAAGGCCGGGTTGGGACCGATGCGCATGAAATAGCCGTCGAGATCACCCGGAATTTCGCCTATGACTTCTAGATCAGCGGCGACATGTTCTTCACTCACCGGCGCATAGTTTCCGCTGAGGAAATAGTTGTAGGGTTCGTCGTGCTTGGGCTGTGAGGACATCATGCTCCCTTTCGATTCTGGATCGATCCAGCAGAACTCTAAGCTGGATCGGCTAGGCGCGCAATTTCGACGTCAAGCGGGCTACTCGCTCTCGTGGCAAGCCCAGCCGCGCTCGACGATCACGAGAGCAGCGCGCCGCCATCGACATCGACCGTCGTTCCTGTGACAAACTCGTTTTCGATCAGGAACATGATCGCGCTGGCGACTTCTTCCGGCTGGCCGGGCCGTGGGATCGCGAAGGATTCGGTCGCGGAGGCCAAGAATGTGTCGCGTATCTCAGGCTCGAGGCTCATCATGGGAGTCGAGATCACACCGGGCGATACCACGTTGATTCGACGAGGTGCGATTTCCGAGACGATTGCTCGCGCAAAACCTTCGACCGCGTTGCCCACGGTCGAGATGGCCGAGGCGCCGGGGCTAGGTCGGCGCGCGGGGTAGCCACTCACGAGCACGATCGTACCGTCCTCGCTCATCGAGGAGGCGCCAAGTCGTACCGCGTTCGTGTAGCCCCAGAGCTTGGCGAAGGATGCCTGGAATCCATCGAGGTCCATCTCGAGAAAGGGGCCGACCGCGCGCCTTCCCCCGGTCGCTGAGCAGACCAGAATATCGAAGGGCGCTTGTTCCTCGAAGAGCGCACAAAGCCCGTCACGGTCGAGCACATCGACCTCACGAATGGCAGCACTCGCACCGAGCGTACGGGCCGCGATCTCACGATTGGCATCCGATCGACTCGCGACAACGATGTCGGCCCCGGCGTCGGCGAGCTGACGCGCCGCCTCCAGGCCAATGCCCGAGGTCCCTCCGAGTATGATGGCCTTGCGCCCCTGAATCTTCATGGCCTCCCTTTCCAGGCTTGCCCGCAACGAGTCTTCTTCGATTTCGACTCTGCGGCCGAGCTTCTTCCTCCGAGAGCCGAAGCCCCCTTCGCGAGAGCTCGCAATCGATTCGGCCGCGCAACGGAGCGAGGACGAAAATCCTATGTTAGCCCCGAACGAGACAGATGCGCCTCTCGGCAACGCGAACACACGATGGACTTCAGGGAAAGGCTTCGGACTCGTGCCCGGTTCTGGTACGATCCGGTAAAGCTCCGAAAGGAAACACCAATGATCATCGTCGTCGCAGCACTCGAGTTCGACAACCAGGCCGCGCGGGACCATGCCGTGAGCATGACCACGGATGTGCAACTAGCGACTCGCGTGGAGGAAGCCGGATGTCGCGACTACTGTTTCGCGCCAGACCCTTCCGTCCCGACGCGCATACAGGTGTACGAACTCTGGGATGACAGTGACAGTCTCACCGCTCATTTCAAACACCCGAATTACCTCAAAATGGTGGAACTGCTCTCCGCCGCTGGGATCAAACAAAGCATCAATCGGGCCTACCTCGTGGATCGCAGTGAGCCGGTCTATGGTCCCAACGGCGAAATGAAAGATGCATACTTCACTGACTAGCCCTCCCTACGCCAACATCAGAGGATCCAATGACGTCGGTAGACCACATCTTCAAGAACGCGAAGATCTTTACGGCGACAAGTGAAGAGACGATCGATCAGGCAGCGATCTGGGTACACGACGGTCGGATCCGATATGTCGGCGGGAACGATGGTTTACCGCCCACCCCTCCCCTGGCACAGATTCACGACCTCTCGGGAAAATTCGTCATGCCGGGTATGACGGAAACCCACGCGCACCTGTCATTTGCTGATGCAAGCCCATTCGCCATAGGCAACGTACCGGTCGAAGAATCGACCATCATCGCCGTCAGCAACGCACGCCTCATGCTGGCTTCCGGCTTTACGAGCGCAATCAGTTTTGGATCCACCTACAAAATCGACGTCGCGCTGCGCAACGCGATTAGAGCAGGCACTCTCGTTGGCCCTCGCCTGCTCGCAGCCGGTCGAGACCTGGGCGCAACAGGAAGCAACGTGGATTCGGATGGCGGCCTCAGCCAGATCGAAGACGGGCCGTGGGCATTGCGCAAGGCTGTTCGCGAGCAACGCAAACTCGGTGTCGATATCGTCAAGATCTTCATAGACGGTGAGGCCATCAATCCGGTCAGTCCGCCTGGAGAGCTTTCCTTCACCGACGATGAAGTCAACGCGATCGTAGACGAGGCGCATCGCCGCAAGCTCCGAGTTGCGTGTCACGCGCGATCTGCAGACGCGGTCAAACAAGCGGTCCGGGCCGGCGTGGACCTGATCGGGCATGCCAACTACCTGGACAACGAAGCCGTCGACCTGCTCGCCGAGAAGCGTGACACGATATTCGTGGGTCCGGCCATCGCCTGGGAGGTCACCTACCTCGAGAAATGCGAGACGCTCGGCGTCTCGAAAGAGACCGTAAGAGCACAAGGCTACGAAACAGAGATCGAAGCGACGATCGAAACGGTTGGAAAGCTAAGGGCTGCCGGGGTCAAGCTCGTCGTTGGCGGAGACTACGGAATAAGCATCGCTCCACACGGCACCTATGCAAAAGATCTGCAGTATTTCGTCGAGCTTTTCGGCATGTCCAACGCCGAAGCGCTTATCTGCGCCACCCGAAACGGTGGACTCGCATTCGATCGGATCGGGAACTATGGGACACTCGCGCGGGATACCGCTGCTGACCTGGTCATCGTGGACGGCGATCCTCTCGAGGATGTCCGCGTGCTGCAAGATCATTCCAGATTGACTGTCATGAAGGCTGGACAACTCTACGACGACTTGCACCACGGATATTCCAACCAGCGGTAGTCACGCGCGTGGCTCCCGGCAGGAGGACGAGCCGACTACGGCGACGCGTCGGGATTCGAGGCCTTCTGGCGTGTCCACCGGTGATGTGAAGGACCTTCGCGCCCACGCTTTTCCTTCGCGTGTTCTGGGTAGACTGATGCGGTATAGAGGTCACCGCGTGCATCGACCGCCAGTTGGTGAATGTAGATGGCGATGTTGTCCACCCGATCGATCACTTTGCCGGTTGCCGCTTCGAGTACGGCAAGGTTGCTCATCTTGTCGCTGGCGTACACATGATCACCGTACACGGCGATGCTCAACGGAGTGATATGGGTCCACTCCTCGATGAAGTTGCCGTCCGCATCCAGAACTTGAACCCGGCTATAACACCCTTCCTCGGGGTGATAGCGATGTTCGGCAATCTGATTGGGCACGGTCATGTAGTCGTGAAAGTTGCCGCCGCACATGTCCACGACGAGCAAGCGTCCGGTGGCATCTTGTGCCAATGCGTGCGGCGTATTGAACTCGCCCGGGCCACGGCCCCAGGTCCCAACAGACTTGATGAACTCGCCTTCGGACGTGAACCACACGAGCCGCGAATTCCAGTACCCGTCCGCAACGACGATGTTGCCGTTCTCCTGGACCACCATTGCTGTGGGGCCGTTGAACGTATCCGATCCGTCTCCCCATTTTCCGAACGTACCCAGCGTCAGCAGCAAGGTACCGTCCGGATGGTATTTGCGAACCACGTGCCCATCTCGGTCGGTGGTCCAGAACATGCCGTCTTTCTCGATGTAGAGGGTATGCGCGCCAAGCGCGAAGCCACGCTCATCCGAATGCCCCCACTTACCGAGGTAATTGCCATCACGGTCGAACATCGAAATACTGCTCTTGCCCATTTTGTCTCGCATAGCGAGCGGATGGGCCGCCCAATGCTCTATATCGCGAGTAAACAGATAGATCACACCCTCGCCGTCTACTGCCACCCCAGAACCCATCTCGAACTGCATGTCTTGTGGGTAGATGGGCCACTGCTCAGCGAGCCTGTAGCCGCTTCGCGGATCGGCGCTTTGGGTGTGATTGCTGACATCGTGTGAATCGCACATAGGGAGACATGACCTCATTATGATGTTCATTGCGAACTGTGGCAGCGCGCTCCGTCATGCCTGCCGATTCAGATTCGTTCTGCTAGCTCAACAGTTGCATACTACCTATTCGAAGCGGCTTGCACGGGATTGGGCCGCCTACTCAGCCTCATTGCAGCCTCATACCGTCTCGAGGCTTTCTTGGATCTCTTCGAGGGTGAGGCCCATCGTTTCCGGCGCGTATCGCATCACCAGTACCGCACCCAAAATCGGGCCGACAGCAACGACGGTCATCGACCATGAGATCCCGACCCAGAGAATCAGCAGACCGATGACTGCCGGGGTCACGACCTCCGTGATACGGCCTGTCAGGTTCGTAGTCCATGCGTAGCCTGTGGCACGAATTTCGGTGGGGAACAGCTCCGAAGCGAACACGTGCGTAGCGGTATTGGCGGCGCCGAAAGAAAATACGGTGGACACCATCCACAAGTACTGCCCAAAGAGTGTGGTGTGTTGGTACAGCATCGCGATCGAGATGCCGGCCACGACGTAGAAGGCCGCGCAAGTCCGTTTGCGTCCGATGCGCTCGATCAACCAGGCGGCAACGAAATGGCCTGCCGTCCCGCCGAAGTAACCATAGAAGACGATATCGCCGACCGTGTGAGGCGTGAGCCCGAGATCCTCTCTCGCAAAGATCACGTAGAAGACGACCGAGGGGCCTGTCACAATATGAACAGAGTTCCAGAGCAGAGTCACGATGGCGGTTCGACGACGGTATTTCTTGCTCCACGGGATAGCCGCTTGCCGCAGGATTTCACGGAAGCCGCCTGCCTGCCCGGGTGTCTGGGGACGCGTAGTCTCGCTTGGGCCTCCTGGCAAATCGGCTTTTCTTCGGTCCGCCTGCACCGCCTCGAAGCGTCGTGTCTCTCGCATGGAGAGACGCAGTACGACGATCAATGCGAGCGGGAAAATTGCGAGGATGTACAGGGCGCGCCAGTTCTCCCCATCCTGCCGCATTCCGAAAAATCCTTGCACCGCTGACACGATTCCGCTTCCAAGATCGTAGAGCCAGTTTCCCTGCGCGCCTTCGTCGAGCAGGATGAAGGGCTGGATCCCCTTGGCCATGAGCATGACTCCGACCGTAGCCAGGCTCGTCAGGATCGCGATGGCGCGGCCTCTATGCCGCGCGGGGAATTCCTCACCCGCCATGATCACAGCCAGAGAGTATTCCGCGGTGAGAAAGAGGCGCGCCAGGAACTGACAGAGCATGAACTGATACTTGTCGGTCACGAACGCCGTCAATCCGCTGAACACTCCGAATCCAATCACCGTGATCATCATCAAGTTGCGTCTGCCAAAGCGGTCTGCGAGGAGCAGGAAGAGAAAAGAAGCCCATACGCCGAGACGGATTACGGAGTTGACGAATCCCCATTCCGAAAGGTCGATATCGAGGCTGCGGCGTGACTCGGGGGCAGCGAAGCTCAGCATTCCTGAGTCGAATCCGTCGAAGAGTGTGGCCGTAGACAGCAGAACAAACAGAAACCACAGATACGGAGTCATCCGATCCACTTCGAGGGGGCTGCCGGAGGCCGCGCGCGGTTTGTTGGCCATGGCGCTATCTTATCATCGTCTATAAAGATGGCGGATCGACTGAACTTGCCCCTCCATATTGGGCGAGTTCGACGAACAGCTCGAATCCATCAGAGCCAGTCAACGAATCAATCAGCGGAGACAACAAAATCATGCTGCTCACAGAAGCGCGCATTCCGACAGATGAATTCGAACGCGGTACCGGATGGGCGCTCCGGCCTGAAGGCGCATGCCGAGGGGATGTGTGCATACCCTTGATGACTGGGCCAAAGGGAGACGAGGTCGATGTGGCTCCGCTGGCCGAACAGCTCGGCATGCCGATCGTCCGTCACTCACGAGATCTCGCCGCGCTGGGCCCAGCGAGCCTGGGCGGAAGAGCGCTGACCAGTGCGGAGGCGCCGGATCTGGTTCTCCCCGATTTCGCTGGAACAGATTTCGACCTGCGCTCGCTACGGGGTCAGAAGGTCGTGCTAGTCGCCTGGTCACCCTATTGAGGCTGCGCCAACGACCTGCCCGGGTGGCAGGCCCTTCGCGCTGAACTCCATCCCCAAGGATTGGAAATCGTGACTGTGTGCCTCGAGTCGATGGGCGCCGAAGCGGCGCGACCCTATGTCGATCTTGCGAAGCCCGAGCACCCGTCGCTGATCGATATAACCCACCTCGTAGACGAGCGTTTCGGCGTCGTCAACATTCCGAATAGCGTCTGGATCGACGAGGATGGAATGATCGTTCGGCCCGCCGAGCCCGCATGGCCGAGTCCGCCCGACATTCCCGGGGAGGGTTCTGCGACCGAGGCCGCCGCGACTCCTCCGCCCGGTCGTATGGGCGAGATGATGGCAGCCGCCGCCCAGATCGTGACCGATCGAGCGCCCTACGTAGCAGCACTACGAGACTGGGTTGCCAAGGGAGCGGATAGCGAATTCGCGCTGGCGCCGGCCGATGTGATCGCGCGTTCGGGTGCTCGGGGTGTCGAAGAGGCGACCGCCGCAGCCGAATTCGAGTTGGCTCAGCATCTTCACAATCAGGGTGACCTGGAATCAGCGCGATCGCACTTCCGCGAAGCGCATCGGCTTGCCCCCGACAACTGGACCTACAAGCGCCAGGCATGGTCTATCGAGCCGTCCGCTCTGGACGGACCCATGGCCAGGTTCTGGCAGGGTCCACTCCCAGGAGCCGAGGCGGATTGGGCCTATGAAGGAGATTGGGTGAAGGATGCGAAGGCCGGTGGAGTTGCCAACTACTACCCACGCTTTCGACCCTAGCCGCAGGTCGCCAGCGAGTGCCGGGTGGCGCGCACGGAAAATGAGTGGCCCCTCAACGAACCACGTGAATATCCTGGAAGGAATTCGAGATGAGCGAAATACTAGAGCAGATGGCGCGCTGTCCAGTCCACGAAATCACGCCAATGCACCCCGACGTGCTGCGCTGTCCTGCCGTCATGAATCGGCGACTGCGTGATGAGGCACCGGTTTTCAAGGATCCCGCGACGGGTATGTTCTTCATTTCCCGGTACAAAGATGTCGTAGCCATGGCGCGAGACCATGTGACCTATTCGAGCGTCATGCCGGGCGCCACGAGCCGCGCCGTGAACACGGACGACACGGAAGTCATTGGGTTGATGGAAGAAGGCTATCCAAACGTGCCGACGATGCTGACCCAGGACCCTCCGTTGCAACGCCGCTATCGAAAATTCGTCGACGGTGCGTTTTCGACGAAGAATCTCAAAGCATTGGAGCCTTTCATCGAGACCACATCGCATGAGTTGATCGACCGGTTCATCGATTCCGGCCAGTGCGAATTCCTCGGCGAATTTGGCATTCCGCTACCCCTGGCCGTCATCGGATCACAGCTCGGCACACCAGTTCAGGATCTACCGAAGCTGCGCAAGTGGACCGAAGCTTTTGTCGGCAACCTGAGCCAGCAATTGGATCAGGCCGGTACGCTGGCAGCTGCCAGGGATATCCTGGAGTTCCAGCACTATTTCGTCGAAAAGATGGACGAACGCCGGAAATCACCCGCAGACGACATTCTATCGAAGGTCGTCAACGCCAGTATTGACGATGAGAAATCCCTGGACAACGCGGAGTGTCTATCGATGCTGTCGCAGATATTGGTTGCGGGAAACGAAACCACAGCGGCCTCTCTGACGGAAGGCATGTGGCTGCTCATCAACAACCCCGATCAGTATGCGCTCGTCCAGGACGATCCCTCCACGGAAATGATTAGTCGCCTGGTCGAAGAGGTGCTGCGCGTCTCCAGCCCCTCTGCCAATATGTTCCGCCGCACAACACGAGAAGTTGAGCTACATGGCGTAACCATCCCCGAAAACTCGATCTGCTTCGCGCGATTTGCTTCGGCCAACCAGGACGACGAACAGTTTGCGGACGCGCTACGTTTCGACATCATGCGGAAGAATTTGAAGGACCACGTCGCGTTCGGCAAAGGCGTCCACCATTGCCTCGGTGCCGCACTCGCGCGACGCGAGATGAATTGCGGATTCAAAGCGATCTTCGAGCGCATGGAAAACTTTCGGTTGCAACCCGATTCCGCCGAGCCACGATTTGCAGCCAACCTTCTCCTTCACGGACTCGAAGGTTTGCCGTTGGCATTCGATGCCCGATAGCTCGTAGTCTCCATCAATATTTCAATCATTTCAGGGTGCCGCTCGATGTCCACACAGACCACGAACTACGACGACGTCAAACAATACCGACTCGATCCCGAGCGTGAAAAAGAGCTCGTGAATACTGCAGGTGAATGCGTCTTCTGTTGGGCCAACAAAGCCGGCCATCCAATCGGCGTGATCACCGCCTATGTACCGGTCAATGGCAAGATATGGATGACCGCGACACGCGAGCGAGTACGCGTCAAGGCGATCGCGCGAGACGGCCGATCTTCTGTTGTCATGTCAAGCAAGGGTACCGCCATGGGCGGCGGCAAGACCGTGACCTACAAGGGCCATACTGTGGTTCACGACGACAAAAAGACCAAGCTGTGGATGTACAATCTTCTGGCTCAGGGCATGGCTGCATCGAAGGATGACGGCAACGCGTTTACCCGAGGTCTGGATCCCGACCTGTTCGTGAAGTTTCTGGACACGCCGGAGCGCATCGTAATGGAATTCACCGCAGAGATGTCGATTCCCTTCGATGGCGACAAGATGGCTCAAGGGACCGCGGCTGCTTACGCAGAATTTGCTAAACAAGGCTGAGTGGCGAATCGGAGCGTGTGATGCCTCGATTGCCCGCGACTGCCCTCGATATCTCGTTCAAACTGCTGATCGCAGAATTCGTATCAACGGAGACGCCCCATGGCCACTGCACAAATGCCCCTCACCTCCGACACCCCTGGCGCCCGCACCTCTGAGAGCTGGAAGGGTCTGTTCGACACCGTCTCCGAGTGCAAAAAGGTCGTCACCGACATCGAAGGCCAGATACCCAAAGGCCTGGCGGGCACGCTCTATCGCAACGGTCCCGGCACCCACGACTGGACGGATTCTTTTTTCGACGGAGATGGCCTGATCCGAGCGATCCACATCGGTGAAGATGGCAGCGTTCGCTACCAGGCGAGATACGTCGAGACGGAGAAGTACCGAAAAGAGCGGGCTGCCAAGAAGCAGCTCTACCGACTCGCCGGAACGAATCGCCCAGGCGGAATTCTGGCGAACATGTTTCGCCCGCCCGCCCATGAGGCGAATACCAACGTCATCCACATGGCCGACCGTATATGGGCACTAGAGGAAGGTGGCCACCCCTACGAGGTCGACGCGAAGACGCTCGCGACCGGAAAAATGACCGACTTCGACGGACAACTGCACGCTCGCACCGCCTTCACGGCGCACCCTCACTTCGACCCCGATTCCGGTGACGGCTTCGGTTTCGGCATGCACTTCGGAAGCAAACAATCGTTGAAGCTCTTCCGTGTCGATCCGTCCGCTCGTCTCCATCACATCGGCGAGATTCCGATCAGCGGCGCCGGCTTCGTGCACGACTACGCGCTCTCGAAGGAATGGATGGCCTTCTTCATGCCGCCGATGATTCCGAGCATGGCCAAGATTCTGTTCGGCACGGGGACGTTCTTCGACTCACTTCGCTGGGAGCCCGAGCGCGGCCTCAAGATTGCCCTGATGCGCAGAAGCGGGGGCAAGCCCATCTTTCTCGAAGAGGAAGCATGCCTGGCTGGACACGTGATCGGCGCGCGCGACGTCGGCGGAGAACTCATCGTCGATCTGTGCAGGCAGCCCGAGTGGAAATGCATGAGTGAGCCTGCAGCCAACTTCCGAACGGCCGACTGGGCAGACTACGGACTGGGGGGCGTCCACCGCTATCGCATCGATCCGTCTGCCGGCACGGTCAAGACCGAGGAGATCTGCGATCTGCCGGCGGAGTTCCCGCGCATCAACTCACGACACGAGAGCGTCGGTGCGCGCTACGGCTACTTCGCTGCAAATACTCGCCCAGGCGAAGGCGGATGGTTCCGCGGCGTGTTGAAGCTCGACCTGGAGACGGGCGCGACGGATTCCTTCGACTATGGCGAAACGAAGGCCGCACACGAATCGGTCTTCGTGCCACGCCCCACATCCGCGGGGGGCACGGGAGCCGAGGACGACGGCTGGCTGATGGGTTTCGTGCACGATGGCCTGACGAGCCAGACGGAGGTGGCGATCCTCGACGCGCGACGAGTTGCCGACGGCCCCATCTGCACGTTGAAGCTGCGCGAAAATGCGGGCATCACCTTCCATGGCAACTGGGTGCCTTCAGCCTAATCCCGATCAGCTGATCGACCGCGGAGACAGACGTAGGTTTATTCGATGACCCGAGAAACAGGAGAAGCCACGCCGGTGACCCCGAGACCGGCGGCGACCGTCATGCTCGTGCGCGACGGGTCGTCCGGGGTCGAAGTCTTCTTGATGGAGCGCAGCGCGCACGGCATGTTCGGGGGACTGCACGTCTTTCCGGGCGGCAAGGTCGATGACGCGGACCACGCGCGCCGCTGGAGCGCGCTCGCTCGAGGCCCGGACGACATCGCCGCCAGCGCAATACTCGGTCTCGATTCCGGCGGATTGAGTTATTGGGTTGCCTGTATTCGTGAATGCTTCGAAGAGGCCGGTGTACTCCTCGCACTGGGATCGGACTCCGGGATACTCCGACTCCAGTCAACGGCGATGCGCGAACGATACGCATCCTGGCGCGACCGACTCAACGCCAACGAGGACGGTGTGCTCGAAGCGATGTGCAAGACAGAAGGCCTCCGCCTCGCCACGGACCAGCTCGCCTACGTCTCCCATTGGATCACGCCCAGCGACCAGCCGAAGCGCTACAACACACGATTCTTCGTGGCTCGTGCCCCCGGTCGCCAGGAGGCGCTCCATGATGGCCATGAGACCGTAGAGAGTACGTGGATTCGACCAAAGGACGCGCTCGAGCGATTCGCCGCGGGCGAGTTCAATCTGATCTCACCAACCTTCAAGAACCTCGAGGCGATCGCAGGCTATGCGTCGACCGCGGAACTTCTCGATGCGAAGCGCAAGATCGACCCAGCGACGATTCCGACGATCCTGCCCCGGGTCATCTCGCGTGACACCAAGACCTTCGAGGAAATCCTGGATGTGGTGGGACATGGCGGCCACCTCGACTAGACCACTCCGATCGGGCTGCTCGAGAGTGCAACGGCGAATCGGGCGACACATCGCCAACAGACTTCAACTTCCCCCAGGCCCATTCGACGTCGACGCACGCGCATGAACAGCGCTGCTCAGATCGACCTGCCCGAGTCGGCCCAGTAGGGTGCGCGCAGTTCTCGTTTGAGAATCTTGCCCGTACCCGTGCGCGGAAGCGCGTCGATGAAGTCGATACTCCTGGGCCGCTTATAGCCCGCAAGCCGATCTCGGCAGGAGGTCATGAGCTGTTCCTCGAGTTGACCTCGATCGACCGCTTCGCCACCGAGCTGCACGATCGCCTTGACCTCCTCGCCAAACTCTTCGTTCGGAACGCCGATGACCGCGACGTCTTCGACGGCCTCGTTCTCCGCGAGTACCGCCTCGATCTCGGCTGGGTAGATATTCACCCCACCAGAGATGATCATGTCGATCTTGCGGTCGGACAACCAGAGGTAGCCGTCCTCGTCAATATGACCAACGTCTCCCGTGGTGAATACACCCGGCTCGAGATGCGCAGCCGCCGTCTTCTCCGGATCGTTGTGATACTCGAAGTCGCTTCCCATCTTGCTCTTGAAGTAGAGCGTTCCCGTGTCGCCCACGCCAAGGTGTTTCCCGTCGTCATCAACGACAAAGACCTCCATGGCCTCGAGCGGCTTGCCAACGCTGCCGCCCAGCTCGAGCCACTCCTCCGCGCGGATGACAGAGATGAAGGCGCCCTCCGTAGAGCCGTAGTACTCGTGAATGACCGGGCCCATCCATTCGATCATCGAGCGTTTCCACGGAGGCGGACACGGCGCGGCCCCATGCCACAGAGCCACCAGCGACGAGCCATCGTAGTGACCTCGATCCTTTTCTGGCAGATCGAGCAAACGCTTGAATTGAGTCGGCACGAGATGCACGTTGGTCACGGCGTGTTCGTCTATGAGCCGAAGCATCTCGGCCGCATCGAACTTGTGTCGCATAACGACCGTCGAACCGTTGATGAGCGGCATGAAGCTGAAGGCCCATTGCGCAGAGTGGTACGCCGGCCCGGCTAGAAACGTCGTTCCGTCCGCGGGGACGTAGTCGCTCATGCCCGCGCAGATCATCTTGAATACCTCGGTCGGAATCCCCCGGCCGCCGGAAAGCATCCCTCGCACACCTTTCGGACGGCCCGTCGTGCCCGATGTGTAGAACATCGGCCCCCCGAGAATCTGTTCGCCGAGCGGCTCCGACCGACCCTTTGTCAGGAAGTCCTCGTAGTCTTCCAGGCCGCTGCCATCCCGAGCCGCTGCACCAGCGAGTATCGAAAACTCGATCGAGGCAGCCCGCTCGTCTGCAAGTGCCGCCGTTGCAATTTCTTCGAATCGCTCACCGACCACCAGCGCCTTCGCTCCCGAGTCCTCGATCACGTACGCAAGCTCGTCGGCAACCCAATGCCAATTGACAGGGACGACCGTGAACCCGGTGTGCGCCGCCGCGAGCAGTACTTCGTAGAGCTCGCGCCGGTTACCCATCATCACTGCGATCGTGTCGCCCGACCCGACTCCGCGGTCCGCGAACGCATTCGAGAGTCGCGTTACACGGGCCTGGAGCTGCGCCCATGTCGTCGTCCCTAATTCGTCGACGAGGGCAGCGCGATCCGGGTGATTCTCAGCGTGGGCGTCTAGCAGAATGGCCATCGGCGTCGCCTCCTCCAAATTCAGTCGGCACCGACTCTACTGAGCAGACTGAGACGGTCGACTTCTGTGATATTCATCTGTCTCTCTGGATCCCACTCAGCGATTCCATGGGTCGCGCAGCCTATCGCGGCCGGATCAGCTTGCGCGCCATACCCTCTGGTTCGTCGAACCAAACATCTCGGATAGTTCAACACGCGTAGGCGTGATCTTCACGGCAATATAGTTCGGATCATCAGGACCGTCGGCGAAGAAATTATTCAGATCGTAATCGATGACGTCCCAGGCGTGTTGCTTGGTCGCGCTATCGCGGAAGATCTCCGCGCGACCCCGAGCCATGATATGTATGAAGTTGGGGGGTGCGACTTGCCATTGCACATCAACGTTGGCGTTGTTCTCCAGTTGCTTGGCCTTCGGCGTCTGAGGTCCCGTTGCTACCCACAACACATCGCCTTCCCAAGTGGGGTGCACCATTCGCACACGAGGCTCGTTCTTGCGATTGGCCGTCGCAAGGGCACACCAGACGGCGGTAGCGGACGCTTTGGCAACTTCTTCGAAGAAAGAATTCTTCTCTTTCTCAGTCACTTCGTGCATTTCTGGCTCCTACGCGACGTCGAGACTTCACGTCCGGTTATTGCCCTGGGTTCACAAGGCGCTCGATACCGAAAACGTAGGTCTTCGAGATAGTTTCGACAAGCAACACAATTCGCAATTCGAATAGCAAAAATTGACGGCAGTCGGGCGACAAGACTGACAGCATTCATTCATGATCGAGCGCGAATCGCTTCGCCCGCTCGAGAAGCACGCGAGCGAGAATCCGGCGCGCGGACTCGTCGAGCTTGGTTGAAGAGATCAGCATCAACGCACGCGTGCACATCGTCTCGTAGCGGACTTGCTGATCGCTCCCGGCACCGACAAGCACCTCGTCGAAGGTGTAGACGGGGCTACCGTCCGGGAGCACACCATTTCTCACGTCCTGTGCCCGAACCGGAGCCATCTTGAACTGCTTCGGGCTTTCGAGGGCACTCTCGAGTTCGGGCGTGAGAAATTTCGGCCGATTGACGAGCATGACTGCTGCGATCTTCTCTCCTCCATGCATCCTCATTTGCAGCATCGCTTCCATTGGCTCGCGATGGATCACCGCTGTCCTTCGATAGGCCGGGTCCATGCGACTCATGTACTCGAGCGTCACACTGGCGCCACTGCCCATGCTTGGCGTCACGAGACTGCCGAAACCGCCGGTCTTCAGATCGGCCGCGCTCGAGATCCCATTCTTGGCGCCCGTGATCAGTGCAACGCATTCTCGACCCAGGTCGTCGAGGATGATGAGTTCGCTTGAGAATTCGGGGTGTTCGTCGAGGAAGAACCGGACCGCGTCGGCCTGGGCCAGCACGACGTTGACCTCACTCTTCGGAGTGGCAAGCTGCAAGAGGTTCTGGACCGACCCTCCACTGACCTTGTTTCGGGCCGTACGCTGCTCTTCGCCGAGCAGCCCGATGAGCTGATCCGCGACGTTGTGGTAGAACCCGCCCCTCGCGCCGGAGCTGAAGACATAGTCATCAGCCCTGCCCGGTGCGGCAGTCGCAAGATCCAGGAGAAGTAGGGCGAGGCTGAGAAGAATCCACGAAATGGAGAATCGCATTGGGGCTCCCACAATGAGTTCAGGTCAGCACGACTATACGCCAAGAGACACCTCGAGAAGATTCGAGTAGTCTGGCGACTCGAGATCCGTCTGTGACTTACTGGGGAGGCCCTGTTCCGATGCAAGATTCCACTCGGCAAACGCTGGAAACCGGGACCGATGAGCTCATTGCCGAAATCGACTCCCAGGTTGCGATCGTCACGCTCAATCGACCCCAGGCACGCAACGCGTTGTCCGACAATTTGAGTCCCGCCCTACGGCGGCTCATTCCCAGGCTGGCCGACGACGCCAACGTCCGCAGCCTGCTCATCACGGGTGCGGGCAGCGCATTCTGCGCAGGCGGCGACGTCAAGGGCATGGGTGCAGGGAACGGAGGCAAAACGCCAGAAGCCCCGCGCACCCGCGAGGAAGTGGTCGAAGATCTATGCGTTCGCCAGTTGACGCTCACCGGTGCGCTCTATCATTTTCCAAAACCGACACTCGCCGCGCTTCCGGGCCCCGCGGCCGGTGCGGGACTTTCGATCGCCCTGGCCTGCGACCTGCGCATCGCGGCGAAATCGGCCTTCGTCACGACCGCATTTGCGAATATCGGGCTATCCGGAGACTACGGCGCGAGTTTCTTCCTGACCCAACTCGTCGGCACGGCCAGAGCGCGTGAATTATTCTACGGGGCCGAACGCATCGACGCCGAACGCTGCGAAGAACTCGGGATCGTGAATCGGGTCGTACCCGACGAACAGCTTCGACCAGAGGCCCTTGCATGGGCTCGAAAACTCGCGTCGGGCCCGACGGTCGCCTATCGACAGATGAAGGAAAACCTTGATCGGGCCCTGCGCGAGGACCTGGCGACTTGCCTTGCCGGAGAAGCGGCCGGACTGGTCGAAAGCGCGAGTACAGGGGACCATCGCGAGGCGGTTCGTGCGTTCGTTGAAAAGCGAAAGCCGGAGTTCAACGGACGTTGAAGAACTGGCCGAAATTGCCTTCACTTCAGGCTTCCAGTTGCGAGAACGAGTCCATTCAGCCGGATTCTGAAAATCGATTAGCGCGCCAGCTTCCCTGCCGGATCCAGCTCCAGCCCCAGGCCAGAACAAGCACGCCACATTGGAACGCGACCGCCAATTGCGCGGGCGGCAAGTCGAGCGTATGTGCGAAAACGAATGCCAACACGGTAGTCGTCAGCCCCAACACCGGTGCAACGACGAACATCGGTCGGACTTCCCGACAGAGCTTGCGAGCTGCCATCGCAGGCAGCACCAAGCAGCCGAACGTATAGATCATCCCCGCCGAATGGATCGACAGTCCGACCGCGACGCCCAACCAGGCCGCCATCCCCACACGCCAGAGTGGTAGTCGCATCCCGACGGCGCCCGCCATCTCGGGATCCATCGCGTAGAGCACGATGCGATCCCGCAGTCGAGCCACAGCGACCAACGAGATCAAGAGCAGGCCCCCGAAGAGCCACACGTCCGCCCGGGAGGCGCCCAGGATCGACGAGAACAAGATGCGATGGACTTCCTCGAGCCCATGCGGATTACGGACGAGGAGCAGAACTGGAATCGTACTGCCTACGAGAAAAATCCAGCCTGTGATCGCCTCGGCACTTTCCCTGCCGGAACGCGCGGGTCGAGCGCTGACGAGTGCAGTCAGAAAAGATGCCCCTACGGCAAAGAGAAACGTCACCGCATCAGACTCGAATGCATGAATGACCGTGACGCCCTGCAGCCAGATCGCAACTGCGGTACCCAGGGTCGAAGCCTGTGAGACGGCGGCTCCCAGGAAGATCTGATCTCTCGCGACGACCCATACGCCCACGAGCGAGAGCAGCACGGCGACCGCCCAACCCGCCAGATAGGTGTCTGCAAAGAGCCCCCAGGAGTCGGCAAAGGCCTCGATCACGCCTGCCCTCCCTTCGAAAGCGTACGGGCAATCGCGGCTCCGCGATCCCCGAACGCTCGTTCGAGAAGCTCCGCCTGAAGAACCCGATCTCGTCCATCCGCGATCAGCTGTCCCTCGTACACGAGCGCCACATGAGTCGCATAACGAGCGGCGACCTGGATGTGATGGGTGACGAACAGAATGGTCGAGCCTTCGTCTCGATGAAGGGCCTCTACGGTCGCCAGAAATTGCTCCTGCGAACCGAGATCCATTCCTTCGGTCGGCTCGTCCAGCACGAGCAGACTCGGCCGACGCACGAGGGCACGCGCGACGAGTGCCCGCTGTCGTTGCCCTCCAGAGAGAGACCAGTAATCGCGATCACCCATCCCGTCGAGCTGTGCTCGTTCGAGGGCCCAGCTGAGGTCCTCTTCGCGCATCGAACGCGGTCGATCTCCCCCGATCGCACCGAGCGATACGAATTCGCGAACGGTCGTCGGAAGTGCGTGGCTGAACTCACACTGTTGGGGGACGAAGCCCGTGCGCGCCTGACTCGCCGACCTCGGATCACGCGCCACCTGGCCGCGCTGTGGTTCGAGAAGCCCGAGCAATGCGCGCAGGAGCGTGGTCTTACCCGAGCCGTTCGGACCGATCACGAACCAGAACTCGCCCGGCCCCACCTTCAGATCGACGTTTTCGAGCACGATCGCACCCGGGTAGCCCAAACGGGCTCCCGTCAGACTCAGCATCGACGGGCTGCTAGTCGAGGGCATTCGCGACCTGCCTGACATTCCAGTCAATCATTTCGAGATAGTCGTCGACTCCCTCTCGCGCGCCCACCTGGTTGGCCATTTCGACGACTCGAGCCCCGGTTTCCTTGGCAACCTTCTTCGCATAACGCGGATGAAAATACGAGGCCGACAGGATCACTTGGATCCCCTGCCTCTTCATCAGTCCAGCAGTCTCGGCCAGATGCTTGGTCGTCGGCGTGATGCCCGGAAGTGGCTCTAGAAAAGCGGCGACTTCGATCCCGAAGCGCTTCGCGAAATAGGGCCAGAGGTCGTGATCGGCCACCACCGCCCTACCCCGATGCGGCCGCATCGCACCCAGCCATCCCCCAAGTTCCGATTCATCTGCCCCGTCCGGCAGCCTGCCCACGAGAATCGCTTCGGCGAGCGTCGGTGCTCCGTAGTCAACGACCCATTTCTCGCCGACGAGTCGAGACAATAATGCCTCCTCGAAGGCGGCCGTATTGGCCCGAAAAGACGCCGACAGCTCGACACGCAGCGCTGCCAGCCGATCCCGAATGGCTCGAGCCACCCGGATCCCATTGACCGGGTCGACCAGATAATGGGGATTGCCTTCAGCGTGTACATCGCCCATCGATCGATCGACCACTCCACCGATCACACCGCGTCGCGGGATGACGGTCGAAGCGTCGAGATTCCCCGATGCACCCGGCATGATGCGTCCGTTGCGCGCGCTTCGAACGAGAGCGGGAACCCAGCCCGCCTCGAGCTGCAGCCCCACCCGCACGAAGAGGTCTGAGCGAGAGAGCACCCGGATGAAGCTCGGTCGAGCCTCGACGAAATGGGGATCCTGTCCGCCTCGAACGAAGGCCGTCACCTCGACCGCATCGCCCCCGACGCTCTCGACCAGGCTCGCGAGATCGGGAGTCGTCGTTGCAACCCGAAGAGGCTCGGCCCGAACCGCTCCTCCCCACACGAGCAGGCATAACAACGCGAGTGTGGTTGTGCGCTGCATCAGTACGAGTGCAACGGATGTGTACCAATGCTGATCTCGAGGCCGAGCCAGATTGTGTGGGCATCATTGCCCGAGAGATGCTTCGCGTGGTCGTAGTTGTATTGCAACCGAATTCGCGAGAATTCTGTTGGGTCGTAGAAGAGCACAGGGGAGAGTCGATGACGCGTCGATCGGTATGGATCGTCGTTCCGAGAGGCACGCGCTCCCGTCCGGTCATAATTCGGACCGTCCGCAGCTCCATAGCCATATCGCAGGCCCGCGGACCAACCTCGCCGAAAGCCCCAGATGAGTTCGCTGTAGAGCCCCCAATCGTTCAGTCGATCCTGCGGAATGAAGACGAACTGGCTCGAGCCATCGTCCTGGGGTAGCTCCCCGCTGAATTCGTCCGCCTTGTATCTTCGATAGAGCACCTCTGTCGTGAGGCGCAAATAGGGCCAGCCGCGATCCGATCGCAAGGGCTGCCACTTCGCAACGAGGTCCATCCCGTAGATCTGGGTGCGACCGTCGGAGCCGGTCGCGTTGGGACCAAAGAGCGCCGACGCCCCCGCCAGCGCGCTCCACTCCTCGCCGATATCGAATCCGTTCACCCATCGCGCCAGATACACCAGATCGTCGAGGCTGTGGACCGAGTCGTATTCCCGAGGTCGTCCCCCGATGGGCCTCTCATCGAAAACCTCATCGTTGGCGAGAAAGCTCGGCAACGTCTCGCCTCGAGCGTTCTGCATCCCGACGTGGATCTCCGAGTACCAGGGCAACGGAGTGAGCCATCCCACCCGAACGCCCGGCGCGCGCTGGCCGTCTCCGCCCAGGAATCGGGAGATCATGAAGGGCTGATCGACGAAGGCCCAGGTGTGAGGGTGACTCGGATTATTACGCCCGAACTCCGTAAAGAACTGCCCGGCCTCGATCTCGAAGCCCAGGTCGTGTAGCCCAAAGGGCAGACTCTGGGTCGTCGCGAACGCCTCCTCGACCTCGGTATTCGTCTCACCCTCGTCGTCGATCTGAAAGACGAGATAGGCCTCGGCCCTGAAATAGGGGTCGACAGCGCCCTGAAAGCTCAGCTCGAGCTGATTCAAAGTGAATCCACGCTGCCTTGGGTCGTGGGCGCCACCCTGAAGATCGCGAAGATCGTCGCCTCCCTTCGTCGAGGACCCCCCGGTCGCAAGTATGTCAAGTCCAAGGTCGATCAGGCGAACGTTCGCGCCGCGCATCTGCCGAGACCAGAGATCGTCGGACGCCGCGACGGCAGGCGCTGTGGCCTCCGTCGCCCCTCTCGCCTCTTCGGAATCGCCGATGCGACGCTCTAGCTCGGCAATACGAGCCCGGCTCTCGACCTCCTGTTGCTTCAGAACCTCGAGTTCTTGTCGGAGTGTGTCACTCTCTGCGTTCGCCGGAAGGCAGACGCCCGCTACCGACACCGCCACAGCCAAGGCGACCGTCCCATACAGAGTCGCTCGGATATTGACGCCAGGGCCCATCATTCGCGCTTCATGTCCCCGTCGACGCACAATCAGAATCTCGCTCGATCTCGGGTTCGAACACTCCCGACAACAATCCTTCATCCTCCGAGTACGCCGATCCCGTACATCGAGATCGCTCAGCATAGCGCGCAGCGGTTGAAACAGTGGATCGCAATTGATCCGATCGACCGGATCGCCGCACCCCCCGATATCGATGCTGATCACAGAGGCCCCCGTCCAAATCGCCACTCGATCGCTCGTACTGATTGCCTGCGTGCCGTACTCTCAGGCCGCATCGCCTGGGACTGGACGGAAGGAGAACAAGCCGTGCGCGTGTTGGTGACTGGAGGCGCCGGGTTCGTCGGTTCGACGATCGCGATCGCATGGAAGCGGGAGCATGGCAACGACCAGGTTGTCTCTCTCGATAATCTTTCGCGCAGCGGAAGTGAGCTTTCGGTCGAGCGATTGAACCGGGGCGGCGTGGAGTTCATCCAGGCGGATGCCCGCGAGCTCAACGAACTCGAAGACATCGGTCGCCTGGACCTCGTGATCGACTGCGCGGCGGATCCGTCCGTTCGACGAGGCTATGGCGGGGGTATCGGCGCCCTCGTCCTGGCCCACCTCCAATCCGTCACGGCATGTCTCGAGCGCTGCCAACGTGACGATGCCATGCTCGTATTCCTCTCGACGAGTCGCGTACATCCCATACCTGCGTTGCGTTCACTACCCCTCGAAGAGAAAGGTGAGCGGCTCGTACTTGCGCAGGGCGCATCGGGGCCGGGCTGGTCGGAGCGTGGGATCACCGAAGACTTTCCCCTCACCGGCCATCGATCCCCGTATGGTGCGAGCAAGCTCTGCTCGGAGCTCCTGATCGAAGAATACGCTCAGATCCACGGACTTCGAGCGATCGTGAATCGCTGCGGAGTGATCGCAGGCCCATGGCAGATGGGAAGGGTGGACCAGGGCTTCATCGCCTTGTGGGCCGCACGTCATCTCTGGGGAGAGCGCCTCTCCTATATGGGCTTCGGTGGACAAGGACAGCAGGTTCGCGACATCCTGCACGTCGACGACCTCTACGAGCTGATTGAGATAGAGGTCACCGACGCAACCGCCGGTTACCAACTCCACGCTGTCGGTGGCGGCGCCGACCGGTCCACATCGTTGCGGGAACTGACGGCCGCATGCCAGGCGCACGCCGGTCGAGCCATCGAAATCGACTCCGAGCCCGATACCCATCCCGCGGATGTGCCATACCATGTCACGGATACGGGCGCGGTCCGAAGCAAGACTGGCTGGGTTCCGAATCGGACGCTCGACGTCTTGCTCAATGATGTCTTCGAATGGCTTCGGTCCGAACGGGTCCGACTCGAGCCGCGCTTTAGCTGACGACGGGCCGCCAATCGAGCTGCGTGCCAGTGCCAGTGCCAGAAATAGGAACTCGAATCGTGGGTCTTGCAATCATCACCGGATCAGCCGGCCTCGTCGGAGCCGCCGTCACGCGACATTTCGCGGAGAAAGGTCTCGACGTCATCGGAATCGACAACGACATGCGCCGCCGCCTTTTCGGCGAGGAGGCCAGCACAAATTGGATGCGCGCTCAGCTGGAAAGCGAAGTAGCGGGCTACCAACACGAAACACTCGACATACGGGACAGCGAAGGTCTATCGGCGTTGTTCGCCCGTCACGGCGCAGCCATCGAAGTCGTCGTTCACACTGCCGCGCAGCCTTCCCATGACTGGGCAGCGACCAATCCCCACGAAGATTTCACCATCAATGCGAATGGGACGCTCAACGTGCTCGAAGCCACCCGTCTCCACGCTCCGGACGCCGCGTTCATCTTCACGAGCACAAACAAGGTCTACGGAGACACCCCGAACCGGCTCCCTCTCGAAGAATTCGAGACGCGCTTCGAAGTCAGCGAGGACCACGCCTATTTCGCACACGGCATCGATGAATCGATGAGCATCGATCGAACGCTCCACAGTCTCTTTGGCGCCTCGAAGTTGTCGGCGGATGTACTTGCACAAGAGTACGGTCGCTATTTCGGACTAAGAACGGGCGTCTTCCGGGCAGGCTGCATTACGGGCCCCGCGCACTCGGCGACGAAGCTGCACGGGTTCCTTGCCTATCTGGTGCTCTGTGCCGTGACTGAGACACCGTACACGGTGATTGGATATGGGGGTAAACAGGTGCGAGACAACATCGATGCCTCGGATCTCGCCGACGCATTCTGGCATTTCTACAGCAATCCTCGCCCAGGCGAGGTGTACAACATTGGTGGCGGACGCAGCGCCAGCTGCTCTGTACTCGAGGCCATATCCTTGATCGAAGAGGTCAGCGGAAGACCGATTATCTCATCCTACGAAGAGGAAAATCGACAAGGCGATCACGTCTGGTGGATCAGCGACGTCCGAAAATTTCGCGAGCATTACCCCGACTGGCAGCCGCGACAAACCCTGCGAAGCACCATCGAAGCAATCTTTACAGCGATGAACGAGCGCTCCTCGCAGCTCAGCTCCCGCGACTGACTGCGAAAAATTGCGCCCCGAACCATCGCCACGCGAAGGGCAGCCTCAGGTACGCGCGCACCAGGAAAAGCGGAATACGACGGCCGCCCGCGGTCGTATAAGGAAGGAAACGCGGAACCAACAACTCCGGCTCGAATCCCGCTGTTGCGAGGGCTTCGACGAGCGTGTGATGCGTGAATGGAAGGACGTGGTCGAAAAAGTCCCAGTAGGCAGGACCGGTATAACGAACATTCGGACCCAGCACGAGAAGCCGGCCATCAGGGCGAAGCACCCTGCGAACCTCCAATAGAAAATCCGTCACCGCCGCGCGGTCGGGGATATGCTCGAGCAGATTCGAGCAGAACACGACATCGATACTATCCGTTTCAATGCCAGGCACTCGGAAGTCGACGGAGTGAATGAACTCGATGCCCTCATCGAGCGAACTGGCCCGGCTTGCCCGCAGATCGACGCCGATTCGCCGCGTGGCATGGACGGCATTCAGAAACTCGCCGTTCCCACAGCCGAAGTCGAGCACACTCGCGCTGGTTGGAATCCAGCGTGAGAACCAATCATCAACGAGAACGCGCCACAACGCCGCGCGCCAGGCGTGGAATCGCGGATCTTCCGGGAAGCGCGCAGCGTACACGGCGTCGACTTCTTCCGAGCGTACGGGCCGGGGCATCAGCGCGGCTCCTGCCGGTCTTGTGCCGGCGGCTCGTCGACCAATCGTTGTGCATCGACGGATTCGTCTGCGCCACTCGAGCTCAGTCGGTCTTCGATCAGATCGTCGGAGATCAAGATGCGCTCAAAGAAGAGTTTCAAGACCACGCTCAGATAGCGCCGTCCCATCAGCGCAAGGCTCAGCTTCGAAGCGCCCCACGTCCGACCGTGCCAGGCGATCGGAATCTCCTCGATGTGGTAACGACGAATCAAGGCACTCAGCGACATCTCTACGGTCAAGTTGAAGTGACAAGAGGTATAGGGACCGCATTCGAGGATGACCTCCCGCCGAAACGCCTTGAATGCGTTGGTCAGATCGTTGAAATTTGTCCAGAACAGCAATTGAAGTGCCTTGTTCACGAGTCGATTGGCGAGCAGCTTGCGACGTGGATACATAGATAGAGTGCTCCCGCGCCGAAACCGCGACCCAAAAACGCAGTCGCAACCCGCCTCGAGCTTTCGGTAATAGCGCACCACGTCCGCGGGGTCGTCCGAGCGGTCCGCCATGACGATCACGACTGCATCGCCCCTGAACTCCGCGAGGCCCGCGCGGATCGCTCGTCCAAACCCGGGTGCTCGGCGCCAATCGAGCACTCGAAGCTCGCTTCGCGCGGCTGCAAGCTCTCTGGCAACCTCCAGGGTTTCGTCTCGACTGTGATCATTCACGATGATCAATTCGAACGGAATGCGCTCGGCGTCGAGCGCAACGACAAGCTCGTCGACTGTCGGGCCCAGGTTCGCTGCCTCATCGTGTGCCGGAATCACGATCGAGAGAACGGCGTTCGGAGGCAGCGGCGGAAGCGAGGAGCGCGACATCGTCATAGTCTACCGCGCATCATCGAGCGTCCAGGCATCGGCCTCTTGCCGAGTCACCAGGAGACGCGCGATCCGCGAGTCAGGACGCGCCCGAACGAGTGCGCGCGCACCGTCGCTGTCGTCGACGAAGACGATGCGTCGACCTTCGATCTCATCGGTCGGGTACATCACCATGAATAGCGCTGCCATTCCGGGGTAGGTGTATCGGTCGACCTTCCAGCCTGCGCTCGGAAATACCCTGTTTTCGACCGCAACGATCGCACCGGCGGGTCGTTCCAGGGCAAGTCGTTCGAGCTTGCCTCGGAAAGCCTCGACCCGCGCTCGAGCATTCTTGAAGCCCAGGGTACTCCGGACCGCATCGCTCGCGGGCGCCTGGAAGCCAAGGGCCAGTACCACAATTACCGCAAGCACAGCGGGTCCAGCAATTCGTTGCGATCGATTCCGCCAAAGCGCGTCGAAGATTGCAAACAAGAGCCACGCCACGAGCAGCGTGCCAAGGTAGTGATAACGAGGAACCCCAGCGCTCAACCACGGGTTCAGCGTCATGATCTCGTAGAAGTAAGCGCGTGCCAGAGAAATCGGAGCATAACAGGCAAAAATCGAAAGGATCACAGCAGCGATTCTTCCACGCGACCCTGAAATTTTCCACGCCGTGATAATTGCAACAACCGACACCAACGCCGCTGCAACGAGCACAACCGACCCGACGGCGTCGGGCGGTGTACCCGTCCACGGCCCGTAGAGCACACCCTTTCCGTTCATTGCGACCGCGCCGCCCAATAGCGTCGCGGTCACGGCATAGGCGACGAGCTTGAACAGCATCGCGAGACTACGCGGCAGCTGCTCCAGTTGCAGGCTCTGCCCATGCGCTTCGAGCACCGCCGCACCGATCGGATCAGGCCAGACGTGTGAAAATGCCAGGAGCTGCAAAAAATAGAGAATGGGGATCACCAACAAGAGCGCACCGAGTGTGCGAATGGCAGGTCGTCGTACATCGGGTTCAACATCCCAGAGCAGAAGCATCGCAATCGGCCCAGCGACCGCAGCGACGGCCAGAGCCGTTCCAAAACTCGCGGCGGCGCAGAGTGCGAGCGCGCACCACCCGAGCTGCTCGCGCATGGGCGGCGGCGACGAAAACTCGCGGAGCCGAGAGAGCCGTCCGAAGAGCAGGAGAAGCCACATGGTGCCGGTGGCCTGGCAACTGGCCGACAGCCAACCGAGCGTTCCCTGATGAATGGGGCAGACGCCCCACCAGAGCGCGATACCGGCAGCGAGACAAAGCGAAGGCGAAGATCCAGTCGATTCGCGAACGAGCAGGCGGTAGAGGAGTGCAGTATTCGCCAGATGGATCGCGAGCGGTAGCGCGTACCATGCCTCTGCACGCATCCCGAACAACTCCCAGCACATTGCCAGAAGGCTGTAGCTAACGATCAGGGAATGGGCGCCCTGCGGACGCAGCAGAAATTCGAGCCAACCGTGATTCTCGATTTCGTATAGATGGGCGAAATCGTCACCACGAAAGTAGCTGCCAGCAGGCGGCCATTGCGCGAACGCAACACAGGCGAGTACCACCGCAAGCAAGAGGCCATCTCGGCGGAGAGAGAAACCGGTGCCTGCTGGCCTCGAATCAGATTCCCCCACATCGCCGGGTCCATCCGAGCGCGTCGCTGACACGCTCAATGGATGGAGTTCGGCTTGATCGCGAAGAGGCTCAACACTTCTCCGATTCGACAATGGCGCCCACCGTGGGGCTCACCATCGATGGCGTTCTCAACGCCGATCAGGGTCCGCTGAAGATCGGCAGTCTCATGTGGGCTTCCTTCGGGTTGTAGTCCATCCCGCCCTCTTCCGACCATCGTGCGATTTCGGCCCGGCCGACGACGAACCAGTGTACTTCGTCGGGTCCATCCGCGAGGCGTAGCGTACGTTGACTCGTGTACATGTCCGCGAGCGGCGTCCACTGCGACACACCTGTCGCGCCGTGCATCTGGATCGCCTGGTCGATGATCGTGCAGACTCGCTCCGGAACCATCGCCTTGACTGCGCTCACCCAGACTCGCGCCTCCGAGTTGCCCAGCACATCCATCGCTTTGGCGGCTTTGAGGACCATCATGCGCATCGCTTCGATGTCGATGCGCGCCTTCGCGATCGTCTCGACGTTCTTGCCGAGCTGCGCGATGGGTTTACCGAACGCCTTGCGGGAGATGCCGCGCTTCGACATCAGTTCGATCGCCCGCTCGGCAGCGCCAATCGATCGCATGCAGTGATGAATACGGCCCGGCCCCAGACGAACCTGAGAAATCTCGAAGCCGCGTCCTTCGCCGAGCAGGATATTTTCCTTGGGAACTCGGCAGTTGTCGAAGCGGATGTGCATGTGGCCGTGCGGAGCGTCGTCCTGTCCGAATACGTGCATCGGACCTAGGACCTCGTAGCCGGGCGCGTCCGTCGGAACCAGGATCTGAGACTGGCGGGTGTGAGGCGGGCCGTCTGGATCGGTCTGGACCATCACGATCATGATCTTGCAACGTGGGTCGCCGGCGCCGGAGATGTAGTACTTCTCGCCGTCGATCACCCATTCGTCGCCGTCCAACCGCGCCTGACACGCAACATTCTTCGCATCCGACGACGCAACATCCGGCTCGGTCATCGCGTAGGCCGAGCGGATTTCGCCGCTCAAGAGTGGCTTGAGCCACTTGTCCTTCTGCTCCGGCGTCCCGACGCGCTCGAGAACTTCCATATTTCCCGTATCGGGTGCCGAACAGTTCAGGCACTGCGACGCGATCGGATTCTTGCCGAGCTCGGCCGCGATGTACGCGTAGTCGAGGTTCGACAACCCCTCCCCCGTCTCCGCGTCGGGCAGGAAAAAATTCCAGAGGTCCATCGCCTTGGCCTTCGCCTTGACTCCATCGAGCAGCTCGAGCTGTCCGGGCGCCCACGACCAGCGGTCGGTGCGGCGCTCTCCGAGCTGATGGAATTCGAGTGTGATCGGTTCGACCTCTTCCTTGATGAAGGCCTTGACCTTCTCGAAGAGCGACTTTGCGCCCTCCGACATCCGCAGGTCGAACATCTCATCCCTATTCTCTAGACCGGCCATGGCACTCTCCTCACTTCGTCAATGGGTTCTCATCGTGAAGCGTCACGCGAGACGCTCGAATCGTCAACTTTGTTCTAACAACTTTGTTTTAATGCACTTGCATGATAACCTCCACGAGGATAACCGCAAACCCCCGGGAGGTCTCGAATGCCGCGCAACGCCGACGAGACGCGTGCCCGGCTCATCCGGGCGGCGGAACGACTCTTCTCCGAACGCGGAGTGGAAGCGGTATCGCTGCGCGAGATCAATCGCGAGGCCGACCAACGCAACGCCACTGCGCTGCAATATCACTTCGAGGATCGAGCCGGCCTCGTTCGTGCGATCCTCGAAAAACACGAGCCCGCGGTCGAAGCGAGTCGCCATGCGCTTCTCGACAAGATCGCAAAAGATGACGAGCGCGACCTGTCTCGGCTCTCGGCCGCACTCGTACTGCCAGCAGCCGAGAAACTCTCGGATCGAGATGGGGGCCGAGCCTACCTGCGTATCGTTGCGCAGCTCATCAACAGTCACGCTGCGCGCGTCGATCCCATCGCACGCGAGGACAGCGCCAGCAGCCTCAACCGCTGGCGCGCGATGGTCGAACCCGAGATGTCGCCACTGGCCGTCGACCCACTCCACAGCCGCTTCACAGCGCGACGCATTATGTTCGTCGAACTCGCGCGACGCGCGGAGAGTCCACGCCGCAAAGACGACCGACTCTTTGCCAGCCACCTCATCGATCTCGTGACCGCCATTCTCGGCGCGCCAATCTCGTCACAGACGCGAGCCCTGCTGGCAGAGCGCGCGAAGCGCTGAATCAGACTCGCATCAAGAACCCCCTTCTGTATCTTGAGCGTATGCCTCGGGCTTTTCGAAATCGCGGAACTGTCCAGATGGGGAACCAATCGAAATGACTCGAAAAGTTGCTCTCCCAATCACTGGGGGGTGCCAGTGCGGTGCTCTCCGCTACCAGATCGTGGCAGCGCCG
This sequence comes from uncultured Myxococcales bacterium, assembly GCA_965603475.1. Taxonomy (GTDB): domain Bacteria; phylum Myxococcota_A; class UBA9160; order UBA9160; family UBA4427; genus UBA4427. The sequence goes on from CBFDDD010000048.1 coordinate 32,163, forward strand.
CTGATGATCTACGCCTGTCACTGCACGAACTGCCAGCGAATCGCGGGCAGCGCTTTCGGACTCGCGACGACCATCGCCGAAGATGCTCTCGAATTCACAACCGGACAGCCGCAAGTAGTAAAATGGCGCTCCGATTCAGGCAACGAGCGCTTTGGAACGTTCTGCGGCGATTGTGGCTGTCGAATCGCACACGGTCAGACGCCATCGAATGGGATTTTGAGTCTGCGCGCAGGCACGTTCGACGACCCCCGCTGGGTCAGCCCAGCGGGACACATCTGGACGGGGAGCGCCCAGCCCTGGTTCGAGTTCCAACCCGGCGATATCCTGTGCGAGGCTCAACCGACCGACTACGTGCCTTTCATTGAGAAGTTCAAAAGCGACATTTCCTTTGAGTCCTTTGAGGGCTGACCATTGCTACGCGTGTCCGACCGAAGATTCGCGCATGAACGCATTCTTTCCGGACTGCACGCCGAGGCGATCAGTCGGAACCCGTCATGTCCCGAACACCTCTCACGCATAACACCATGAGAGTCGGCAGAATGACCGTGAGCGCCGCGATCAATAGAGTCATCCGGTACCCGATCGCTTCGAACACGAAGCCGGCGACCACAATGCCGAGCGGGGCGAGCGCAAGCGAGCCTAGATAGTCGTAGGCGCTGACTCGAGAGAGCATGTGCGCCGGAATCTTCTGCTGCAGGGTGGTGTTCCAGATGACTCCGAATATCTGACCTGCGACACCCTGAATGAACGCAGTGATGGCGACGAGATAGGCGGGCAGCGGAACGCTCAGCGCAAGCGGAAGGCCGCAGAACGTCAGCGTGCAGAGCGTCGCAAAGCGCATCGGAAATCGAGCCCGCACGCGTAGGCTGAGTATGCCGCCCGCCAACGTGCCGGCTCCAAAGCTCGCTGCGATGAGTCCCCAGTCCGCCGCGCCGGCCATGTGATCGAGTGCGACGGCCGGCCCCAACAGCCCAAACAGGCTCTCGTGAACCGCCACCAGGAGCGAAAATTGAAGCACGATGACCCACAGCCAGGTGTGGGCAGTGAACTCTCTCCATCCGAGGGCGAGATCCTCGAAGATGGATGCTTGCTCGGGCTGAGCCTGACGGCGGGGTTTCAAGGACATCACGAGAAGTGCCGAGACACCAAACGAAATTGCGTCGACCGCCAGGGTCATGCCAGCGCCGATGGTCGTGACGAGAATGCCGCCGAGCGCGGCCCCGCCGGCCATCGCCCCGCTGCGTGCCGTCCCGAGCCATGCGTTGGCGGCCTGCAGCTCTTCGCGGTCGACGAGTTGGATAATCAGGCCCGTCGAGGCGGGCACATTGAGCGCCATAGCAACACCGAGCGCCAACATCAGGCACGTGAGCGCGAATACGGTCGCCGTCTCGGAAAGGAAGAGATAGGCGATCCAGAACTGTGCCAGCATCGCCATCACTTCTGCGAACACAATGATCCGCTGTCGCGACGTTCTGTCCGCAAGCACGCCACCAATCAACAAGACGGCAATCGAGGCAAGGGTCGGGGCGGCGATCACGATCGCGGCATCTCTGGTGGAGCCCGTCAATTCGAGTACGCCGAACGCCATTGCGATCGGTGCCATGGCGGTCCCGGTATAGGTGATCAAATAGGCGGCGAACAGCCTGCTGACATCCGGTCGTCCGAGGAGCCGCAGCCCGGCTTGCAAATCGCCATTCGCCACGTCAGATCATCCTATCGACTTCGAGATCGCGCTGGATTGCGGCGACCTTGTACCGACCGGTCCCAACGTCACGTCGACTCCGCCATGGGCCTCG
>CBFDDD010000049.1:0-33420 GCA_965603475.1 uncultured Myxococcales bacterium
CTTGATCTCTATCCGCACTCTCTACAATCAACCCACACGAAAGCCTGAAGCACCGAAAATGATACCGGTTGGCAGCTCGGGAGAGAAGCCAACTGTAGCTTGGGCAAGGCGGTTTTCGAGGACGCAAGGAGGCAGATCCCATGATGCGGAGCCGCGGCCAATTCCCCATCTTCGAACGCGATGATCCATAGACGGGGTATGCTTTCCGTTTCCAAACCCCTTTCGTAGAGACGCGTCCATGGCCCGCTTCAGATCGCAACTGTATACCCTCCCTGCCCTTCTCCTCCTGCCGCTCCTCCTCCCGAGCTGCTCCGAGACACCGGAACCCCCCGAAGAGATCGTCCGTTCGATTAAGACGATCAGCGTTTCGCGCCGCCCCATCGGACAGCTGCGACGCCTGTTTGGCGTACTTGCTGCCAGCGACGAGTCGGAGCTGTCCTTTCAAGTCGGTGGACATGTCCAGTCCGTCGCCGTGGACGCCGGGGACCGGGTCCGCGCCGGCCAGCTCCTGGCCTCGCTCGACGCCCAGCCCTACCAACTGAAACTCGATAGCTCGATCGCGGATCTCCAGTCGGCTCGCGCAAGACTCCAGGACACGCGCAAGAAGGTCACCAGCACGCGCAGTCTCTACAAGCGGCAGATCGCTTCGAAGCAGGACTTCGATTCCGCTCAATCGGCCTTCGACTCCGCGAAAAGCAGCGTTCAAGCCGCTGAAGCGGCGGTGAGCCTGGCACAGCGCGACCTCGATCAGACGGTGTTGGTCGCCCCCGTCGAAGGCCTGATTGCCGAACGCCGCCTCGAGCCCTTTCAGGAAATCTCGCCGGGCGCGCCGGTCCTGCTGATCCAGAGCCAGGGGGGCATCGAGGTCGACATCCGCATGCCCGAGACCCTCGTGCATGAAGTCCAGGCGGGACAACACGTCGTCGTGCGCATGACGACACGGACCTTTGCCGGCAAGGAATTCGAAGGTCGCGTGACCAAGGTCGGGGCGCTTGGCATCGACTCGAATGCCTATCCGGTGACCATCGCCCTGGCGGAATCCGATCCCCGCATGCGCCCGGGCATGACGGCGCGCGTCGACTTCAACTTCGCCGGCAGTGTCGACGAGACCGGTTGGCTCATTCCGATCAACGCCGTACTTCCGGGCGATGAACAGAGCGAGGCCCATTTCACGGAACGCGAGGCCTTTGTTTTCGTATACCTGCCCGAGTCCTCCACCGTGGAAAAGCGAAGCGTGCGGATCTCTGGCCTGCGCGGCGACAGCGTCGAAATTCGTGACGGGCTCAAAGAGGGCGAAGTCGTGGCGATCGCGGGTGTCCATTTCCTGGTCGACGGGCAAAACGTGGCTCTCATGCAGGACGGATTTCTTTGAACCTCACTGAAGCCGCACTCCGCCGCCCGCGCTTCACGACGGTATGCGTCGTGCTGCTCGCTCTGATCGGTGTCGGCCAGTATTCGAGCCATCCCAGTCAAGAAGATCCCGACTTCACCATCCGGGAAGCCGTCATCACGACGCAATTTCCCGGCATGTCGCCCGAGCGAATCGAAGACTTGATCACACGCAAGGTCGAGGAACAGGCTCGCAAGCTCCCGGAAGCAAGCCATATCCTCTCGAGCTCTCGTGCCGGCGTGTCGGTTGTACACGTTCAGGTGTATGACCGCTACTTCGATCTCCAACCCATCTGGGCGGACCTCCGCAATCGCATGGAGGATCTCAAGCTGGATCTTCCGAAAGGCGCCGTCGGGCCCTTCGTCAACGACGACTTCGGACGGGTCGCCGTCGCGACGATCGCGATCACGGGCGACGGTTTCGATCTCGCCGAACTCTACGAAGTCGCCAAGAAACTGCGACAGGATCTCTATATCGTCCCGGGCACGAGCCAGGTCGACGTCTACGGCCGCCAAGATCTACAAATCCTCGTCGAACTCGACGCAGCGCGACTGGCAGAGCATGGTATGAGTCCCGCCGCGGCGCTGGCATCGCTCGCCGACCAGAACGTGATCTTGCCGGGCGGGCGGCTCGACGTCGAGGGCTACGAGTTCCTCGTCGAGCCCACGGGCCGCTTCCGGGAGCTAGAAGAAGTGGGCGAGGTCCCCTTGTCGCTGCCCGACGGCGGCGTCGCCTACCTACGCGACTTTGCGACGCTCCGGATCGACTACCAGGACCCACCCCATCAGCCCGTTCTCTACAACGGCGAGCCCGCCTTGAGCCTTGGCGTCTCGATGGTCGAAGGCCAAAACGTCGTCGAATACGGAAGGCGCCTCGAGGCGAGAGTCCGCGACTTCGAAAACCATCTCCCGCTAGGTGTAGAGCTCTCCTTCGCCACCTTCCAACCCTTGCGTGTAGAAGAAAGCATTAACGACTTTCTCGGCAACCTCTACCAGACGGTCGGCGTCGTGCTGCTCGTCGTGATCCTCTTTCTGGGAATTCGGACGGGACTCATCGTGGGATTGATCGTGCCGCTCACGATCCTGACGTCGCTACTCGTGATGCGTCTGTTCGGTGTTCCGCTCCACAGCGTTTCCATCGCAGCCTTGATCATCTCGCTCGGCCTTCTCGTAGACAATGCAATCGTGATGGCCGAAGACATTCGAACCCGAATCGAACAGGGTACAGAGCGCCGCGCCGCGGCCCTCGCCGCCGGACGTGAACTCGCGACGCCCCTGCTCACGTCATCCCTGACGACGATCCTCGCCTTCATGCCGCTCATGCTGGCAAGTAATTCGGCGGGTGAGTACATGCGCGCGCTGTCTCAAGTCCTGACAATCACCCTGCTCTGCTCCTGGGTGCTCGCGCTCTTCGTGACGCCGCTCTTCTGCATGTGGTTCATCCAGCCTGGCGCGAGCACGGACGAGTCGACCGGCGTCTATGCGAACTACCGTAGTTTCCTCGTCAGGATTCTCTCGCGACCGTTCCAGTTCCTCGGCGTGATGATCCTCGTCTTCGTCGCGACCCTCTTCCTCTTCCGCTTCGTGGCGGTCCAGTTCTTCCCCGACTCGACACGCGATCAGTTTCTCGTCTACTTCGATCTCGCAGCCGGGGCGAGTGTCGAGCAGACCCGGAGCGAAGTGACGCAGTTTTCCCATTGGTTGCGCGATTCCGAGATCAATCCCGAAGTCGAGAATCACGTTGCCTATGTGGGAAGTGGCGGCCCCCGCTTCGTGCTTGGATTCGCGCCCCCCGATCCCGGAAACCACAGGGCGATGGTGATCGTCAACGTGCGCTCTGTCGCCGACATGCCGGCACTCATGCAGCGCGTCCGCATCGAACTCGCCGCCCACTTCCCGAACGTTCGGGCACGCGTCAACAAGCTCGGCACCGGTCCCTCGGAACCCGGACTGGTCGAGATTCGCGTCGGAGGTCCCGACCGCGCGCAGCTGACGGCGATCGCAAGCAAAATCAAGGCGGCCTTTCACCGCATTCCGCATACCCTCGCCATCCGCGACGACTGGGGCAATCGCACACGCAAGGTCGTCGTCGAAGTCAATCAGGCTCGGGCACAACGAGCGCACGTCACGTCCGAGGACATCGCTGTCAGCCTCGGTGGAACCTTCGACGGACGAACAGTGAGCGACTTCAGCCGGGGCGACGAAACGATTCCCATCCTGGTCCGCTCCCAGAGCACGGAGCTCGGCGCACTCGACCACATCCTCACCATCCCGATCTTCGCGCAGTCGGGCACAGGCGCAGTTCCGTTGATCCAGATTGCGGACTTCGACATCACCTGGGATTACGGAAACATCGAACGCCGGGACCTCGAACGCACCATCACTGTGTCTGCCCGACACGCCTTCTGGAAGGCGAGCGACTTCGCAGAAGCCGTGCGTAGCGATCTCGATTCGATCGAATTGCCTCCGGGCTACCACCTGACCCATGGTGGAGAACTGGAATCGTCGGGAGAGGCAAACTCCGCACTCTTCGCCAATCTCCCACTCTGCTTCGGAGCGATCGTGCTCTTGCTCGTCTGGCAATTCGACTCCGTGCGACGTCCCCTTATCATCTTCCTCACGATTCCCCTGACGCTGATCGGTGCCGTCCTCGGACTCCTCGTCACCCGGGCACCCTTCGGATTCATGGAAACGCTCGGGTTGCTCTCGCTGGCCGGCATCGTCATCAACAACGCGATCGTGTTGATCGACCGCATCGACGTCGAGATCGCAGAGGGAGCGCGACCCTACGACGCCATCGTGGGTGCCTGCGTGCGACGCCTGCGCCCGATCGTGATGACGACGCTGACGACGATATTGGGACTGGTGCCCCTGATGCTATTCGGCGGTGAGGTCTGGTTCGGAATGGCTGTGGTCATCGCAGCCGGGTTGGGCGGGGGTACGCTTCTCACCCTCGGCGTGGTGCCCGTCCTCTTCTCGTTGTTCTTCCGCGCCGTGCCGGAGGAGGCCTGATGCGTCGCATGATGATCCTGCTCACTTTGTTGCTCTCGAACCTGACCGGCTTCGCAGCGTCCGCGCAAGACGTGCGCATCTCGATCGCCAGCGGCGTATCGGGCGGAACGTACCGCGGGGTCTACGCGGCCGACCTCGAGAAGCAGCTCGCCGACTACACTGTGATCCATCGACTCAGCTCGGGCTCCGGAGAGAACCTCGAGATGCTCGCGGACGGACGGGCCGCCTTCGGCTTCGCCCAGGCCGACGTCTATGCGGTCCGCCTGGCCGCCGATCCCGAACGCTTCAGCGACCTGACCGTGCTAGGCCACCTGGGTGTCGAGTGTCTGTTCATCGCTGTGCGCAAGGATGGACCGATCCACACGCTCGCCGAACTCGGGGGATCCGTAGGCGATCGCCCTCCCGAGATCGCAATCGGCCCGCCCCAGGGCGGTGCGAGCGGGACCTGGCAACATCTCGCCCTTCTGGCCCCGGGGCTCACCGCTGCGATTGCGCATCCCGTCGGCGACCGCATGGCGTTGCGATACCTAGAGCGCGGCACCTTCGACGCAGTGGTCTGGGTGACCGACCCCTCCAACTTCGATCACCGAATGCTCCGCGCCGTTCGCGAGAGCGCACAACTCGAATTGCTCGAAGTCGACGACGAGGCCTTCACCTCCACCCTGCCCGACGGCAGCCAGGTCTACGAAACCGGCCAGGTCCGGCTCGAGAAAAACGGGGTGCCCGCGCAAACCGTCTGCACGAGCGCCATTCTGCTTGCGGGGAGCGACACCGATCCGGCCGCTATGAAACGTGCGCGGCGGATGCGCGGACTTCGTCAACTCGGCACGACTGCCGACTAGAACGACTAGAGACTCGCACGAGCGTCTTTACTGCAGATCGGTAGCCAGTGTCTCGGCCAGGAGTCGAAAAGTGTTCGGTTCGAGCGCCATTCCACCATGGAATGGATCGCTTAGCGCGATGATCAAATAGAGCACGAGACCGACGAAAAGGGTGTAGAGCGAACTGAGCGCGATCAACACCGGCTCCGGTCGATAGGTCCCGAAGAAGACCATCGTGATGAGGAATCCAAAGAAGACGACATTGATGTAGACCGGAGGTTTCGAGAGCGCACCGTCTAGCCGCTTCAACCGGTTGTCGGAGACAACGTCGACGTCTGCGAGGATGCTGGACCAGATCTGTTCTTGAGCCCGGTTCGCTGGAATCAGCTTGAGCAGAGCGTCGGTAAATTCCTGCTTCAGCGCGTTGGCTCGCTGACCGAGGTGATCGTTGGCCAGCGCGGGCCATTCGTCGTCCGAGACCGCGTATGCGTAGTCAACCAGAATACTCTGAATCTCTGCGGCTACCTTTTCGTCATAGTGCCGCAAAGCGGTGAAGATATCCGAAATGGCGACCGCCTCCCGTTCGATCGACTTCTCTACTGCCTGCATCTCGACGATAACCTCTGCAAAGGCGAGTGAGAGCATCAGGCTGACGAGTATGGAAACCACTCGAAACAGGCTGGCGACCGCGTCCTTCAGGTCGTCCCTCATGTACTTCGAAATCAATTGGTGGGACACGAGGTAGACGAGAAGACCCGATAGCGTGGTGAGAACCATCGTCGTGAAGGCTCCCCACAAAGTCGATAGCGATCCCAGGAACTCGATCATGGCGATTGTCCAAGCTCTTCGCGGTCCCTCGGCATCAAGATTTTGCTCCTGGTCGTCTTCGTAGGCTCGATGATAGCAAGAGATCCGATCTCGAATTCCCCTTCGTCCAAAGGGGACCCGCTGTTCTTGTCTGTAGAGTGAGACGCGTGGCGGATAACAAGGTAGTCTTCGTATTCGCGACATGAGAGCAAAAGGGGGGTTCCAAGTGACTCACTATTCTTCGCTTCCGACGGTAATTCTGCTGGGCTTGCTGACCATGCTGATCTCAGTGAACACGGGCTGCTCGTTCTCGAATAGCTCCGGTTCGATCTCAGACTCCGTCACCAGCTCCTCCGAATCGAGCCAGAGCTCCTCCGAATCGTCGAGCGACAGCAGCAAAAGTGGCGGCGGGGATGACAGACCCGAGGAACCGGAATCTGGACTAGACGCGGAGACCTATGCGAAAGACGTCACCCAACTCGCCTACACGTATGCCAAGCAGGGCGGCGATATCGGATCGCTGCGTAGTGGTGTCTCGGGGTTGGCGGTGAAGCGCGGGCTTACAAATTGGGAGGTCGACCCACTGACCTGCCAGAGCATTGGCAAGGGGGTCGGGCAGGCCGGCATGTCGGAAGAGGCATTCACGAGCTTCTCCAAGAGCCTGTTCGGGGACGATCTCACCAAGTCGAACGAGCTGCGAGAGGGCTACCAAGCGGGCCAACCGAAATAGCCGGGCGAGCGAGCCAGACGAGCGAGGGACTCGAGGCGGACGACTATTCGTCCTCTTCGTTCTCCGCCTCGACCTGCTCCTCGGGCATCGGCGTCGGGAAGATCTCGCGGCGACGAGCGTCTCGCGGCGGCGCCGGCTCTTCAGCGAAGGCGTTCAGCCGATCGATCAAGCTGCGCAGACCGCCTACGGCCTTGCGGTTGAAATGCAATCGAAGACGCGGGAGATGGGCGGTCTCGCTTTCTTCCCCCGACAGAACGTCGGTGCGCTCTATCTTTCCGGATTCGAGTAGTCCCGAAAACTCGTCGTTCAGGGATTCGAGGTCTTCGTCGCTCGGCGCGACGTGTAGCCGCAGGATGAGTCGTCCTTCGACATATCGGCTCGAATGATAGTTTCGATAGAAGCCTTCGATCTCATCGACGGCCTCGTCGACCGAATCGGCCACGCGAAAAAGGTTCAGATCTTCCTCGGCAATCAGGCCGCGATCGACGAGATGGGTCTCCACATACTCCAGCCAGTCCCGCCAATAACGCCCGCCCGGGGCGTCGACGAAGACGATCGGAACCATTTCGCTCTTGCCCGTCTGGATCAACGTCAGCGCTTCGAAGCCCTCGTCGTGTGTACCGAATCCACCCGGAAAGAGTGCGATCGCGTGGGCTTCCTTGACGAAGATGACTTTGCGTGTGAAGAAGTATCGGAAGTTGATGAGCTTGCGATCTCCGGCGATGACCTCGTTCGCCTGTTGCTCGAAGGGCAAGCGAATATTCACGCCAAACGACGCCTCGCGCCCCGCGCCCCCCTGCGCCGCGCTCATGATCCCGCCGCCCGCTCCCGTAATGACCATCCAGCCCTCGCGCACGATTCGTTCCGCGAAGGCGTGCGCATGGATCCAATCAGGATGATCGGGATCCGTACGGGCACTGCCGAAGACTGCGACCTTGCGAAGCTGGGAGTAGGGTTTGAATACGCGAAAGGCGTGGCGCAGTTCCTTGAGCGCGCTGTTCACGAGCTTCAGTTCTGCTCGGGATGTCTGATCGCGTAGAAAATGGACCCCGGTCACCATGATCTGGCGTACGAGTTCCAGATCCTCGGGTTCGGTGGCCTCACGACGCGCGGCCTCGAGTAGCTCTTCGATTTTCTGGTTGAGCTCAGTATGGCGAAGCTGATAGCGGCGGCGAGGCGACGATGACATCGACAGAAGCATAGCGGGCGATCCCGATAAATCGGTCAGCGTCAATCCCAGTCGGACAAGTGGCGCCCTCACGCGAAGCGAGCGAGCGAACGTCCTCTGCTGCGACCTCTTCTACGACTTCGCCTTCAGCACATCGAGCATCTGTGCCATCTGTGCGTGAATTTTCTGGATCGCCTTGAGGGGCCGGATCATGACCTTGAAATCGACGATTCGACCCTGATCGTCAAATCGGATGATGTCGACGCCGTTGACCGTGATGTCGTCGATTTGGGTCACGAATTCGAGAACGGCGTCGTTCTCGCCGACGACTTCACGGACGTATCGAAACTTCCCCTTTGCCTTCTTTTCTTGGCTGGCCTCTTCGCGGGCAGAGCCATTCGATCCCGATTGTCCAGGCATGACGTTGAATGCAGCCTTCAGGTAGAGCTTCGTGAGAGCCTTGCCCTTCTGGGGCGTGTGAACGACCGGTGAATGAAAGACGACGTCGTCGGCGAGAAGCTCGTCGAGCGTTTCATCGGTCATGTTCCCGATTGCGCGATGCCAGGCTTCGAATCCGATCTCTGCTGGGCTTCCCATGGCGGCTCAGTCTCCCCAATCTTCTCTACATGAATTTCTGTGGCACAGCACAAAGCGCTGCATAGAGTCCGAACGCCAATCCACCTACGATCGCCACGGCCGGCGGCGCCTGAGGGAAGAGCAGCGGCGCGAGCAACGGCCCTGCCAGCACAAAGAGGCCGAGCACGGCATAGCCAAAGGGATGGGTTCGCACCTCGTGGAGCAGCGACTTTTTCCAGGAACGCTTCGGGGAGCCTTCCGTGGTTTCTAGCGCCTCGCTGCTGGGATTGGCCTTTTCAATCTGGCCCGCAACTTCCATCGTGCCCACTCCTTCGACCCGCTCGGATGTTTCGTTTTTGGGTGTCATATCGAACGTCGCAATATAGTCGCTCTCATGTGTGATCGGCATGCAGCGCCATGCTGCTGAGACCGGAAAGCGGGTCGAACATCCTCGCGGGCGTCATCCTCACCTGGCGTAAATGGTTCAGACCGCCCCGCCGGGACGACAATCCCGACACCACAAGCGCATTCAGCCGTCAGAGTCGCGAGCGATGAGCGTGTCTGCGATGCGGCGGACGAGATCCGTGAGTGCATCTTCGTGGGCAGCCACCACTGACTCGACGGAATTTGCGTCCACCGGGATGAATTCGTCCATCACGAATAGCCCCGGCGCCCCTTCCTCAGCGATTGGAATCAGTGCCCACCGTACTCGCACGCGCAGCCCGCCATCGTCCTCGAAAATCAAATCGTCTACATGCAGCCGAATTTGATAGTCGATCTCGAAGGGTGCCTTCGAAGGGGCGACCACGATCTTCGTCGACCCGAGCTCCCGGGCAAGACCGAGCGAAAGTGCGCGCAGAAAATTCTCTTCGAAGCCGCCGAGCCATCGATTGAACTCATTCAGCGAGATTTCGCCGCCGCCCTCGAGCATAGCGATCTGAGACCGGTCGAGATACGCGGGCAGCCTTACAGGCCCCACGAGTACGGCCATGTCCGCCGCCCGCGCGAGAGTAGATGTCGATTCCGAAGTCCCGAGCATGAAATGCCGAACGCCAGGGCTCCGCCCAAGGCAGCCTCCACCTGAAATCGAAACGGCAGTCAGCAACGCCACGCATAACGCGATCTGCCTCATGAAACGGCCATTCATTCGCTCTTCCCCCTGAGCAGCTCTTCTGGATGTTCTTCGAGACGCTCTGCCAGGAGCCGAATCGACCGCGCTGCCTCGGCGAGTTCGGCCAGGAGTCTTTCGAGATCTCGGGCCATCTCCGACTCCGGCGAGATCATCGCGTCCGCGGAACCAAGTGTGTCCTCGAGCTTCGCAAGGGACGCAGAAAGGCTGGGTACGAGATCTTCGTTTGCTGCACCAGCCAATTTCTCGACTTCACCGAGCGTCCCAGAGAGTCCTTCCAGTACCTCTTCGAGATTCTGCCCGATCGATTCGATCGGGATACGATCTACTTTCTCGATGATACGGGCCACGCGATTTGCAATCGCGTCGAGACCGCCGGCTGCCGTGGGCAGAATCGGATAATAGGCCTCCCCCAATCGAATTTCGCTGGGAGCAGCATCTGGCAGAAAGTCAAACTCGACGGCCTTCTGACCCGTCAGCAAACTACTCGTCGCAAGCCTCGCCCGAAAACCATGCGCGACCATGTCACGCAGTCGAGTCAGTTCGCTCTCACTTCCCACTTCATCCACGGTCAGCCCGAATCTCTCGGGCTCGATCTCGATCACGACGGGAATGAAAATGACGTTCATCTCCGCATCGAACCTGAGGTCGACCGCGAGGACCTCGCCGATCTTGATCCCGCGAAATTCGACGGGCGATCCAATTGAAAGACCCGAAACCGAACCCTCGAAATACAAGATGAAGCGCGACTTCAGTAGATAACGCGCCTGACGGGTTGCTTGTTTGTTCGGATAGAGTTCGAAGACCATATTCTCCGGAACATCGCGCGCCACGATCATGGTGGCCGGCGTTTCGAACGCAATTCCCCCAGCCACCATCGAAACAAGCGATGGCGTATCGACCTGTATGCCCTCTGCCGTGAACGTCGCGTCGAACCCCGATGCGTTCCAGAATCGCGTCGTCGACCGGACCCGCTGGTCGTGTGGGGCCTCGATGAACACTTGAACACTGACGTGGTCGCCGACGTCCTCGAGTTCATAGCCGGCAACCTGTCCGACGCGAATCCACCGGTAGTAGACGGCGGAACCGACATCCACCGATCCGAGATCTTCGGCGCGAAGAGAGAAAATCGTTCCGGGCTTGTCCGAAGTCACGATCGGAGCCTTTTCGAGGCCCACGAAGCGGCGAGCGCGTTCCCCTTCACTCGAAGGGTCCACTGCGATGTAGACACCCGAGAGGACGGTATCGAGACCGGTAATCTCTCCGGCAGAAACCTGTGCACGCACGACCCAGAAACGCGTGCTCTCGGTCAGGTGTCGAGAAAAGCCCGTGGTCAGCGTCGCAGTCACCTCGACATGCGAGAGATCTTCGGTCAATTCGACGGATTCGACGAGTCCAACGTCGACCTTCTTGTACTTGAGCTTCGTCTTGCCGGCCTCGAGCCCTTCGGCGCTCTCGAAGGTGATCGTGATCGTCGGACCCTTCTCCATCCATGCCCAATAGGCGAGGTAGATTCCAACGACGGCGGCGACCAGGGGAATGAGCCATACGATCGAAAGTCGAGCCCGATCCATCACGACGACTTCCGGCATCCCTCCCTTACCGTTCATCTTCTCATCGTTTGCGTTGTCACTCATCATCGTCCTCTATCAGATCCCAGATCAGCCGTGGATCGAAACTTTCTGCCGCGAACAAGGTGAGTACGACGACGGCTCCAAAAAAGAACGAGCCAATCTCAGCTTGCACAGATGCGAGCGATCCCAGGTGGACCAGCGCCGCGAGAATCGTGACGACGTAGACGTCGACCATGGACCAACGTCCCACGATATCGACGATTCGATAGAGACGCGCTCGCTCGCGGGGTCGCCATTGACTTCGCTTCTGTACTGAGATGACGAGAATCGTGAGTCCGACGAGCTTCAGTACGGGCACGACGATACTCGCCACGAAGACGATCAGAGCCAGCGGCCACATTCCGTGGACGAAAAGATAGACCGCACCGGATAGGATCGTGTCGGCCTGGATCGTTCCGAACGAAGTGACCGCCATGATCGGATAGACATTGGCCGGCACATAACAGATCGCGGCCGCAATGAGAAGGGCCCAGGTTCGAGTGAGGCTGTTCGGCTTTCGTCGATGCACGACAGATCCGCATCGGGAACATCCAAGCCGACGGCCACTCGCCTCGTTCGGAATCGACATAACGAGATTGCAGGTATGGCATTGAGCGTGATCGAGTCCACCTGGCATTGCTGCTGACATCTCGCCTGGCATCGAAGAGGCCGTCATCGGGTCGACTCGAGTTTGCGCCAGACCACTTCCGCGTCGAGAAACGCGAAGGCACCCGCCAGAACGGGAATCAGCAATGCGAACGCCCAGAGCGCCAGACCCGGCACGATATCCGCCATGTCCGACAACTTCACGAGCGCGACCAGGATTCCGATCAGGAAGACCTCCATCATGCTCCACGCGCGAACTCGTTCGAGCCATCGAAAAGCCTGGATCGCGCCTCGATTCGGCCACTCGAAATGGATCGGCGCGAGCACGAAGACCAGGACTGCAATCTGGGCGGCGGGCGCAAGCATCGTCGTCAGAAAGACCAGTCCGGAAACCGCGTAACGACCCTGCCCCCACAATGCGGAAACGCCCGAACGAAGGGTGGTCTGGGCGACCTGGCCTTGTAGCTCGAAGGCGAGAAAGGGGTAGATATTGGCGACGATGAAAAGGATTGCCGCGGAGATCGACAGGGCGAGGGTAATTTCGACAGTCTGGCGCTGACGCCTGAACAGGGTACCGCCGCAGCGAACACAGATCGCAGATCCGCCGTCCGGAACCATCGGCTCCTCGACGACCGCATCGCATTCATGACAACCGATCAGCGGCACGCGATTCCTCGGTTCGAACACATCTATTGCTCTTCGCATAGGAGCCAGAGTCTGTCCCGATCCTCCTTCGATTCACGCGTCGTGGGTAGCCAATGAGTTCGCACCGCCTGACGATCGAAGAAGAAGCGACCCGTACGACCTTCGGCGTCGGAAGCTGCAGCCAGCCATATGATTGTATCCGCACCCTCCGCCGGTGTTCGTAGAATGGGCTTCGCAAATTTGTGAAGAAGAGGCACCGAATTTCTCACCACGACCGTATCGACCCAGCCTGGATGCATCGAATTCACATGAACCGACGTACCGTTGAACGTTTCCGCCCAGAGTTCCGCCAGCACGACCTGGGCGCGTTTCGTTTCGGCGTACGCGACCATGCCGTCGAATTCACGATCGACCCAAAGCGTATCCTCTACGTTGAGACGACGCGTCAGCATCCCGCCCGATGAGACCCAGATGACGCGTGCATCATCCGAGGCCTCGAGTGCCGAAGCCAGCCCTCGAGTCAGACGATGCGGGCCCGCGAGATGGGTCGCGAATGTCAGTTCGAGGCCACTCTCGGTCTCGATGCGCTTGTCCGCCAGGACGTCGGCGCAATGTACGAGAACGTCGATGGGATCCTTCTCGAGCTGGCCGATGGCTTCGTCGATCGACGCTGGATCAGCGAGATCGAGGATCGCGAGATGGACCCGACGGTTCCCCGTTGCCTCGCGAATCGCGTCGACTGCGTCCTGGCCCTGCTCGGTCTCGCGGCATAACAAAAAAACCTCGGCACCCAGATCCGACAGCGCGAGCGCTGTCTCGTATCCGATTCCAGAACTCGCCCCCGTCACCAGGCATCGACGTCCATAGAGATCAACATCCAGATCGGCCGGATCGAATCCAATCGAGTGCCTCTGAAATCCGAGCCGGTCGAAGGACAAGAAAGGAGATGCGTCGAGCGCGGGGCGCAGCGCATTCATCGCGGGAGCCAGCAGCGAATAGCCATCGGGCTCTTCATCGAGCGTTTCTGCCGACTCGTCCAATGCCGCATCGATTTCGGAGGGGTCAGCATGATCCCCAGCGGCTGCGGATCGAAACTGAAACCTGAGATCTCCGCCCCGCGCAAAGACGAACACACCTCCGAGTTGCCAGGGATCACCCTGCACGGCGGTCTGTCGTGCCCCGCTTCGAAGTGCACGAATCGTATTTCCGATCAGCTGCGGCGAAGTCATCTCACGACGCCCGCGCCGAAGACCCGCAGCCCGATACGCATGCAGATCGGGATCGACGAGCAAAAGGCCCTCTATTTCGAATTCCTCACGAAACGCCTCTGCGAAGTTTCGGTTCCCGTTCCCCACGATCACGACTTCGACGCCCTGATCTCTCCACGACTTCATCGGGTCACGCAACTGCGCGACTTGCTCACGACAGAACAGTCAACCGAAGTGGCGCAGGAAGATGAGAACGACGGTCTGGTCCTGCCACAGATCGCCGAGACGAACGGGCTCGTCCGTTGCCGAATTGATCAAGGCGATCGACGCGAGGCGGGTCGAACTACGCATGGCAACCTCCTATCGAACGAATCGGGGTTTCGTGCAGTTTTTGGGCGGCGCGGCGAAAACTCTAGCCGGGCTACGCTCGGTCTCCAATCGCAGATCTGCTGAGCACCCCGCGACCTTCGATCTCGCCTGCGGCGGCACGCAGCTCCTCACGCACGTCGGGGTGCGCAATCTCCGCAAGCGCACGCGCTCGCTCAGTGACCGTTCGGCCGGCCAGTTCCGCTGCACCATATTCTGAGACGATGACATCGACCTGATGTCGGGGGCTCGTGACCAGTGATCCCGGATCCAGCTGAGCGACGATCCGGGAATGGCTTGCGGGACCGACCTTTGCCATCGAAGGTAGACAGATCAATGATCGCCCGGCGGAAACTCGACCGACCCCGGCGAGGAAGTCCTCGTGGCCGCCAATTCCGGAATGTTGAACGCCCGAGATCGAATCAGCGACGATCTGGCCAAAGAGGTCGACGCTGACTGCGCCATTGATCGAAATCATTTTTCGGTTCTGTGCGATGACAGCGGGATCATTCACGATGTCGACTGGCAGGAATCGAACGGCATCCCCTTCGTCGAGCCAGTCATAGAGTGCGCGTGACCCCATCGCAAATGTCGAAATGGACATCCCATCATAGATGCCCTTGCGATTCGAGATCTTTCCCGCTTCATGAAGGCGCATCAAACCGGTCGTGAACATTTCGCTATGGATTCCGTAATCTCCGCCCTCTCCCTTCGCGAGCAATTCGACGACCGCGTTCGGTACACCGCCGATCCCAGTCTGGAGCGTCGCGCCCGACTCGATATACGGCTCTATATGCGACGCGATCGAAGTCTCGACCTCTCCGTTCAGGCCATCCGGCAATTCGATCGGGGTCGCGTCACTTTCGATCCAGACATCGACCTCTTCGAGCGAAATCGAATGCGGATGTCCGGGTGGCAGCCCCAGGGTTCGGGGATAGGCGGGACTCGTTTCGACGACCAGGAGTCGCGAGGGGTCGCGACTCGCATTCGTCAATTCAGCGATCGTCGCTCCAGCATGCAACGAGAGCGAGAGCCTTCCCTTCTCGTCCGGAGGCGCCGCCGCGGTCGCGACGACCCGCGGCGCGAAGCGTTCGGCGATCTCTCCGAAGCGGCGAAAATCCGCCGGTACGAATTCGATGTCATGCCCCGCGGCTTGAAGCGCCCGTTCTGCGGGCCCGAAAAATCCGGAGCGCATCCGCACGCCTTTGTGCGCAAAGTGGAAGCCGAAGACATTTCTCAACTCGACCAACAATGCTCCGAAGACGCGCAGATCCACCCAGTCCGTCCGCTGTCCCAGCGCACGCAAGAGGCATGTCGGCTGGCCCGGGCCAAGCGGAATCCCGAGACGATCGACGGGCCCGAACATCGCCGCCGCGTTTTCGGGAGAACAGGGGCTGGGGACAGACATGGCGGCTCAGGACCTCACTCTTTCTTGGCGAGCGGACCGAGCAGGCTCAGCGCGAGTCGACTCATCGAGCGGAGCCCGGTCCGAAGCGTCGGCTCTGCATCCGGAAAATATCGACTCGAATGAAGCGAAGGCAGCGGATCGCCGCCCTCCCCACTCTCTTCCCAATTCTCTGGATCCACGGATCCGAGTCGATAGAGGAACGTCGGAAATTTTGCATAACGAGTATAGCGACCAAAATCTTCACCCGTCATCGTCGCCGCAACTTCGATCACGTTCTCTTCGCCTAGCAAAGTTTGAAATACGGCGACAGAGTGGGTCACGAGGGCCGGGTCATTGAACATGGCAGGCGTGTAATCGGGTTTGATCCAGACGTCGGGCGGTCGAGGGCACCCGAACAGATTGCAGGTCTCGCGAGCCATGTCTTCGATCGAAGCGATCAGAAGTTGGCGAACCTCGTCCGTGTAGGAGCGCACGGTCAGCTCCAGCTTGACCTCATCGGGGATGACATTGCTTTTCGTGCCCCCATGAATGGATCCGATCGTCACGACCGCAGACTCGGAAGGGTCGACGCGACGACTCACGATCGTTTGGAGCGCCATCACCAGATGAGCGGAAGCCACGATCGGATCGACGGTCTCGTGAGGGCGAGCACCATGCCCCCCCCTTCCATGGAGCGTAATCTTGACGAGGTCGACATTCGCCGCCGCCCAACCGGACACATAGCCAATCGTTCCGGCTGGCAGGTCACCCGCGACATGGAGAGCGATTCCGTTGTCCGGCCGCGGAAAGCGATCGAAGACCCCGTCATCGATCATCATCAACGCACCGAGTCCGAGTTCCTCTGCAGGCTGAGCCAGAATGACCAAAGTACCCTGCCAGAGTGGACGCATGGAAGCGAGCAATCGCGCCGTTCCGAGCAGGTTCGTGACATGCACATCGTGTCCGCAGGCATGCATTGTTCCAACGATCACGCCGTCGCTGCTCTTTGTGCGAACAGTGCTCGCAAATGGCAAGCCCGTCGCTTCCGTCACGGGCAGACCGTCCATATCACCTCGGATCAGAAGCGTCGGGCCCTCGCCATTGCGAAGCACCCCGACCACGCCATGTCCCCCAATACCCGTCTGGACCGAGTAACCGGCCTTGCCCAGGGATTTGGCGACCAGGGCGGCCGTCTGCTCTTCTTGGAGGGAAAGTTCGGGATGGGCATGGAAATGGCGGTAGGTCTCGATTAGCTCGGGCAACTCCCGGTCTATCCAAGCGTCCATGCGTTTCGAATCAGCGCCGTCGATTTCCAGGCGGTCCGGCTGCGCGACCGTCACATGGGTCATCAGCAACGAAACCAGCAAGACTTCGGCAATCAGACTCTTCGAGTTCGTCATCGCAGGGGACTCCGGCCTAATGCTGGCTGGGCTCGTTGTTCGGTTCTGAAGAACGCGCCGCCAGGTCAACCCGGCAGAAGCGTAGCCTGGTCGCACTCGCTTGGAGGCACTCGGTAGAGTTGACCCTAGCTCGGCCTAGTCCAGTTCCCGGGGCGTCCGTGCCCCAATCTGACCTGACGCGAGGACAGGTGTGATCCAGAAATGAAGACCCGTCTTGCCGAAACTTTCGCCGAGCCTCGCGACGATCGATTCGGCCTCGTTCTCGGGAAGCTGCAGCCAGAAGGCGACGCGCCGCTGTCGGCCGGCGACTTGCTCTGCCGTAGAGAGGCGCTCCGGATGCACTCCATGGCCGCGACATGGCACGGTGCTGAATCCTTCGTGACCCGTCTCGAGCAGCCAATCGACCAGACGTTCCTCGAGTTCGGGCGTCGCGATCAAGGTGAGTAGACATTCGTTCACAGCGCGGTCTCCGTCTCGCCTCGCAGCGAGAGCCAGCGATAGAGAATCGGAAGAAGAATGAGCGTCAGAGCCGTTGCGCTGACCAGACCCCCGATAACGACGATCGCCAGGGGCCGCTGAAGGTCGGAGCCGGGACCGGTGGCGACGAGCAGGGGAGCGAGACCGAACGCCGTACTCGCCGCCGTCATGAGTACCGGCCGCAGGCGACGGGCCGCGCCGTCGCGAACGACCGTCTCGATCGACATCCCTTCGGCGCGAAGTTGATTGAAGGTCGTCACGAGAACGACTCCGTTGAGTACTGCGACACCGAGCAGGGTAATGAAGCCGATCGTGGCCGGAACCGAGAGATACTCTCCAGAAGCCCACAAGGCCATGACCCCACCGATCAACGCGAGGGGAATATTCACGAGTACGAGGCCAGCCTGCGCCATCGAACGAAATGTCGAGAAGAGCAGCAGGAAGATCAGACCCAGCGAGACGGGCACGACCAACGCCAATCGCGCCGAGGCACGTTGTTGATTCTCGAACTGGCCTCCCCACTCGATTCTCGATCCTGCCGGCAGCGACACGTCTTCCGCGACCCGCCGCCTAGCGTTCTCGACGAAGCCGACGAGATCGCGGCCGCGCACGTTGGCAGTCACGACCACGAGGCGCGAGGCACCTTCCCGATTGATCTGCACGGGCCCTTCGACCCGCTGCAGCGATGCGACCTGGGAGAGGGGGATCGGTTCGGAGTCGGTTGTCGGGAGCTGGAGATTCACGAAATCGAGGGGCGATTCGCGCACCAGAGGACTCCCGCGCAACATGATCGGAATACGTCGAACGCCGGAGAAGATCGTTCCGGCGCGCAGGCCTTCGAGTCGAGCGCGCAATCCTTCTTGCAGCTCTTCGACCGAGAGTCCGAGGCGTCCTGCCGCGAGGGAATCGATCTCGACTTCCAGATATTCGGCCCCTTCAGAAAGGGTTCGAAAGACATCTTCGGCTCCCGAGAGTGTCCGGAGCAACGTTGCGATATCTTCGGCACTGTCGTTGAGTGCTCCGAGATCATCTCCGAAAAGCTTCACGGCGACATCCCCTCGAACGCCGGTCAACATTTCGGAAACGCGCATGTCGATGGGTTGGGTGAAACCGTATGCGATGCCAGGAAAATCGTTCATGACCCCACGAATGCGGTCGAGGAGCGCATCGGTCGACTCGACTTCCCATTCTGCACGCGGCCGCAACACGAGAAACGCATCCGTTTGATTGAGGCCCATCGGGTCGAGGCCGATCTCATCCGAACCCGTTCTCGCCACAACGCCAACGACCTCGGGAACCCGAGCGATGATCGCCTCCTCGACGCGGAGGTCGAGATCGAGGGACGTCGCGAGGCTGATCGAAGGAAGCTTCTCGAGCTGAACGATCAAGGTCCCCTCATCCATGGTCGGAAGAAAGATTCGTCCAATGAAGGGATAGAGGATCATCGCGATGGCGAGCAAGACGGCCGCAGCCACGAAGACCCAGCGTTCGCGCGCGAATGCCAATTCCAGGCTCCGCCGATAGCGCACTTCGAGCCATTCCATGAAACGGGGCCCCCCGCCGATGCCGGGTCTGACGAGAACAGACGCCACGGCTGGGAGAACCGTGAGCGAAATGGCCAGCGAAGAGATCAGGGCAAAGACGATGGTGAGCGCCACCGGAATGAAAAGCTTTCCCTCGAGCCCTTCCAGCGTCAGGAGTGGAAGAAACACGAGAACGATGATGGTGGTTCCCACCACGACTGGAAGAGCGACCTCCCGTGCGGCGCGATAGATCACATGGAGTCGAGGAAGTCGAGTTCCAGCGCTTCCGCCCAGATGTGACACCGTGTTCTCGATCACGACGACCGCCGAGTCGACCAGCATCCCGATCGCGATCACGAGCCCCCCCAGGCTCATGAGGTTGGCCGAAAGTCCGAATTGTCTCATCCAGATGAAGGTGGCCAGTACGGACAAGGGCAGAACGAGCGCCACCGTCAAGGCTGCGCGCCAATCTGCAAGGAACGCCATCAGCACCGCGATTACCAGGACGACCGCACTGAGCAGCGCCCATTGCACTGCGCCTACGGCCGTGCGGACGAGCTCGCCGCGATCGTAGAAAACGCGCACCTCGACACCTTCAGGAAGACTCGGAGCGAGATCGGCCAGCTTCGCCCGGACGCCTTCGACCACCCTCTCTGCATTCGCTCCCCGCAAAGCCAGGACGAGTCCTTGCACGACCTCGCCATCGCCATCCCGGGTGACCCCGCCATAGCGCTCGAGCGAACCGAGCTGGACATCTGCGATGTCTCCGACCCGCACCGGCTCGACCGGATGGCTCCGCACCACGACGGCGCGAAGCTCTTCGAGCGTGCGAATGCTCCCCTCGGAGCGCACGAGCAAGACTTCTTCGCCGTCCACCAGGCGCCCGGCGCCGTCGTTCTGATTGTTCTGGGCAATAGCGGATCGAAGCTCTCGAAGACCGATCCGCTGCGCGAGCATCGCCTCCGGTCGAGGCGTGACTTCGAAACTCTCGACGTGCCCACCCAACGCGTTCACGTCGGCTACGCCGCCAACCGTCCGCAAAGCTGGCCGGATGACCCAGTCGAGCAGCGAACGCCGTTCGCGAAGTTCGAGCGTGCCGCCCTCGATCGTGAACATGAACATCTCGCCGAGCGGCGTGGTCATGGGTGCGACTCCGCCGCGAATGCCGGCCGGAAGGGCATCCCATATGCCCGCAAGTCGCTCCGAGACCTGCTGCCGAGCCCAATAGATGTCGCTGCCATCCTCGAAGTCGACTGTGATGTCGCAGAGCGCATACTTCGTCACGGATCGCAGGGTTGTTTGCCTCGGAATTCCGAGCATCTCCACCTCGATCGGCGCCGTGATGCGCGTCTCCACTTCTTCGGGAGTCATACCGGGCGCGCGTACGATCACCTTGACCTGGGTGGTCGAAACATCCGGGAATGCGTCGATTGGCGTGCGCTGAAAAGAGATCCAGCCGACACCGACGAGCACGGCCGTGGCGAGCGCGACGAAGACGCGCTGACTCAGGGCAAACTGGATCAGTCGGGAGAGCATCAATCGGGTCCGCCCTGTGCGAGCCAATGCGCCTTGAGCGCCGCCGTGCCACGAATCGCGATCCCCGTTTCAGCAGTGATCGCTCCGATGACCACACTCTCTCGACCCGTACCACCGACGATCTCGACGACGAGGGGTTCGAAGCCCCCCTCGACCCGACGGAACAACCAGGCGCGGCCGTCGACATGCACCACCGCCTTGGAGGGGACGGCGAAAGCCAAGCCCTGATCCCGAGACGTTTCGAATTGCACGCGCACGAACTGGCCGGGGCGAAGGCCTGCGCCCCGGTTCTCGACTTCACCGCGGACCAGGACACCCTGGTCGAGCGCATGGACCTCACTGCCCACTGCAATCACCTGGCCTGATGCCGCTTCATCCGGAAGCGAAAAACGCGTGCCGATCTCCAACGAGCGTGCGACATCGAGAGGCGTATGGATCTCGACCGTGAGCGCTTCCAGATCACCGATGCGATAGAGGGCTCCTCCCGCGTCCAGACGCTCCCCAGCTCGTGCGTATTGCTCGAGCACTACGCCGGTGATCGCCGCTCGGAGTACGAGTGTCGGACTGAGATTGCGCGTTTCGGCAAGCTGGGCGACTTCACTCTCACTCATCCCCGACAGCGCGAGGGCTTGACGCCGTTGTTCGAGTTGAGAT
Organism: uncultured Myxococcales bacterium; assembly: GCA_965603475.1. Lineage (GTDB taxonomy): Bacteria > Myxococcota_A > UBA9160 > UBA9160 > UBA4427 > UBA4427. The sequence continues at coordinate 21,048 of CBFDDD010000049.1, forward strand.
TGCGCATCCCGAAGCATCGCCTTCGAGAGTGCGGCTCGACGGCCTGCAATGATTCCCTCTTTGACGAGCTGTTCTTCGCGGTGAGCGGTCGCCTCGGCAAGATCGAGTTGAGAGAGAGCCTGTATATAGTCACGCTGCAACGAAACGAAAACCGGGCTTTCGAGTCGCGCCAGTTCCTGACCCGTAGCGACAGAATCGCCTACAGCGACGAGCGGCGAAACCAGAACTCCCGAAGACCTGGCAGTGACGAGCCGAACTCGCGTGTTCGGAAGTGTTATGCGTCCCGGAAGGCGGGGTTGGGGAATGAGATCTCTCACTTCAGCCGTGCCGATTGCGATTCCCAAGGCGTCGATCTGTTCGGCTGCAACCCGAAGAGGATCTCCAGGACTGGCAGCCACCGCCGTAGCCAGGCTCAACCAAAACGAAATCGCGAAGAAAAACCTGCTCACGGTACGACTCCAAGCGCCTGGTTCATCTCACTCGTACTCGATCGCTTGAGAATGAGCGCTTCCCGATGTGCCTGCTCGGCTGCAGTCGATCGAGAACGAGCTCGAAGGAGATTCCCGAGATCCGATTCTCCGAGCCCGAAGCCCCGCTCGGTGAGACGCAGGTATTCGGCGGCCATCTCGGCCTGCTCCGCCGCCGTCGACACGCGCTCGCTAGCGAGCGAATAACGGTGCTCCGCTTTCGTCAGGCGCTCCCGAAGCTCGCGCTCGAGCCTACGATGATCACGCCGCGCCTCTGCCAACGCCCGGCGTGCGCCGGCGATCTCGGCCTGCGCGTCGCTTCGCCGCCCAAGCGGGATACGCACGCCTGCGACGATACGATCATCGAAGTTGGCTCCGCTTTTTTCGCGTTCGTGTTGAGTTCCCACTGCCAGTCTCGGATGACCCCACTGGTCGGCGGTCAGCCGGTCGAGTTCGCCTTGCGCTCGCGCGGCTTCATCCTTCGCAAGGAGGAGCAAGGGATGGTTCTCGAAGGACTCCGGATCTGCCAGTATCTCACTCCAATCATCGGGCCAGCTGGAGAGACCCGTCAACAGAGAATAACTGCCTTCTGAATGACCGGATTCTTCGAGCGCTTCCAGATAAAGAAGCTTCCGATCCAGGCTCGCGCTACGAGCCAGGAGGAGATCACGCTCGGCGAGTTCTTCGAGGGCGACCGCGCGTTCGATCTGTGACGCGAGTTCGGCCTCGGCGCGCCACTCCGCTTCGGTCAATTCCAGCCGGACGCGCGCGAGGGCAAGCTCGGCCACTGCCTCTCGCACCCAGCCCGCAACCTGGAGCGCGTGCGCGCGTTCCGCATGACTCGCGGCAGAACCCGCCGCACGAGCACTCAGCCGCCGACCGCTTCGTTGGCCCGGCCACCAGAGCGGAAATTCGAGTGCGACATCCCATTGCCGGTAGCCGTCATTCGTTGAAAGGTCATCGCTGACATAGAAAGCCTCGATCGACGGTGCACCCGCCAGGAGTCGTGTGGCGTTATTCTGGAGCTCGGCTGCCTCTTCGCGCCGCGCCACGATGACCTCCCTTCCGGGTTCTCGCTCGACTGTCCGGAGCACAACCTCCCGCAAGGTCAAGACTGGATCGACTTCGAGAACGATATGGCCATGGCCGTCGTCATCAGCATTCATGTCGACCGATGATTCGGCTGCCGCGTTCTCATACCCAAGAATCACGAGAAGCAAGACTGTCAACAAGTGAAACATCAAACTCCTCTGGGCACAGAGTCTTGCCGCCTCGAACGACAGGCACGATACGCCATCTGATGCGGATCGAGATTGGGCTCATCGCCTCCCACACATTCCGTAGAGAACGGAGCGCGAAAGAGTGCCGGGAGCGTCAATCGCTGTCGCAGCAATCCCAGACGCATGCAATAGAGTGCACGAGCCCGATCGAGCGCGGCCTAGCGTGCACTACCCTGGTCTTGGCCCTGTCCTTGGCCCCGGCGCTGACCCTGACCCTGACCGCCGCCGCCGCCGCCGCGATGCCTGGGCTGATCCGGAAGCTCGATTCCACGCTCACGAGCGCGTTCTCTCATCTTCTCGTGATTTTCCTTGCGCAATTGCTCGCGTTCCTCGTCCGTGGTCTTCGAACGCATCTCTTTGCGAAACTGCTCGCGCTCTTCGGCCGTCATCAGATCGCGTCCGCGACCCTGTCCCCGTCCCTCACCCCTCGCGGCGCCCCCTTTGCCTCGAGGACCTGCGCGCCCCCGTCCGCCGCCTGGGCCGGGGAGATCGGAAAGCTCGACTCCTTGCTCCCGCGCGCGTTCGAGCATGTCTTCATGGTGTCTTGCTCGCATCGCGGCGCGTTCCTCTTCCGTCTTGAGCGCGCGCATCGCAATACGGTACTGGTCGCGTTCCTCGTCGGTCATCAGCTGTGTCCCCATGATCGGGGTCTTCTCTTCCTTTGCGTTCTCTGCATCCTGTGCGAAGGCTCCGGAAGCCGCGAGCCAGACCAGGCCGGCCGCGAACAGTGAGGTTGCAAGTTGCCTGAGAGTCATGGTCTTTCTGCCTTTCTTTTCATTTTTTTCATGTTCATGAGATCGCAGCTCCGGCGCGCTCATCCCCGAATTCCGAGTCAGTCGTCGTCGTCACTGTCACTATCACCGCCGCGGCCGTCGTCGACCTCGCCGACCCAAACGACAGAAACCATCGCGTCCGGGGCGTCGAGGTCGAGATAGGCGTTCGCTGCGCCGTATTCGTAGACGAGTTGGCCACCCGAGTGACCGACGGAGATGCCTGCAGCCAGGACAGCAATCGTAGCCGCTGTCCCCGCTATTCGACCCATGGTTCCCCCCTGACGAGGCAAGAGCCCGGCCCCGCTCACGAGGAGCCCGATTCCCGCGAGGAGAAAAAAGCGCTCGGCCGCCTCCTCATGGCTTTCGATGGGGTCCTCTGCCACAACACGCTCGACTCGATCTTCCTCTCGTTCTCCTGTTTCGAGCGCGAGCCAGCCCGTGCCAACGAGTAGCGCCTGCAGGAAGACGATCAGGATCCAGCTTCGTACGGGAAGAATGTTCTTGTAAATCAGCCATGTTCCCAGGACTGCGAGACCTGGAATCAGAACGGCGAAAGCGATCGGCAAGTGGACAACGGCGGGATGCAGTGGATCGGGCAACATGGGACGAACCTCCGGTTTGGGGTATGCATCGCAAACTAGAGTCCAGGAGCGAGAGATCCATCCGTCAAATGCAGCAGAATCGGCCCGAAGGGCGGTCGACGCGAGGAGACCAGGGTGAGTCCGACAGATGACGGAGTGGGATTTCGATGGGTTGCGACGGCAATCTTCGGCGCGATCGCCATCGGAGGGGCCGTCGATCTCGCTCTGGACAACCCAACCACGCTGTGGAGCTTCCATGTCTTGTTCGAGACCGGAATGCTGGTGCTGTCATTGAGCGCCGTCGCGTTCCTGTGGATCGGGTGGCAGGGCACGGGTCGCACCCTCGAGCAGACACGCAGCACACTCGAGGCGCGCGGTGCAGAACGGGACGTGTGGCGGGCACGTGCTGAAAAGCTTCTCAGTGGACTCGGCGAAGAGATCGATCGGCAACTCCGAGACTGGAACCTGACACCCGCCGAGCGCGAGACGGCCCTGCTGCTGCTCAAGGGCTACGGACATAAAGAGATCGCCGCCCTTCAAGACAAGAGCGAGCGTACCGTCCGCCAACACTCGGTCGCGGTCTACAGAAAGTCCGGGCTCTCCGGACGCGCACAGCTCTCCGCGTTCTTCCTAGAGGACCTGCTGCTTCCCGATCCCGCGTCGAAGTGAATCCGACCCAACCGGTTCGAGTCCCGTCCGGGAGGCCAGCCTCGTTGCCCAGGGCAGAACTCGGACGGACGCTATTGGGCTAGCCTGCCTGCATTCCTCACTCCGGAGAACCGATTCATGAATGGTGCCGAAAGCCTGCTTCGTTCCCTCGTCGATGGTGGGGTCGAACTCTGTATCACCAACCCCGGTACATCGGAGATGCATTTCGTTGCCGCTCTCGATCGCGTACCGGGCATGCGCGCCGTACTCGGCCTGCAGGAGAATGTGGTCACCGGAGCAGCCGACGGTTATGGACGCATGCTCGACAAGCCGGCCGCGACGCTCCTTCATCTCGGGCCCGGACTCGCAAACGGATTGGCGAACCTGCATAACGCCAAACGAGCCTGTACTCCGATCGTCAATGTGATCGGCGATCATGCGACAACACATCGACATCTCGACGCTCCACTCACCTCGGACGTCGAGGCCGTTGCGGCTCCTTTTTCTCATTGGGTTCGAACCGCCACGAGTTCCCGCAGTGTGGGGCGCGACGCCGCGGATGCCGTCTCGGCGGCGCGAAGCCAACCCGGTCAGATCGCTTCCCTGATTCTCCCAGCAGATGCTTCCTGGAACGAGCCCGGGCTCCCGGCGAAGGCAATTGCAGTGGGCGATGCGCCGATGCCCCCAGATGAAGTCATTCAGGAAATCGCCAAGCGGCTTTCCTCTGGCGAACCCGCAACGATCCTGATGAGCGGCATGGCGCTCCGTGAGGACGCGCTCGAAATTGCAGGCGCAATCGCGAATTCGACGGGGGCAAAGCTTCTCACGAACACTTTTTACGCTCGACTCGAGCGGGGCGGCGACCGAGCTGAAATCGGACGGCTACCCTATTTCACGGAGCAAGCCGTCGAAACGCTCTCGGATGCGGCCGATCTCATTCTCGTGCATACAGCACCGCCGGTCGGCTTCTTTGCCTATCCCGACAAACCGAGTGTGATCGCCGACCCCAGCACTCGCGTCCATACCCTCGCGGAGCTCGAGGAGGACGCAGAGGGGGCTTTGCGTGCACTCGCTGAAGCCCTCGGCATCAGGAACATCAAGAAGGCTGCCTTTCGTTCGCAGACGCCTCTCCCGGATCGCCCGACCGGTGAGCTGAATCCTTTGAGCCTCGCCGCTGCAGTCGGCGTGACGCTTCGTGAGAATACGATCGTGGTCGATGAATCCACGACCGGAGGCACTTTTCTATTAGGCGCAACGGCATCGGCGCCATCCCACGACTGGCTCTCGCTGACGGGCGGCGCAATCGGAATGGGCATGCCAGCCGCCACTGGCGCGGCGCTCGCCTGCCCCGACCGTCGCGTGCTCAACGTCGAGTCGGATGGCTCCGCGATGTATACGATCCAGGCACTATGGACCCAGGCGAGGGAAAGTCTCGACGTCACGACGGTGATCCTGTCGAATCGAAGCTATGCGATTCTGAACATGGAACTCGTTCGCACGGGGGCCGCGCCGAGCAAACAGGCCGAGCGGCTCTTCAACCTCGGACAGCCCGATCTCGACTTCGTTTCGCTGGCGCGGGGCATGGGTGTTCCGGGTGTACGCGTCGAAGACGCTGAATCTCTGGTCCGGGCGCTCGAAGCTTCCTACGACGCGCCTGGACCACAGTTGATCGAAGTCGGGCTCTAGATCGACCGCGCCGGCCGTATAGGCCTTCCCCCTCGATCCACGCTCGACACTCAAGTCCCTCGTCTAGACCTCCGATGAGTCCCCCAGGGCTACTACCCAGGGCCAGACTATCAGGCCTTCAGGTCGACACTGAATGTTTCTGCTCGGACCAATCCTGATCTTTCTCCTGCTCGTTGCACCGGGCATCCGGTTGCTCTTGCTCGCACATCGCTCGCGGCAGGGTCCGGAATTCTGGGGCGGACTCTATTTCATCGGCGCGGCCACCGGGCTCTCGATGCGAGTACTGGGAAGTTCGCTCGTCCTGACCACACCCGACCTCGCCGACACGATCAATACGATCGGCCACTTGACGTTTGCGTTCGGAACGATCGCGATGACCGTTTTTACGCTTCGAGTCTTTCACCCGGCGAGCACCTTCGCACGGATCTTCGCGGCGATGACCATTGGAGCGATCGTCTCGACGAGCGCGCATACGTTGCTCGCGGGCTACACGAGTATCGAGAACTCATACTCGATGGTGGCGACCAACTTGGCTCGATTGATTCCGACATGCTGGGCTTTCTACGAATCGTTTCGCTACTGGAATTCGATGCGTCGACGCGAAGCCCTGGGATTGGCCGACCCCATCCTGACGAACCGCTTTCTTCTATGGTCGATCTGGACGGGTGCCGTCACCTTGCTGCCCATGATCGCGCTCGTCCTTCGAGCGCTCTCGATCGTCACTCTTGGAAACGAACAGTTCACTGAGGGCGTCGGCGCTCAGCTCATGCCCACGGTGCTGCGGGGCATACGCCTGATCTTCGTACTCGTTGCACCGATCGCTGCCATCGCGCTGAGTCTGAGTTTCTTCCCGCCCGCGGCCTATCTCGACCGTGTACGCGCCCGATCCGCGAAGGTTCCCGTCTAGCCTCGAAGGGCTAACCTCTCGTCGAGCTTTGATGAGAGGGCGAAGTCCATGACGGTACGTGACGGAGTCGGCTACGAAACGCTTCTCGACGAGGCCAACGAGCGGGTCCAACTCGTTTCGGCGGTCGCGCTCGCCGACCAGCTCGGCGATGAGGACCTGGCCATCATCGACTTGCGAGATATTCGCGAGCTTCAGAACGAGGGGCATCTCCCCGGCGCCGTCCACGCGCCACGTGGAATGCTCGAGTTCTGGATCGATCCCTATAGCCCCTACGCCAGGCCAATCTTCCAGGAAGATAAACGCTTCGTCTTCTATTGTCGGTCGGGTTGGCGTTCGGCACTCGCCACAGACGTCGCCATGCGGTTGGGGCTCCAACGCACGAGCCATCTAGATGGCGGTTTCAGCGCCTGGAAGGAATCCGGCTTCGAAATCGTCCCCTACAAGGCAAAGGCCGCTAGTAAGCGCAAGAGTTAGTCGTAGACAGACCGGAGCCGACGTCTAACTCGTCGATCTTCTGCTAGCCTCGACCTCAGCCTGCACATGCCTACCATCGCGAGTTCGCAACACGACCGGGAAGACGAGCAGCTGCGCTTGCAGCGAATGGAGGTGAGGCTCGTCGAAGCCCTCATCGAACACCCCGACATCGTAAGCCGCGCAAGAGAGCACCAGCTTCGCTACACGATCGCGCTCGCGGCCCTCGATGTCTTCCAGCCAGGCGCGGCACGGCGAGGTGGTCGCACAAGTCATCCGGATATACGCGTTCGGTCGCCTCGACTGACTCGATTTCGCAAACAGGTCCTCGACGTCCTGGGGCGAATCCTCTTGCAGACCGAGGACGGCAAGGAACGCCTCGAAGCCGCTTCCGCCGTCGTCGAACGCTGGATGGACGCGCTGGAAAAGACGCGAGACGAGGTACTCGAGAAATACGCCGACGATTTTGCGGCGCGTCATCTCGATCAGGAACTCGGCATCAAGACACTCGTGACTGTGGCAGGCGGCGGCGGTGGTTCGGCCTATGGCTATATCGGGGCGTGGGATGTCTTGCAGGATGCAGGACTCGTTCCGGGATACGTGATCGGATCCTCCATGGGAGCCGTTCTCGGACTCTTCCGTGCTCGAGACAAGTTCGGCGACTTCGATGCCTATATGAAGATCGCGAAGAGCATGCGTTCAGACATCATCTTTAGGTATGTGAGTCTGCGTACGCGGTTCGGTTTTCCCGGCGTCGCGCGCCTCTTCTTGCACGAAGGAATCGGTGACGCGTTCAAACGTGAGAATGGGGAGGATATGCGGCTCTCGGATCTCGAGATTCCCTACGACGCCGTCGTTGCCGGCATCCGCCGCGGCGCACTCCCGGAGACTCCGGAACAATACGCGCGCGCACACCATCTTCATGAAGACAAACGACCTCATGCATTGCAGCTACGCGCGCAGGTTGCGTCTCAGATCGTGCGAACGGTCGGCTTCATCAATCCGCGGGTCGTAGAAGAGATCGTCGTGGGCCGCGATGAACTCACCAAGGATTTCAACGCGGTCGACGCGGCTGGGTTCTCGGCCGCGATTCCCGGACTTCTTCACTACGACGTGACCCGTGAAGATCCTCACATGGAGTCGATGCTTCAGCAGGTGATGGAGCGCGACGACGTCGTCGCGCTCATAGACGGCGGCGCGGCCAACAATGTTCCGGCCGGCCCCGCATGGCGCCAGATCAGGGAAGGTCGCATTGGTACGCGAAACGCCTATTTCCTCGCCTTCGATTGCTTCCATCCCCAACTCGGCATCGGCCATCTCTGGCTACAACCCCTCACCCGATTGATCAGTCTTCAGGTCGCATTGAATGAGCGTTATGCGCATCAGCGTGTCGAGTTCCGCCCCACCCTCTCGCCACTCAACCTTCTCCCGAAAGACGCCGAGCTCGACCGGGCAGTGCTATGGGGAAAGAATCAGATCACTCAGGAGCTACCCCGACTCCAGAAATTCTTCGAACGGGTTCGCTGGGTACCGCCGTCCAAGCCATCCTCGGAGTAGACCGTGCCGAACACCATGCGCGCATTCCGAATGTTGAACTGGCAAGAGCCGCCCGTGCTCGATAAGATCGAAATTCCTGAACCCGGCCCGGGCGAGATCCGGATCAAGGTCGCTGGCAATGGTCTCTGCCAGAGTGATCTCCACATCCAACACGTTCCGGCCGTGATGGAAGAGCTGATGGGCTGGCGAATGCCATTCACCCTTGGCCACGAAGTTGGAGGCTGGATCGATAAGTTCGGCAGCGGCCAAGACGAACAAGGCTCCGGGCTCAGTCAGGGCCAAGCCGTCGCGATCGTATCGACCCGATCCTGCGGCGCTTGTCTAGAGTGTGATACCGGTAACGACAACACTTGTGATTCAAATGACGTCGGTCGCGGCTATGGCATGAACGGCGGAATCGCGGATTACCTGATCCTTGAAGACAGTCGGCCAATCATTCCGCTCACCAAGCTCGATCCCAAATACGCTGGTCCATACACGGATGCTGGAACGACTTCCTACCACGGCGTAGCCCGGGTGAAGGACAAACTCACGCCAGGCCGCACCGCACTCGTGACCGGCGCCGGGGGGCTTGGCGGATTCGCGATCCAATACCTGAAGCTCCTCACGAAAGCGCGCATCATCGTGACCGATCTCGACCCCGGCAAACGCCAGCGCGCCAAGGAATTGGGGGCGGACGTATGCCTCGATGGAGGCATGGATGAGCTTGCCCGTGAGATCACGAAACTGACGGAAGGACGCGGCGTCGATGCAGTCCTCGACTTCGTTGGGAGCGACGCCACGATCGCGACCAGCATCGCCTGTCTGGCCAAACTGGCAAGCTATGTCCTGATCGGTGCAGGCGAAGGCAGGATCGCAGTTCCGCTGTTCGGCGCGCTCGCGAGTAAATCAGCCTCCGTCACTTCCTTCGTCGGCGGCACGATCGCGGATACCCGCGCCGTCCTCGCGCTCGCGGATCAGGGATTGCTTCGAAACGATGTCGAACTCTTCGATATCGCCGACACCGAGAAGGCGTTTGCGAAGCTGGCTGCAGGTGAAGTGCTCGGACGGGCCGTCATCGTTCCCTAGGCGCGCGATGCTCTGGAGAGCGGTCGGCGATCGTTTCCTCCTCGTCCCATCGAAAACGCTCGAAGAGGGTCGCCAGTTCTGCGTGAATGGCGTCTGCCTCCAGGCCGAACTGGGAAAGACTATAGACATGGCGGGGCTTGCGATCCCTTGCGCGTTTCCCTGCGCCCGCCAATTCTGCGAAATACTCATCGCTGATCGAAAGATCGAGTTCGCGGTAGATCCTTCTGATCGTCGCAGCAGGATCCGCCGTGAGATCTCGGTAGTCGACCACAGCACATCGAATTTGTGGATTTGCTTCGAGCGTGTCGAGCGGGTGGTGATAGGTGTGCCAGGACTGATCTGCCAGTATCTGAAGGCTTCTCTTCTGGCGGTCATCGTCCCACCCGAGCTGTTTCCAGTTCGAGCGAACGAGACTCAGCATGCTCGGAATCGTCTCGTATGGGTTGCGTACGTTCACGATGAATCGAGCGTCGGGGAAGTCCTCGATCAGCGAAGCCACACGACCGGAATACATCGGATTCTTGCTGAGATGAATTTTTTCCGGTCCGTTCAGATAGAGTTGACGCTTCACACACTCGCGATAGAAGTCATTGTATTTTCGACGCTTGCGTTCAGGCCAGTCGTTCATGTGATAGAAATCGAGATCTCCCATGTAGGGCATCTTCGTGATCCACATCCCAGAGGCCATCGACCAGTAGAAAAGAATGTCGTCCTCTTCCGGTTCGGTCAGGCCCATGCTGTGCATATGGCGGCCTGGCCCGTAGCGCCGCTCCTCCCACGCGCGAATCCGTCCGGTCAAGAAACCACGAAGCCATCTTTCATCCAGCCTACCGGTGGCTCGAATGATTTTCTTTTGAATCAGGGATGGAAAATAGAGCTCATAGAGCCGAAACGAACTGAAGCGATCGGAATCCTTGCAGAGAAGTCGATGTGTGAAGGTCGTCCCACTGCGCGCATGTCCGACCATGAAGATCGGCTCTCTCACTTCGACTTTCTTCAGTGCGGGAAAAACGAGCCCATCAAGGAAGAAGCAGATCGCGTGAAAAACCGCGATGACCGGTGTGCAGAGCAACAGAACTGCGAGATAGTAATAGCGAGCCCGCCGAACCTTTTCGTTCCAGGCCAGACGTACCATCTTGAAGTAGTTTTCGAAGTCGAAGAAGAATTGCATTTCGCCCGTCAGTCGGCTGCGATTTCGTTGTTACTCAATTCGGATCACTCCCGCAATCCAGGCAGGAGGGGCTGAAGACAACACCTCACCCTTCCGACCGGAAGCCGTTATCCTCCCCTGCATTGACGGGGGGAGCAGACCAACGTGGGGAACGCGGCAGGTCGAGAGTCGAGATTCAGCACACGCATGCTCTTCGTCATGCTCAGTGCGGGCGTCGTCATCGCGTGCGGTCTCGGATTCCTGCTTTTGCGCGAGATCGGTGTCGACACAGCCCTGGGCTGGGTGGCGGAGACATGGGAACGCCTCCAGGCGGCTCCGCCAATCGTTTTCTTCGGAGCGATGGCAATTCTGACGGTCTTTCCCGTACCGCTCAGTCCCTTCTACATCGTTGCGGGACCCCTCTTCGGAATCCTTCCCTCGCTGCTCTGGATTCCCCCGGCGATCGTGTTGAACAATCTGATTGCCTACGAACTCACGACGAGCTTGCTGCGACCCTGGCTTCTAAAGGTCGTGACGAAACGCGGGCATTCCATTCCGACATTCAAATCCAGGAAAGAACAGAATCTCTTCATTGCGATGGTACGGATCACACCGGGGTTTCCCTATTTCCTGCAGAGTCTGGTGCTCGGGCTTGCCGGAGTAGAACGGCTGCCATTTCTGGTCATCTCGCTCGCGGTTCACATGATCTTCGTCGTGGGCTTCGTCGTACTGGGTCGTTCCGCATTCGATGGCGAATACGGCGTCGCGGTCGTCGCGATTGCGCTGATCGTCGCTGTATCCATCTGTGCCCGATTTGCGCACCAGCGATTGAAGCGGATTCCCGATCCCGAAGAAGACAATCCACTGAGCTGAATCCCGTTTCGAATCGGTTCGGCGTCCCCACGATCAGGAGCCACTTCTCATGGCCGGACACAAGAACAAGAAAGTCATCTACGCCGCGCTGGCGGGAAATACCGCGATCGCGATCACGAAGATCGCCGCGGCCCTCTATACCGGCAGCTCCGCCATGCTGAGTGAATCGATCCACTCGGTCGTCGACACCGGAAATCAGACTCTGCTCCTCTATGGGTTGCGCCGTGCGGCGCGTCCGGCGGACGAGCAGCATCCTTTTGGATATGGACGAGAGCTCTACTTCTGGGCCTTCGTGGTAGCCATTCTGATCTTCGCGGTCGGCGCCGGAGTGTCGATGTATGAAGGCATTCACAGGGTCCAGAACCCCCGTCCGATCACCAATCCTGGCATCAACTATGCCGTTCTGACCTTCGCGATGATTTTCGAAGGAGGTGCCTGGTGGGTCGCCTACCGTGCATTCAACACGACGCGCGGAAAGCGAAGTCTGATCGCGGCGGTCCGTGACAGCAAGGACCCCTCGATCTTCACTGTACTACTCGAGGACACGGCAGCGATGCTGGGCCTTTTTGTGGCGTTCGCCGGAATCGCCCTTGGCCAATGGCTCGGAATCCCCGAGCTCGACGGCCTGGCATCGATCCTGATCGGCTGCATCCTGGCGGGCGCAGCGATATTGCTTGCCCAGGAGACCAAGGGACTTCTGATCGGAGAAGGTGCAGACCCCGTAACCGTTCAGGAGATCTCCCGGGTGTTGAGTGCCCATTCCGCAATCGATCGCGTGAATGAGATCTTGTCGATGCATCAGGGACCGAACGATATCCTCGTCAACGTCAGCGTCGAGTTTCGGGACGGCCTCGCGATCGGCGAAGTCGAGAGACATACCGCTGCGATCGAGCGCGAAATCAAGGCCCGTAT
>CBFDDD010000050.1:0-33154 GCA_965603475.1 uncultured Myxococcales bacterium
TCGTGCGGAAGGTCCTGCGCGTCGTGCGGAAGGTCCTGCGCGTCGTGCGGAAGGTCCTGCGCGTCACTCCCTCGGCGGTCCTCGCTCATACGCGCTCCCCGAGCGCGGCCGACTCGTTTTCGGCGGCGAGTTCCGCCTGCATTCGAGATCGCTCCTCGTCTTCTTCCTGTTCGGCCGCGAGTCGTGCGTAAAGACCACCGAGGGCCATCAAATCCTCGTGTGTCCCGCGCTCTACGATTCGACCCGCATCGAGCACCACGATCTGGTCGAGATGCCGCACGGAATTGACTCTCGAAGCAACGACGACGACCGTGCGACCCGAGAAGATTTCGTCCAGACCCGCCTGGATCCGTCGTTCGGTTTCCGCATCGACAGCCGACAGGGTGTCATCGAGAATCAGGATGCTCGGGTCGAGCGCCAACGCCCTCGCGAGCGCGGTTCTCTGACGCTGGCCACCCGAGAGCATCACGCCGCGTTCGCCGACGAGCGTGTCATAACCAAATGGCAGCTCTTCGATATCCCGATCCAACTGTGCGCGCTCCGCGGCCGCACGAACCGCCTCATCCGAAGCGTCGGAAGCCAACCCATAGGCGATATTCCCACGCAGCGGCAGTGAGAAGAGAAATGAGTCCTGGGGAACCATCGCAATCGCAGACCGCAAGCTCGACAGCCGGATTCGGTTGATGTCCACTCCGTCGAGAAAGACCTTGCCGTCCTCGACCTCATAGAGACGCGGGATTACCGAGGCGAGCGTCGACTTTCCGGCGCCGACGGGCCCCACGACGCCGAGAGAGGTCCCAGCCGGCACCTTCAATGTGATTTCGTCGAGCGCTTTTTCGTAGGCATTGTCGTCGGCATTGTCGTCGGCATTGTCGCGCGCATCGTCGTTGTATCGAAACGACAGATTCCGGAATTCGATCGAGCCTGCCAGCCGATCGATCTCGACGTTGTCCGGATGATCGGCGATCGAAGGTTCGATGGAAAGAATCTCGTCGATCCGCTGCATCGCCGCGGCGCCTCTCTGTACCAGGCTGATCGCGAATCCCATCATGAACGTGGGGAAGGTCAGCATTCGGACGAAGATCGTGAACGAAATGAGATCGCCGGCGGTTATTCGCCCGGCCGAAATCTCGCCCAGCCCCACGACGATGACCATGCCAAGCCCTGCCGCGGGAAGCAGGCCGGTCAGCGCAGGCATCGCAGCAAACGCCCTCACGAGACTCAGTTGTCGATCTCGCAAATGCTGGTTCGCCTCGGCGAAACGCGACGATCGCTCATCTTCCATCGCGTATGCCTTGACGACCGCGATTCCAGCAATGCTTTCCTGTACCAGGTTCGACATCGAAGCGAGGGATTGCTGGGACGCGAGGCTGCGCGGGTAGAGACGACCCGCGACCGCCCTCGAGATGAGAATGAAGAGTGGATAGGGAAGCATCATGAGAATCGCGAGCTTCACGCTCATCGTACACATCGCAATGAACGCGCCGATGAAGAGGATCGGGCTCTGGGCAACGGAGAGAAGCCCTACGCCGAGCAGCATTCGCACCGAGTTCAGGTCGTTGACGCAGCGACTCATCAGATCGCCTGTCCGCCATCGAAAATAGAACGACTGGGGAAGCCTCTGGAGATGGGCGAATAGATCGTTTCGAATTTCGTATTCGACTTCACGGGCCGCATTGAAAACCAGCTGGCGCGAATAGAAACGCAACAACCCACCGATGATCGCCAGTCCAACGATGATCCAGCACCGCTCGATCACGTCGGACTGGCCCACGGTCGGATCGATCAGGCCGGCCATCGCCCAGCCCACCGCCAGTGGCAGAGTGTTCAACGCCCCGGAGTAGAATAGGATGACGACGTACCAGAGGGCGTAGTAGCGCCAATTCCGCTTCAAGTAGACCGAAAGCCGACGCAGTGCGTGGCGAACGGGCGAATCACCCGTCTCGGCTCGGGACAGAACCGGCGCGCCAGCGCTCATCGGCCCATCCGTTCCGCGAGACGCGTGCGATCCCAGCCAAGCCACCAACCCAGGAGCGCAATCTGATGCTGAAATACTGTGCGAAGCCCACCGCGGCGAACGTATCGGCGCGACGAAGTCGTGGCTGTCAGATCGAGCATTTGCAGTCGCCCGGCCCGCTTGATCGCCCGCACCAGGTCGAGGTCTTCCATGATCGGCACTATCGGTATCCCGCCCATTCGCTCCAACACACTGCGACGCACGAAGAGCGCCTGGTCGCCATAGGGCAACCGCAACAGCGCGACCCGCAGCGCGACGCCCCACTCCATCCAGCGCAGCTTTGCCCCGCGCTCCGCAAAACGAAAAGCGAAGGCGCCACCCGCGCATTCCGGATCGGACAGGGCTTGTCGCACTCCCTCCTGCCAACCCCGCTCGAGTCGAGTGTCGGCATGCAGAAAAAGGACTACATCCCCTGTCGAATTTTCACCGCCCATCCGGAGCTGGCGGGCGCGTCCTCGCTCACTCGCGAGAACCCGAACTCCGGCGTCTCGGGCGAGGCGGCAGGTTTCATCTCGACTGCCGCCGTCGACCACGATGGTTTCGATCCCCGGCGCGACCACGCTCTCGACAGTTCGAACGATGTGCGAGGCTTCATCGAGTGTCGGGATCACGACCGAGATCGTCACGGGTCGAGCCTAGCCAATCGAACCCGCCCTGCCCCGGGACAGGCCATCGAACGAGCAGGCCTCCACGGGCCCTGCATTCGGGCGGCGCCCTGGGACATTCCAGGATGAGAGGCGCTCCGAATTGACGGCCAGAGGGCGTTTGCCTATCACTCGCCCGTGACCCAACGCTCCGACCCGGACAAAAAGCCCTTCTCGACCACCATGGCGCCCGCCTATGCGGCCGCCGGGGTCGACCTCGATCACGACGAATCCTTCATCGACGACGTGAAGGACATCGCAAAAAGCACCTTTCGGCCCGAGGTCCTCAGCACGATCGGCGGCTTCGCCGGCATGTTCAAGGCGCCCGATCGATACAAGAACCCCGTCTTCGTAGCCGCCACCGATGGCGTCGGGACCAAACTCAAGCTCGCTGCCCAGATCGGACGCTACGACACGATAGGCATCGATTGCGTCGCGATGGTCGTCAACGACCTGGTCGTCCAGGGTGCCGAGCCGATCATCTTCCTCGACTACATCGCGATGGCCGATCTGAGCAAGGAAATCGCAAGCGACGCGCTCCGAGGGATCGCCGAGGGCTGCCGGCGGGCAGGCGCTGCACTGATCGGTGGAGAGACGGCCACAATGCCGGGCGTCTACCCCAAGGGGGAGCTCGAGATCGTCGGATTCAGTGTTGGCGTCGTCGAGCGAGATCAGGTCATCGACGGATCGACGATCTCTGAAGGTGATGTGCTCATCGGACTCGCCTCGAGTGGCTTCCACAGCAACGGCTACTCCCTTGTTCGGTCGGTCCTCGATTCCGGAATCCAGGCGGGCAAATTCGATCTATTCGAGCAGCCGCCGGGGCTCCGCACGAGTCTGGCCAGCGCGCTGCTCGCCCCGACGCGGATCTATGTCAAGCCGCTGCTGAACCTGATCCGAGACTTCGATGTCCACGGGATGATCCACGTAACCGGCGGGGGCTTCGAGGGAAATATTCCCCGAATCCTGCCATCCGGCGTGCGAGCCCGAGTCGATCCCGACTCCTGGCCGCGCCCCGAAGTGTTCGATTGGATTGCCCGGGAGGGCGAGTTGCCGGAAACCGAGCTTCTGCGTGTTTTCAATTGTGGGATTGGCATGATCGCGATCGTCGCCGCTGACACCGTCGAAGACGTCCTGCAACGCCTGCAGGGACTCGGCGAACGTGGCTACAAGATCGGTGTCGTCGAGCGCAAGGAGGAGAGTGAACCCGCCATCCTCTTCGATCCGGGATTCGTAGCGGGCGAGTAGCGATCCGATGGTCGAAATCCCGCTGCTGAACTCGAGCGAAGCACCCCGCGCACGGCGATGGGATGCTCTCATTCTGGGCAGCGGAATCCCAGCTCTCGTGGCAGCAGCGCGTATCGGAGGCGCTGGCCAACGCGTCCTCGTCGTCGAAGAAGAGGCGCATTCCGTGCTGCCGCCTGCGATCCGGGAACCCTTCTTTCTTGCCGGGCTTCGCGATGAGGGGGTACTCGACGCTTGCCTGCGGGCGCTGACGGTCCCGTTGATCGACCGCCGCCGCTTTGCCGCCGAGCGCCTGGCCTACCAGATCGCCGCCGATCCCTACCGCATCGAAATTGGACAGCCCGTCGTCACAGCCGACGAACTCGTCACCTGGGGACTCGCAAAGCCCGACGACGCCCAAAGCCTGGTCCGCCATCTGATCGAATCGTCGGAAATCGAGCGCCAGCTGCTTCTCCAGGCCCCGTTCGTCAGGGTCGGCCGACGCGTCGCGGGGAGCCGCGGGGCCACTGGCATCGGCAATCACAAGCGCGGACTGCCGGGTGACGCCGCCACGGCAACCGGTCCGCTCGGACAGGTCATCGCCGCACAGATCCGCAGCCTTTCGAACCTCGGCCAGACCTCTCCCTCTCCCGAAGCCCAGGCGCGTCTACTGGGCGTCGGATTGGCCGGGGGCGCTGGGTTCGCCGACGCTCCCCCGTGGCTCGCAGACCTCCTTCGCAAGCGAGTGACAGCGCTCTATGGCGACTTCAGAACACTGAGCGGGCAGTTCGAGCTGGTTTCGGTGTCGGGCCAGCCCGGCATCCGCGTGATTCGTACAGGTGAGATCTGGCTGGGACGCAGCCTCGTTCTGGCCTCCCCGCTCTCTTCGCTATCCGACACGCTCGGCGACGATCCCAATCGGCCCGCCCCGAGTCTGCTCGATCGTCGCGTCAGCCGGGGCTACAGGGCGGTGTTCCTCTACCGCATCCCGACGACGATCCTGCCCGAGGGCATGAACGCGCGTGTCATTCTCCCCGGTATGCGATCCGGAAACACAAAAGTCGACAGAAATGCAGGGGCTGAAGCTGCCGATCCGACGGTCACAGTGACGGCTTTCCCGAGTCAGACCCAGATCGGCTACGTCGACCTGGTCGCCCGCGCATCGATCCCGACCACGAACCGCGAGAGTCTTCCAGCGCAGCTCTCGAATCTCGGCCAATCGATCACCGCTCGGCTGCAAGCGTTGATGCCCTTCTGCGGAGATGAACTCGAGCAGATCGAGGTCACTCCACCCCAGTGGGATTCCGACGATGGCTGGCTCGAGGATCCCCCGCCCGGTACAGGTTGGCCCGCGGAGATCGACCTGCGACTCTCTACGCGCCCGCCCATCTATCACCTCGATCGTGCAGCGGTCGCAGGACTCGGCCTCGAGGGAGACCTCTTGCTCGGCTGGCGTGGCGGTGACGCGATCGCAGCTGAACTGGCGTAAGAGAGCGGAACCGTTTGGATCCAGAATCGCTATTGATCGAAGACGCTGAGGAAGACGCGCTCCCCATCGAATTCCCATCGAAGGAGAAGCGAGCCTCCGTCTGGCCTCTGCTGCGCCGAATGGTCGGGATGACACTCTCCCATTGGCGCGTGTTGTTGGCCGTAGTCATCTTCTCGGCCCTCTTCTCGGCAAGTCGCTTCGTTCGCGCCTGGCTGGCCAAGCCACTCCTCGACGAGATCCTGGTTCCCGCGGCCAACAATGCGCTCGACCTCCAGGCAGTCGAATCCCGTCTGTGGCAACTCGGGGTGATTTTTGGAATCGCCTTGATCATTACCCCGGTGGCGATGTTCTTTCGCTCGTACCTCGCCTTCTGGGTCGTTGGGCGAGTGCGAAAAGAAATCGACCTCGCCGTCGCGCACAAATTCCTCGTCGCTCCTCTTCGAATCCATCGTGGTGGATCGACCGGCGACCTCCTCTCCAGGGCCTTGACGGATGTCCAGCTCGCTTGCCAATCGTTGAATATTCTCTACCGAGACGCCATCAACAGCGCTCTGATGCTGCTGGGCGGCGTCTTCACGATGTTCGCCACGAGCTGGCAGCTCGCGCTCATCAGCATCGCGACGGTGCCTCCACTGCTTCTCCTGCTGCAATTCTTCGGGGGCCGCATCCAGCGACAGACTCGACGGCGACAAGAGACTCAGGGAGATCTGTCCCAACGCCTCGTCGCGATTCTGACGGGAATCAAAGTCATCAAGGCCTTCCGCGGACACGATCTGGAGCTAAAGGCCTTCGAGCGGGAAACGGAGACCTATTTCAAGCGATTCATGAAGGTCGCCTGGAATCGCGTGATGGCCAAGTCCTCGACCGAGGCGTTGAACCAGACCGTGGGCACATTGATCCTCGGTCTCGGCGCGTTTCTCGCGTTGAACGATCTCTGGGACGTCACAATCGGCACGATCGCTGCCTTTGCCTTGATCCTGGTCACGACATACAAGCCTGTCAAAACGCTCACGGGTTCCTACGCCAGCATCATGGAATCGACCGCGGGAGCGGGGCGGCTATTCCAGATACTCGACATGGAAGAAGATCCTCCCGACCGGCCTGACGCGCAGGCGATGACCGGACTTTCCCACAGCATCTGCTTTCGCGATGTTCATTTCGACTACGGTGAGAGCGAGATTCTTCGCGGCATCGATCTCGAAGTCCAACCTGGCGAAGTCATCGCATTCGTGGGCCGCACGGGTACGGGCAAGAGCACGTTGATGGATCTGTTGCTCCGTTTTCACGATCCGACCAGCGGGTCGATCGAAATCGACGGGATCGACCTTCGTGATCTTCAACGAAATTCATTCCTCGATCACGTTGCCGTCGTGACGCAGGAGCCCTTCCTCTTCGACGAAACCATTGCCGAGAACATTCGCTACGGCCGACGCGATGCCAGTGACGAGGAGGTTCGAAAAGCCGCGGCCGCCGCTTCGGCCGACGAGTTCATCGACGATCTACCGGAGGGCTACCGAACTTCCGTTGGCGAGTTTGGTCTGCGCCTGTCCGGCGGCCAGCGTCAGCGCATCACGATCGCCCGTGCGATCCTGAGCAACCCGGCCATCCTCGTTTTCGACGAGGCCACGAGTGCCCTGGACGCCAAAACCGAACGAGCCGTCCAGGTCGCCATCGAGGCGCTTCGAGGTCAGCGTACGATCTTCCTGATCGCGCATCGTCTCACGACGATTCGGCATGCGGACCGCATCGTCGTCCTGGATGAGGGTCGCATCGCTGAGATCGGCGACCACGAGGCCTTGATGAGCCGCCCTGGGATCTACCGTGAACTCATCGGCGTGAACGAGGGATAGACGTTCATACGGAGACCTTTTCGTAGAAGCGTTCCATCCAGGCAGCGAACCTGTCTGGGCGAAAGCGGATGAACGCATCGCGTTTTGCGGCCCGCCCCATATCCATACGACGGTCCGTATCCTCGAGAAGCCCTGCCCATGCGTTGGCGATCGCGGTCGGATCCTCGGCCACGAGCAGCCCCGTTTGACCGTTGGCAATGATCTCCGGAATTGCACCACGCCGCGTGCCCACCAACGGAAGCCCCAGGGCCGCTGCCTGGAGCAATGCCCTGCAGGTGCCATCCGAGCCCGGAACCAGAAATGTGAACAGATCCATTGCGCCTAGTACATCGAGGTAGTCTTCCACGCGATAGCCGGCGAAGACCACGTTCGCCTCGAGGCCCATTCTACGAACCGGCGCCCGGACGACTCGTTCCATATGGGTTCCCCGTCCGATCAACACCAGCCGGACATCCGGATTCTCCGGCACAAGTCGAGCCAACGCGTCGAGTAGAAGATCGAAGCGTCGATGTGCCTGCATGCGCGCGACGACCCCGATCAACTTCGCCGTGTCTGGCACGCCGAGTTCAGCGCAAATCTGCCGCCGGTCGATCTGAACGTCGTCGAACGCCTCGAGATCGACCGCTCCACAGGTTGCAGCAACGGGACGCCCTCGCCGTATCGCCTGATTCATCTGCGCCACTTTGTCGCTGACGCAAACCAGCCCATCGCACGCAGGGCCGAAGAGCCAGCGATTCCATGGCCAGGCAGGGATCTGTGTCGCGCTCGTCAGGAATCTCACCAGACGTGTTTCCCGCTGCGCAACCCTGCCGGGCATTCCAAGCCGAAGCGCTCGCGCTGCGAGAACGTGATCTCGACTATGCCAGCAATGGACGATGTCGTAGGGCCCCGCCAGCTCGTCCGTCTCGAGCCAGCGTCGCAGTCGCACCGTACGATCGGCGTCGCCCCGGGCGAAGGCGCTCCGCATCGCTTCGAGCGGATGGATCGGATCAAGGTTTCGGATCGATGCTTCTTGCCAGAGGCTACGATTCGATCCCGCAGGAGGTTCCGGACAAACGAGATCGACCTGATGTCCGCGCTCGCGAAGGGCACCCATCAGCACCAGCATCGGCTCCGCGGGACCCGTCCACTTCCAATCGCTCACGAGTTGAAGAATCTTCAAACCCGCCGATCCCGAGCGCCGGGCATTTTGCTCCGCTCCCAGTGTTTTGCGTATTTCAAGAATACGTAGAACGCGCTTGCGACCGCAATCATGAACCCAGGCACGCCATCGAGGAAGCCTCGGCGTAGAACATAACTCCGCAGAAAGCGTACCGACGGATTCAGAAGCAGCTTGCGAAATCGAAAGTCGACCCCGTCCCGGACCAGGGCATCGGCCGCCTGGTCACTGAAGAACTGGATTCTGGAAACCTGGTCCGCGAGATCGCGATAACTGTAGTGGAGAAGCTCACCGTCGAGCGAACCCACAGGACCATCGACCTCGATTCGGCCGTGGGGATCGCGCCCGGCCCAGCGGGCGCGGGATCGTCGATATAGCCGCAGCTTCCAATCCGGATAGAAATCCCCATGCCGAATCCAACGACCGAGGTGGAATGTCGCGCGGTTGAGCCGAAAGGCGACTGGAGCCGAACTCGCAGGGGATTCCGATGCGGAGCGAAGACACACGCGAATCGATTCGGCCAACGGTGCAGAAACGACCTCGTCGGGATCGACGATCAGGATCCAATCATGCTTTGCGAGCGCCGCACAACTTCTCTTCTGTTCGACATCCCCCGCATAGGTCTGCCGTTCCACGCGCGAGGCCAAGCGCCGCGCCACAGCTTCTGTCGCGTCTCGACTCTTGTCGTCGACCAGCACGACAATCTCGTCGGCCCAGGCGACCGAGGCCAGGCAACGCTCCAGTTCGGCCGCCTCATTGCAGGCCAGAACGCATACGCTGAGCGAGGCGCTCATCCGCGAACACGCTCGACCGATCGGACTCCCTTGACCTTGCGAATCTCCCTCATCAGCCCGGTCAACGCGTTCACGTTTGCGACCCACAGCTCGAAGATCAATTCGGCCGCCTTGCCACTCGTCTCGTTCGTCTCGATTTTGGCAGACCCGATATTGACCCCTGCGGCCGAAATGGTGTTCGTGATCTTCGCGAGAATACCGGGCTCGTCCCGGGACATGACTCGAATCGCGATTGCCCTTCGAACCGACTCATCCTCATCCCAATCGACATCGATGCGCCGCTCCGGGTCGAGGGCGAAGACCTTGACGCAACCCCGGGCATGAACGGTCACCCCGCGCCCGCGCGTCACGAATCCGATGATCTCGTCGCCAGGCAGGGGTTCGCAACAGCCGGCGAAGCGAACGAGCACGTCCGGCGTACCCGATACGCACACCCCTGAGGGCGTTCGTCGACGCTCTCTCTGGAAGAGTCGTCTGAGGCGCTTCGGAACCACGTTCGTCGATAGGGAGGCTTCGCTTTCGGATATTTCATCCTCGCCCGCGAGCTTTCGGACGAGTGTGCCCGCAGCAATCTTTCCGTAGCTGATCGCTGCAAAGAGATCGTCGATCGCCTTGCCGCCGAACTCCGTGTCTGCATAACGCGCAAGGCTGCCGTTCTCCTGCACCTTCGAAAGCGTCAGATCACTCCTTTTGAGCTCTCGACTCAGGATGTCCCGCCCCAATGCGATCGCGCGAATCTTCCCCGCCTGCCGGATCGAGTGCCGAATATGATTTCTGGCCTTGCTGGAGGCGGCAAATTCCAGCCACTCTTTTTTCGGTGCCTGAGTCGGACTCGTGATGATTTCGACCGTATCGCCGTCCTTCAATCGATGACGCAGAGGGACAAGTCGGCCATTCACCTTGGAGCCCGCACAGTGCGAGCCAACCTCACTATGGATTGCATAGGCAAAATCGAGGGGAGTGGAGTCCGAGGAGAGGTTGATGACTTCACCAGTCGGTGTAAATACGAAGACCTCATTCGGAAAAAGATCGAGCTTGACGGCATCCAGGAATTCGTGGGGATCCGAAATCTCCCTCTGCCATTCGACGAGTTGGCGCAGCCAATCAAATTTCGAATCGTCGCGATCCGAGTCGAGATGTCCCTCCTTGTATTTCCAATGAGCGGCGATCCCGAGTTCGGCGTCACGATGCATTTCGACGGTCCGAATCTGGACCTCCATTCGCTCACCATACTCACCGATTACGGTCGTATGCAGTGAGCGATATCCATTCGGCTTGGGGAGCGCAATGTAGTCCTTGAAGCGACCTGGCACGGGCGCCCAGACCGAATGAATCTGGCCCAACACCGCATAACAGATATCTATGCCGCCTTCCACCACGACTCGAAAACCGATTGCGTCATAGATCTGCTCGAGCTCGAGATCCTGGCTCTTCATCTTCGCGTGAATCGAAGAAATGTCCTTGACCCGCCCCTGCACCTCACACTGAAGATCGACGTCCCCGAGCTTTCGAGAAATGATGCCAATGACATCTTCGATATAGACTTCGCGTTCATCACGGCTGATTAGAAGCTGCGCCTCCAACTCCTCAGCAACGTCGGGTTCGAGGGTCCGAAAGGCCAGATCTTCGAGTTCCTGCTTCATCCAGTACACGCCCAGGCGATGAGCGAGCGGGACGTAGATATCCATCGTCTCCTGTGCGATTCGGCGACGCGATTCCTCTTTCATATGGACGATCGTCCGCATGTTGTGGAGTCGGTCCGAGAGCTTGATCATCAGGATCCGAATATCTTCGGACATCGCGACGAGCATCTTTCGAAAGTTCTCGGCTTGTTGTTCACGCGCACTCTTGAACTCGATACGGGCGATCTTGGTCAACCCCTCGACGAGAAATGCAACGCGTGGTCCGAAAAGACGTTCGATCTCGTCTCGAGTGGTGAGGGTGTCTTCGAGCGTGTCATGGAGCAGGCCGGCAATGATGGTGTCTTCGTCGACGCGCAGGTCGAGCAGGATGCCCGCGACTTCGAGAGGATGGATCAAGTAGGGCTCGCCCGAGAGTCGCTCCTGGCCGTGATGGACCTTCGCCGTAAAGACGTACGCACGCTGCAACCGCTCCATATCGGCCTGTGGATCGTAGTCGAGCATGCGATCTGCGATGTCATTGAATCGAAGCATACGAAGGGA
Organism: uncultured Myxococcales bacterium; assembly: GCA_965603475.1. Taxonomy (GTDB): domain Bacteria; phylum Myxococcota_A; class UBA9160; order UBA9160; family UBA4427; genus UBA4427. Next base: position 11,361 of record CBFDDD010000050.1, read on the forward strand.
AAAAGCCTTGCGTCTCGGTGGGTTATCCACAGTGAAGATCTGGGACAGAATACCGACAGCCGTCGACCCGGGCAACGCGGCCCTTATGTGACGGGAGCCTGGCTCCACCGTTCGAGTACGCTCGCTCGCCCATACAAGGCGGCAATCTCTTCGCTGCGGCCCTCGCGTACGGCCACAATCAAATCGAGCACATCCGTCACCGCCTGCTCGAGGTCATCATTGATGACGGCGTAGTCGAAAATCTTCGCTGCCGCGAGCTCTCGATCCACGAGTGCCATGCGCCTCTGAATGACGGCCTCTTCGTCCGTGCCGCGCCCTCGGAGACGGTCCTCAAGGACCTCGAGACTCGGAGGCAGGAGAAAGATCAGACACGCACTCGGACGGCGGTCGCGGACCTGGGCGGCTCCCTGGACCTCGATTTCGAGAACGACATCATGACCGAGCTCGAGCGGCTCTTCGATTGCCTTCCAACTCGTGCCGTAGGCATTCCCGCCATATTCCGCGTGCTCGAGAAAGCCATCCGCTTCACGAAGTTCGCGAAACTCCTCACCACTCACGAAGTGATAGTGGACGCCATCTTTCTCGCCCGATCGAGGTTTTCGAGTGGTGTGCGAAATGGAGAGTCGTAGATGAGGATCGCGCTCGAGAAGTTGTCGGCAAACGGTCGTCTTGCCGGTACCGGAAGGTGCTGCGATCACGAAAACGTGTCCCCTCGCAGTCGAGTGGTTCACGGCAGTCATTCGCCCGCCTCGCCTTCGAAGTCTGGTGCCAACCGCGTCGCGATCGTTTCCGGTGTAATCGCCGAGAGAATGACATGATCGCTATCGGTCACGACGATCGATCGAGTACGACGGCCCTCGGTCGCATCGACGAGCTTGCCTCTGTGCCCGGCCTCTTCTCGCAGGCGACGCATGGGAGAAGAGCTCGGGGAGATGATCGCGATCACCCGCGCGGCCGTAACCAGATTCCCGTACCCGATATTGACCATCGTCGGGGCGGCGGCGACGTTGCGGTCTCGGACGGCCCGATCGCCGACGCCGCGGTCTCTGGGCGACGCACTACTCAACGTTCTGTACCTGCTCACGAATGCGCTCGAGTTCCGTCTTCAATTCGACCACGTCCTGCGCGAGTGGAGCGTCGTTCGCCTTCGAGCCGACGGTATTGGCCTCGCGGCCGAGCTCCTGGAGTAGAAAATCAAGCCTACGCCCGACCGGGTGACCTCGGCGTGCCGACTGCAGCGTCTCGCGGAACTGTGCAACATGGCTCTGGAGTCGCACGAGTTCTTCCGTGATATCCAATCGGTCGGCTGCAATCACGATCTCTTGATGAAGTCGGGCATCATCCAGCAATCCGACTTCGCGCTTGATCTGCTCTGCCCGCTTGTGCAGCCGTTGTTTTGCGGTGGCCAACACTTCCCCAGCCCGGGCCTCGAACGCGGCGGCCAGTTCCCCGACGCGGCCGAGACGACCTTCGAACTCGATCGATAGTGATTCACCCTCAGCGGCTCGCATCGAAATCAGCGCCTCCGTCGCCTCGGCGGTCGCTTCGTGCAGCGGGCCAACGAGAACCTGGGAGTCGACCTCCGTCTCGACCACTCGCGTCACCCCGGGCAGAGCCAATAACGCCGCCACATCGAGATCCCCAGCGTGTGCTCCGAGCTTGTGGCGCTCGCGTAGAGTCTCGGCCGCTGCGACATATTGCGCGGCGATATCTTCGTCGATTTCGAGCATCGTCGCAGCGCCGCCCGTCGTGAGGCTGACCGTCACATCGACTTTGCCTCGGGAAAGCTCGCCCTGAAAATACTTCTTGATCGCCGTTTCCTGATCGAGGAGGACCCGCGGCAATCGAACTCGCACATCGAGATGGCGATGGTTCACGCTGCGAACTTCGACGTCGAGTCCGAGTCCCTCGATCTCGCGCCCTGCCCGCCCGAATCCCGTCATACTATAGATCACGCTTCCTCCTCATGGGCCTCGAGCATTTCGGACAATCGCCCTCGAAGTTCACTCAAACCGACCGTCGCTGTTCCCACTTTTTCAACGACGACGGCTGCCGCTGCGTTCGCAACGATGCATGCGTCCACAAGCGTTGCGCCCGCCCCGCGACAAAGGCCGAGTGTGGCGATCGAGGTATCCCCGGCACCTTGCACGTCATAGACCTCGAGGGGCCGAGTCGGAACATCGAATACCTCGCCACAGTCGTCGAGCCCACTCATCCCGAATCGACCGCGAGTGACGACGACTTCTCCTCCGCCGAGCTCGTGATGCAGTTTTTCGAGCAGGCTTCGTCGCGCATCAAAATCGGCCCCGCTTCCGACAACGAATCGCGTCGCCTCGTCGAGATTCGGTTTGACGAGAGATGCCCCTCGAAATCTCCGGAGATCGCGCTTGGGGTCCGCCACGACGAAGCTGCCCTGGCTGCGAGCAAGCTCGATGATCCAATGTGCGAATCCATCGCCAAAGAGCCCCTTGTCATAGTCCTCGAGCACCACGACGTGGCAATCCTTGATTGCCTCGACGACGGCGCTTCGGAGCTCTTCCTCGAGTTTCGGGCTGATGCTCGAGTCCTCTTCGCGATCGAGGCGAAGCATCTGCTGCCCACGAGCCACCACGCGCAGCTTGTGCGTCGTCGGCCTGGTCGGCGTGCGGACGATGCCCGCGGTCGAGACTCCTATCTCTTCAACCAGCGAACACAACGTCTCGCCCTCACGATCCTCACCGGCGAGACCCACGAGTAGACATTCTGCTCCGAGCGACACGACGGCCCGCGCCACGTTCGCCGCGCCACCCAATGCCGCACTCGAGCGGCGCACACGTACGATCGGGACCGGGGCCTCGGGACTCACCCGATCGACTTCGCCACTGCGGTACTCGTCGAGGAGCAGGTCGCCAACGACCAGCACGCGAAGACCAGCCATTCGATCCAGCATCGCTTCGAACCTGGCTATCCGTTCGCCACTCACGTCCTCTCCTTCTCGGAAACGGCCCGTCTGGCCCGTTCTCCCGTTTCTGCCAACCACGCCCGCCTCACGCCACCACGTCACGCAGCTATTCGATGTTCGGATTCCATCCCGATCCGCAGCGCTCGCCCTAGGTTGGGTTCAGATGGTCGCCCTCGAAGATGCCACAAGAGCAACCCCCAGCGCTCCACGAGTCGCGTTCTCGCTCGGCCTGAACCTATCGCGAGCAACAACAGCGCTATACCTGTGATCGAATTTCGAACGACGCGAGCTGCATACGCGATCGCCTCGACTCGGCTTCCACGCCGCCGCTCTAGAAATCGATAGAGCGAGCGATGGAACTCGACCCGAGTCGCCAGCGGAGCACGCAGCTTGCTGCTCGCTCCGAGTCGATGCATCGTCCGTAACGCATCACAATAGACCACACGGTAGCCCGCCTCCCGTACGCGCCAGCAGTAGTCGGTCTCCTCCAGGAAGAAGAAATAGCCTTCATCTAAAAGCCCCAACTCTTCGAGTAGCTCCCCCCGCATGAAAAAAACCGCACCACGCACGGCCTCGACTTCGCGAAGCGAAGCGTCATCAACGGCAGGAGCGGGCCGTGTCCGCCTCGAAAAACCTCGCGGACGCCTCATTCGCAAGATGGGCTCAGGCAAAAACTCTGTCTCTAGACCCGGAAACGCATGGACCGAGCGCTGAGTGCGTCCGTCGGGATGAACGAGCGCGATCCCCAGAACGCCCACGTCGACTGACCCGTCGAGTAGCTCGACCCCGCGAACGAGCACGTCGGGCTCGATCTCCGTATCACTGTTGAGCAACAACACATGCCGTCCCCGACGCAGACGCAGCCCGTAGTTCACCGCCACCGCAAATCCCCGATTTCGAACCAGCGCAACAATTCGCGGTGCAACCGGTGAGGCGAGCGCGACCTGGATGCTCTCATCACGCGATCCGTTGTCGACGACGATTGTCTCGACTCGCAGCCCTGGATGTTCGAGGCAGGCCTTCGCGATCGAATCGAGACAATTCGAGAGCAGATCGCTGGTCTCGTAACTCGGGATCAGGATCGTCAGATCGATCATCCGATTGCTCCACGCACAGACTGATCCAGCTTTTGATCTCTCGGCCGATCCAAAGCGCGAGACGCGGCACCGGCAGCGGCGGCGACCGAGATCGAGCGGAGACAGCGATGGTCGATCGGACAGCTTCGTCGGTAGCACGGCCGGCAATCGTGTTGGGTCTCGAGAACTTCGATCGCCTCGAGGTTGTCGGCGGTTTTGCTGACCGAAGTCGGCCCAAAGAACACAACACTCGGAATTTCGAAGGCCGCAGCAATATGCCTCGTGCCCGAATCGTTCGCGACCAGCAGACGAGCAGATCGAATCAGGGCCTTCAAACCTCCCAGATCGAGGACGTCGTCGAGCACGATCGGATTGGATTTCATCGAATCTCGTACCGCCTCGATTCGTGAGTGCTCTCCAGGACCTCCAACGAGAATGACCCTTCGCCCGCGTTCGGCAAACCGATCTGCGAGCGCAGCATAGGATTCGGCAGGCCAACACTTCGAATCGCCAAAACTCGCGCCCGGTGCTAGCACGATCGGCGGATCACGAAGCAGTTTAGCGACGCTCTGGCCCAGCCCCCTCAGCACGACATCCAATCGAGCGTCTTCTTCATTTGTGACACAGAGTCCGAGATTCAAACCGTCGCCTTCAACACCGATCGCGCCCATCAATCGCAACACGAAGCGTTCGCGGGACACCAGCCGACGCCGCCCCCATTGCTTCGGCGCCGAAACCACTTCGTCGAGCAGCCATCGCCTGATCGGGTCTCTCGCAAACCCCGTCACTCGCCCGACGCGACCCAAGCGCATTCGAAGTGCCGACGAGATCGACTCGGGAATGACGATTCCGAGATCGAACCGGGCGTTTTTCAATCGCTTCGCTTCGCCGCGCAGCTGCGAGAACCCAGCTCGACGCGATACGACTGGCCAACACTCGTCAAAGTATCCGCTGCCCTCGAGCAACGGTTTCAATCCGTCGGGAAGCTGGCCGACGATCCAGGCTTCCGGATACGCTTTACGAAGTGCGCGCAAGCCCGGTGTCGCCATCACGACGTCTCCGATCCAATTTGGACAGCGAACGAGAATTCGCTCGGCCGGGCGCATCATTGTCGCTGCTCCGGTATTCGAGCGCCGAGCCGGATGCGTTCTTCACGCAGACTGCGAATCTCTTCGGCGACGAGGGCAGGCGGTATCGCACGCATGCAGGTGGCCTCCGCACATCCGCGTCGACAAGGGCTACAGGGCAAAGGGATGTGCACTCGACGGGACGGGGAGTGGGGCCAGGGCTCATTGTGAATCGGGTCGGTCGGGCCGAGCAACTGAACGACGGGAACGCCGACAAGCGACGCGGCGTGCAGGGGCCCCGAATCACACGACACAAAAACCGAAGCGCGGGCCAGGAGTGCGAGCAGATCGTCGAAAGACCGCGTCTCCGGCGCGGGAACAGAGGCCCCTTCGGAAGTTCGAATGATCTCTTCAACGAGATTTCTCTCATCTCGACTCGACCCTGATCCAACCCAGACCTGAATACCTTCGTTCGCGAGCAGTTGTGCAACTTCACCCCAGGCCGCGGGGGCATACCGTTTGTGACCCGCGCGCGAACTACTTCCCGGATGAATCAATACGAATCCCTCTGTCTTGTCTCGATTCGAGATCCGCAGACGCGCTGTGAGCCGAGCGACGGCAAGCGGAGAGGGCTGGAGAAAAGGCCCGCTTGGGAGTTTCGCGCAGGGATCGAGCGCCTCGACGAGCGCCGCGTTTCGGTCGTACCGAGAGACATGAGGATCAGCGAGTTCGACAGGCCGATTGACGAACCGATCTGCGAACTCGCGCGCGGCGTTTCGGCCAAATCCGTAGCGAATCGGCGCCCCAGACAAACGCGCCAGGAGTCCGCTCTTGAGAAGCCCGTGAAAATCCAGCACCAGATCGAACCGACGATCCCGCAACCTGCGTATCAGGCCAATCAGCATTCGGGCAAACGACAACCCATCCGCGGCCTGGAAGAACTCCACGAGCTCACCACGTGGGAAAACGAGTGTTTCGTCGACAATGCCTGACGCATCTACGACACCCATCGCCCCCGGCTCGACCAACCAGGTGAGGTGCGCGCCCGGATAGAGCGACCGAAGAGCAACGGCGGCCGGCAGCGTTCGAACCACGTCGCCAAGCGCGCCCAACCGGATGATCAGGATTCGATCGGCAGCAGGTGCCCCGGCCGCTGGGTCGTGCGATGCCAAGACGGTCCCTTGGCGCCTTTCGATTGAGGCGGGTCGAGCGAGCGGAGTAGTTCGTACCGGGAGAACCATGAGAAGGGAACGGACACCTCGCCGAGCGGTGGCCCGGCCGATAGGATAAGGAGCATGCGAATCTCGCGCACCCTCTCTCTATACGTGATGCGTGAAAGTCTATTCTACTGCGCGTTGGCGTTTTTCGTGCTGACCCTCGTATTGCTCACCCAGAATCTCCTGCGACGCCTCGATGAGCTCTTCCTGATCGGCTTGACGCCACAGGATCTTCGCGTGGTGCTCGAATGCATCTTGCCCATGGCGATTTCGTATTCGATTCCCCTTGCCTTTCTCGTGGGTGTCCTGCTGTCAGTGAGACGCTTTGGTGCAGACGGAGAGCTCACGGCACTCGGCTCGGCGGGGATCGGTCCTCTCTCGTTCCTGATCCCGTACCTGCTGCTCGGCCTGCTCGCAACGGGCGTCTCCGCCTGGCTACTCACGTCGGTAGAACACGAATCCCGCCGAAATCTCGTGCGGCTTTTCAAGACTGCCGCCGCCAGAGGTGCGATTCTCGAACCCGGCAAGTTTCGGGAAATCGGCAAGCGAGTCGTTTTCGTCGAAGATCGAGATCGCGATGGGGAACTCACCGGCGTGATGATTCTCGACCAGAGCCAGGAAGATCGTCCCTTTCGCATCTTTGCAGATCGAGGCCACTTCCATTTCAGTGAATCGACCGCGCAGATCGAACTCGAACTCCAGGACGGAGAGCTGCATTTCGCGCTGATCGCAGACAAGCCAACGCGCTATGAACGAATTCTCTTCGAGAAATTTTCGTATCAGCTGGATGTCGGCCACATTCTCGGTGGAGATTTTGGTCCGGTCCGACCGAAGCAAATGAATCTCGCCGATCTACGTCATGTACTCGCACGTGCGAAGGCGGGTGACCCACTGCTCGAGCTGGATCAGAGAGATCCACTCGAATACGAACTCGAAATTCATCGCCGCCGCACTCTCCCCCTTGCCCCCCTGCTCTTTGCGGGTGTTGCCGTACCGATCGCACTCGCAAGCGAAAACAGAGGGCGTTCGATCGGGCTACTGCTCGTGCTCTCCGTAGCCTTCGGATACTATGCGCTCGCTGCCGCAATGGAGACGGTGGCCCAACAAGCATGGCTCGGCGCCGGCGTCGCGAGCTGGATTCCCAACCTCGTTTTTGCCATCGCGGGGCTCTCATTGGCCCTTTCCGCACGCAGGCGCCTACCGGCATGAAGACAGCAGGAGATGATGGCTCGATTCGGCATGATGCTCGGGGTTTTCGATTGCTCGTAGCACGAGACTATGATCAGCGGGCCAGGGCCGAGGGACTCACAGACGCGACTGGCTTTGACGTCCTGATGGAGACTGCACGGCGCGTTCCGGGAGGCAGGAGTTCGCATCGAATTCTCGAATCGGGTGGCAACCCAATTCGACTCCGACCGAGCCGACACGGCGGAATGCTGGCCCGCTGGCTCGGGGATCGATACTTATCGCCAGATCGTCCCTTTCGCGAATTCCGCATCTGGACAGCGCTGAGACAACGCGGCGTGTCATTGCCGGTCCCAGTACTCGCCGTCAGCAGGCGAAGGGGAATCCTCTGGCGATCCGCATTCGGATCGCTCGACCTCCTGGGAGCGCATGATGGTGTAGCCTGGCTCGAGACCCGACCCACTCCGGAACAAATCCGCATGGCCTGCATCGCATTTGCGATGGTACTCCGGCGTTTTCACGACGCGGGGGGGCTACACGGCGACCTGCATCTGCGAAATATCCTCGTCAAATTCGAGAACGATGAGGGCGCTTCGGCGCGACTCGTTTTGATCGATCTCGACCGAACACAAATCGTCCAGCGCGTTTCGGCTCAGGAGCGTTTCCAGGACTTGATGCGATTCGCTCGTTCCCTCGAGAAGGCCGGTCGCGCCGACCTCATCTCTCCCCGGTACCGAGCGCTCTGCCTGTCGACCTATTGTGCCGGTGACCGCGGACTCCGAGAGTCGATGCTGCGCTGGGGTCCTATGGAAGCGCGGCGCATCCGTCGCCACCGCTTCGGCTGGTGGTTCGGGAAACGAATCTACGGTGCGCTGTTCGCCACGCTCATGCTGATGGGGATCGCTTGCGTAGACGAGAGGCCGAAGGAACCAGGAGGAGCGCGCTGGTCGGTTATCGCAACCGGCGATACCGGCAGGACCAGCAAGTTCGCCAGCCTTTTCGAAGGCCAACTTTCCGTCGCACGGTCCATGACCGAAGAAGCGTCAAAAAATCCTGTTGATGGCCTCATTCTACTTGGCGACAATTTCTACTGGCACGGTCTTGCTCGCGAACATCTCGTGCAACGTATTCGAACGAATCTCGTCCGACCCTATTGCTATTTCCTCGAGCTGAGCGGACCTCGCTCGAACGAAGTCGATGACGCGTGCGGGATCAGCGCGGGCGCACGAGCCCCGGTGAATATCTTTGCCGTCCTCGGAAATCATGACCTCGAGCTTCCAGAGAGTGTCGAATTACAGCGTGACGCGATTCCCGATTTCCTACCGGGCTGGCGCATGAGCAAGTCTCTCGCAGAGGTCTATGAAGTCGCGCCGGGCGTGAGTCTGATCCTCTTCGAATCGGAGCTGGCCATCGACGACAAGGAGGCAATCCAACGCACACTGCGCGAAGCCGTGGCCAATACCCAGGGACCGTGGCGCATCCTGGTCACCCATCGTCCGATCGCAACCGACGACGACGGGTTTCCTCCCAAAGGGGGCTACCCGGGTTTCGTACGCGAGGCGCTTGCCGAAAGTGGCGAACCCGTTCAACTCGTCCTGGCGGGTCACCATCACAGTCTGCAAGTCTTCGAGGTCGGCCTTCCAACGCCTTCGTTGCACATCGGAATCGGCAGTGGAAGCCGCGCCACACCGCCGCTTGCGAAGAATCACCCCGACGCCCGTTTCGGCGCGCTCGAGTTGGGCTTTGCCCGTGTGGATCTCGTAGGCCACGGCGACACGGAGGAGCGGCTTGCTGTTCGCCTCTTCGAGGCACCTCGATGGCCCTGGCTCGCCCATTTCCAGAAATACGAAATTCGAGCCCACTTCGAAGTGGATCGGTCGGGCAAGGTCAGAGAACTTCCTCTGCGATGAAGTCCGGATCCAGACCAATTCGATCCCGCTGACTCGTAGGCTGTCCCGCGAGTCGGCCCGTCGCTTGAAGACACGCTTCCAACCGATCGAGCACAGCATCTTCCCCCTCGATCTCGACTTCGATTCGAAGAAACCAGAGCATGTCGTTGCCGAGCCATTCGGGCAGAATCTTGAGCGCGTCCTTCTCGGTCGTAATCCACATCAAAGCCGAGTGGTCGAGATCACGACAATCCTTCAGCGTATATTCGTGATGATCCCGGAACCGGCGCTCTTCGACGACATGGGCGCCCAGCCTCTCGACTGTTCGACGAACAGAGGCGGGACGCGCCACGCCCGATAACAGACCTACGCGCCGACCACGCAGTGAATCCAGCGACAGCTTGTGCGATTGATCGAGCGAAACGAGCTCGACCGGATGGCGACTCGCCCAGACCACATGGCGACCCGAGTTCTCGAAGGACTCGACGATTTTCGCTTCGCGCAATGACTCTCCCGCCGATCCCTTGTCACTCCCGTGACCATCCATCACACATAACCAATCGGCATAACGCAGCGCCGAGACCGGTTCGCGTAACGGGCCCGCCGGAAGGAGTCGGCGATTCCCAAACCCCCCAGGTCCATCGATACACACCACGTCGAGGTCTCGAGCCAGGCGGTGGTGCTGAAACCCATCATCCAGAATGACAATTTGCGCATCGAAGGCCGAAACTGCATGGTGCCCCACGACCCGACGATCACGACCGACTAGCACCGGAACCCCTGGCGCGTGGGCCGCAAGAACGAAGGACTCGTCTCCGGAGTGCGCAACACTCGACCGAATATACGAACCATCGGATACGACGGAGACGGGCAGACGACTCCGTCCCTTGTACCCACGACTTGCGAGCACGACACGCCACCCTCTACGGTGAAGGCCCAGCGCTAGACGCGCGGCCAGGGGCGTCTTTCCGGCGCCCCCCACGGTCAGACCACCCACGCTCACGACCGCACAGGCAAGCCGACCGCGTCCCGCCGAAGTCCACCGCATGAACGCCCGATGCGATCCTGCACCCGCACCGTAGAGAATGGACGCGACTCGAAGCGCTCCGCGAGAGAGCGCTCGCACGACAGCCATCGACTTCAAATCCTCGGCAACACGAGCCGATTCCGGCCGGTACGTTCGAGAACTTCTTCGATCATCTGTTTGGTTCGGTCGACACTTCCGCGATGCGATTCGAGATTTTCTCGCCCGATCTCGCCCCGTGTCCGACATGCTTCGAGATCGTCAAACGCCAAAGTGATCGCAACGCCAAGTTCGGCTGCATCTCTAACGCAGAGTCCCGCACCGCCGACCTCCAGAATGTCAACGATCTTGCGAGCGTTCTCGAAATGAGGCCCGAAGAGTACGGGGCACCCTGCGTGCACCGGCTCGACGAGATTGTGTCCTCCGATCGGAGCCAACGTCCCTCCAACGAACGCAATCGAGGCGGTAGCGTACATCGCAGCCAGTTCACCGAGCGTGTCGAGAATCAAGATCTCGCCCGGAACCAGATGCCGACCTTCGAGGCGACTACGAAAGTGGACACGGCGATGGCGCTCACGACATATCCTTGCCAACTCCCCCGCGCGCTCGACCTGACGTGGGGCAAGCACGAGAACGAAGCCATGCCCTGCCTTTTCCGCTCCCTCGAGTGCGTCGAGCAGAGCCGCCTCCTCGGTGGGATAAGTGCTGCCGCCCACGACCACGGGTACGTCGGCCAAGGCGCGAATCAGATCGATCGCGAGAGCGGGCTGTTCCGCAGGTGGATCGAGCTTCAGATCCCCGGTCACGCGTACACGATGCTCCGGCACGCCGAGCTCGACGAAGCGCTCGGCATCGACGTCCGTTCGCGCGCCGACCGCGTCGATCCTTCGAAGCGTCGGACCCAACAGCGGCCGGATTCGCCGATAACGGGAAAAAGAATGATCCGAAAGTCGTCCCGATGCGATGACGACCGGAACACCACGTCGCGCGCAAGCCGCGATCCAGTTCGGCCAGAGCTCCGTCTCGATCAGAACCGAAAGCGACGGACGACCGCGACCAATCGCCATTTCTACGCACCATGGATGATCGAGAGGTGCCAGGCTCGAAGGTCGCTCCGGCTGATCTCGTCGGAATATGCTTCGACCCGCAATCGTCGAGGTGGAAGCACGAACAGCGTACCCGTCATCTTCGAGGACACGAACGAGTCTACATGCGGCAAGGGCTTCGCCGACACTCGACGCGTGCACCCAGATCCGCTCGACGCCGTCCGCGGGAATACGCCCGAATCGCTCGCCAAGCCCACGTCGAAGATTCGGGCGTGCAACCAAGGCCGCAGCCAGCAGGGGGGCGAGGCCGATTGCCAACAAAGCAGCCAGACTATGCCGGATCGGTCCCAAACATCTCCTCCACGATCTGAGCGGTTCGTTTCGCTGCGCCCGGTGATCCAAGCCGATGGCTTGCCCGATCGAGCTCCTCGATCTGACGTTCCCGGACCTCTCCTTCAAAGAGTGGCGCAAGTGCCACCGCGATTCGATCCCGTGTCGCCGCCCGTTGAAGAAACTCCGGGACGATCTCGGCACCGGCGATCAAATTGGGCATCGAGAGCCATTCTACATGCAGGCTCCGTCGGGCAATCAGTGCAGTCGCTGGATGTACGCGACCGATCACGACCATTGGCTTTCGGCGTAACATCAGCTCAACCGTAATCGTGCCCGGTTTGACGAGGGCCACATCGCAGGCATCGAGTACCCGCCCATCCGCGGCCGTGACGAATTGGATCGCACCGGGAGCGGCAGCGAGCTGCCCGGCTGCGATTCTCTCGGCTTCCACTCGATCAAGACTCGGTGCGAGTCCGACTACACATCGAAGATCGTGAAACCTGGGCTCGACTTCGCGCAGGCGCAAGAAAGCGTCCAATTGAATCGGGAGATGTCTGGTGAGTTCATTTCGACGACTGCCGGGGAAAATTCCGAGCAGAGGCACCTCGTTTTCGATCCCCAGCGACTCTCTGGCATTCTGTGCGTTCGGTGGAGCGCCCCGGGCTGCTGCCGACGCGAGGGCATCGACTGCCGGATGGCCAACGAAATCGACCGTGACCCCATGCTCCGAGTAGTAAGCCGGCTCGAAGGGCAAGATGACCGCGATTCGATCGGTACGATCAACCAACCTGCGCAAGCGCCCCGAGCGCCAGGCCCACACCTGTGGCGCAACGTAGTAGAGGGTCTTCGCGTTTGAACGTGCGCGCACACGTCGTGCGAAGGGTAGATTGAATCCACCAGAGTCGACGAGGATGACTACATCCGGCTGCGTGTCCCGCAGACAGCGCTGCATTCCCCGCCATGCGCGAACGACCCGAGGTAGGCTGCCAAGGATTTCGAAGATGCCTCCCACAGCGAGCTGTCGCTGGTCGACGATGAGTTCCACACCTGCCGCCGCCATCTCGGCTCCACCCATTCCAACGAAACGGGCGTCCGGAATCCGATCTCGCAGGGCTAAAACCAGATTGGCCGCATGCCGCTCACCGGAAAGATCACCCGCCGAGAGCAGAATCGTCTTCACGATCCAAACTCCCCGTCGACTGCTCGATCGACTCGCGAACCCGTTCGACGACCTGCAAGGCTGCCACCCCGACCGCAGCGTCCGATATGGGGTTCGTACGGCTCTGCAACGATTGCAGAAAATCGGCCCACTGTGCTTCCAGGGGATCCCGTCTGGGATTGCTGGCCATCTCGGCGCCCTTCCCGGTTCGCATGAGCAGATCGGCGGTCACGGTCCCTTCGCTCCCCTCGATTCGCACTCGACGACGGCGCTCTGACTCGACGCGGCTCACGCGCAGTCTCACTCGACAGCCAGAGGAGAATCGAAGGTTCGCTTCGGCCTCATCAAGCTTGTCGTTCATGATGCAACGCCCCTGGGCTTCGAGCGCGACGATTTCTTCGCCCAGGAACCTCGTCACCCAGTCGAGATCGTGAAGCATGAAATCTTGAACCACATCGATATCGAGGCCCCGATCACTTGGAGGACTGAATCTTTCGACCTCGATCGATCGGGGAATTCCTGCCCGTTTCGCCGCTTCACGCCAGCCCTGGTTGTACCATTCGACGTGCCCTACCTGAAGAATCCGACCCCGCTCACGAGCCAGGAGGTCGAGCCGAAGTCCTTCAGCGACGGATCCGGCGAGCGGCTTTTCAACCATCACATCGATGTCGCGCTCGAGCAAGAATTTCGACATCGCGTAGTGTCCGGAGGTCGGTACACAGACGATGACGGCATCCAGCTCCGAGAGCACCCCTTCGAGATCGCTCGAGGCACGTGCTCCGAACTCTTTCGCCACCGCCGCCGCCCGGCCGTCGTGGTGATCGACGACGACTGTCAGCGCACAACGCTCGCCTTGCTCGGCGGACCGTGCCACTGTTCGCGCATGAAGGCGGCCCATCGGCCCAGCACCGACGATTCCGACGCGTATATTCGTCATGGACAGTCTCGATCGGCCGAAAAGCCCCAGACCGCAATATTCGCGCGATCAGCCTCCTTCATCATTGCCTGTTGATCGAGGACGAGCGTTGATCCAGCTTCGATCGCAAGGCCAGACGCCCCAGACGCCCGGATCGCATCGATCGTACCGACACCGACCGCCGGAAGGTCGAAACGGCGATCCTGCCCCGGACGTGATGCTTTGATGACCGTCGCGCCCGACCCACCCAATTCGCCGGACCGCAGAATAACCGCATCCGTTCCCTCGATCGCTTCGACGGCGAGGATACTTCCGTGTTTCACGACTACGCATTGGCCAACGCCGCTACGACCCAACTGTTGCACGACCGGCCAACCGAGTTGGAAATCGGCCAGCTCGGTTTCACTCGGCGGTCGAGCACTCAGGGGACCCACCCGGGCAAGCATCGGAGCGAGCATCTCACCCTGGTCACAGAGTTGGAACCCGCGCCCCTCGAGCCAGCGTACGATCGCCTGCATCAAGGGCTCGTCGCCACGATCACGTTCTTCGGAAAGCAAGCGAATCGCCTCGGTGTCCGGCTCGACAATCCCCTGCCCCAGAAAAAGCAGCGCCTTCGAAACCTTGCCGACGAGAACGAGGCGCTCGATACCCATTTCGTGCAACGCGTCGGCCATCGCTTCGAGTTGGCCCAATCGTAGCCAGCGCGGCTCGCTGACCTCCTCTTCGATGGCCGGGTCCGTCAAGTCTCGAAATGCAATTACAGAGAGTGAATAGCCGTGTCCACGAAGCAGACGCGCCGCTTCGATCGGCAAGCCTCCGGCGCCAGCGATCAGCGCAAGCGCCATCCCCCCGTCCCCTTGATGCATGTCGGCCCTCAGCGACAGAATCCGCGTTCAGTTTTTCGCAGGAAAGAAACGAGGCGCTCGACTTCCGGTACGCCACCGATCTCTTCGTCGACACGTGCAAGCGCCTCCTGGAGGCGTAGCTTGGACCGAAAGATCAGATGAAAGGCGTGCTTGATCTGGCGACGGGTCGCTGGCGGGAATCCGCGCCGGCGAAGGCCGACCGTATTCAACCCGACGAGCCGTGCACGATCGCCCGCGACCATCGCAAAGGGCGGCGCATCGAGTGACAACATCGACCCACCCGCAGCCATCACGGATTCCCCCACACGAGCGTGTTGATGGAGTCCGGCGTACGCGCCGAGCACTGCAAAATCATCGACTTGTGCGTGTCCTGCGAGCCCACAGAAGCTTGCAATGATCGTGTGATTTCCAATCTGGCAGTCGTGGCCGATATGCGCGCCGTTCATGATGTAATTATCATCACCGATGCGCGTGCAGCCCCCACCGAGCGAGGTCCCAACATGTATCGTGACTTGTTCGCGAATCTGTGTCCGTTCACCAATCTCGAGACTGGTCGACTCACCATCAAAAGCCCGATCCTGGGGCTCGGCCCCGAGACACGCGTGCGGGAAGATTCGACAATCCGCGCCGATATTCGTCCGACCGAGAAGCGTGACATGGGCACCGACTTCGACACGGGGCCCGAGCTCCACCTCGCGTCCAACGAACGCAAACGGACCGACCACCACGTCAGCGGCCAGCATCGCTCCGTCTTCGACGCATGCGGTCGGATGGACGTCGGGCAAGGATTCAGCCCTTTCCGTTGAACGTCTTGACTATGAGGTCGGTGATGTCGAGTGCTTCGCGGGCGTAGACGAGACTCGGCGCATCGATTCGCAAAATCACCGAAAACTGATTCTCCCGGCCCACTTCTTTGATGACCGACTCGAGCTTCTCGATCAATGGACCGATCAGTCGCTGCTGATCGACCTTGAATTGACCTTCTTCTTCCTTGGCTTTCGTCTCGTAGCGATTCTTGAGCTCGACCAGGTCGAGCTGCTTTGCACGAACCGCATCCTCGGACATCACGAACTGCTTCGCCTGCAATTCTTTTTGCATCGTCTCGAGCTGTTCCACGAGCGGTGCAAGTCGTCCCTGTGCCTCTCGCGACTTTCGTTCGAGTTCCTCGCGCGCCGCCTTCCCGCTGTCCACGGTCGCCAGTACCTGCTCAACGTCAACGAATCCGACCTTCACCGGGTCGTCGGACGCACCAATCCCCCAGCCCAGCAGTAGTCCAACTGCAATCAAAAGGAGGGCCTTGTCAATCCTCATGGTCTTTCGACTCCCACATCCGCGTCGACGGATTCGCCGACTTCGATTTTTCCATTTCTTCCCAGCTGGCTCGACCGAGCCATCGGGTACCACGAGCGAGTCCATCCCGAACCCGCGAATTTCTCTGACTCAACTAGATCCCCAGATTTCCGACCGAAAACTCGAAGACGGGACTTTGCTCACCGGACCGCGGGTTGACCGGAAATCCGAGTACCAGCTGAAGGGGACCGAAGGGGGAAAACCACAATACCCCACCGCCGTAACCGTAGCGCCACTCCGTCGGATCGAACAGGTTGTCCCCCTCGATGAAGGCGTTTCCGCCGTCGATGAATCCGAACCCCATCAACCCGATCTCCTCGGAGATCGGGAAGCGATACTCAAAGCTGCTGCTGATGTAGGAGCTGCCTCCGATCTCCTGGGTCTCGTCCGTATCATCAAAATCGCCCCATCTCTTGTCACCGGTCGTATTGCACTTGCCATTTCCGTTTCCGAAATTGCCACTCCCGGGCGTATCGTCGCAAAGTGCCTGCAGCTGTCCGGTTGCGGGATTACTGATCAGCCGCGTTCCCACCGGATGGAACACGCGTCCTGAGCTGAGGTTGGTAAAGCGCAACTCGGATCGTCGTGGACCGACGGAACGCCCCTCGTAGCCTCGTAGCCGAGTCGACCCCAATCCACCGAGGAAATATCGCTCGGTGAGCGGCAGTTTCACATCGTTGTCGATGTGATCGAGATCTCCAGAATTGATGCAGTTCGCCGGGTCCGCACAGACCGTAGAGCTCTGACCTACCAGATCAAAATCAGTGGTTTCGTTGAATGGCAGTGCGTATCCAATCCGGCTGCTGACGACGAAGGTGGAGCGGTCGAAGAGCCATTCGGGCGCACCGAAATAGTACCCCGCGCGAGCCTCCAGGCTCAGATACCTCGAAAATCCACCGAGGCCCGCGTACTCGAGCCCGCCCGTCGCTACGTATCCTGCTGTCGGCGCGAAACGGTCGTTCCGCGTATCGATGCCCAACGAAAGACCAAGATTGCTCTCACTCTGTTGACCCTGCAGCACCTGACGCGAGATCGGAGCAGCCAGCGCGTTCACGCTGCTGTCCTGCTTGACCTTGCGCTGGGAGAAGCCGTAGCGCAGAGAAATCGAGGCACGATTATCGATCGTGAGCGGATGTCCAAGGGTGAGCTCCACACCCTGCTGATCCTGTTCGAAGTCGTCGAATCGAACCTGCGTAATGAAGGCCGTCGCACCGAAGCTGAACGTCGACCCGAGGAAATAGGGATCCGTCAATGAGATGAAGAAGCGGGAGGAGTTGCCGCCGATGTCGGCGGAAATATTGGCGCCATAGCCACGACCAAAAAGATTCGACTGTGACAGTGACGCCGTAAAGATGAAACTGTCTGCAGAGGAGAACCCAGCGCCAAAACTGAATGCGCCTGTCGGACGCTCGACCACACTGACATCTAGATCGAGCTGAGATGGATCATCCGTTGTATTCGGCTCGAAAGACACGTCTTCGAAGAATCCAAGGCGACGAATTCGAGCATTGCTGACTTGAAGCGCCCGCGCCGAGTACAATTGCCCTTCGACGAGTCGAATCTCTCGGCGAATGACCTTGTCGACGGTCCGTGTGTTTCCGTGGATATCAACGTTGCGAACGAAGTAGAGGGGTCCCTTCTCGACTACGAACTGAACATTGACAGTCAGCGATTCCTGGTCGGTCTGGGTGATCGGATTGACGTTCGCAAAAAAGAATCCGCGATCCGTATAGTGCGCTTCGAGGGTCTCGACGTCCGCCGTCAAATTCGAACGATTGAATACGTTTCCTTCATCGAGCTTGATTTTCATTCGGAGCGCTTCGAGATCAATCGTCTCATCGCCATCGACCGCCAGGGTTCCGACGCTGAATTGCGGCCCCTCGACGATTTCCACCTTGAGAAAGAGACCTTCTTCATTCGCGATGACTTCGGGCTCGCCTACACGCGATTGCACATAGCCATTGTCCGCATATTGCTTCTCGACCAATCGCAGATCTCGCAGAAAAACCGGCTCCGAATAGGTTCCTGTTCGATCGAACCAACCCGTCGCCCATGAATAGAACTTCCAGGTCTTCGTCGAGAACTCCGCGCTGAGCTCACTGTCGGAATAGGTCTCGTTTCCCTCGAACTCGATCTTTCTGAGTTTGAGTTTTTCTTTCTCTTCCACGTTGAAACTGATTGCGATCGAACCCGGAGCGATCTCCTCGATCTCGAAGCCGACCGTGGCGAGATAGTATCCCTCGCTGCGGTAGAGGGCCTTGACCCGCTCAGCATTCTCTCGAAGAAGTGGGTAGTCGAGTGGCGAACCAGTGGTCAGTGTCAGCGCTTCCTGGATCTTGTCACCGTCGATATTTTCATTGCCCGAGACCGCGATCTCGCGAACGATTGGGCTCTCCTCGACATCGAAAATCACGCGCAGGCCGTCTGGTGTTTCCTCGACCAGAACCTGCACGTCACGAAAGAAGCCCTGTTCAAAAATGGAACGCACATCACGGGCGACCTGGCCCATGTCGTAGATCGCTCCCGCCTCGATCCGAAGTCTCGCTCGAATCGCCTCTTCCTCTACGCGTTGGTTGCCGCGGATCACCACTTCCGCAATTCGCAATTCGGACCCGACGCGAACTTCTTCCCCAAGGATTCGTTCGGCCAGGAGAACCCGGTAGACGAGCGTGATTCCGCCCTCGACAGGCGTCGTATGCGTCGTGATATTCGCGATCCGCGGATCACCCGAAAGCACACGCCGGTCGGCTTCGACCTGCGCTGCGTCGAAGATGTCTCCGCTTTGAAGGCTGAGCCTACCCACCAGTTCGGCCTCGATGGAATCTGCGCCTTCGAAACGCAATTCGACGATTCGATCCGGAACTCCGCCTCGCAAGGTCGCCGCGATCCTGTCTGCAAGCTCCCCCAGGCGGTCGAGCAATTCGCGATCGCTCGCGGCAGCCAGGACGAGGCTCGTACTCGCCGCGCTCGGGTCAGCCGTTGTCACGCGAACATCGAGGCTGAATCGTCCCGCGAGTTCCGTCAGGCTGCCGGACACAATGCCATCTAGCCCCGCCCGCTTGGCCAACTGACGCATCGCTGTGTCGGAAAGATCGGCCTCGGAGAGATCGATGTCGATTCCAGCCTGCTCAGGAAGATCGCGCAAGGCGACCGCACTGACCTGGCCGCCGGCTTCGATTCGCTCGGCTAGAAGCTCGTCGAGCTCACCCGTCAGGAAGCCAAGTGACTCTGCGCTGTTCAGGCGAAAGGGTAGAACCACGACACGCAACGCTGCTGAGGACGCTACCTCCGCGTCGATGGCACCGTATTCGACCGGACCACTCGACGTCTGCGCCAGCCCCTGAACAGCACAAAGCACGATCGCGAGTGCGATCGAAATCGCGCGCCGATTCCCTGCTGTATCGCTCGGCTGCAAATGATCTCCCAAAGACCGCCGTGTGCAGCCACAACTGCACCGGACCCTACCCACCAAGGATCCACCGCCATCAGGTCGGCGCTTCAAGACCGACAACGATATGAAACGCGTGGTGGGCTTTCAAGCGGCAATCGGGCCAATAACCGTCGTGAGCACGGGGGGTTAGCTCCGTTGCCAGAAGAAAGGAACCGAGTATCGCAACAAAGCAACCAGAACCCGAGATCAGGTGTCCAACACGGGTTTGACGAGCGCACGATGCCGGCTCCCGGTGCGTCTACACGACTGCCGAACCGGGTTCGCCTTCGTGAAGTCGCCCCGAGCTCAATACGAGCACGCGACCCAGCTGATCGGCCATGCGCTTGCTGTGAGTCACGACGACGAGGGTCGTCCCCCGTGTCCGATTCATCTCGAAGAGCAGCTCTGCAACCTGATCACCGGTCGCAGGATCGAGGTTGCCCGTCGGCTCGTCGGCGAGAACGAGGGGGGGATCGAGTACGAGGGCTCGTGCGACCGCGACGCGCTGGCGCTCACCCCCCGACAATTTTCCAACCGCCTGATCGATTCGGTGTGCAAGGCCGACGTCGAGAAGCATTGCTTCACCCAGCACTCGCATCTCGTCCGGTCCTATTCCCTGAATCAATCCCGGCATCATCACGTTCTCGATCGCACTGAATTCGGGCAGAAGATGATGAAACTGGAATACGAAACCGAGGAAGCGTCCGCGCAGATCCGACAGCGATTCGCGCGATCGATCAAAGACATCTTCTCCCCGAAAACACAGCGTGCCTGAAGTCGGGTGGTCGAGGGTTCCGAGGATGTGCAGAAGCGTCGATTTGCCAACACCCGACTGGCCGACGATCGCAATCCGATCACCCTCCGCGACGTCGAGATCGAGCCCCTTCAGAACCTCGATCGTCACCCCACCGGTCTCGAACGACTTGGTGAGGTCTCGAATCGAGACCAACGGGCCAACCGATTGTGATTCACTCATGCCGCAGCCCGGCCGCGGGATCGATTTGCGCGCCCTGCCGGCTCGGCAGGAGCGTGGCGCCCAGCGATAGCACCATCGCGATCGCGGCCACGCCGACAACTTGAACGGGATCTACTTTGGATGGAAGCTCGGAGAACTGGTAGACGCTGGCCGGCAGAGTGTCGATCCCGGTCATGCTCTCGATCTTGTCTTGAATCCAGGCGAGTTGGCCCGTCACTGCAATACCCGAAGCGACACCAATTAGTGTCCCCACGAGTCCGATCAAAGTTCCCTCGAGGGCGAAGATCCTTTCGATCATGGAGTCATGGGCCCCCATCGCCTTCAGGATCGCGATGTCGCTCGACTTTTCCATGATCATCATCACCAAGGTCGCAACGATGACAAAAGCGGCCACGACCATGATCATCGTCAACAGCAGAAACATCATGACCCGTTCCGACTTGAGGGCCTGGAAGAAGGCGGGGAATACTTCCTTCCAATCCCGCGTGTAGTATGGATATCCGAGCGCATCCTGAACCTTCTGACCAACAGCCTGAGATCGATAGTGGTCAAAGGTTCGCGCCTCGATTCCGTCGATGACGTCACTGGTCTTTCGAAAATCACGTGCTGCGTCGAGGGTCGTATACGTGAACGCTTCGTCATACTGATAGAAACTCGATTCGAAGATTCCGACGACAGTGAAGCGTTTCAGCCTTGGTCCCGGACCCAGCGGTGTGGGCGGACCACCGAAGGGAGAGATGAGAAGCAGGCGATCGCCGACACCCAGTCCCATCGAAACCGCGAGATGTCCTCCGATGATGATTCCAGGGGCCTTCGCTTCCTCGTTGACGGAGGCGAACCGTTCGGTCAGATTTGGACTCTCTTCGCGATCGAGCGGCTGGAGGTCTTGTTCGAGATCCGTCACGTGACCGATCGTCTCGGGGTCGATCCCGCGTAACCGAACGCTCGCGATCTGCCCCTGGCTTCCCCGCACCATCCCTTCGGCGTCGAGATAGGGGCTCGCAGCCTCGACACCCGGAGTCGATTCGACGATCTCGAGAATCTCTTCGTGGTCGACGAAGGGCCCGAAGCTGCTGTGCACAGTGAAATGTGCCCGGTTTCCCAGAATCTCGTCGCGCCAGGTCTGCTCGAACCCGTTCATGACCGAGAGAACGACGATGATCAGCCACACACCGACTGCGATCCCGCCGACGCAGATCGCGGTAATGGCCGAGATGAAAACCTGACGTCGCTGCGCGAAGAGGTAACGAATCGCGATGAACCACTCGACCGATTTCCGCATCGCCACAAAACCGGCGATGGCGAGCGGAATCAATCCA
>CBFDDD010000051.1:0-32287 GCA_965603475.1 uncultured Myxococcales bacterium
CTCTCCGGTACGCTGAATCGATATCGTCGCAACAGGTGGTAGAGCACAGTGGTGATCTGTGTCTCGGCGAAACGTTTGCCCAGGCACATGTGGGGCCCGCCGCCAAAGGGAATGAAGTGATGCGAGTGACGCTCATGTTCTGCGCGCGTCTGATTGAAGCGTTCCGGATCGAAGCGCCACGGGTCATCCCACCATTCAGACATGTGATGCGTGAAGATCGGTGAGATAACGACCATCGCGCCGGCCGGTACCCGGTAGCCGTCGAAGTCGAAGTCGCGTTCGGCCATCCGGGGAATGACGGGCAGAGGCGGGTAGCGTCGCAAGGTCTCGCGCAGGACCAATGAGGCGCTCTCGATCCGATG
The DNA here is from genome assembly GCA_965603475.1 of uncultured Myxococcales bacterium. GTDB lineage: Bacteria > Myxococcota_A > UBA9160 > UBA9160 > UBA4427 > UBA4427. Next base: position 363 of record CBFDDD010000051.1, read on the forward strand.
TGCATCGTCGAAGTCGAGCTCGTCCTCACCGATTGCCTGCATCTCTTCGCGCATGCGATTCTGCCATTCGGGATGTTTGGCGAGTTCATAAATGATCGAGCACAGTGTGCTTGTCGTTGTGTCGTGCGCAGCCATCATCAGGAAACTCATGTGGTCGACGATTTCACTGTCCTTGAAGCGCTCTCCCTCCGGCGTGATCGTCCGCTCGAGTCGTGCGAGGAGATCGCTCGCGTGGCCGCCGCGCTTCTCCTCGATCTGCCTCGAGAGGAAATCGACCATGAAGCGCCGGGCCTTCAGCCCGCGATTGAATTCGAGACCGGGCAGGGGCAGGCGGATTCGGGACATCGACGCAGCGACGAGATGCTCGAAGGCCGTTTTCATCTTTTCGGTCACAGGGCCGAGTTCGGCACCGACGAAGATGCTGGCGGCCATGTCGAGCGTCAGTCGCTTGACCGCAGGAAAGATCTCGACCGGTCCGTCGTCGCGATACCAACTCTCGATGCTGCTCACGATCATCGGATTCATCTGGGCCGCGTAGTCACGCAGGACCGGACGCTTGAAAGCCGTGTGCATGATTCGTCGGTGCATTCGATGTTGTTCACCGTCCATGAGCAGCAATCCGTTGGGAAAGATGCGTCCCATGATCGCCATCCACGGCTTGCGAGCCGAGAAGATGCGTTGCTGGTCGAGCAAGACCAGGCGATTGGCGTCGGGTCCGAGGAGATTGACGATTTTGAGCATCGGCACCTGCTGGCAGGAGACTGGTCCATAGGCGTCATGGATCTCTCGCAGACCGGCATGCATGTCATCGCGTTCTCGCGTGGGGTTGATCATGCGATCGAGGAGCACGCGCAGGGGAACTCGCGGCATCGGTTGGCCGTTGCTCGATTCTCGAGTCGGGTCAGGAGAGATGGTGGCTTCAGTCACTGAGCATTCCTCAAAATGGTAGGCTTGTGATTGCCAATCCTACGAGCCGCCCGCCTCGAGCGTCGTGGTACTCCTATCATAATAGAAGCTCATGTCTTTGAAAAACCGCGTCATAGAAGCATTTGGCCAACGATTTGGAGAGCGGCCGTCTTTCATCGTTCGTTCTCCCGGGCGCGTGAATCTGATTGGTGAACACACGGACTACAACGATGGGTTTGTATTGCCGATGGCGATCGATCGTGCCGTTTGGGTTGCTTTGCGTCCGCGACATGACGGCGTGGTTCTTGTCTACTCGCTCGAGCGGTCAGATCCGGCAGAATTCGAGTTGAGCGAACTCGAGTATGAGGGCAACGGCTGGGTGGAATACGTCAAAGGCATGTCGAAGATGCTGCAGGATGCGGGGCACGATCTGACGGGCTGGGAAGGCGTGTTGACGAGCGACGTACCCATTGGCTCGGGCCTGTCTTCTTCGGCCGCCTTGGAAATGGCCGTTGGGATCGCGTTTGCCGCGGTGTCCGGTTTCCCATTCGATGGCGTTGAAATGGCTCGCCTGGGGCGGAAGGCAGAGAATGAGTGGGTTGGCGCAATGACAGGCGTCATGGACCAGATGATCTCAGCGAACGGGAAAGCGGGTTTTGCGCTTCTGATCGATTGTCGAGACTTGACGATGACCAATATTCCGCTGCCGGACAAAACGGCCGTCCTCGTCATGGACACGACGACCCGCCACGATCATACGGACTCCGGCTATAACGAGCGTCGCGAGAGTTGTGAACGCGCGGCCGCCTTCTTTGGAGTCAGCCATTTGCGCGATTTACGCACGGACGAGTTTGAGTCGCGCGCTTCGGATCTCGATGACGTCACGATGCGTCGGGCACGCCATGTTCTCGGCGAGAATGATCGTGTGCTGGCGGCGGTCGAGGCGATGCAAGCAGGCGATGCGGAGACGCTCGGACGCCTGATGAATGACAGTCATGCAAGTCTGCACGACGACTTCGAAGTGACCAACGAAGAGTTGGACGCCATGGCGCGAATCGCCCGAGCCCAGCCCGGGTGCTTCGGTGCTCGTATGACCGGAGGTGGATTTGGCGGTTGTGTGGTCGCGTTGGTCGAGCGAGAGAAGGTGGCGGAGATCGAAGCGGTCGTGGCCGGGGAATATGAAGCGGCGACTGGTCTGAGGCCCAAAATCTTCTTGACCCAGGCCGCGGATGGGGCGGCCCTTGTCTGAAGGGTCGAGCTCTGACACGTTCGTTCGTCACAAGAACGGGCTCCTGCGGTAGGATGGTCATCCCATGCCGCAGACTCCGCGAGACGACTCCGATGACTCGAATGATGTTCACGATGAGGTGCACAAGACGATCGTGAAGGGTTCGTTGCTTCCGTCGCTGCCGATCGGTTCCAGCTGGCGCGATCCGGAGCTCACGGGGCTGCACCGCTTGCCGGCGCGCAGCGCCCTGATTCCATTTCCCGACGCCGAGGCCGCTCGCGCAGGTCAACGCGAGGCTTCGCCCTGGTTCCTTTCGCTGGACGGCCGCTGGCCATTCGCGTTATTCGCGCGACCAGAGGACGTGCCGGCGGAGGCGGTGTCGGAGGAGCTCGATGACTCGAACTGGGCCGAGATCGACGTGCCAGGCAACTGGACGGTGCAGGGCTTCGATCGTCCTCACTACACGAACGTGCAGATGCCGTTTCCAGAGATACCGCCTGACGTTCCCGACGAGAATCCAACCGGCGTGCATCGCCGGCGCTTCGAGATCCCCGAAGAGTGGGCGGGGCGTCGCATCGTGCTGCACCTGGGCGGCGCCGAGAGTGTCCTCTACGTCCATCTGAACGGGACATTTGTTGGGATGAGCAAGGACTCGCGTTTGCCGGCGGAGTTCGACGTGAGTCGGCTGATACGGTCGGGCGGCAATGTTGTGGTCGCAACGGTCGTGCGCTGGTCCGACGCCAGTTTCCTCGAGGATCAGGATGATTGGTGGATGGCCGGGCTCCACCGAGGTGTCTATCTCTACGCCACTGGCATGACGCACATCGCGGACATACAGGTCGTGGCGGACTGGGATCCCGAGGAGGGGAGGGCAAATCTCGACGTGCGGAGTGAAATCGCATTCGACGGCGCGCCGCAAGCAGGCTGGAAGGTCGAGACGCAATTGCTCGGGCCGGGGGGTCGGTCGGCCCTGCGTCGAACGCTGTCGGCGGAGGTCCCCGTCGCGCATCCCGTCTGGGCGCTACGCGCCCTCCAGTTCGAGGGGCACGAGGCGCGGGTCGAATCGCGGGTGCCGCGCGCGAGGCCGTGGTCCTCTGAGTCGCCCGTGCTCTATCGGGTACTGGTCTCTCTGGTGGATCCAGAAGGTCGCGTCCGCGAAACCGTGACCTGTCGCGTCGGTTTTCGGCGTGTCGAGATCGCGGGGGGGGAACTTCGGATCAACGGCCGGGCGGTGTTGATTCGCGGCGTGAATCGTCATGATCACGACGAGCGGTACGGCAAGGCGGTCACGCGGGAAAGCATGAGGGAAGACGTGCTCCTCATGAAGCGTTTTCATTTCAACGCGGTTCGCACGGCGCACTACCCGAATGATTCGTATTTCTACGAACTCTGCGACGAACATGGGCTCTACGTCGTCGACGAGGCCAACGTCGAATCCCATGCACTCATGCAGACGCTTTCCAGGGATTCGCGATATGAGCACGCGATCCTCGAGCGGATCTTGCGTATGGTGAGGCGCGACCGGAACCATCCGAGCATCATCTGCTGGTCACTTGGGAATGAGTGCGGCTACGGGCCGATACACGATGCTGCGCGTGCACATCTACGCCATTTCGACCCGACACGTCCGGTGCAATACGAGGGCGCGATCAGTGCGAAGCGCGCGCAGTTGGCCTTTCATGGCGGTGACAACGGCGCGGATCCAGAGACCGCCTACTACGAACGTAATCCAGATTCGGACATCGTCGCGCCCATGTACCCCGAGATCGACGAGATCGTTCGTTGGGCCAGGACTTCTGGTGATGACCGTCCGCTCATCATGTGCGAGTACTCCCATGCCATGGGCAACAGCAATGGCAGTCTGGCGGACTACTGGGACGCCATCGAATCGACGCCAGGTTTGCAGGGCGGATTCATCTGGGATTGGATCGACCAGGGACTACGGCGCGAGCATCCCGACGGCCGTGTCGATTGGGCCTACGGCGGTGATTTTGGCGATGAGCCCAACGATGGAAATTTTTGTATCAACGGCATGATCGGACCCGATCGTACGCCCCATCCAGCCATGTTCGAGTGGAAGAAGATTGCCCAACCACTCCGAGTGGAAGCGGTGGACCTGCGCCGCGGGCGGATCCGGATCCAGAACCGGATGGACTTCACGAGACTTTCGTGGCTGCGTGGGAACTTCGAACTCTCGGCCGAAGGACACGTCGTCCAGCGCGGGACGCTTCCGCGCCTGGATCTCGAGCCCGGAGAATCGCGCACGCTCACGCTCGCCCTGCATCGCGAAAAGCTCTACGGCGAGGCGTACCTGACCCTGCGTTTCTTCTCACGCCAGGCTTCGGACTGGGCAGAGCGGGGGGAAGAGATTGCCTGGGAGCAGCTTCCGGTTCCACTGCCAGCTCGCCGGTCGGCGAAGCGCCAGACCCTGCGTCCGGCGTCTTCGATGACGGATCCCACGATCGTGCGGGATGGCGATGGTCAGACCGCACAGGTCGCTGTCGGGACGCTCTGCGCGCATGTGGATCTCGTCGAACATCGACTTCGATCCATCACGGCCGCAGGGCGCAAAGTCATCGAGGAAGCACCCACGCTTCAGCTTTGGCGCGCGCCGCTGGACAACGACGGTATGTACGGCCAGGGCGTAGCGGCTCGTTGGCGAGAGTGGGGGCTCGACGCACTCTCGCTGGCTTCCCGGACCTCTGCGCTTCGTCACAGAGGCGGCGAGGCGATCTTCACCCTCCGAGAGGTCTGGCATGGCGCCCGCGACGAGATTGCGATTGCCCATCGACAGCGACTCATCGTGGATTGTGAAGGAATTCGCTTCGAGCACGAGATTCGGATTCCGCGGGTGTTCGACGATCTTCCGCGGGTGGGCGTCCACTGGTTGTTGCCACCCGGTCATCAGGAAGTCGAGTGGTTCGGTCTCGGCCCCTCTGAAAACTACAATGATCGTCGCGCCGGAGTCTTCGTCGCTCGGCATACCAGCCGGGTAGAGGATCTCTTTCATCCCTATGTCAGGCCTCAGTCCCAGGGCAATCGAACGGGAGTGCGTCGTCTCGCGATTCGGCGTGAGGACGGCCTTGGCGTGGGCTTCGTTGCGGACACACCCCTTGAATTTTCGGCCCGCCACTACTCGGAAGAGGCGCTCGAACGCGCGCAACACCTGTCCGAGCTGTCTCCGGACACGAGTCTGCATGTCTATCTGGATGCCGGGCAGCGCGGTGTGGGCACGGGTGCTTGCGGACCAGATACATTGCCTCGCTATCGCGTTCGTGGCGGTCGCTACCGCTTCGGATACAAAGTCGTTCCGCTGGAGGCAGGGGATTCGTTCCCTTGATCGAGCGGTCGATCGGGTTGGACATCCCTCGCGTCCAGCCATCTCTTCAAGAAGATCTTTCTCTCGACGAGTTTCGCGCCCAGTGCGCGCTTATAGGCTTGTTCTGGATGTCCCATGTTCCAGAATGCGAATCCACGTTCTTTCAGCCGTTCCGCCAATAACACCATCTGCAGTGTCCCGAATCCGCGCCAGCGCGGATCCGGTCGCGTGCAGAATCCCGACAGGCTCGTGTAGGTCGCCCCCATCGTATATCCAATCTCGCCCGCCACGAGTCGATTCCGCTTTCGCGACCAGAGCTCTACCCCGTGAAGCGCGAAGTCGATCTGGTCTCCTTTTGGAAGTCGTCCGAGAAGCTCGCAATAGGGTTTGGTCAACCACGTCGACCCGCGATCGTGATAGCCGAGTACTCGATCGAGCACTCGTTCATGGTTGCTGAGGACGCACAACTCGATTCCTTCCTCTTCCAAGCGCCCGGAACTCATGAGCTTCCTGATGCGACTCGAGACGTGAAGGTTCTCCCAGTCGAGAACGGCATAGCGCCTCTGTAGTTCAGGGAGGAGGAGAGTGCCGTGTTCGGCGTCGCGGAATGAGATCGAGATGAAGCCGGCGCGGGCCAGGGCGATATAGAAATCGGCATCCCAATCGTCCGACCAATAGAAGGTTCGCTCTAGGTTCGGATACAACACCTCGCGCAGGGATTCCTCCTGGAGGTCGATCAGCGAGATGGGATGGATCGGTTCCGGCATTCGAAAACACTCACGCGAAGAGAGCAGAGGTGCAAGAGGGTAGGGGAGCAAGAGTACATGGGACGATCCTAGATACAGGATCGGGTCGTTCGCAAAGCGCGTGGCTGGTTCCGCATTGCTGCTACACATTCTCCATGAGTGATTCGCCTACCTGCCCGGTCTGCACGATGACCGATATTCTCGACTCGGCCGACAAACACGAATGCGTCACCTGTGGTCATGAATGGCCAAAGACAGCGTCTTCCGACGACGGGGCGGGCGCGCTGATGGTGAAGGATTCGAACGGCAATATTCTCAGCGATGGGGACTCGGTCACGGTCATCAAGGATCTGAAGGTGAAGGGCAGCTCGAAGACGCTCAAGGCCGGCACGAAGATCAAGGGCATCCGGTTGGTCGAAGGCGACCACGACGTCGACTGCAAGGTCGATGGCATGGGCGTCATGCTGAAGTCGAAGTTCCTGAAAAAGGCTTGAGGCGAGGAGCTGGCTCCACGCTGGCGATCCGGATTCCGGCGCAGCCGCCGGCCCCAATGACTTCATATATTTCACAAATTGACGATATTGTCAAAGAATGTAATAATCGGGCCCGCCATCATGCCGACTCTGTCTACAACGCCGTCCGAATTCCGGGTCACTGCGAAGAGTCTCGCCCTCGATCTGCTCTCGACGATGCCGCCGCGATATCCCGTCGCTGTGGGTGCACTCGTGCGCGGTGCTGCCGTGCTCGGAATCGGAGGGAACAGCATGCGCGTCGCACTGGCGAGGCTTCGCGCCCGGGGACTCGTCGAATCCGACGAGCGCGGGCTCTATCGGTTGAGCCCGATCGCCGAGCCCGTCAATCGCATCGTCCGCTCATGGCGCACCGTCGAAGAGGGTGTCGTCGAATGGGATGGTTCCTGGTTGGCCGTCGAGATGAGCGGCCTTCCTCGTGCTGATCGCAAGCATTCGCGACGATGTCTGCGCGCATTGCGCCTTCTTGGCTTCGAGGGTTTGACGCCCGCACTTCAGATTCGTCCCGACAATCTCGAAGGTGGCGTCGGCGGACTCCGAGTGCGTCTCGCGGCGCTCGGTTTTGCGCCAGCCCCGACGGCATTCAAGTTATCCGATCTGGATTTCGAGCTGGATGAGCGTGCGCGCTCGCTATGGGATGTCGAGACGCTCGAAAGCGGATATCGGGCGAGCCGGGAACAGCTCGAGAAGAGCGCAGGGCTACTTTCGGCCATGTCCGATGTGGAGGCGATGGCCGAGACATTCAGATTGGGCGGTGAAGCCGTTCGACGCATCGTTCTCGACCCGCTGCTTCCCGAGCCGATCATCGATACCCGTGAACGGCGCGCTCTCGTGGACGCGATGCGGCATTACGACGCTTTGGGTCGCAACTGCTGGAAGGGCTGGTCGGGCGAGTCGGTCGTGCTCGAACGAAGCCCGGCCGAGGCCGGGGGAATCGCGGAGGCTTCGGGATTGGCCTGAGCGAACGACGAACTTTGCCATCGGACCTGGAAAGGCCGATCGGGACGGCCGATAAGGGTGGCCGATAAGGATGAAAGGGGAATGGGATGAAAATCACGGATCTGCTTAGCCGAGAGGAACTCGAGCTCTTTACCAGGCGGAACGACTGGAAGGCGATCTCCTACATCATCTTCAACTGGACGTTCATCGCCTTGATCTTTTCAGGCGTCGCGATGTGGACGAATCTATTGACCATTCTCGTCGGAATCGCTCTGTTGGGTGGGCGACAGCTCGCCTTCGCTGCACTGATGCACGACTGTGGCCATAGGGTGCTTTTCTCGAGCGAGCGGGCCAATGCGATTCTGGGTCAGTGGCTCTGCGCCTATCCTATCTATTCCGACCAGCCGCGATACGCCGCGGGCCACCTGAAGCATCATGCGTTCGCCGGTACACGCAAAGATCCCGATCTCCCCAACTATCAGGCCTACCCTATATCTCGAGAGAGTTTTCGTCGAAAGGTGATTCGCGACCTCACTGGACAAACCGGCTGGAAGGCCGTGCAGGCCACGTGGCGACGTGGGAAGGCCGATCTCTCGAAGGCTCCCTGGAATGGCAACGCCCTCGCTGGCCATGCGGTCATGAACGGTCTTCTCTTCGCGGTGTTGTTCGCGTTCGGAGAGGGGCTGCTCTTTTTGATGTGGCCGATTGCGTATCTGACGACCTATATGTTGATCGCTCGTTTACGGCAGGTCGCGGAGCATGGTGCTGTGCCCGACCTCTTCGATCTCGACCCGCGGATGAATACGCGAACGACACTCGTTCGTTGGTGGGAGAAACTCTTCGTCGCACCTTTTAACCTCAACTATCACCTCGAACATCACTTCCACGCGAATGTTCCCTGTTACAACCTGCCCGCTTTCCATCGCTATTTGAAGTCGAAGGGCGCCTACGATGAAACCGAGTTTCCCGTTGGCTATCCGGAACTCTATGCGAAGACGGTTCCTGCCTAGACCCTTCGCCTCGACCGGGAGACACGCAAGCCTTGCGTTGGAATCGCGCAAAAGGCATGTCCGTCCAGCTTGTTAGGAGCGAAAATGCGCTCATGGCTTTGGCGACGTCGACCGAAAAGCGAACGATCGGGAGGCGTCGAGCCGTATGGGCGGGGACAGTCTATTTCTGATCGTTCGGAGTGCCGGGGGACTTTCGACCTGCATCGTGGGGGTCGTGCTTGCGGTGCGAATGCTCCGGCTCGCGCTACGAACACGAGAGCTGCCCGAGTTGATGATCGGCCTTCACATGGTCGCGCTGGTTCTGGGCTATCTGATCGAGTTCGTTGGAATGGAGATTGGAAGTAGCCATCCGAGCGCCGGAATCTGGCTGGGTGGAACGGCCAATTTCCTGTACGCGGTCTCTATTTTCGTCTATCTGCTTTTTACATGGAAGGTTTTTGCGCCGAAGAGCCGCCTCGCGCCAATACTCGTCATGGCCACGACACTCTCGCTGGCTGTGGGGTGGGCGGGAGAGGTGTTGACGACCGATTTCGGGTTCAGCGCCGCGCGCTTCGCGGGGCCCTGGTTCTGGATTGCCTTCGTGCCCCGGATGATCGGGATGGGCTGGGCATCATTCGAAGCACTCTCGCATCATGCGAAACTGCGCCGTCGCCTCGCCCTTGGCCTCGCCGACCCCCTCACTACCAATCGACTCCTACTCTGGGCCCTCGCAGCATTGTCTGAGTGGATGATCTATCTGGCGGTTGTCATGACAATTCTGGCCGGCCGTCCCGACGGTTTTCTCACAGGCAATGCCGCGCTCTGGGTCTCGGCCTTCGGCGTGGCGGGCTCCATCTGCATGTGGATCGGCTTCTTCCCGCCCGAGGGCTACCGCCGATGGATCGCAGAGCGTGCTGCGCTGATGCGTGCGTCGGGCTATTCCGCATAGCGCGATCGGCGCCCGGGCTCGCCCTGTTCTCGGAGTCGCTGTCGCGGCTCGCAGATGTGATACCCGTGTGATGTCTATCAATGACCGGGGCGTCGCATTGACGCTATGTTGACGGATCAGTCTAATTTGTTTCGTGTGTCTGGGAGTCTATGCGACCGGCGGCTTTGCGATTGAAAATGTTCTGGCTCGGCTGGCTCCTGTTTGCTGTGTCTGGTTGCGGCAGTCCAAATGACGACCCGACATTCGACGGCGATCTGCGCACCCTGACACAATCACGCTTTATGCTGAGCGATGCAGCGACGCCGCCCTCCGATACGAACGATGAATGGCAGGCCGTACAGATCCCGGATCGCTGGAGCAGGTCCCGACCCGGTGTGCGCGGTCGAGGCTGGTACCGCATGGAATTCGACGCCTCGGACGGCCAGCGTGACATCTCGGTCTATGTCCCGCATTTCAACATGAATCTCGAGATCTGGTTGAACGGCATCTTCCTGACAGAGTGCGGACCTTTCGAAGGTGCCAACATTCTCTGCTGGAATTTTCCGGTTCAGGCCGTACTGCCGGCAGGTCAACTGCGCGAGGTGGGAAACGTCCTCGATCTGAGGCTTTCCGTGAGCGATCCCGAGGGCGAGTTGGGCGTCGTTTACGTGGGACCGAGACAGCTCGTCGCCCACCTGTATACGAGCCGGTTTCTCTTTCACATCATCTTGCCGCAGATGTTCATCGCCATGGCGCTCGTGGTGATCGTCTTCATGCTGGCCTTCTGGTACAGCTCGAGAGATGTCGCCTATCTTGCTTTTGCGGGCTTCGTAGGTTGTCTGGGGATCATGATGGTGAACATGGTTCTGCGAGAGATGCCCATCTCTCTGCAGAGCTGGCGTTGGGTGGCGGATCGCGGAACCGGCTTCATCGGCCCATTCTTGATCGTCTGTATACACCGCCTGGTTGAAATGAGGCGCCCCTGGTTGGAGCGGGCTGCGTTCGGGTGGGTGGTCGCGGCGGCCGCCGCCACGCTGCTCATGTCCGAGAGTCTCTACGACGCCACGTTGATTCCCCAACATGTCGTCACTCTGCTGATGAGTAGCTATGCGGTATGGATACTCGTCTACGGTCTTCGGGCTTCGAGATGGATGCGGTATTCAGTGGGCTTGATCAGCCTCGCTACACTGGGATTCGGCGTCCACGATGCCCTTTTGGTGGTGGGGCTGCTCGGCACGGACAATCTCCGCTTGCTTTCCTTCGCCCTCCCGGCCGCCACTCTGGTCATGACTGCGGCCTTGACCCAGCGCTTCCTGGCAACATTTGTACGTGCCAGGAACCTCAACGTCGAACTCGAGGAGCGGGTTCTGCAAGAACACGCGGAGCTAGAGGTCAACTTCGAGCGGATGCGGGATCTCGAGGAGAGCCGGGTGGTCGCCCGCGAGCGTGAACGCATCATGAGGGAGATGCACGACGGGGTTGGCGGGGATCTCGTGTCCATTCTCGCCATGGTGGAGAACGGTCGGGCAGGGCAGGCTGAGATCGCAGACTCATTGCGATCGTCCATCAACGACATGCGGATGGTGATCGACTCACTCGATCCCAGCGTCGACGACCTGAATGTCATGCTCGGGGTCTTCCGTAGCCACAACGAGGTGCGACTCAGTGCCCATGGTCTGCGCTTGTGTTGGGAGGTCGCGGATCTGCCGCAGGTGAGCCGTCTTGGACGGAATGACTGTCTTCACATCATGCGGATCGTCCAGGAGGCCGTTACGAACGTGGCCCGTCATGCAGGTGCGGAAACGATCCGCGTTCGAGCCGGCGTGCGTGATGATGTCGAAGGTCGAGCGGGCGTCTTCATCGAGGTGACGGATGACGGCATTGGATTCGGGCCCGATGTCCCGGCGGGCCGTGGCAGAGCCAACATGGCCGAGCGGGCTCGCATGATCGGAAGTGAGCTGCGGATCGAATCGACTTCAAAGGGTACCTGTGTCGATCTCTGGATCCCTCAGCTCTGACCCGTGAGGAGTTGACTTCCGCTAATAGTTCGATATATATAGAGATATCGAATTAGGAGAAATGGCATGTCGACCGGACGATCTCAAGAACCCGAAACACTCCGTGACGAGGTCCGCAGGGGCTATACGCGCATCGTCACCGAAGCGCCGGACGCCGCGCGTGCCGCCGAAACCGCTCGCCGCATCGGCTATAGCGATGATCAACTCGAAGCCGTGCCCGAGGGCGCCAATCTGGGTGTCGGCTGCGGAAATCCGACCGCGATCGACACCCTGCAACCCGGCGAAACGGTCCTCGACCTTGGTTCGGGCGCCGGGATGGACGCCTTTCTCGCCGCTCGTCAGGTCGGGAAGACCGGCCATGTGATCGGGGTGGACATGACCGATGCGATGCTCGACAAGGCACGGGAAAACGCAAAGAAAGTAGGTCTCGAAGACGTCGTCGAGTTTCGCAAGGGACAGATCGAAGCGTTGCCGATCGAAGACGAAAGCGTCGATGCGATCATTTCCAACTGCGTCATCAACCTCTCACCCGAAAAGGAGAAGGTCTACGCCGAGGCCTACCGCGTGTTGAAGCCAGGCGGGCGACTGATGATCAGCGACATCGTACTCGAGCGACCTCTCCCGCAAGCGGTGATCGACAGTATGGACGCCTATATTGGATGCGTCGGTGGCGCCAGTCTGCGCGGTGAGTACATGGAGACGATTGCCAAGTCCGGTTTTCGTGAGGTGCGCATCGATCGAGAGGGAGACTTCCTCGGCACGATCTCCTTCGACGAACCGCAGATCCGCGACGCGATGGAGCGAATGAAGATCACGATCGAAGAGGCGAAGGGTTTTGTGAGTGCCGTCACGAGCTTGCACATCTACGCAGTCAAGTGATCGAAGCGCGAAAGAGACTAGAATGCCTATGACTTCTTCGATGCTTCGCTGACGAAACTGCTTGAATCCCTTTGCCAGGAGATCGCCGACGATTGTGCGTGGAGTCCGTTTTGCAGCTTTCATGCTATTCGCTGCGCTACTCAGCTATTTCATGTTGAATCGGTTCGTCGACAGAGTCGTCTTTCAGCCGAGCCCCGGCATCGATCTGCGTATTTCGGATCTCGGCATCGAGGGCGAGGAAGTTCATCTCGACAGCGATGGCGTGAGCATTCACGGCTTCTATCTGCCTTCCGCTCGTCCCCTTCGAGACGCCCGAGCGATCTTGTTTCTTCATGGCAATGCGGGGAATGCGTCGCATCGCCTCCCCAACGCGGCCGAACTCACACGGCTTGACGCCGACGTGCTGCTGATCGACTACCGGGGCTACGGGATGAGCGAAGGGACGCCGAGTGAGTCGGCCGCCTACGCGGATGCTCGAGCCGGCCTCGCCCATCTCATCGAAGTGCGCGGCTTGTCCGAGCGGCGCGTCGTGTTATTCGGCCGCTCCCTGGGCGCTGCCATTGCGGTGGATCTCGCTCGAAACAGGCCACTTGCAGGTGTCATCCTAGAGAGCGCGTTCACGTCGGTCGCCGACGTGGTTCGTGGCATGATGGGGCCGCCGCTGGCGTATCTCGTGCGAGGTCACTTCGATTCCGCGAGCAAGGTCGAGCAGATTCGAGCTCCGCTGCTCTTCTTCCACGGCGACCACGACAGGATCATCGACTACGCGCTCGGGCGCCGACTCTTCGAGATGGCACCCGAACCCAAGCAGTTCGAAACGATTTCCGGGGCGGGTCACAATGACACGGTGCAGGTGGGCGGGCGTCCCTATTTCGCCCGCATTTCTCAGTTCCTGGACGAGGTTGCTCCATAGGACGTGCGAGCGCAGGTGTTCAGAAGAGGACGGGGACGTTCAATTAGGGCACGGATTGTGACGTATTGACCCGCTTAATGTAGCCTTTTGACCCTCAGGGCCGTTTCGCGCGGCATGAATGTTGCTGCTTGAACTGATGGGGACGTGCGAGGGAAAGTATCGCGGAAGAGGCGAGACAAAGGGCGGGAGAACTGACCATGCATCTGATGTCGAATCAATCCGGGCCTGCGATCGAGGGTTTGGAGAGCGTGTCTGGACGAATCGACGGATGGCTGCATCCAGATTTCCTTCCTGTGGCGAAGGCGCTGCGCGGACAGATGAAGCGCTATGACGGTGGGGCGGCCGTCTGCGTGTATCACCGCGGGCGGTGTGTCGTCGATCTGTGGGGCGGTGTTTCGAACAGCGCTGGCGATGAGTGGCAGCAAGATACGATGGCGCCGAGCTTTTCGACGACGAAGGGAGTTGCATCGACCCTCGTGCATATCATGGTCGACCGGGGCCTGCTCGACTACGACGAGCGCGTTGCGACCTATTGGCCCGAGTTTGCTCAATCTGGCAAACAGGACATTACGCTCCGACAGGTCATGACCCATCAGTCGGGCCTCTATCATATTCGGCAGATGATCGATCATGCGGATCGCATGCTCGACTGGGATTACATGGTGAAATCGATCGAGCAGGCGGAGCCGATCCACCCGCCCGGCGAGCGTACGGGCTATCACGGACTCACCTACGGTTTCCTGGTCGGCGAGGTGCTTCAGCGGGTGACGGGCGAACGCTTCTCCAATCTCGTCGAAAGCGAGATCGCCACGCCACTCGGGCTAGACGGGATGTATATTGGCGCGCCAGAAGAAGTACTAGACCGCGCCGCGGAGTTGATGTGGTCGAGCGCCGCCGACCGCCTGCGAAAGGCGCCGCCGAGCAATGCGTTGACGCGTCAGATCGGGTCGATGGCATCGCTGGGCACGAACGTTTTACGCAGAGCACTCGGCGTTGCCGGCATCGACTTCGATCTGAACAGCCTGCTCGACGCGCTCGCTCCGCGTGGCATCTCAGGCTTCAAGTTTGATTCAGGGGAAGCGTTGCGAGCGGCCATACCGGCTGGCAACGGGCTCTTTACCGCTCGCTCCCTGGCCCGAATGTACGCGGCGCTTGCCGGCGGAGGCGAACTCGAGGGCGTGCAGTTGATTTCGAAGGGGACCCTCGCGAAGGCGACACAGCGGCAGAAGAGCACGAAGAGCCTCGCAGTGCTTCCCTTTGATATGCGTTGGCGCCTCGGTTACCACGGCATCATCACTTCGCGTGGATTCCCGCGCCATGCATTTGGTCATTTCGGATTTGGCGGCTCGGGCGCCTGGGCGGACCCCAGCCGCGAGCTGGCGGTCGCGCTGATCGTGAATTGTGGAATGGGAACGCCCTTCGGTGACACGCGAACGGCGAGAATCAGCGGTGCCGCGCTGGCTTCGGTCATCGATCGCGTGGCACCACGTCGTCGGACGACTCCTGGCCATAAATGGTGGGTAGTGAAGGAAGCGACGTAGCCTTGCAGAGGACAGTCGTACGTCTTCAGTTGCCCGGGAAGAACTAGCGGAAGTTTATCGCCGGACGCTCGTTCCTGATTCTCCGCTTAGCATTGTGCAGGCATCTCCCAGCGCTCCTATGCAAGCAACCCGGCCCCTGGCGCGAGCATCCACACCCTCCGCCTCGACGAAACGGCAAGCGGCCTCGACCTTCGGACGCATAGACCCCGCCGCGAAGGACATCCCGCGCAACTCGTCCGGCGTGGCGCTTCGAATCGGCTTTGCCCGTTCAGTTCCCCATTCCTTGTAGACCGCGTCCACGTCGGTCAGTAGGAGCAGTGCGTCGGCGTCGAGCTGGTCCGCCAGGAGCGCGGCAGAGAGGTCTTTGTCGACCACCGCCTCTACGCCGCGCCAGCCTTCGTCAGCAACCGCGACGACCGGTACGCCGCCACCGCCTGCGCAGATGACGACGACGTTCGCGTCGAGCAATAGTCTGACGGAGCGGATCTCCAGGATTCGAAGGGGCTCCGGGGAAGGCACGACGCGCCGCCAGAATTCGCCATCTTGCGCCACGGTCCTTTGACGCTGTTTTGCGAGTTTTCTGGCGTCCGCTTTGCTGTAGACCGGGCCGATGGGTTTCGAGGGCTCATCGAAGGCTGCGTCACCGGTATCGACTTCGACCTGTGTGAGTAGTGTCGCGACCTCTCGCTTGCCTGCGAGCGCGTCGCGAAGTTCGTCCTCGATCATGTAGCCGATCATGCCCTGTGTCTGTGCTCCCAGGATGTCGAGCGGAAGCGGGTCGACGTCCGGCACGGCTTCGCCCTGCAACGCCAGGAGTCCGACCTGAGGGCCGTTGCCATGGGTCACGACGAGCGAGTGCTCGAGTGCGATCTGCGCGAGGGCGGTGGTCGCAGTGTGGAGATTTCGACGTTGCGCCTCGGCGCTCGGCGGCTCGCCACGTCGAAGCAGGGCGTTTCCGCCGAGTGCTACGACGATTCGCATGACAGGAACCGCTCCTCGAATCGCTCTAGTATCGGGGGCAAGACGTTTCCGCGTTCTACGAAATCGTATGCGACGTTGAGGATGGGCTTGTCCAGATGGATGCGCCGCGCGAGTGCGGCAGGCGTGGCGTCGAGGACGATGTCGGCAGGCACTCGACGCAGTGTTTCCTCGAGGTCGCGGATCTGTTCTTCGCTATAGCCCATCGCGGGAACCTCCTGGCCCAGATGTGGAAAGCGGGCGAAGGTGTCCGCGAGGCTGGCGACGGCGAAGGGTCGGGCGTCGACGACGTCGGCTGCTCCGAAGCGATCTGCTGCGACACTGCCGGCGCCCGTCGCCATGCCTCCGTGGGTCAGCGTCGGTCCATCACCGACGATGACGACGCGGGCTCCGCGGATCGCCTCGGGATCTTCGATGCTGAGCTCGAGTGTTCCCTGCAAGACGGGGACGTCGGGTCTCATCGCCGTCGCTCGCGCGAGCAATTGCTCGACGTTCTCGGGCGGCGCGCTGTCGACCTTGTTGACGACGATCACGTCCGCCATCCGAAAGTTGGCCTCTCCGGGGTGATAGGCGAGCTCGTGGCCGGGTCTGTGCGCGTCGAGCATGACGAAATGTAGATCGGGACGGAAGAAGGGGAGATCGTTGTTGCCACCGTCCCAGAGCACGACATCCGCGTTCCGCTCCGCCTGCTCCAGCACGGCTGCGTAGTCGACGCCCGCAAAAACCGTCGCTCCCATGTCGATGTAGGGCTCATACTCTTCGCGTTCCTCGATCGTCGTGTGGGCCGCGTCGAGCGCTTCATAGCTGTCGAAGCGCTGCGTCTTTTGCATCTCGAGGTCTCCGTAGGGCATCGGGTGACGCACCGCGGACACCCGATGGCCGCGGTCTCGAAGCCAACGGACGATGAAGCGGGAAAGGGCACTCTTGCCAACGCCCGTGCGAACTGCGCAGACCGAAATCACCGGAACCGACGCATCCAGCATCGTGGCCTTCGGCCCGAGCAACCCGAAATTAGCGCCCGCGGCCAGCACGCTCGACGCTTTGTGCATGACCTCGGTGTGGGGGAGGTCGCTATAGGAGAAATAGACCTGATCGACTCGTTCTCGTCGGATCAGTTCTGCGAGTTCCTCTTCTGGGTGGATCGGGATGCCATGGGGATACAGTTCGCCTGCGAGGCCAGGCGGGTAACGGCGGTCCGCGATGTCGGGAATCTGAGCTGCAGTGAACGCGACGACCCGAGAGGATGCGTCGTCTCTGAATCTCATGTTGAAATCATGAAAGTCTCGACCGGCCGCACCCATGATGACAATGCGTGTGGGCTCATGCTGAATCTTCATGGGGAGTCTCCGACGAATACGATGTCATCGACTCTACCTCGTCGAGTACCTTGCGGCAGGACATGCCGACGATCAGATATGATCAGAAGAGTGGTTCGGCGCACTGTTCTGCCGGTTTGCGTTGCTAGCATGACCGGATGAGATGTCTGCTTGTGCAACGCGCCACGTCAGCAGACCGTTTCGAGCGGCGAGATTACGGTTCGAGTTTGCGAGGGGGGATCGATGGAACTTTGGTGGCATCCTGAAGAGGGTGGAGTCGGTGGATTTGGTCGAGTTTGCCGGAGCCGATGGCATATGCGGCCTATCTGGCGTTGTGGCGGGCTGTTGAGCGCCATGAGCCGGGCGGGGTTGGCGATCGCATTGATCGGTTGTGCGGGTGCTGCGGCGGCGGAGATCGACCGCGAGCGTGCTCGTGCGGATATGCGAGAAATCTACGCGAGTATTCGCGTGCTCGTACCGCTGAGCGCGGACGAGGATGCATTTGGAGACCTGAAGAATCGGGAACGCATCCGTGACGCGCTCTCGAAGCTTGCGGCGCGCGCCGAGCACGTCGCGGACCACGTTGGCGACAAGGATCGTCGCATCCAGTATCTGGGTGGCTCGCTTTCGCGGGAGAGTATGGAAGCCCTGCGACGCTTTGACGAAGGCCGAATGCGGGATGCTCGCTTCTTTGTCCAGCAGCTGCCCGATTTCTGTGTGGCCTGTCATAGTGCGCTGCCAAGCCCGAAGGATTCTCCGCTGGCGCGTGATTTCGTGAGCGACAAGGAGCTTGCAAGTCTCTCGCCGACCCGACGAGCCGTCTTGCAGGTGGCCACGCGACGCTTTGACGATGCGCTGGCGAGCTATGAGTCTGTCTTTGCTTCTCCCGTCGTTCATCCTGCCGAGCTGCTTCATCCGTTGACGCAATATCTCACCGTTTCGATTCGGGTCAAGAACGATCTGACGCGGCCGGTGCCCGTACTCGAAAAATTGGCGGAGCGTCCCGATCTCTGGAGAAACCTACGCACGGACGTGGAACGTTGGATCGAGACGCTGAAAACGTTTGCTTCGGAACCAGCGACGGAACCCACCCTCGAGTCCGCGCGCGCGCCGTTGGACGAGGCCGCCGCGATCATCCGCTTCCCCACCGACCGCCAGGTTCTCGTCCACTACCTCGTCGCATCGTCCCGATTTCATCGTTATCTCGAGAACCACGCGCATGAGAGCAATCGCAACATGGCAGAGGCCTACTACTGGCTGGGGCTGATCGAAAGCCGTGTCGGCGGGAACTACTGGGTTTCCGAGTCTGATTTCTATCTCGAGACAGCGATTCGGCTGGCTCCCCGCGGTCCGATCGCCGAGCGTGCGTTCGCACTCTTCGAAGAGGAGGCCATTCTCGGCTGGACCGGATCGAGCGGGAATAACATGCCGCCGGAGGTTCGCAGTCGTGTGGAGGAGTTGCGCTCCCTGGTCTATCCAAACTAGGAAGCCAGAAGGCAGGCTCCTCCTCGATCTGGTAGGCTGATCGAAAGTCGACCTGCAGGGGCATGATGTCATTACCGCGAATGCGGCCTTCCTTTGTGGCCAACGCGCGTTGTCGTTCCGAGGACGCGGTCGCAGTCTTGCGTAAGCGACTCGAGGAAAATTCGCAGGCCGTCGAGGGCAGTTTCTCGCGCAAGAACGGGGTCCTCCGCGTCTGCCGTGAGAATCAGCGTTTCTGGTCGCCCTGTCTCGACCTCACCATCGATGATGCGAGTTCGGACTTGTCGCCTTCGATGCCTCCGGCGCGTGACGACTATGATGAAGGTCCGAAGGTGAAGGTCTGGGGAACCTTTTCCCCACGGCCGGAAATCTGGACCGGTTTCGTGTTTGCGATCGGGACGGCATTGGTCATTTCGCTGCTCTCGGTGATCTTTGGGACGGCCCAGTTCATGCTCGGCGAGGCGCCCTGGGCGCTGCTCGTTCCGCCGGCGGCCCTGCTGATCATGGCAGCAATCTATGCGTCGGCGCTTGTCGGGCAGGGTCTCAGTGGAGACGACATTTATTCGATTCGGGCTTATGTCGATATGTGCCTCCGCGAGGCCGAAGAAATGTCGCGCGGCCGTCCGCCGCTCGATGCGGATTCTTCCTCCCAGCTCTGATAGTGGCGAAATGACAGCCAATCGTCTTTCGGTCACGCTCGGCGATGCAGGTAGAGTCGCCGCAGGATCGGAATCGAAATTCCGATCAACATGATGATGCCCCCCTGGATCTCCCTGGCGCCGGGCAGGTCCCCGAGGACCACGTACGCAAGTGCGAGGGTGAGAGGCGGTGCCGCGAGGGTGGCCAGGGTCGTGATGCGCGCCTCGATGTATTTCGCCGAGGTCATCATGCACAGTCGACCCATGAACGGGCCGAAGAACGCCGCGAGACTGGCATAGCCTGCCTGTTCGGTCGTAATTTCGAACAGCTCGTCGGGGAATCCGTTCCAGGCGAACCAGAGGGCGACCGCCAGCCACAAGCGAAGGGCGTTCACGGAGACCGTATCGAATCGATGGACGAATCTGCGAGTAATGACGGCCATGGAGCCGAAGCAGAGCGCCGAGACGAATCCCCATGCTATGCCCTCGGCGCGAGGTTCACCAAGCGACAACGTGCCTTGCAATAACAAGAGGCCACATCCGGCGACGACCGCCCCCAGCCAGAAGCTTCGATCGATTCGCTCGCCGATGATCGGCCACGCTAGCAAGGCGACGAAGATGACTTCGCTTCGCTGGACGACGGTCAACAACGCGGGCGAGAGCAACTGAATCGCATTGGCGCTCGCGAGGTTCCCGACCAGCGTGCACGCGGCGAGCGCCGCAGCGATGCGTAGATCGAATTCTCGAAAGGTCGGGAACGATCTTTGTTGGTGGGCCGTCAGCAGGCTGGTGAATATCGCCGCAGCGCAGAGCAGCAGCAACGTGTTGATACGCGCTTCACCATGGGCACTGGCGATCTTCCATGGGACGACGAACGCCGCGATCCCCAGCGCCGAGCCGAGCGCCCACAGAATTCCTTTGCGATGGTCGTCCGATCTAGAGGGCGTCTGCAAGCTTGAGTTCTTCGCGCAGCTGCCTCTTCAGGAACTTGCCACTGGCGTTGCGCGGCAAGGGGTCGGGCGTGAGCCAGATGTATCGGGGAATCTTGTATTTCGCCAGAAGCGTGGCGCAATGCGCCCGAAGGGCTTCGACGTCATCCGTGCAACCGGGTTTGAGCATGATTGCGACCGCGACTTCCTCGCCCAATCGATCGTCCGGAACACCGAATACAGCACATTCGGCAACCGAGGGGTGATCGAAGAGGACGGCTTCGACCTCGGCGCAGTAGACGTTCTCGCCGCCGCGAAGCACCATGTCCTTCAAGCGATCGACAATGAAGATGAAGCCGTCTTCGTCGATCCGTGCAATGTCACCCGTGCGAAGCCAGCCATCTTGAATCGACTCAGCGGTTTCTTCTTCGCGGTTGAGATAGCCCCGAATCACTTGTGCACCACGAACGCAGAATTCGCCGACCTCTCCGATGGGTACTGTCTTGCCGTCTGCGTCAATGCATTTCGTGTCGAAGGTGGGGAGCGCTGGGCCGCAGCTGGCCGGCTTGTCGACGAAGAAGTCCGCGGAGTTCGCTGTGATCACTCCGCAGGTCTCGGTCATTCCGTAGCCGGTGCCTGGTCGTGCGGTCGCGACGGTCTTGTCGATCTTGGCGACGAGATCGGGCTGTAGCTGTGCACCCCCCCCGCCGAGTGCTTTGAGACTCGAGGTGTCGGTCTTCTCGAAATCCGGATGGGCAATCAACTCTCGGGCCATCACGGGCACACCGCTGAAATTGGTGATCCGCTCTCGCTCGATCAGCTTCAAGGCCTCGCCGGCATCCCACTTGTACATGTGGGTCAACTTTCCGCCAGCCAGGGTCATCGAATGGGCAATGCAGTTGTTCGCTGTGACATGAAAGAGCGGCGTACACACGAGGGAAGAGGGCTGCCCGCTGGGCGCTTCGGGCGTGTCCGATCGCTCGTTCTTCGCTGAAGCAGTGCCCGCACGCTGACTGGCAGCCGACTGGGTCATGTTCCAGAAAACCAGGCTGAGCAGATTGGTGACGCAGCCGCGATGCGTCAGCTCTGCGCCTTTCGGCCGCCCTGTCGTGCCGGAGGTGTAGAAGATGCAGGCGTCTTGATCGGGGTCCACGACGACGTCCGGCATGACATCCGAACCTTGATCGCCACGGCAGAGTTCCGCCCAATCGATCACGCCGGCGGGAAGAGGTTCGGCGATGCGAACGCCGACGACGAGGCAATCCGGGAGTTCCGGTCTTTGGGGCAGGAACAGTTTCAGGCGCTCATCGTCACAGATCAAGACCTTCGGCGCCGCGTCCTGGATGCCGTAGGCCATCTCCGGTGCTGTCCACCAGGCATTCATGCCGACAGCGGTCGCACCGATCGAGACGCAGGC
This sequence comes from uncultured Myxococcales bacterium, assembly GCA_965603475.1. Lineage (GTDB taxonomy): Bacteria > Myxococcota_A > UBA9160 > UBA9160 > UBA4427 > UBA4427. The sequence goes on from CBFDDD010000051.1 coordinate 22,059, forward strand.
CCAATAGGCCAGCATCCACTCCGGGTAGTTGCGCATTGCGATTGCAACCCGGTCTCCGGTTTGGACGTTATTTGCGATCAGCCAGTTCGCGAGACGCGCGACTTCTCGGTGGGCCTCTTCGTAGGTCCAGCGTTCGTCTTCATAGACCAGGTAGTCCTTATCGCCGTGCGCCGCCGAAGCGAGCCAGACCTCGCGCAGGGAAGCCGGGGCTGTCACGTAGGTCTTGACGCGAACTCCGCGGACTTCGACCTCCTTGACTTCGAAGGGGGCTCCGGGGGCAGTAAGTTCGGCCCATACTTCTCGCAACTCGTTGTACATCAATGCTCTCCATGAAGAAAATTCTGGGGTTGGTCAGGTGTCTTCGGTCAGGCGGTGTCCGGTCGGAGTGTGCCCTCAGGCGAATCGTTCTCGTCCATCTCCCGCAAGACGCGCTTCAGAACCTTACCGGTCGGATTGCGTGGGATCTCGTCCAGGAAGACGACTTCTCGTGGGACCTTGTGGCGAGCCAGATGGTCTTTTACATAGGCCTTGGCTTCGTCTTCGCTCAGCTTCTGGCCGTCATTCCGCACGACAAAGGCCTTGAGACGTTGCCCGAAGGCTTCATCGTCGACGCCGATCACGGCGGCCTCGAGAAGCGCCGGGTGGTCCGAGAGAAGGTCTTCGACTTCGGCCGGGAAGACGTTCTCCCCGCCCGAGACGATCATGTCGTCGTCTCGACCTTCGACGAAAAGCAGGCCGTTCTTGTCGAAGTGCCCCACGTCGCCGATCGACATCAGTCCGTCGAGCATCTGCTTCCCCCCGCCGCCCGTGTAGCCCTCGAATTGCTGGCTGTTGCCAACGAAGATGCGCCCGGTCGTGCCTCGACGGACCGGTTTGTCGTCGGCGTCGTAGATGCGAACGGTGGTTCCGAGTGGGGGACGTCCCGCAGTACCCGGGGCGGCGCGCAGCTCGGAGGGCACCGCGATCGACGTGACGGAGACTTCCGTCGAGCCGTACATGTTGTAGAGATTGTCGCCGAAGGTATTCATCCAGCGCAATGCGAGTTCGCCGGGCAGGGCGGATCCGCTGCATCCTACTCTGCGCAGCGAGGAAGTGTCGTATTTCCGTATGACCGATGGTTCGAGCGCAAGAATGCGATTCAACATGACGGGCACGACGGCCAGCGATTCGACACGATGTTTTTCGATCGCCTCGAGAACCCGCTCCGGATCGAAGCGGCGTTGCATGACGAGCGTGTTGGCGAAGAGGTTGCCCATCGCGAAGTTGACGAGCCCCCAGGCATGGAAGGTCGGGGCGCAGACGAGCATGGTCTCGCCGACCCGGAAGGGCATGCGTTCGAAGAAACCGATCACACCGTCTAGATCGCTCGAGGCCGAAGAGCGGTTGGCGCCCTTGGGCGTTCCGGTCGTGCCCGAGGTGAGGATCGTCGCCCGGCCGACCTTTCCCGGTTTGGGGGGCGGCTTGGGCGCGTTCTCGCTTGCGAGGTGATCGAGGGTCGGGACCGCGGGATCGCCGTCCGTCCACGACAAGAAACGTTGCAACTTGCTTCCGCCTTGCTCGACGATCGACGTAAATTCTTCGTCATAGATCAGGGTGCCGGCGCCCTCGCGTTCGAGGACGTCTTCGAGTTGGGGGCCCGCAAAGCCAGTGTTGAGGAAGAGCGAGTCCGCCCCCAACAGGGCCGTGGCCGTCGTGGCCTCCACGAATCCGCGGTGATTTCGTGCGAGGATCGCAACGTTATGCCCCGGTCCGACTCCGGCAGCCCGCAGCCCCTGGGCGATCGAAAGGCTGCGAGATCGGAGCTCAGTGAAGCTCGTCGTACCGGCGTCATCGATCACCGACGGCTCTTTGCCTCGATAGTAGTGGCCTCCGATCACGCCCGATGCAGTGCTCGGCCCAGTCTCGAATACGCCGCGTGCCATCGAGGCGACGAAGCGCGGCGAGAGCAGGCCGACGTCGTTCAGCACGCCAAATGCATGTGTCGTGCGTTCGATCAATTCGCGAAGCTGGGGGATCGCTGGGGGCATCGGTCTCTCCTTCTGATCCGACCAATACTACGACATCACGGCGGCTTCCGAATCGCGGAGTGGAAGGGGCGCTGCGGGGTCTCGACGAAGAGACCGCCCCGGTGATGAGGCTCTTTGTCGCCGTCGTGCCCAGGTCGCCGCGTGGCCGACCGAGAGCGATTAGCCATTCCCGGAGCTGCGGTGCGATAGGGCAAGAACAGCGTACAATCCTCTTTCGGCTCGACTCCATCGCCGTCCCCCGAGCCTCGGAGCATCAGCATGTCGACAAGAATCGTACTCATCGGCGCCGGCAGCGCACAATTCGGCTTCGACATGCTGGGTGATTTCTTTCAGAGTTCCGCTCTCGGCGATTGTCACATCGTCCTCCACGACATCAACGCCGAGGCGCTCGATCGCGTGTACCGAGCGGCCAGGGACTACGTCGATGCGAACGACATACGCGTCGAACTCTCGGCGACGCTTTCACGTGAGGAAGCGCTCACCGGCGCGGAATTCTGTGTGATTGCGATCGAGGTCGGAGATCGCTTCGCGTTGTGGGAACAGGACCAGAGTGTTCCCCGCCAGTTCGGCTTCCATCAGGCCTTTGGCGAGAACGGGGGACCCGGCGGTTTGTTCCACGCGCTCCGCGTCGTACCGCCCATTCTCGAGATCTGTGCCGATATCGAGAAAATCTGCCCCGACGCCTGGGTGTTCAACTACAGCAATCCAATGAGTCGCATCTGTACGACCGTCCATCGCGCCTTTCCAGAGCTCAAATTCGTTGGTCTGTGCCACGAGATCGCGTCGCTCTACCAGCACCTTCCGTTGATTCTCGATACACCGATCTCGAATCTGGAGTTTCGGGCGGGTGGACTGAATCATTTCAGTGTGCTCGTGGAAGCTTTCTACCGTGATAGCGGGAAGGACGCCTATCCCGACATCCTTGCGAAGGCGGCAGACTATTTTGAACGCGTGCCGGATCTAGGCAGCATCATGAAGAGACTGCTCGAGGCCGAGGCGGGCTCGAAGTTGGCGAGCGAGGCCGAATGGCGTGAAGGCATGAGCCCCTGGGCGGAACGCGGCGCCTTTCGCGTATTGCTCGAGAAATTCCATTGCCTACCGATCACGACCGACAGCCATATCGGCGAGTACCTGCAATGGGCGCCCGAGGTCGCGGACCACAAGGCTGTGCTCGACTTCTATACCTACTACAAGAAGTGGACGCTGCGCGGAGATCCGAAGATCAAGGCGACCCGCAGCGAACGTCTCGTCAAGATCGTCGAAGCCATTTTGTCCGACGAGCGTTACGAGGAGGCGGCTGTGAATCTGCCAAATCGGGGTCTCATCCCGCAGCTCCCGGAATACATGGTTGTCGAAGTACCCGCCTGGATCGATCGGAAGGGGATCTCCGGCATCCGTCTCGATGCGATGCCTCAGGGGTTCGCGGGTCTACTCGCGAATCAGGTCGCGGTACACGATCTCGCGGCACAGGCGATCATCGAGGGCTCGAGGGATCTGGTCGTACAGGCCCTGCTCGTGGATCCAGTCGTCGACCGGGTTGGCGCCGTCGAGCCCCTGGTCGAGGCGATGGTCGGGTTGCAGCCGGAGTATCTCGGCTATCTGCGCTGAGCCAATCTGTCCGGGTTTTCAGTCACGTTTTTCGATCCGCTTCGTCATCACGACTTCGTATCGCCCCTGATCCCCGACGAATGCATTGCCGATCCAACCCGTCAGGCTGACCAGGATGGCACCCAATAGCGCCGGTCCGAATCCCGCGACCTGGAATCCATCGAGGAACGACGCGGCGAGCCCGATCATGGCTGCATTGATCACCCACAGAAACAATCCGAGCGTAAGCAGCGTGAACGGAAGCGTGAGCAGGACCGCGATGGGTCGAACGACGGCATTCACTATGCCCAGCACGATCGCCGCCCAGATCAACGTCGATCCATCGCGGATCGTGAACCCATTGACGACTTCTGATGCGACCCAGAGTCCGACAGCAGTGATCGCCATTCGAACCAGAAATCCCATTTTTGAATCCTCCCGAAGTTTTCTGTGAACCTACTCGTTAGCTCGCTCGCTCAGGTGCGCCCGCCAATCTCCGCTGATGATCCGCATGCTGGCGTCGGGTACTTCGTTGTAGGTGTAAACCCAGGCTTCCACACCCGAGGGCGCGATCAACGTGATCGCTTCGCGCAAATAGAGAGACTCTCGCTGACGAGCGGCTGAATACCCTTCGAACTCATCGAGAACCTGGATGACTTCGGCATCCAGCAAGGCATGCATTTCTGCAATGACTCGGCCACCCCCATGACGCATGCCCGGAAAGCGGCCGAGATCGAAGAGTTCGCCAGTGACGGTACAGGGTCCGACGTAGCGAAGTCGATCGCTGATTCCGAGTTCGTCCATCGCACCTAATCCGCGCATGAGCGATCCGTAGAGCACGATCCAATCGCCGACCTGCGGCTCCGCCTTCGCCAACGACTAGTTTCCGACGCTGATGCGGAGACGTGTGAGCGCCTCGATCGATAATCTCACTGTGGATCCCTCCGTTCGACGCGAATTGCCGATTCTAGCCATGTGTTTCCAGATTGGCCTCTCGTCGGAAGCGATCGCACCGCCTACCGTCTCGAACTCCCACCTTGCCCTCTGGAGTTCCCATGTCATCTCGTCTCGAAGGAAAAATCGCCATCATCTCGGGCTCTGCTCGTGGGACCGGAGAGCAGACGGCTCGACTCTTTGTCGAGGAGGGTGCCCGAGTCGTCATAGCGGATGTCCTCGAACCGGAGGGCAGGGCGGTCGCTGAGGATATTGGCGAGAACGCCGCATTCGTACGACTCGATGTGACGAACGAGGAGAGCTGGGCAGAGGTGGTCACGGCGACGACCGAACTCTTCGGCCCACCGACGATCCTGGTGAACAACGCCGGCCTTTTGCATATGCAAGCCCTCGTCGAGACGAGTGCGGCCGATGTCGAGCGACTCTGGCGGGTCAACGCCCTCGGTCCCTTTCTCGGGACAAAGGCCGTTGCGAAAGTCATGCATGCCGCGGGTGGGGGATCGATCGTGAACGTAGCGTCGGTGGACGGGCTTTCTGTGAAGAACGGCCTCGCCGCCTACGCGCCGACGAAGTGGGCGCTCCGGGGGCTCACACGCGTCGCGGCGATCGAGCTCGGGCAGATGGGGATTCGCGTCAACGTCGTCTGCCCGGAGGCGGGCGGTCCGGGTATGCGAAGGGAGTTTACACCCGAGAGTATCGACCCCATGGACACCCTCGCGTTCACCCACGGTGTCATCCCGCACAATCGGGCACGCCCGGGCATCGAAATCATCAAAGACATCGCCCGAATGATCCTCTTCCTCGCCTCCGACGAGAGTCTCTCGTGTACGGGCGCCGACTATCCGGTCGATGCCGGCTGGACTGCGGGGCGGCGGCTCAAATATCAGCCGGGCTATACCGCGGAGTCCGTCGAGCCCGTCGACGGAATTGCTGACTGATGCATTCGGGCGCAGCAGGTGCCTGAGATGGATCTCATTCCGGCGCCAGGCTCATTCGAGTCGATAGATTCGCGAAGCAGTTCCGCTGAACAGGGCCTCCTTTTCGTCCTCCGAGAAGTCATGCACGATCTTCTTGAGGCCATTCCAGAGTACGGGGTATGAAATCGACATCTTGTCGACTGGGAAATTGCTCTCGAACATACATCGCTCCGGACCGAAGCAATCGATCATGTGGAGGTAGTAGTGCGCTTGCGCTTCGACGAATTCATCCGAACTCGGCGGCAGCTCGCGCCCCATCCAACCAAAGCCGTTGTCGGGCATCGCGAGCCCTCCGAGTTTGGCGACGACGTTTTCAGATCGCGCGAGTTCGGCGACGTCTTTCCGCCATTGCCTGAAAATTTCATCGCGCTTGTCGGCGTATTGGCCGACACCGAGCGGCGTTCCGAAATGGTCGAGCACCATCTGTGTGTCTGGAACTGCACGTGCCAACGCCGTGAAGTCCTGGATCTGATAGTGGTAGTGCCAGGTGTCGTAGGTGTGGCCGAGTCGTCCCAGCGTCCGGACGCCCTCGCGGAAATCGCTCAATCCATATAGACCCTCGATCGCGTTTCCGGCAATCATCAATTCGTCACTCTTGATGGCGCAAGCGCCGGCATCACGGACGCCGCGAAAGAGTCCGCCGCTCTTGTCTTCGTGCAGATGAACGATTTCTTCGATCGCATCGCCGAGTGTGAGGTCGATGTGTGAGACCAGTGCGGCGATTCGGGCACGGCCATCTCCAGCATCGGCGCTTTGCGCAGCCGCTTCGGTGACGAACTCGACCTCACCGAGAGAGCGCAGACGCTCGGGGCCATCGCTGCGGTACTCGGCACCGCATTCCATGAACACCGTCTGCTCGACACGATGGCCGCTGCCCGTGTCCCCCCAGAGGTCGTCCAGCGAATAGGGCAGTGCACCCTTGGGACCCCATAGATGGTGGTGTGGGTCCACGATTCGGCGCTCGGGTTCGACGATCTCCTCCTGCACCTGATCGAGCCAGCGGGTTTGGATCATCTTCGCTTCGGTCGGTTCGGTTTGTTCCGTCATGGAACGAGCATAAGGCCCTTCGCCTCTTCTTGCAGCAGCTTGCTTCTTGCAAGCAGTTCGCTCGACTGTGACCTGCGCCGGCGAACGACGTCGTCGGTCCCGAGTGGACCGTTTGCGACTTTCGATCTCTGGTATGATCGAAGCAGGCCCTCGGACGCGCTGCCCAGAACGGAGCGTCTATCGGGCAGGGTGGATGAATTTTGGTCGAACGAAGGTCGAACGAAGAGAGGAGACGGAGCATGGCGAACGAATCCAACGGTCGGGACGGTGCCGAAGTCGATCCCTGGCGTTTTGCGGGAAGCTTTCTGGCGAATATGCTGGGTAAGTCGATCCCCGAAGAGCCGAGCCATGCGCCGATTCCCTGGACGCCCTTCGAGAAGCCGCTCTCCAGCGCGAAAGTGTCACTGCTTTCGACTGCGGGCATTTCGATGAACGACGACGAGCCCTTCGACATGGAGTTCGAGCGTCAGCACCCGACCCGAGGCGATTCGAGTTTTCGACGACTTCGCGCGGATGCGACCTCGGACCAGATCGAAGCGAACCATTTGCACATCGACACGAGCTACATCAAACGCGATCTGAACGTGGCGCTGCCTCTCGACCGTTTGCGCGAGCTGGTCTCGGAGGGCCAGGTTGGATCCCTCGCCGACACGCACTACTCGATCATGGGTTTTCAAGGGTCTGATTCGAGCCAACTCGAAAACGAATCGGCTCCGGCCATCGCGGAGATCATGAAGAGCGAGGAGGTCGACCTGGCACTTCTCGCCCCCGTCTGACCTGATTGTTGCCGGTCCGTGGGACTGGTTGCAAGGAAGATCGAGGAAGCGGGTATTCCCACTGTGACCCTCAACATGATCTGGGTCTACCAGCGACTCGTCGGGATGCCCCGGGTTGCCGCCATCGAACATCCCTTTGGTCGACCCTACGGCGACGTCGCTGACGTGACTCGGCAACGAGAAGTACTCATGGCGTCTCTGGCCCTCGCCAGCGACGCCGATCGACCCGGACAGGTCCAACATCTCCCCTTTCGATGGCACGAGGATCCCAAGGAGACCCGATGGCACCCCGCGGAGCCGTCACCGATCATTGCCATGATGAAGGCCCGCCAGGCGAAGCGGGCCGCTCGAGATCAGCCCTGAGCGACCCGGCGCGGAGCCCACGGAAGCTTCTCCAAAAGCCTTGATCCCCTGGGGCGACACTCAAGTGATCGCCTGACTCGACCGATCTCCATGGGGCACCGCCGTGTTCACATCCCACGGCGACTGGGAGAGGTTCGCCATGTCGACCCGAACGAGTACGGTCGCGAGTAATTGTTTCAGGGTTGTCCTGGTCTTCGCTCTGCTAGCCATGACTGGCTGCGTGAGCCGCGCATGGAATCACGCGCTCGAGGAAGATACTCCGGCTGCCTACTACCGATTCATGCGCGACCACGGCGAATCGAAATACGCCGACGAAGCGGTCGAGCGACTCGAATTCCACAAGTTGAAACGAAACCCGACCCTGGCCGGGTTCGAAGCGTTTCGAAGGCAATTTCCCGGCAGTGCGCTGATCGCAGAGCTTCATCCGACGCTCGAAAAACCGGCCTTCGAAGCGGCACGAGCCCAGGGGACTTCCGCCGCCTATCGAGAATTTCTTGTGAGCTTTGACGGTGGAGCGTTGGCGAGTCGAGCCGAGGGCAACGCCGTCTATGTCGAAGCAAAGGGCTTCGGCGGCAACGCGACCCAGCTTGCTTCTTTTGCATCGCGCTACCCCGACAGCGACTTCTCGGCCGAGGCCGGGCGAACGGCGAAGGCGGTTGCGGCACGTCGTGCCGGGCGAACCGATCGCGTTGGACTCGTCCTGCGCATCGCGCCTTCGACTCCCGAAAAAAAGCGTGTGCGCGAAGTGCTGATCGATCGAATCGAGGAGCTGATGGAGCGGGTCGGCGTTCAACTCGTCGAGATTCCTGCGAATCTCGCGCCGGGCAACGCTTCGAACTATCCGATGCTCCGTCTGGAAGTCACACACGTCGAACGCGAAGTCGGTCGACACGTTCGACCCGGTGAGCTGGCTCGGCCCGCAAAGCTGGGTGAGACGCAGGTCGTTCTGCGAGAGGGCGATGAGATCATCGCATCGCGCCGCTTCGAACTTCGCGTCGAAGACAAGGCGCACGTAACGGGCACATCCGTACTCTTCTCCTCTGTCTCGCCGAAATACTGGGACGACTTCTTCGTTCCGATTGCTCGCTGGCGGAACGACCGCACGATCCGCCCCCCGATCGCTCTGAATCGTCCGATCGTGGATGTGGACGGTGTGGGCGATCGAACGGTGGTGCTCTATGAGGACGGCAGTTTCGAGCTGCTCGGGCTCGCGGATCCGACGCAGCCCGTTCGACTCGCGGAATATCAGCGTGGCGAGGACTACAAGAAATGGACCGGGGTCCGTGTCCTGGGCAATCGGGTGGCGATCTACGGCGAAGAGGGTCTCGAGCTCGTTCGCTTCACGAACTCTGGACCGGTTGCGGAGAAGAACTGGACCCGGGGCCAAATCGGACGCGTTCTTTCACTGACTCCGCTCGGCGACGAGCTCGTGATTGTCGGTGCGAAAGGCATGCAGATTCTGAACCCAGAGACGGGAAAGATCCGGCGCGTGATGCGTCGCGTTCTCATGAGTGTCGCGACGGCAGGCAAGACACTCGTATTCGTCGACGGCGAATCGATCTACCTCTCGAATCTGGAGTTGCTTGCCCAGAATCGAGTCATCGCCCAGATGAAGCTCGGGAAGACCTTTGGTCCGAATAATGTTCGAGTGCTCGATCAAGCCGCAATCGTGACCGGGCCGGGTGGGGCTCTCGTCATCGATTTGAGGAATCCCAAACAACCGAAGGCGATCGCCAAGCTCTCGACCCGCGAGATCGGAGGAGTCGTCGATGCAACGCGCGTGCGGGGTCGCGTCTTCCTGGTCGGGAAACGCGGGCTACAGGTCCTGAATCGTTCGTTGACTCGCGTCGAGGAGACGATCGATGTCGGCGAGCGCAATCGCCTGACCGTGATGGGCCGCCACCTCGTGACGGCCGACCGTGTCGGCTTGCAGGTCGTCGATGCGACGCCCTGGGCAGACGGGAACGCGCCCGCCGCCCGCCGCTAGCGAAGGTTCGACCGGAGACGAGACGTCATTTGCGCTTGATGTCGAGCGGCGTGAGCCCTTGTCGAACGAGCAGGATCTCCGGCCCCTTGCGGTGTAGCGGCATGCGATGGCCGAGGTAGCTGTTGTCGCGAGCATCGAACCAGAAGGAGAATTTTGGGAGGACGCGGCTGGCCAGCCAGGCGAAGGCATTGCCGAGATCCGGGCCGTATCGGATCTCGACGATTTCCCGTTCATCGCGGACGGTTTTGGGTCCGCGTACTGCGACCATCTTGTACAAAACGGGGCCGTCCCGGCAGAGCGCGATCTGAAAGCGCACCGTCTTGACTTCGCCGGACACGAGCGGCAGAAAGAGCATCTGCATGGGTACGTTCACGACGCGATCGTCCTCTGGCAGATCGATGTGTCGGCCCTTCGTGAGGTCGCGATCAGGCGGATAGCAGCTCACACGGCCGCTAGCGTGATCGATCACGAGGAAATCGAGCGAGACACCATCGGCACGGGTTGCCTGGGA
>CBFDDD010000052.1:0-31778 GCA_965603475.1 uncultured Myxococcales bacterium
AGATCCGACATGAGCGGCTCAATCCTCTTCGGGTCCCACTCCGACATACGTTCGCTCCACCCGGCAAGACGGGGGAGGCAGCCTACCACAGCACCGGAGGCGGACCAAGTTGCCGGAGTAGAGACGCTCGGGGGCGCCGCCGGGCGCCTCCCGGCGCGCGACACGACAATCTCCCGGGACACTCGGAACGCTCGGCTACGCGATGGCAGCGTCTCACCCGTAGGAGCACACGATCGCCAAGCGGACTCGACAATCCTGTTCAGAAACCGACGTCAGGGCTGGCGCTGGATCTTCCCCACCTCGTCAACAGATGACAACCGAGACGCCCGCAAGAGCGCACACATCCTCCACGCAAAACACTTTCGGCTGTGGGAACACTGCAGAGACGGTCGAGTGGTTCGGCTGTGCGGCCGTTTCGCTCGCCTGGAGGCGATGGCGGTAGCAAGGCGCCCCGATGCATCATGCGGAACCACCCGCCCGAGCCGACCGGCTAGCGAAACGGCCGCACAGCCGAGCCACCCGGCACAACCCCCATCACCGTTCGCCCAGTCGAATCAGCCGCCGCCGAGGCGAGCCTGCTCACGCTCGACGTACTGGATCCACTTGCCGGCTACGACGCGTGTACCCTCGAATCTCTCAGCGCGCTTGAACGCGGCGATCGAAGCGTTCCACTTCTTATCGTTGGCAGCGGCGATTCCGAAAAGGATATGGGCCTGTCCTTCATCGGAGAGATCGCCTTTCTCGAATGCCAAATTCAGAGAACTCCGAGCATCTCCCCAGCGACCGAGCTGGAGATTGACCTGCGCCAGCCGGACATAGAGCGCACCATCCTTGTGCAACTCAGCCGCCTTGCCGAGCGGATCGAGAGCCAGTTCCCATTCCCGCGACTGCAACAGCGTGTCGGAGAACGTCTGGTATGCCTGTTCGGTCTTCTCGATGCTGCCATCCTCGAGACCCTGTTTCATGACCGCGGCACCGCGATGCGGAAGGCCCTCGACCATGAACATCTGCGCAACACGCGTCAGATCGCGACTCTCGGTGATAAAGCCCTCGCTTTTCGCGAACTGCTGTACAGCAAGGCTTTTGCTCATATCGTCGAGCTGTGCGTAGATCGCCGCCATCTGGGACCAATAAGCCTTGTTCGGAAAGGCAAGGATCATGTCGTCGAGAATGTTCAGCGCTTCTTGATAATCCGCGCGCTCCAGATGAAGAGAAAGGAGCAGACGAAACCAGGGCTCACGCGGATCGTCGGAGAGCTCGACCGCCTTCGTGGCGGCGCCAAGTGCATCGTCGAGCCGCTCAGCCTGGTAGTAGGTCACAGCCAGCGTGTAGTAGGACCCCGGCGCCGGGGTCTCTACCTGGGAGATCCAGCTCTCGAGCGTCACGATCGCTTCGTCGTATCGCTCGAGCATGGTCTGGAGCTGACCGACAAGATAGAGCGATCGAAGCTGATCCTCCGGCTGAAGCGCATTCTCCGCAACACATCTTTCCAGATAGTCCAGAGCCTTTTCGAAATCCTCGTCCGACGCAGCCATCGTGCCCAGCATCTGGAGGATACGTGCACGACCGTAAGGCTTCGCCCGTTTGAGGTTGATCGACTCTAGAATCTCCCGCGCGGCAGCCGTATCCCCTTCTTCCTGAAGCAAGGTGACGACCTTGATCATCTTCTTCTGATTGCGTGCGCTGAAGGAATACTTGTTGGACTGCGCAAATGCGGGTCCAGCAATCAGCATTGCGAGCACGACCAGGAGTCCCTGTCGAACGATCCATCCAGAGGTTTTCGTCATGACACCACCACTCGTCATCAGGCTTTCTCGGCGTCGCCAAGCCGGAAGGGAATCGCGATTCGAATCCCCTTCTGTTCGACTGCCTTGCCATTCTCGATCTTCGGATTGTATTTCCACTGTGACACCGCCTTGAGTGCCGCCTTGTTGAATATCTTGCTCGGCTCGTACGCAATGACCTTCGGGTCCTTGACGGAACCGGATTTACTGATCGTGAATTCGATCAAGACCCGACCTTCGATTCCACGTTGCGCCGCTCGTTCGGGATATTGGGGCGGCACACGCACCATCGGAACAGCGTCGCCATCGGCGGACGCCATCGAGAAGCCGCCACCGGTATCGAGGTTCATCGACGTGTCCACGCCTGCCGAGATTCCTATGCCCCCCGCACTCATATCTGTCGTCTGATCCATCGCGAAATCGGGCGGCGGCGGTTCGTCGTCGATCTGTTCCTTCTTCGGAGGCTCGCGGTCCTTCTTCTTGACCTCCTCCGTTCGTTTCACTCGAACGAAGTCAACGACTTTCGTCGATCCGCTGGTATCGAGTTCGCCCTCGACCCCAATCATGCTCTGCATCAGATAGAAGAGACCAAAAGTCACGCCCGATGCCAGGCCAAACGAAATGAGGAACCTCAACCCGCCCATGGCTAGTTCACCTCCGCCGCGAGCGAAATATTCTCGACACCCGCCAGCCGCGCTTGATCCATGATCTCGACGAGCAGCCCGTTGAATGATGCCGCGGATGGCGCGATGATGACGGAGCCGTTAGGTCGTTCGGCGTGCAGCCGTTCGATATTGGGCCGGACCGCCCGGATATCCGTCACCCGTCGATCGACGAAGATGAGCCCGTCGTTCGTGATCTGTATGAAAATATTCTCGTTGTCGGTCATTTCCTTGGTCGAGCCACCTTCGGGGCGGCTCAAATCGAGGCCGACCTCCTTGATGAAGGAGGCGGTCACGATGAAGAAGATCAACATGATGAACACGACGTCGAGCATCGGAGTCAGATCGACTTCAGCCTCGTCGTCGAGTCGACCGGATCTACGCCTTCTCATTCGCCACCTCCATGCTCGATCTCGAGTCGATCGGCCAAACGATCGCCTTCGTCCGCCGCAAACTGTTCGAGTCGAGCCGAAAGGATCAACCCGGAGAGCGCAGCGACCATTCCCGCCATCGTTGGAATAGTGGCCTTCGAGACGCCGCCCGCCATCGCCTTCGCGTTACCGCTACCAGCCACCGCCATCACGTCGAAGACTTCGATCATTCCGGTGACCGTACCCAACAGGCCAAGCAGAGGACAGAGCGCGACGAGCACCCGGATGTAGGGCAATCCCGCTTCCAACTGCATTCGGAGTTCGGAAACGAGAAGCCTGCGAATCTGATGCGCGTTCCACGAGGAATGATCTTCGCGTGCATCCCACTTCTGTTGAACTGTGTCCGCCGCTGACGGGAAGATCCGATAGAAGAAGTAGAAGCGTTCGAGCATCAGCGTCCACATCACGACCGTCACGCCCCCGATGACGAGCAGAACGTCGCCACCGGTTTCCAGGAAGGCCTGAACATCGAGAATCATCTGCCCCATGTGCGTCGACTATTCCTGTTGCGCGATCAGTCCCGCGCTCTGTTCGTCGAGAGTATCGACGATCTTCTTGGTGCTATTGGCCAACGCGGCGTGCATCAGTACGAGCGGAATCGCCGTCACGAGTCCGAGCATCGTCGTCACCAACGCTTCCGAAATACCACCGGCCATCATGCGTGGATCACCGGCGCCGAAGAGTGTGATCGACTGGAATGTCTTGATCATGCCGGTCACCGTTCCGAGCAGACCCATCAGGGGCGCCACGACGGAAACGATGCGCACTAGCCAGACCAGACTCTCGAGCTTGGACGATTCACGTAGCACCACCTCGTCGAGCATCAGCTCGAGCTGCTCGCGATCCACATCCGGGTTGTCCGAGGCGACCGCAAGGATACGTCCGAGCGGGTTGCCCTTGTCGGGGCGACTCGTCTTCTTCTGGGACTCGACCTTTCGGCCAGTAATCGTAAGAACGATCATTTTGTAGATGCCCAGGAGTGCTGCGATGATTCCCAGTGTAATCACCGAGTATCCGACCGCGCCGCCCTCCGGCAGCCGCTCGGTCAGGCCTCGCGTTTCGATGAGAACGGCAAGCAAGGAGCCACGGCTCGGATCCACTGCCAGACCTGCTGATTCCGCGGAAGAACTCTCAAATTCCCCAACCGTATCCACGAAGCGAGCCGGAGGCTGCCGACTGAGCTCTTGGAGCTGTCCCTGATTGGAATCCCAAAGAAGGTATTCACCTTCCGAGACGACACTGAAGACACCGGCGCGGATAACGTTTCGTGTCTCGACACCACTGGGCGTATAGACTTCCGCCTCGAACTCGACGACCTTGCCTTGCTCCACCATTTCGCGAACCAGCTCTTGCCAGAGGCGTTCGAGTTCGGCGATCGATGGAAGCTCCTTGCTCTTTCCCAGTTCCTCGAGGAATTCGACGCGCTCGCGGCCGAACTGCGAGGTCGTCATCGACGCTTCGACATTGCCGCGCGTGTCGCCGGCGATCTGTCGCGTCACACCGAAGAGCTCACCGAGATTGCCCATCCGCTGCGTGAGGGCTTCCTCGAGCTCTGCGATCGTTACTTCCTTCTGCTGGTACTCCGACTCGAGGGCCTGGCTACGGGCCTCCGCGCGCGCCTCGGTCGCCTTTGCCTCGGCGAGAAGTTTTCGCTGATCTTCTCGTGCGTTGGCGAAGATTCGTTCTCGCTCCTTGTCTTCGACCCTCTCGACCTCCCAACCCTGAATGACCTGCTGGAGGAGCTCATCGGCCGTCGTCGGTTGAGGTCCCTCGATGACGAGCGGAGTCGGCTCTGCGGCCGCTTCCTGGGCCTCGGCCACGGAAGGTACGAAACCGCCGAGAGCGAGAGTCGCCATGGCCGTCGCGGCCAACATCTTCTTCAATCGTTCGAACTGCATGAGGCGCGTCATCAGCTCTGCCCTCCCTGTTCGGGCCGCGGAAGTGGAATGCGGATCAATTGAGGTGCGGACTGCTTCTTCGCAACACGCAGCCCTTCAGCGATCCAGTTGAAGTAGCTGGAGTCCAACGGCTCGAAGACACCTGCTTTGTGGTTCCAGGCACCGACCTCAGCGCCGTCCCGGGTCTGATAGATCAGCCCGATGCGACCGATTCGCAAGAAGTCGACCGGAACATCAGCACCGTCCTTCTGGACCGTGCCGGCGTAGGCTTCGATGGTTCGCCCGAAATCGTTCTCGACCTGGTAGGCCTCGAGTATTCGGCGGTATCGCTCCGCGTCCGCCACATCGGAACGACGCATCAGAACACGGAGGCCGTCGATTCTCGCCTTGCGTTTTTCGGAAAGAAACGGGATATCGAGTTCAACGAAACGATCGAGTGAATCGATCATCTTGAGCATCAGCGGCGTCACCGCGCGACCCACCTCTTCGACACCGTCGATCTGGCGTTGCAGAGATTCGAGTTCCTCGTTCTGAGAAACGATCACCGCCGACAACTGGCGATTGAAGATATTGAGTGACTCGATCTTCTTGTTGGTCAGCCGAAACTCGGAGATCAGGGTATCCGTCGTGTCCGCAATCGTCTCGACTCGCTTCTGGGATTCGGCACCGTCGGCATTCGCTTCGACGCGCTTCTCGATGGGTGCATCGAGTCTCTGCGCCGAAACCGCGGACACTGCCAGGATCGACATCGCCGTGATGCTAGTTGCGGCTGTGGTGATCCTGATCACCGTCGCCCTAAAGCTCATCATTCAATCTCTCCTCGGCCGAAAAACGACCAAATCGACTTTCCACGCTTCTCGTCCCGCGGATCATTCCCGCGGATCGTCCGGCCACGCGCGCTGCGCGCCTCATCCGTCTCGTCCGATCTCGTTCCACCTCATTCAAACACTACGCATTCAAAGCATTCAAACACAACGCATTCAAACACACCGCGGCACCGCGCGGCCAATCCACCCGCTTTCGCGCCGGGAGACCAAACCGTCCTTTGAGTCTTCGTTCTCAGGAAGGATTCTCCGAGGCGACCACAATATTGACCAGGGGTCGACTATTGGGCGATCGATTTGGAGCGTCTGGGGCGCGCCCTGTATTCTTTCGAATCTGAAACGAATTTCCAAGCGGTATTTTGGGTTTTGGCGGAAGTCTTGCGAGTTTGGCACTGCTCGGGTTGGTATCTGACGATCTATGGATCTGACGAGCCGTCTGGTCTGGACGACCCTCCTCGCTGGGCTTCGATACGAGAGTTCGCGATTCGGAGGACCCTGAAAGAACCTGATCTGTGCCCTCTCGCCACAGCAGGCAGGCCGAGATTCCCGAATGTTAATAGGGGGGAGCGCGCTACGACAAAGGGGACGACTCCCGCATTCGCAAGAAATGACGTCGTCGTCAGTTTCCCGAACGAAGAGCGGGGGCTGTCGCGAATCGCCTTCGATGGGCTACCTCGATAGACCGGAGCTGCTCACGATGCGTATCGCGCTTTTCGTCCCCTGTTACATCGATCAACTGAAGCCCGAGGTCGGGCTGGCCGCTCTGGATGTGCTCGACGCCCTCGGCTTCGAGACCGTCCACTATCCAGAGAACCAGACCTGTTGCGGGCAACCCTTCCTGAACGCGGGTGAAGTGGACCGCGGGCGAGCGCTCGGGCGTCACTACATCGAGGTCTTCGAGGGTTTCGATGAAATCGTCACCCTTTCAGGGAGTTGCGCGGCGACTGTACGACGACAAATCCCGCTTCTCGTTCCCGGTTCCCGTGCCGAAGACGTAGCAGGAAGAACTTCGGAATTCTGCGAATTTCTCGTCGGCCAAGGCGTCGCCTCCAGACCCTTGGGGTCTTTTCCCGAGCGTGTGGGACTCCACGCGAGTTGCCACGCACTGCGGGACCTACGGTTGGGAACGCCAAGCGAAACGCGAGAGCCTCCGCGAATCGACCCTGCGGAAAGCCTGCTGTCTTCGATCGACGGACTCGAATTGGTCGATCTCGTCCGGCGCGACGAATGTTGTGGCTTCGGAGGATTCTTCTCCATCGAGGAAGAAGCGGTCTCATGCCGAATGGGGCTCGATCGGCTTTCCGACCATCGAGCAGCCAGAGCCGAAGTCATCACTTCCATGGACACTTCCTGTCTGCTTCATCTCGACGGACTCGCCCGGAAGAATGGCTTCCACTTCCGCACGATGCATATCGCGGAGATTCTGGCGATCAGCCTCGGCAATGCCGCGGGGGACCCGGAAGCCGCGAAGACTGCTGATCATGCCGCGGGGGACCCGGAAGCCGCGAAGACTGCTGATCATGCCGCGGGGGACCCGGAAGCCGCGAAGACTGCTGATCATGCCGCGGAGAGAGGATACGGACGCGCCGATGGGCCACGTTAGTCGCGCGAGTGAGTTCGTCGCGAATGCCGAACGAACCCAATGGCATGACCAGGCGCTCTGGTTCGTACGCTCGAAGCGCGATCAAGCCGCGGATCGGGTTCCGGATTGGGAGGCTTTGCGCGAACAGGCAGATGCGATCAAGCGTAATGCGCTCGGGCGTCTACCCGAGCTCTGGACCCGCTTCGAAGCCAACGCCGTCGCCGCCGGAGTCGTCGTGCATTGGGCGCGCGATGCCCGCGAGCACAACGAGATCGTCGCTGGTTTATTGTGCGAGCGGGGCATCCGCCGTGTCGTCAAGAGCAAGTCGATGCTGACGGAGGAATGCGGACTCAATCAACATCTCGAAGAACAGGCCATCGAAGTCGTCGACACGGATCTCGGTGAACGCATCGTTCAACTCCGTCATGAGCCACCTAGCCATATCGTCATGCCCGCCATTCACCTACGCCGCAGCGAGGTCGGTGATCTCTTTGCGAAAGAAATGGGGAGTCCTGCCGGACTCGATGACCCCATCGAGCTCACCGCAGTTGCACGCCGCGATCTGCGGCAACGCTTTCTGGCTGCCGAGGCCGGCCTCACCGGCGTCAACTTCGCCGTTGCGGAGACCGGTAGCTTCGTCGTCGTCACGAACGAGGGCAATGCCGATCTGGGGACGGCCCTGCCCCGACTGCATATTGCCAGCGTCGGTCTCGAGAAGATCATCCCGCAACAGCGCGACCTCGCCCCCCTTCTGCGGCTGCTCGCGCGCTCCGCTACCGGCCAGGCGATCACGACCTACACATCCCATTTCCGTGGACCGCGTCCGTCTTCGAGCGAAACGCCCCAGGCAGAACATCAGGCAGAGCAAGACACGCAAGAGCTTCACATCGTGATCGTCGACAACGGGCGAAGTCAACTTCTCGCTCGACCGGCATTTCGCGAGGCCCTGGCTTGTATCCGCTGTGGCGCCTGTCTCAACACATGCCCGGTCTACCGGCGAAGCGGCGGACACAGCTATGGGACCACGATCCCAGGACCGATCGGTTCCGTCCTGGCGCCGAACCTCGACCCCGCGGCTCACGTAGAACTTCCTCATGCCTGTAGCCTCTGCGGGTCGTGTAGCGACGTCTGCCCGGTTCGGATTCCTCTTCATCATCAGCTTCTCGCCTGGCGCGGACAGCTCGTCGCGGCCGGACACCATTCGCGTTGGCGACACTGGGGATTGAGTCTCGTCGGACGTCTATTCGAATGGCCGGCGGCCTATCGACTGCTCGGGCGGTGGGGCCGTGCGCTCGCTCGTCGCCTCCCGCCGACCCGACTCGATTCACTTCTGGCACCCTGGACTCGCGAACGTGCTCTACCAGCGATCCCTCGGCACAGCTTTCGGGAGCTCTATCGCGACAGAAGAAGACGCGAGAATACCGAGTCGAAGGACGCGACACGATGAGCGAGGCACGCGACACGATTCTCGCCAGGCTGGAGAGTGCGCGTCCGCCCATGGCCGAAGCGCCAGGACCCATGATCCCACCGGCCGATCCGACCGATCCAATCGAGACATTGCGAATCCGTGTGGAGGAAGCCGGGGGGCTCTTTCAGTCCGCGTCGCGAACCGACTGGATCAACCAGGTCCGTTGGCCAGACGACTGGTCGGCGATGAATCACGTGTATTCCGCACTTCCTGCCCTCGAGGCGCGAGGCGTGGGTCGATCGGCGGCCACCGATCGCGAGCTGGACTGCCTGGACCTGTGTGTATTGAGAGCCGAATTCGCCGTCGTCGAAAATGGGGCCGTATGGCATGTGCCGTCCACGCCACGCGAGCGTTCGGCAGCGCTACTCGCGCAGCATCTCTTCGTGGTCGTCGATACGACGGAACTCGTGCCCACGCTGCATCAGGCCTACGATCGGATCGATCTGGCCGACACAACTTTTGGATGGTTCCTTTGCGGCCCATCGAAAACGGCAGATATCGAGCAATCCCTGGTTCTCGGTGCGCACGGACCACGCACGATGAGTCTCGTTCTCACCCGGGACTGATCATCCTTGAAACGAGGACGGCATGCTCCCTTCGGGCTCGTGATCCTGTAACCCACTGAGGCGCGCATGCGATCATCGACCTGCAATCGACACGCAGTTTTGGGAGTCGAGTCTGCGATCTTCCGGGCAGCGCGCTAAACAAGCAGCTCTCGACTGACGATGGTAATCGTTGGTCTCTTCGGTAACCGAGCAACGGCTCCATTGGTATCGGGTCATTTCAGACATCATGGACCTCCGCTTCGCTTTGTTGCTCGTCTGTTTCTTCGTCTCCGGTTTTGCCGCGCTCCTCTACCAGACGGCCTGGACACGCGAGTTCGCCTTTTTGTTCGGAACCTCCGAACTCGCGGTCGTCGCGGTACTCGCTGCGTATATGGGCGGGCTTGCATTCGGTGCGGCCGCAGCGGCGCGTTTCGTTCGGCGACTCTCTCGTCCCGTCCTTGCATACGGCCTGTTGGAGCTCGGCATTGCGACCGGCGCCCTGTGTGTGCCTCTATTGATCGGAGGCGTTCAGGCGGCCTACCTCGCGATCGCCGGAGGACTCGACGCGCCACCAGAGACCATGTCGTTGACGACGGCTGTCTTTCATCTTTTTGGCGCATTCCTCGTCCTCGCTCCTTGCACGACGCTGATGGGTGCAACACTTCCGCTTCTTGCACGTTATGCGGTATCGGAGGATTCACAGGTCGGACCAAGGATCGGAATTCTCTACGCCGTGAATACATTGGGTGCCATCGTCGGCACATTGGTCGCCGCCTTCGTTTTCCTACCGGCGTTCGGACTACGACAGACGGTCTATATCGGCGTTGCGGGGAATGCCCTGGTTTTTCTGGCTGCCGCCGCCCTCGCCCGAGGAATCGTGGAGGCCACGTCTTCAACCGAAGATCCGTCTCGCACAAAATCACGTCCCTTCCATTGGATTCTCCCTGCGATGACGATCTCGGGGGCGGTGTCCTTCATCTACGAAGTTCTCTGGACCCGTCTTCTTGGCCAGGTGCTCGGCGGCAGCACGGCCGCCTTTGCCTCGATGTTGTCGAGTTTCCTGCTCGGCATCGCGCTCGGTAGCGCCGTCGCCTCTCGTTTCGCAAAGACGCGTAGCCAGGCGGCTTTGGGCTTCGCGCTCGCACAACTCGGCACGGGCGTACTCGCCTGGGTCGCCTTTCGCGCTGCTGATCTACTTCCCGATCTCGCCCACGCTGTCGGTGCCTCGCCGTCCGCCCCGGCCGCTGGCGCGGCAGCGGCTGGCGCCGTACTCCTGCCGGTGACTCTCTGCATCGGTGCGACCTTCCCATTCGGCGTACGCCTGCTCGCGCGGGATGCGGAGGAGGCCGCGGAGGTGAGCGGCCGGGTCTACGCGTGGAACACCGTCGGTTCGATCCTCGGCGCAATCCTTGCGGGATTTCTGTTGCTTCCGGTTCTCGGACTCGAGAACACAGCGATGGTCGGCGTCGTAACGAGCCTTTCACTGGCAACCCTGACGGCCTGGTTCATGCTCCCGCGCCGCACGATCCTGGCCGGAATCGCAGTTACCAGTCTCGCCATCGTGGGCGTAGTCGGGTTACCCGCTCCGATCAACCTCCTTCTACATTCGGCAATCAGTGCAACGCGAACACCGGGTGAACTCTTCTACCTCGGCGTCGGCCGCTCCGCGACCGTCACTGTCGTCGAAACTTCTCGAGGCTGGAAACTGCTGACGAACGGTCTGCCTGAATCGGGCGTCGATCGTGAAGAGGTGCCCGATCGGCGTATCCAAGAAACGGCCTGGCTCTCGTTGCTTCCGACCGCGGCGCGCCCCGACACCGACTCGATGTTGATCATTGGCCTCGGCGGCGCGCAGACGCTCGAAGCGACCGCATCCTCCGTCTCTGCGATCGACGTCATCGAGCTGGAGCATGAAGTCGTCGTCGCGAATCGACTGATTCCCCGCCCGAATGACCCCCTCGACGATCCCCGCGTCTCGCTACGACTCGGGGACGCACGCGGCGCGATGAACCTCTCCGATAAGCGCTATGACGCCATCGTTTCCCAACCCTCTCATCCCTGGACATCCGGCGCCTCCCATCTCTATACGCGCGAGTTCTTCGAATTGACTCATTCGAAGCTCGAAGACGGCGGAGTATTCATTCAGTGGATCGGAGGAGCCTTCGTCGACACAGAACTCTTCGGGAGCTTGATGGCATCGATGACCGACGTGTTTCGCTATGTCCACGTCTATCGACCCGTTCCCGCAGCGCTCGTTTTCATGGCCTCCGACGAACCCATCGATCTCCTCGAATCGGCGCCCCACGCACTCGCGAACGGACCGGCGGATTTCGGTCGCTACGGCATTCATCGAGTCGAAGATTTTTATGCAAGCTGGACTCTGGACACCGAAGGCGTTCGCACCCTCGCCAGTGGGAGGCCGCTCAATACAGACGATCACAATCTCCTGGCAACCACACGATTGCCTCCTGCACAGGCCAACGCAAATCGCAATCGCTTCAACCAGAGCCTTGCCAGTGTCGATGTCCTCGACTCTGCCCGTTTACAGGAAGTCGATGCCGTTTCGGTGGTTCGGCGCATGCACTGGAACGGAGAAATCGCTCGTGCACGTCGACTCGCGAAGACCCTTCCCGAAGCGCAGTCCGCGTCCGCAGAAGGCTGGCTCGCATTCGACTCAGGCCAGAGAAAACGCGCCAAAGTGCTATTCGAGAAGGCCCTCGAGTTGGATCCGGATGAGCGGAGTGCACGTGCGGGATTGATCGCGGCTTTTGCGGGGTCGATCCTCGACGAGAAGAATCTCAGCGACACCGAAGCGGTCGTCCTGCGGGCCAACACCCTGCTGAAGGCGCAGGATTGGGACGGGCTCCGCGAACTGGACGCAGCACTTGCGGAACTCACGCCCGGCTCGCTTCTCTTTGTGAGTGCGAATCGAGTCCGCGTGCAGTGGCGAATCTCGTTTGGGAACCCGGACGATGGACTCCCGGCGATCGCGATCGTCGACGAGCTCCTCACGCGGCAGCGCTCGCCGGCGCACTTTCTTCTTCGCGCTTCGGCCGCATCGTTGGCAAGGGAACCAGCCTTGGCCTGGGCCGCCCTCGAAGAGGTGGCAAGCCGGAATCGCCTACCAGTACGGGTTCGCGCCCAGGCGCTCGCTCTAGCACGCAGCCTCGGCGATCCGCCGAAGGGATCGACAGTCATCCAACGACTCTCCCGAGTGCCACGCGCGCGCCGCTAAACCCGTCACCGCGCAGGCACCAAGAAGTCGAACCTTCGGGGCTCCCGAGCCCCGATCTGGGCGCCTGCGCGATCGCGAAAATTTGCGCGCTCCCGATGGATTTCAGTTAGACTGGTTGCACCATGAAAATTTCATTCGAGCTCAGCGCCAAAGACCTCCGCTATTTTCGACAGGTTCTGCAGAAAGTCCGAAAGGGCCGCAGCGCCGAGAACGAGACCGTCGTCCTCCGCGAAGCGGAAGAACTGCTCGAAGAAGTCAAGCGAACCGACGCTCCCCAATATGTCCAGAACCGTATCGCGCAGCTCAGTAAACTGATCGAAATGCTCGAGGACGACGATTGGCGACTCGAAGGTCCGGACCGAAAGCGCGTCCTGAACGCCCTCGCCTATTTCGCCGATCCGGACGACTTGATTCCCGATCGCGTTCCCGGACTCGGCTACCTGGACGACGCGATCATGGTCGAACTCGTCGTCCAGGATCTCAAGCATGAAATCGAAGCCTTCGACGCGTTCGTCGCCTTCCGCAACGAACGCAATAAGAAGAAGAGCACGTCAACAGACGGTCTCGAGAAGCGCCGTGCTTCACTTCAGGGTCGCATGCGTCGTCGCCGCCAGGGCGACCGCACACGGCACGCTCGAAAACGCGGTCGATCGCCGATGGGGCTCTGGTAGGCCAGCTACTCTCACCGGTCGCCCACCCTTTGGATTCCGACGCCCTCTGCGTGCAATGAAATTTCGGCCCACGACCCCGGCGTGTGGTAAACGTCCGAATGCAGACTCCGGCAAGCGAACGCGCTAACGCGACTGCTCAGCCTGGAATCGGAGTATCACAGTCGATATGGGAACACGCATTCTGGGTTGGGGTACAGCCCTGCCAGACAAGGTCGTCACGAATCACGACCTCGAGAAGACGCTCGACACGAGCGACGAGTGGATCGTCGATCGCAGCGGCATCAGTGAGCGGCGGATCGGCGACTCGACGGCCGAGCTGGCGATCGCCGCGGGGCGCAACGCACTGACCCGGGCGGACATCGATCCGGCATCGGTCGACTTGATGATTCTCGCCACGACAACGCCCGACCAGACCGTGCCCGCGACCTCTGCGCATGTCCATCACGAACTCGCGCTGGGTGGTGGCGCCTTCGACCTCAACGCAGCTTGTTCCGGGTTCGTCTACAGCCTTGTCATGGCGAACGGAATGCTCGAAGCGGGCGCGAATCGGATCCTCGTGATCGGAGCTGAGACTCTCAGCCGCATTACAGATTGGAGCGATCGCAATACGGCGGTGCTCTTCGGAGATGGCGCCGGCGCGATCGTGCTCGAGAGCACGCCCGGCGATGGCCAGCTACTCGCATGGGACCTCGGACTCGACGGTTCGGCCCGCGACATCTTGAAATCGGAGGTCGGTGGCACGATCGAAATGGACGGGCGCGAAGTCTTCAAGCGCGCGGTCCGAGCGATGGTCGATTCCGCGATGCGAACACTCGAGCGCGCGAAAGTGCGACCCGAAGAGATCAAACTCGTCGTTCCCCATCAAGCCAATATTCGAATCATCCAGGCCGCCTGTGATCGACTCGGGATCGATCGCGAACGGGCCGCGATCGTGCTGCACAAGACGGGTAATACGTCGTCGGCTTCGATCCCCCTCGCACTCGTGGACGCAATCGACAAAGGACGGGTCGAGGATGGAGATCTCGTGCTCTTGACTGGTTTCGGTGCCGGCATGACCTGGGGGAGCGTCTTGCTTCGCTGGCAAGATCCTCCGGAGAGCGATGATTCTGCTGGCGGTGGCGAGAACACGCATGGCTGAGAAACGACGCGTCGCCATTACAGGAATCGGCGTCGTCTCGCCGGTGGGAATCGGACAGGAGGCCTACTGGCAAGGCTTGCTTGCGCCCCAGCCGACTGGCGAGCGGGGAGCGCACGACTTCGATCCCAAGACCTGTTATGACGATCCCAAATCGATCCGCCGCGCCGATCGCTTCGAACAATTCGGCGTCTGTGCAGCCAAGGAAGCATTGGCCCAGTCCGGTTTTCCGGATGCGAGCCCGGATCGAATCGGTGTGCTTCTGGGAACGGGCGTCGGGGGGGCCTTGACCCACGAGGACCAGACCCTCGTACTCGACAACAAGGGCACCCGTCGCGTCTCTCCCTTCACCATTCCAATGATGATGCCCAATGCCGGGGCTGCAGCGATTTCGATCGAACACGGCTTCCAGGGACCCTGTGAAACCATCTCGACCGCCTGCGCGAGCGGAACGCACTCGATCGGCCAGGCTGCTCGATGGATCGAGTGGGGCCTCTGCGACGCCGTCGTCGCGGGCGGCTCGGAAGCCGGCATGTCACCGGTCGCGATCAGTGGCTTCACGAACATGAAGGCCCTCTCGCGGAGCGGGGTCTCCCGTCCCTTCGACGAGGGACGCGACGGTTTCGTGCTCTCCGAGGGCGCGGGCGTACTCGTGCTCGAGGCGTGGGAACACGCTTCCAGGAGAGGCGCCACGATCCTCGGTGAACTCATGGGCTCCGCGAGTCTGGCCGATGCACACCACATCACCGCACCGGCGCCCGCAGGTCGCGGTGCGATTCGCTGCATGGAGCGCGCCATGCAAGACGCACAGCTTCAGCCTGGGGACATTGCGCATATCAATGCGCACGGAACGAGTACCGCGCTGAACGACGAAGCCGAGGCAATCGGAATCGGCGAGGTCTTTGGATTCCCCGGACCGATCGTGACATCCACCAAAGGCGTGACTGGCCATTCCCTTGGCGCGGCGGGCGCACTCGAAGCGGTCGCTGTCGTCCTGTGTATGCAACACCGTCTGATTCCGCCGACCGACGGCCTCGAACGGGTCGATCCCGAACTCCCGAAGATCGACCTCGTCCAAAAAGAACCGCGGACCTGGACACCCGGTCCCTCGTTGTCGAATTCCTTTGGGTTCGGCGGCCACAACGGCACGTTGGTCATCGGCCCCGCCTGATCCACATCGCATCTGAACGGCCCCCACGTCGCTCCCTCGACGACATCCTCGCTCGTCACCTGAATCGAGAGCCCTTCGGCGCGAGCCGTGGCACACTTCATACAAGCCTCCGGTACCGCTGGTTCCGGACCTTCGGGGGGTGGCTCGATGTCTGCGCAGTGGAAGGCCTATGTGGACCGCGCCTCGGTCGCGGCATTCATCATCGCCTGGACGCTCATGTTCATCCGAATCGCGCCTGCGATCCTTTCGGAGGCGCACTGGCTCACCGCGCTTCTCGGCGTCGTGGCCGGATACCTGCTGGCGGATTTTCTCGCCGGTTCGGTGCATTGGATCGCAGATCGTTTCTTCGACCCTGCGACGCCAGTGATCGGCCCGATGTTGATCGCTCCCTTCCGCGAACATCACGAAGATGCCCTGGAAATCAGCCGTCACGATTTCTTCGAAGTTTCGGGAAACAATGCTCTCCTCACGACCCCCCTGGTCGCCTTGATTGCCACACGACCGGCACCCGTCGGCTCTCTGCTACAGTTTCTCTTCGTGTTAGGCGCGAGCCTGACCCTTGCCCTCTTCGTGACGAATCAATTCCACAGCTGGGCGCATTCGCCGTCCCCTCCCCAATTCGTCCGACGGCTGCACTCCTGGGGACTCATCCTGACTCCGCAACGCCACGCACGTCATCATTGCAAGGAGCATGATCGAGCGTATTGCGTGACGTCCGGCTGGCTCAATCCCCTCCTCGATCGGATACGCTTCTTTCAGCGACTGGAACGGCTGATCGGCGCGATTCAAGGAAGAAGACGGCGGACCACTTGACCCATGACTGAATTCTCCTGGCACGAGGTCTACTACAGCGACCTTCAGAGCCTGTACGCGCTGCTCGTCGCACCGATCGCCTTCCTCGCCTGGCGATTGGCGGCTGGCGCCGACGAGAGTCGTGCCATCGCACCGGGCGCAGCACGCTTCGTCTCGGGATTGACGATCCTCTTCGCAATCGAAACGATGATCGATCCGATCGCGACCGGCCCTCTACTCGCGCTCGATCTGTTCCGCGGCAACGCGGCCTCGACCCTGATTCCACTTCTCTTCGTCTTGCTCGGTGATCTTCGCGTATTGCTGCTCGCGATCGGTGTCGCCCGACCCGAGCGAACGCTTCGCCAGAAGCTCGCCTGGGCGTTCGGCATGACCCTGATCGTCCCAATCCTCGCATACGTCGGATTCACCATCACAGGCTGGATCTGGCCGGAGGTTCACGACCAGGTTCTATGGATGATCTACGAATTTTCGTTCCTCGTACTCTGCATCTTTCTCGCGCGCGTCTGGGTTCCGCGCAGCACCCCGAATGATCCGCGTCTGGCCGCGTTCCTCAAGACGATCTTCGGATACAGCGCGGCCTACTATGCACTGTGGGTGGTCGCCGACGTCCTGATCGTCGTCGCCGACCTCGATCTCGGCTGGGCGATTCGAATCGTCCCCAACCAGCTCTACTACGCCTTCTGGGTGCCCTTCGTCTACTGGCGATTCTTCGACGTCCAGCCTGGGAATGCTTCGCGATAAGCCTCCTCGAGCAGATCGAGCCACGCACTCAGATAGCGCTCACCCCTCTCCCCGGAGGCCAACGACGGATCGCCCAATACGCCGCTCTCCGCATTCGGGCGCAGACTCGGATAGAAGAGCGCCTGACCTTCCCCTCGCGAAACGACTCGACCGGGGCGTAATGCCTTCCGACGAATACTTCCGGGCCGAAGCATCGCGACGACACTCGTCTCGTATTCGCCGGCATGCGGGCCCGCGCTGTCTGCGGCGAGTGATTCCGACTCGACCACCCGCGATTGCATCGAACCAACCCGAAGATCGGTTTCGATTCGAAGCGTTAGGCCCGGCGTGGACGCGACGAGGCGCGATCGCATTTCGTCGAGCGCGTCCACGTTTCCACCGTGCGCCGTAAAGACAAAGGCCCGTTCGAAACCGTGTCGCGTCAGGGAGCCGAGCAGATCGCGCAGAATCGCTTCGAGGGTCTCGGGTTCGATATGCAGGGTACCGGGAAAGTCGAGATGTTCACTGGCGCAGCCAATCGCGAGCGCAGGTAACGCCACCGCATCCTCCAGGCGCGCCGCAAGACCCAGAGCGAGTGCCTCGGCGATCATGTGATCGGTTCCAATTGGCAGATGAGGACCGTGCTGCTCGATCGACCCGAGCGCGATCAGCGCCGTGCGCCGACCCTGTTCGATCCACGTTTCGACTTCGGGCCAGACCGCATCCTCGAACAAAGGCGCCGCCACGGGCAGCCGTTTCACACCCGGCTCGGGAGGGCGTCCGAGCTTCGGTCCGGCTCCGTATAGCGCCGCCTCTCGATCGGCCCCGGGCCAATCGACGATATCGTGACCGGCCTCCTCGAGT
This sequence comes from uncultured Myxococcales bacterium, assembly GCA_965603475.1. Taxonomy (GTDB): domain Bacteria; phylum Myxococcota_A; class UBA9160; order UBA9160; family UBA4427; genus UBA4427. The sequence continues at coordinate 17,804 of CBFDDD010000052.1, forward strand.
AGGCGAAGCACGCAATCATCCAGCATCGCCTCCCATTCGACGACGGCGAATGGAAGCGGGAGCTGTGCACGGAGAATGCGAAGATCGTGGAGTGCCGGATCGAGAGTCTGGGTGAAACGCTTCAACCAGTCCGCCCCATCGCGGTCGGGATCTGCGTGCGAAAGATAGAGAATCGAGGACGGTCGCCCGGCCAGACTCTGGAGTGGGCCGTGGGCATATTGCAGAACGTCGATACATCGCGCCTGGGGCCGAAGCATGCCCTCCGAGAGCTTGAGTGAGAGCTGATCCGCCAGTTCGAGTGCGCCGCCATCGGCAACAAGGATCAGCGATCGTTCCGCCGCGAAAAAAGGGGCCATCAAGTCCGCTTCCGGAAAGACCCTTCTGGACTCGAAGATCGCGTCGGTCTGGGCCCTTCGAAGCCGCTCTGAATCGATCGTCATGGCTTCGCATGCCCTGAGACGTCTTCGAGCCAACGTCCGCAGGAAGCTCCAGGCCACCGCATAACCCACCCGCGCGCCGATGACACGAAGCAGTGTTCCGTATTCCGTGCCGCAACCCATATCGATTCGAATCACGCCGCGGGCTTCGAGATCTCTCAGCCACACACAGCTTTCGGGCGTCTCCTCTTGCGCGGCGGTCGACGATGGCGAGACGCCGGTCACCAACACGACGCCGCCCCACTGCTCCACATCTCGAAAGGCATGACGAGCATTCGCACTCAGCCCCTGTGAGAAGACGATCAGCCAATCCTCCTCGGCGTTCGGCGGGACACCGCGCATCAGTGACCCCGTCGACGCAAATCGAGCGGGCTGACCCAGCCAACGCGCGGCGGCCTCGGCCAGATGGCGCGCATGTCCTTCCGACGTCCCGATTCCGGTCGTCACCAGACTTCGAGGCAGCCTGGCTGGAGCTTCCTCGAGCGCATCGAGAAAATCAGGCACCCGAGCCACATGGTCACTTGCCTCGGCCACCCGCACCGAAAGCAGAGCACGCCCTCGAGACGCCGATTCAACGCTCGGCACGTTCGCGATCGTCAAAGTCGATAGCCACGGAACCTCGGCCGCGCGCGCGGATATTCTGCAGTGCCGCCGTCAGCGCCTCTCGTCCCGGAGCGTGTCCGACCGGCAAACGATCGAACAGGGACATGCTGACACGCTCTTCGCCCTCGGCGATCTCCGTTGCGACTACGGCGACGTCCGTGACCAGCGAGCCGGGATGGGCCAGCACGACCGATTCTCGAGCCGTCTTGCAATCGAAGACCACACTCAGCCTGAACCAGTCGACAATGTCCGACCCCTCCTCTCCGTGAGATGCGGGCACCGCCACCGGAAGGAAATAGGAGGCCGTCAGAATTCGATTCGGTTCGCCCGGCAGAACGACCGGGGGAAGCATCCTCACGCGCTCGGGCGGCAAGGCTCCTTCAATCTGGGCATTGCGCGCGGGGCGATTCAGCGCGTGTCCGGAGTCGTGCTTTGCACTCAGATAGTCACTGTTGAAAACGGAGATCGGCCCCTGGATCGGCTCCGTACGACAGACTTCGATCTCTTCTTCGGCCAGCGTCTTCGCGACGGCAGCCGCCTTGTCGGGATTATTCGTCAGCAGGCGAATTGGCGCACGAATTCCGAGCAACCTGCTCATCGGTGCGACCGCATCGTACCGTCGTAGGTCCGATGGCAACCCCATCTCGGCGTAGGCTTCGAAGGTGGTGATCCGATTGCCGCTCGCCTGAACGATCATTCGATCTCGGGCTTTTGCAGTGAGACCGGCCCCCCGCCCTTCCTGCATCAGATAGAAGAGCACACCCTCGCCCGCACGCGCCATTATCGCGAGAGCACCGTCCAGTTGTTCGGCACAATCACAGTCTCGTCCCATCAGACATTCGCTCGTGAGGCACGAGGAGTGAACGCGCGCAAGAAGGGGGGACGACCCATCCAGCGCACCGAAGACGATGGCCATCGACGTCTGATTACGCGCCAGGTCGCGAAAGAAATGCACCACGAATTCACCGTGGCGCGTCGCAATACTGCGCTGACCAAGATGCAGCGTCGTTTTCCGGATGCCGATTTCCCCGGCGCTGCCACTCATGGGCCTGCTCGCAGTCTGGGGTCGTCCTTCCGCTCACTCATCGCGATAAAGTAGGCGATCAGAGCGTCGAGATCGGCCTCGCTCAGATTCGGGTGAGCGGGCATGCTCGTGTAGCGAGTCGCTTGTGGATCTCGGATATAGCTTCGGATTTGATCCACCGGACGATATTCGATGATACTGCGCGGCACGTTCAGGTCAGGACCGATCTTTCCGCCCTCACCGTTGATTGCGTGGCAAGACGCACAGGAGTCCTTGTAGAGCGCGTAGCCGGCCCAGCCCCGATTCGATGGATCGAGCCCACTCGGAACTGTCCTTGGAAACGCGCCCTCGAAGGGCGCCACCTGGATCGTCGAGAGCTGATACGGCCATGGATGAACATGCGGATCATTCTGCGTCGCCCCGATCCAGACAAGATAGAAGGGTCCGGGATCAACCCGGCGTCGATCGATCTTGGCGAATCGCGGATGCGCGCCCTCAGCCTTCATCAGCCCGGCTTCGCCAAACGCAAGAAAGGCTCCGGGTTCGAGCAGATCCGCTCCTTGAACGGGTCGCGCATATCCGTCGAGCGCGCGAAGCAACAACCCCTGGGTGCGCAGCCCCTCCGCTCCGCCGGTTCGCTCGAAACCCACATCGAGAACACATCCCAGCGGCATCGCGACATAATGCATGGTTCGTTCATGGTAGGGATCCGCGACCTCGACCTCCTCCTCGTCACACTGGGCTCGAAGTCTCGACAGGCTTAGCGTATGCCGATCGCCCGAAGCAGCGACGAAATGAAGTTCGGGCTCGGAGCCCGGGGTGGCCGTAGCCCCGGGTGCGAGGCATGCCCCACTCAGCCAACAGACGATCAGCAGAAACCCTACGCGACGCGTCATTTGCATTCCAGGCCGATCGACTTGCATGTCCCCGACAAATTGACGAATTCAATCGATTCAGTCGGCCCGCTTCCGCAGAATCACGCTTCCCACCGAGTAACCAGCACCGAATGAACATAGAACGGCGGAATCACCCTCCGAGAGTCCATCCCGACATTTGTGAAAAGCGATGATCGATCCGGCAGAACTCGTATTGGCATATTCATCGAGAATGACCGGCGCCTCTTCGGGTTCAGGGTCTCGACCGAGAAGCTTCTTCGCGATCAGTTGATTCATGCCGAGGTTGGCCTGGTGGAGCCAGAGTCGCTTCAGATCGTCGATTTCGACGCCAGTATCCTCTAGATGGCTGCGAATATGCTCCGCCACCATCGGGCAGACTTCCTTGAAGACGCTGCGACCATTCTGTCTAAAGAGGAGCTCGAAGGGATCGCGTTCCCCATCTTCGCAGCGATTCAGGTAGCCCGCATCGTTTCGGATGTTGTTCGAGAATTTCGTAGCGAGACGAGTACCCAGCACTTCCCAGGATTCCCCTTGCCCCGCGCTTTCCTCGGTCTCGAGAACGACTGCAGTACACGCATCTCCAAAAATGAAATGAAATTCCCGCAATTCGAAGTTGTTGTGTCCGGATGTAATTTCGGGATTCAAGACCAGCACGCGGCGGGCGCTGCCAGAGCGAAGCGCGTCGACGGCGTTCTGGATCGCAAATGTCGCAGACGAACACGCCACGTTCATATCGTAGGCGTACCCGCCAGCCCCGAGCGCTTCCTGCACCTCGATCGCAACGGCGGGATAGGCCCGTTGGAGGTTCGAGCAGCCCACGATCACCGCATCGAGCTCGTCCCCCCTACGCCCCGCCTGGGCGAGCGCCTCCCGTGCGGCGACCAAGCAGATTTCTGCCTGGATCGACAATTCGTCTTCACTGCGCAGAGGCAACCGAGGCCGGAGCCGGCCCGGATCGAGCACGCCCTTCTTGTCCATCACGAAGCGATGTCCAATTCCCGAGGCCCGCAGAATGAATTTCTCCGAGGGCATGTCGCGCTCTTCCAGATCTCCGCTCTCGATCTGTGCGTGGTGCTCGGCGTTCCACTTCTCGTTGGCGGCTCCGAGCGATTCGACGAGTTCTGCGTTCGTCACAGAGTCGGGCGGCGTGAATAGCCCGGTTCCCGTGATCAGGATTCGACTCAATTTCATTCTCCCCGATTTTCTCTCGCGTCCCGCGGATGCCTGGAGGCAAGTCTATCAAGACCTCCGGTCGAGCGGCACCTCCGCATGAGCCCGAACTCGAGCTCAGATCCCACTACGACGAAGGGCAGCCTGTGGTGCGTCGACCGCCCCCGTAGCCACGCCAATCCGACCTCCGACCCCACCAAAGGCCGCTGTCACACAGAACGTCGCGAGCATGAGGCCCAATAGATCGAGCAGTGGCGGATCGAAGGGCAGTTCGAAAACGAAGACGACGATGCAAAAAGACGCCACTCCCGAGAGCAACCCGCCAACGGTCGAGGCCAGCCCCGCAAGTACGATCGCTTCCGTCGCAACGATTCGACGAAGCACCGAGCGCGATGCACCGAGTACGCGCAGCAGCAACGCTTCGCGCGCACGTTCGCTGCGAGCCGCCAACGAGGCAGCTATGAGGATCGCGATACCCGTGCCCAGAGTGAAGAGCGAGAGAAGACGAATCGCAATCCCGATCTGGCCGAGCATCGTATCGAGCGAGCGCAGGATCAGCGTGGCGTCGAGAGCGGATACGTTCGGAAAGCGACCCACGAGATCCCGCTGCATCTCTGCACGTGCCCGCTCCTCAGCCAGATGGGCAAGCAAGACCGTACTCTGCGGCGCCGCCTCGAGCGCCGCCGTCGGAAAGACCACGAAAAAGTTCGTCGCCATCCGGCCCCAATCGACCTGGCGCAGACTCGCAACCGTGGTCTCGATCTCGACGCCCTGAATCTGCCAAACCAGCGTATCCCCGACGCCCACGCCGAGAGAATTGGCCAGGTCCCGCTCGACCGACACGGGATAAGGCTCCTCATCCACGCCCACCGTGCCAGGCTCCCACCAGCGCCCCGCGACGATCTCCTCGCTATCGCGCAGCGTGTCGGCATAGGTCAGTCGATACTCTCGCTGCAACGCCCAGCGCAGATCACGTGAGAGTTCGTCGTCGACGAGCAGTTCCCCACGTGCCATCCCATCGACGGATGCGATTCGAGCAGAGATCAAGGGCGCCTGATCGACGACGACCGCGCCATGCTCGGCCAACAGGGCACCCACTCCGTCGAGTTGATCCCGCTGGACATCGAAAAGCACGAAATTCGGTCGATCCGGGCTCGTATCGACCGCCATCTGCCGGAGCACATTCGACTGCACCGTGTGGACCGTCGCCACGATGAACAGCGCGAATCCGATGGCAATGGTCGTAGGAAGCGTGTGATTGCGGGGGCGAAAGAGGTTGGCGATCCCCTGGCGAGCCCAGTAGGCAAAGACACGGGGCGGATGCCGGCGCAGGAGCTGAACCAACGACATCGCCGCCAGCGCGAGAAGCGAGACCGTCACGACGAGCCCAGCCGCAAAGGAGAGTCCCACACGCAGGCTGCCCGCCTGCCACACCGAGACGATCAAAAGACTCGCGACCGTGGCCACGATGGCGCTCACACGACCACCCGTCGCGCTCCCCTCTCGACCACCGAAGTCCCGTCGCAGAGCGCTCAGCGGCGGAACCGCCGCCAGATCGGAGATAGGACCCAGCGCGCACAGCAAAGTTGCCCAGATACTGAGCCCGAGGCCGGTCGCGATTCCGGCCGGCCCGATCCGCAGGCTCACTTCGACGGGCAAGAGATCCCCGACCAGCCCGGGCAATATCCACAGGAGCGGAAGGCAGAGAATCAGCCCGAGGAGACCGGCCGCGAGGCCGAGCGCAATCGCCAATCCGGTGTACACCGCGATGACGTCACCAGGCGACGCACCGATCGAACGCAAGAGCGCAACGACATCCAGCTTCTCGCGTACGAAGACTCGGACGCCCGCTGCAACACCGATACTCCCGAGCATCAGGGCGGCCAGGCCGACGAGGCCGAGATAGCGAGTGAGATTTCCGAACGCCTCGGACATGTCTTCCTGGTAGCCGCTCACCGTCTGTACGCGCACGCGCGCGTTCGCCAGCATCTCCTCGTGCTCTTCGAGCCAGGGATCCACCTCACCGTCGCGAAGCTTCAAGTAGTGCAAGTACGAAACGAGGCTCCCCTCCTGGACGAGACCGGTCCGATCGAGATCGCTCTTCAGGAGAAAGACCCTCGGCGCGATTTCGACTTGAAGCCCAAAGCTGCCGGGTGCTTTCTTGACGGCAGCCGCAACCTCGAAGGACTCGCCTCCGATCCGAAGCTGGTCCCCCACTTCGAGATCGAGCTGGATGAGCAAAGTCGAATCAACGAAGACACGGCCGTTCTCTTTGCCGAACTCGCCCCAGCGATAGGCGGGTTCGGTCCAGACCTCGCCGTAGATCGGATAGACGCCCTCGATCGCAAGAAGGTCGACCAGACGACTGCGGCCCGAACGCTCGGCCAGTGCCATCGATCCGAGGCGTGTGACTCGCGTCGGTTCCTGTAGTGCCTCGGAGACGAGTGGCGCGAGTGCCGCAGTCACCTCAGGGCTGAGCGGATCACGACTTTCCAGCCGCAGGTCTGCTCCAAGCAATTCTTTCGACCGCAAATCGACGGCCTCGTTCACCGCTTCACGAAGCGAATGGAGGCCGACCACGACGGCGATCCCAATCGCCATGCAGCTGCCGTAGAAACCAAAGCGTCGCCCCGCGGATCGCAGCTCTCGCCGCACCATGCTCGAGACGAAGCGGAGCTTCATGCGGACGTTTCCACTTCTTCGATGCGCTCCACGCGACCTCCGGCCAGGTGCACGATGCGATGCGCGCGACGACTCAGCGCGAGATCATGAGTCACGATGACGAGCGTGGTTCCATGCTGTTCGTTGAGCTCGAAGAGGAGATTCACGATCTCTTCCCCCGTCTCACGATCGAGGTTCCCCGTCGGTTCGTCTGCAAAGAGCACTGCCGGTTGATTGGCGAAGGCGCGCGCGATCCCGACACGCTGTTGTTCGCCACCGGAAAGTTGGGCTGGGTAGTGATTTCGCCGACCCGCGAGGCCCACCCGGTCGAGCAGCCCCCGGGCAGTTTCGGCGGCCTCGGCTGGCTTGGGCGCCCGGTTCGCTGGGAGCAGTTCGAGGGGCACGAGTACATTCTCGAGAGCGGTGAGCGTCGGGATGAGGTGGAAACTCTGGAAAATGAAGCCGATGCGCTCCGCACGCATCGCCGCACGGCCATCCTCGTCGAGGGATTCCAGTTCTATGCCCGCGAGTCGAACACTTCCGTCGCTCGGTCGATCCAGGCCGGCCAGGAGACCGAGCAGCGTCGTCTTGCCGCTACCGGATGGACCGAGAATGACGACGACCTCACCCGCCCGTATTTCGAGATCGACACCGTCGAGTACGGTCAGCACCGAATCGGCAGCTCTGCCGGAATCCGATACATCGGCCGACGCACCCTCTGACACGTGAGAGGCACGGGAGTAGCGTTGAGTGAGTTTGCGAGCGACGATCATGCGCGATGCGAAAACCGATTCGGACCAAAGCCAAAGCAAGGGGGGCGGCGCGAGCCATACACTACTGCCTGGGGCTCCCCTGCGCATGGCTACTTCTGCTCTCCGTCGCAGCCTGTTCATCGGGGGATGCCGAAAGTAGCCCTGCGAGCAACCCAGCGGATCCGCCCGGAGCATCGAGTAGCTCAGCACCGCTCGCGGTCGAGGCCGATCGACAGGCACGAAGAACGACCCAGGCCCTGGGACAGGCCGATCAGGCTGCAACGCCCGTCGTCGTCTTCCTTGGAACCAGCCTGACGGCGGGCTACGGCCTACCCGAAAATCAGGCCTTTCCGGCCCTGATCCAGGAGCGGATCGACTCTTCCGGCCTCGATTATCGTGTGATCAACGCGGGCGTGAGTGGCGATACGTCCGCCGGGGGCCTGCGCCGGCTCGACTGGCTACTGCGTCTTCCAATCGCCGCACTGGTACTCGAACTCGGCGCGAATGACATGTTGCGTGGGCAGAGCATCGGAGTGCTTCGTGCGAATCTCGAAGCCATCCTCGATCGAACTTCCCTTGCCCATCCCGATGTACGGTTCCTGATCGCAGGCATGCGAGCGGCTCCCAACCTCGGTCGCGACTATGTAGGCGAATTCGATGCGATCTATCCCGCCCTGGCATCAGAATACGACGCGGCCTTCGTCCCCTTCCTGCTCCAGGACGTAGCCGCGAAACGACAGCTGAATCAAGCCGATGGAATCCATCCGACCGCAGCCGGCCACGTACTCATCGCAGAAAGACTTTGGGAGGAACTCCGACCGATCCTGCGTTAGTGGCCGCTCGAGGGCGCGTTCTAGTGATTGGGCTCGATGACGACCTTGCCCGTCACCTTGCGGTCGAGCAGGTCCCGCAATGCTTGTGGCGCCTGATCGAGGGGATATCGACCAGACACATAGGGATTGAGCCGCCCCTCCGACGCGAGCGTATCGAGGCCATCGACGATCTCCTTCATCAGCTCGGGCTCACGCGACACCATCGCACCATAGAAGACCCCGATCACCTGGCAACTCTTGAGCAGAGTCAGATTGAGTGGGAGATGGGGGATACCCGCCGTGAAGCCGATGACGAGGAAGCGACCGCCCCATGCGATTGCTCGAAGCGCTGATTCGGCATAGTCACCTCCGACGCAATCGTAGATGACATCGACCCCACGCCCCTCGGTGAGCTCCTTGGTGCGTTTCTTCAGATCTTCCGTCGCGTAGTTGATCGTCTCGTCGGCACCCCGGTCTCGACAAACCGCGAGCTTCTCTGCAGTGGAGGCGGCGGCAATCACCTTCGCGCCCATCGTCTTACCGAGCTCGACCGCAGCCAGGCCGACGTTCCCCGCCGCGCCCAGCACGAGCAGCGTATCTCCCGGCTTGAGTTCACCGCGATATTTCAGTCCGTAGTAGCCCGTGCCATACGCGTAGAGGATGCCTGTCGACTCGGCAAAGCCCAGATTCTCGGAGAGCTTCTTGGTCCCGCTCTCCTTCACGAGAACCTTCTCCGCGAATCCACCGACGAGCATCGTGCTCCCCAGGACCCGCTCACCGACCTCGAATCCGCTCACGCCTTCACCGAGTTCGCAAACGACGCCGGCGACCTCACCACCCGGCACGAAGGGAAGCTTCGCTTTGAACTGGTATTTGTCTTCGATCATGAGCGCATCGGGGAAGGTCACGGTCGAGGCGCGCACGTCGATCACGAGCTCACCGGGCCCAGGCTTCGGATCGTCGATTTCTTCGAGGACGAGTTTCTCCGGCGGTCCGAATTCTTTACAGACAATCGCTTTCACAGTGGGCTCCCTGGCTGGCATGGATCGGGTGGGGAAAGATGCGGAGCACAATGTTAGCGAGTCGCACGGCTGGCGCGCTCGGCCCGACTCGCGATAATCGGAGCGGGCTGGCGGCACGAATGTCAGCCAAACCGAATCGAGAGGCGCCCTGGCGACTCCGGAGGATCTATGACGACTGGCCCGACAAAGGCGACTGAATGGATTTCGAGCGCCCAGGAACTCGATGAATGGATCGAGCGCGAGGGAATCCGATATTTCAAGATCGGCATCTTCGATATCGATGGCGTGATGCGCGGAAAATATGTCAATCGCGAAAAGCTGCGATCGGCCGTCGACAAGGGATTCGGATTTTGTGACGTCGTATTCGGCTGGGACAGCCATGACAAACTCTACGAGCGCGGGGTCGAGGTCTCGGGCTGGCATACCGGCTATCGCGATGCCTATGTCCGGCTCGATCTCTCGACGCTGCGCCGCATTCCCTTCGAAGAGGACACGTTGCTCCTGATCGGGAGCTTCCAGGGGGCCTATGCGGATGTCTGCCCGCGAACCATCCTTGCGCGCACGATCGAAAAGGCCAAGTCGATGGGCTTCGGAGTCGACGCCGCATTCGAGTACGAATTCTTCCTCTTCGCGGAGACGCCAGACAGCGTTCGCGAAAAGGGCTATCGCAATCTGGACCTTTTTACGCCCGGAATGTTCGGATACTCCGTGATTCGAAATTCCGTGCACGCGGAGTTCTATCACGACCTCCTCGATCTGATGGAAGACTTCGATTGTCCGATCGAGGCGCTCCATACCGAAACCGGCCCAGGTGTCATCGAAGCCGCCATCCGTTATGCGCGCGGTCTCGACGCGGCCGATCGAGCTTCGATCTTCAAGACCTTCATGAAGGTCTTTGCCCAGCGCGCCGATTTGATGGCGACCTTCATGGCAAAATGGAGCAATGACTACCCCGGGCAGAGTGGCCATCTCCACATCTCGCTCTGCGACCTGGCAACGGGCATGAATGCTTTCTATGCCGAGGGTGCGCCTGACGACATGAGCGACACGATGCGCCAGTTCGTAGCCGGTCAGGTTCGCTATATGCCCGAATTGCTCGCCATGGTCTGTTCGACGATCAATAGCTATCGCCGACTCGTCCCGGGAATGTGGGCCCCGACCGCCGCGAATTGGGGCGTCGAGAATCGAACCACATCGGTTCGCGTGATCCCCGCTGGCCCGAACGCCCAGCGAAGTGAATACCGGGTCGCACCCGCCGATGCGAACCCCTATCTCGCCCAGGCTGCAGCGCTCGCATCGGGGCTTCGAGGGATCGAAGAGGGTCTCGAGCTTTCCGACCCTGTTACGGGAAATGGCTATGAGGACCCGGAGTCCCTGACCCATCCCCTGCCCTCGACACTCCGCGAGGCGAGCGAACGTCTTCGCGCATCCGACATGGCTCGCAGCTCCTTCGGCGATGCCTTTGTCGACCACTACGCAGGCACGCGCGACTGGGAAGATCAAGAGAATCGCAAGTCGGTCACCGACTGGGACCTCGCTCGATATTTCGAAATCATCTGATCCAGCGAGGGAGTTCACCGTGAGAGAGGCTGCCCTCGTCGGCAATTTCAATTATCCCGCCACCTATCGAATCGGCCTGGGACGAATCCGTGAGCTTGCGGGTGCTTGCATGGAACTCGGCATCGAACGCCCTCTCGTCGTCACCGACCCGGGCATCCTCGAACTCGACTGGTTCGCGCCTATCATCCGCGCCCTCGCGGCAGCTGGCCTATCGGCACGCGTCTTCTCGGCGATCGAGGCGAATCCCGCAACCACCCATATCGAGGCGGGTCTCGCTGCTGCGGAAGAGCACGCAGCCGACGGTTGCGTATTGATCGGCGGCGGTTCGGCGATGGACGCGGGGAAATGCATCGCACTCCTCGCGCGCAATCCCGGGAGCGTCCTCGACTACGAGGACGTCGGCGACAACTGGAAACGGGCCGCCGGAGACAAGATTCTTCAATCGATCGCGGTCCCCACGACGGCGGGTACCGGATCCGAGGTGGGACGCGCGGCGGTCATCCTCGATCCGCACGAACACAACAAGAAGATCATCTTCCACCCGCAAATGCAGCCCGACCTCGTCATCGCCGACCCAGAGCTGACTCTGGGGCTACCGCCGCTTCTCACTGCGGCAACCGGCATGGACGCACTGGCCCATTGCTTCGAGGCCTACTGTGCGCCGACCTACCATCCGATGGCGGACGGAATCGCCCTCGAAGGCATGCGTCTCATCGCCGACAATCTGGTCCGCGCCACCGAGAACGGCCACGACGAAATCGCACGCACGCATCTCTTGATGGCCGCTGCGATGGGTGCCACCGCGTTCCAGAAGGGACTCGGGCTCATTCACGCCCTTTCCCACCCCGTCGGTGGCATGACGGGTCTGCATCATGGAACGGCCAACGCAATCTTTCTGCCCTACGTGATGGTGCACAACCGCGAAGTCATCGAAGACCGCATGCCACGACTCGCGCAGACCCTCGGGCTACCGGCCCATCGGTTCGAAGATGTGCTCGATTGGACGATCGAGTTGCGGTCACGACTCGGTTTGCCCCATACACTCAAGGGAATCGTCGATGAATCGATGATTCCACGACTGGTCCCCATGGCTGCAGAAGATCCGTCACTCGCCACGAATCCCAAGCCCTGTAGCCATGACGAGATCGAGCGGGTACTTCGGAGATCCCTCGAAGGAAATCTGGAACCCTGATACGACCAACGACACCAACGTGATGACCGGCGAGCGGCGCCTGCCTCAACTAGTTGCTCTCTGCGGGGACCCCGGCCCGCCGGACCATACCCACTGCAATTGCGACGGAATCCGCCAGGTGTTCGACCGCAAGTCGTTCGTCTCGGCCGTGCGCGCCTCCCGCCTGATCTATATGCAGTCGCTCCGGAACGAAGCGGATGATCTCGTCGACTATTCCGGCGAAATGTCGCGAATCCGTCGCACCCGGAATCAATCCTGGAAGCACGACCGCGTCGGGTAGCACGGCGGTAATTGCCTCGGCCGCCAGGGGAAACGCCTCTCCCGTCACCGAAGCGGGCTGCGCGCCTTTCCCCCAACTGATCCCCTCGATTTCGATCTCGGGATCATCGATCACTCTTGTCAGATGGGCGAGTACGTCTTCCTCCGTATCCCCGGGCAGAATTCGAACGTTGATCGTTGCCTGGGCGAGTTCCGGAATCACATTGTCTTTGACGCCACCCGAGATGATCGTGGCAGCAAAGGTCGTCCGAATGAGCGGCGCGCTGACCGGATCGCGCAGAAGCGTACGCTTCACCGTTCCGCCCATCAGCCACAGGTTGCGAAACGCAAAGCGCTGACCGAACGAGACATACGGACTCGCGGCATCGAACATATCCCGAACCGGCTGGATGAAACGCGCTGGCATCGGGTTCTCTTCGACCCGATAGATCGCACGCGCAAGCTTTCCGATCGCGGTACGCCGCGGCGGCATCGAGGAATGTCCACTAATACCCCGCGCAGTCAATTGTATCGTGTAGTACGCCTTCTCAGCAGTGACGACGAGTGCGGTCGTCACGCCGGGCAGAAGGGGATACCCGTCGAAAATGAAACCACCCTCATCGAATAGGAATGCCGGATGGATTCCGCGCTCTCGAAATAGTCGCGCCACTTCGACCGCCCCTTCGGGCCCGCCGATCTCCTCGTCGTGCCCGAATGACAGGTAGATCGTACGCCGCGGCTCGAAGCCCTCCGCCAGAAGATGCTCGACCGCTTCGAGCCAGAGAATCACGCCCGACTTCACGTCGATTGCACCTCGCCCCCATACGAAACCATCTTCGATCTCACCGGCATACGGCGGATGGGTCCACTCCTCGAGCGCGGCCCCTTCGACCGGCACGACATCGGTGTGCGACATGAACAGCGCGGGTTGAAGATTCGGATCGGATCCCTGCCATCGGAAGAGCAGCGTATACGCGTTCACCCGTTCGAGGTCGAGGGTCGCATGCGTCAGGGGATAGAGATCTCGAAGGTAGTCAGAAAGCCGGAGAAATGGCTCGCCATCGAAGTCGGCAGAATCTTCGAAGCTGACCGTCTCGAATCGAAGCGCGCCCGCGAGGCGTTCAGCGATCTCCTCTGACGTTGCATTTCCGGCCGCCTCGACACCACTCGCGATTCCGAGACAGATCGCCAAGACTGCACTTGGACCTGCCCCGCGCACCCAGCCCGTCTTCAGTCGCATGGATCTTCTCCCTCGGTGATCGCCATACCAAACCCGATTACAGATTCCAGACAGCCTATCGAGCCTGACCTGAAGTCGCACTCTACCGTCCTCTACTCCGATCGTGCCCTGACATCCGAGTGCGAAGTCAGAATCGGAATGTCCACTGAAACTTCACGAGTGGTTCGGTCCGCCCGGCTTCAAGCCCGTCCGAAGTATCGAAGCCCTGGTTCAGCACCACAAAGAACTCACGCCCATCCTCGATGATCCAACGGAAACGACTGTTGATCCCGATCGAGTCAGAAACATTGTCGAACTGAACGAGCGTGATCCACGAAATATCGGGAGTAAATAGAAGGCTGAGCTGGG
>CBFDDD010000053.1:0-31753 GCA_965603475.1 uncultured Myxococcales bacterium
GGTGTCTATCTGATCCTGTGTTTCCTGCTCTTCGACTTCGTGCTCGACGAGTAACTATGTGCTGCGCGAGCAGAATGCCCCGCGCAAACGGAGAAAGCATGAACGAGACGAGTCGATCGACCGACCGTATTCAACAGACCCTCCGTGTGCTCGGCTGGGTGTTGCTCGCGCTCGTGCCGGTATATGCCTGGATGGTCGCGAGTGCTCCGACGGATTCCATCCAGGGGACCATGCAGAAGATCCTCTACGTCCATCCGCCGCTCGCGTATGGCGCCTACCTCGGATTTGTCGTCACGGCCGTGGCTGGCGGGCTCTTCTTGTGGCGCGGACAGGAGCACCATGACCAGCTCGCGATCGCGGGGGCCGAGGTCGGCACGCTCTTCTGTTCGCTGATGCTGATCACGGGGCCGATCTGGGCTCGCGGTGCCTGGGGCCCCGGGAACTGGTGGGTCTGGGATGTGCGGCTCACTCTGACACTGCTGCTGTGGTTCATCTATCTCGCGTACCTGCTCCTGCGCAGTTTCACCGAGGGCGACGAACGGACGGCACGCTTCGCCTCGATCTACGGAATCCTCGGTGTCGTCTTGATCCCGCTCAATTACTGGATCATCGACCTCGTCGGGGGACGAGCCCAACACCCCCAGAATATTCAGAGCGGCAGTCTGGGTGAGGGGATGGGCCTCCCCTTCCTTGTCGGAAATTTGACGCTTTTCTTCGCGTTCGCGTATCTACTCGTGCTGCGTTGGCATGTCGGGCTTCTCCGCGCCGAGAGCGAGATGCGAGCGTATGAGAACGAAGCGGCCAACAGGCTGTAACCGACGGCCGCCACGGACGACGAACGGCATGACTGTTGACAAGACCGTCGCGTGCAGACAATATGAATTCGAGAGACGCGCGGAGCAAGAACCCCCAGCGGCCAAGCCACCCACTACGCGGAGTTTTGCGGACCCAGAAGCCAGAGGAAGTCTTCTTCCCAATCTGAGCCGACCACGGTCCAAAATCCCCGATCAAAGGCTTCTGAGGCGAACTGTCCCGTGGGTCACTCAGTGATCTAAAATCGTCGAAATGCTGTAAAAGACGCGTAGCGGAAGCAGTCGACCGGCAGGAGATTCCGCTAAGCTCCCATTGTTCCGCCCGCACCGCCTGAGAAGGACCCCCAATCCAAATGGCATGCTGCTTGCTCTCTTTACAGCCCAGAAGATCGAACCACAGCCACTCCTGTTCATTGGAGTCGTCTGTGAATAGGGAGGCGTCCGAGTAGGATGGCCAGCATGAAACGTGGCGTTGGATATTGCGAGAACACCGATTGCGAGGATTACGCGAAGGGCGTCTTCCTGCTCAATCATGGTGACACCTTCTATTGCCCTCGCTGCCGACAGCTCGGCAAGGTCGAGAAGGAACGCGGGTTCTACACCGGCAATTCGGACATCTTCAAGGAAGTCCGCGTCGAATACAATTTCGATCCGATCAATGGCGTCTACCGCGAAATCGCAATCGTCCGCGACGAGAGCCTCTGGGGTCGGAATAACGTCTATACGCTCCAGTCCCCCCTGATCAAGACCGAGAAGCGTGCCCTCAAGGTCGCCGAAGCGATCCTCGCGAACCTGAATCGTTACCGTGGCCTCTTGAATGGTGATGACATCCCACGCACGACGGAGATCATCCTGTCCTTCGACGATCCCTTCGATGAGTTCTCGCGCAAGCTGAAGCAACTCTCGAAGGAATGGGAAGCCAGCGGGCTGCGCGAGCAGCGGCGGTAGGCTTCGGGCCGCCACTGGCCGCACGATCACTCGACTGAATCAAGCGTTTCCTTTCGTCGCTCGCGACGACATGGGACTCGTGCGCATCGACACAGAATCAAGTGAAGTGCTGAGGATCAATATCGGCCCACTCGACGACCTGGTTGGCGCCAGGCTTCCGAGAACTCTCCCCGTCGTACTCAGGGTTAGGGAGGTCAGCGCCGTCCTCGATCAGCTCGACGGCGTGAACAGACTCTTCGCGACGCTCCTCGACGGCGCGGACCTACGATTGCTCGAATGTGCGCGTCAGCGAGTCAATGCCCCGCTCAAGGAAATCCAGAGACAGAACGTATAGTTTGGGGCGCCCGAGAAAATCTCGTACGGGCATCTTCGGCGCCTCTAGACGGCGACAGAGTGTTAGACTGAATCGCCTAGTAATCGTTGGGCGGCATGAGGTCGATTTGAACTGGGAAGCCGTTGGCGCTGTCGGTGAGATGCTCGGCGCAGCAACTGTCGTAGCGACTCTCTTCTACCTCGCTCGCCAGGTGAAGCACGCGACCGCTGTCGCTCGGTCCGCCGCGCGTCAAGCCATCTCCCAGATGAACGTAGACTCATGGGGTGCAAGTCTCGATTCTCGAGTCATTTCGCGGGCATGCACCAAAGTCGCCACTGGCGAAGAGCTCACGCCCGAGGAATTGGCGAACTACAACCGGTGGATTCTCATGAGAATGCGCTTTGTTGAGAATGCGCACTATCAGTACACGGAAGGACTCCTCGACGCTGACGAATGGAGCGGATACGCGGCGCTGATCAGTTTCCTCGTTGGACCCAATCGTACTGCTAGCGAATTCTGGGCACAGGCCTCGGTCGCCTACTCCCCCCGATTTGTGCAAGAGGTTGATCGGATTCTGATGAAACTTGCGCCTGAAAAATAGACGCAACCTATGATCCCTGCTGGTCGCGAGCGGCCGCCCAACGAGGGCTTACAGCCGGCAACGACAGCTGGGCGTTCCTGAATCTAGTAGCATTCTGGCGTCGGGATCCTGTGGCATGGCGTTGACGGTCAGCGCTGTCTGTTGCAGCTGAACCCCGATGCGTTGGGCGGCGGAGGGCAATGTGAATTGGGAAGCAATAGGAGCCGTCGGGGAGTTGCTCGGCTCTGCCGCGGTGTTCGTGACGCTGGGATACTTGGCGATTCAAGTACGTCATGCGAGAGCAGAGGCCAGTCGTGCGCTGAGTCAGGGCCGGATGGAGGCCAATCGCGAGCTGATCTCGCTGGACTTGGAAGAACAGAATCTGGCTGCAAGACTCAAGGCCGAGATTGCCTTCGACGTACGCCCCACGCCCATAGTCGATCTCTTGGCGGAGCAGGGAAAGCTGACCCAGGAAGAGGCGTCGAGGGTATTTCTCGTTGAGGTTGCGGCCTGGAACTACAGAATCCACGTCATCGCGCATTGGAATGACCTTCCGGCGAGCGAGAAGGCGATCTTCGACGAGGCAATACGGGTCCGTATGGCCTCGGGTCTTACGCGCTTGATGTACGAGAAGCACTTCAAGGCTGGTCTTCACCCAGACGTTGTGAAGTACCTCGAAAAAACTTTGAGCGAGGCCCGCGCGAAGCCGCCCGACAACGGGCTGTAGTCGTCGATCGTCCTCTCGCTGTTTCGACCTGCGATGCAGTCTGGCAACATACGCCGAGGAAAAACCAACTAAAGCGGCGAGCGTTCGCAACTGAAGCCCGATCCGGTGGGCGGCGTCATGGACCCGCAATCCACCTTCGCTCTGATTGCCGAACTCTCCCTCGCCCTTGCAGGCTTTGGGGGCGTCGCTGCAGCATTCGGCGGCCGGGATCGTTCATACGCGCCTGTGGAGATGACCCGCCTACGCATTTTGTTCAGTCGCGCCTTTCTGGCGCTCTCAACTAGCTTGTTCGCAATCGGGCTGCTCTTTGCACCAACCACGGAAATGGCTTGCCGCTGGGCGAGCGTTACTGGAATGCTGAGCGAGACACCAACGAGTGCCTACTTCTTACGTCTTGTCTACCAACATACCGCCAATCGAGACACGACCCCGGGGCTGGCGTGGCTTCTCCTTCTCGTTGGCCGCGATGATTGCGATCCCACTGCTGTTCGGCACAAGCTTCGCATGGGAGGGCAGTTCGACACTCCTGGTGTTCGCACTCTCCACGCAGCTCCTCTACGGACTATGGGTCTTCATGCGGCTGCTGATTCACCGCAACTAGCTCCGTTTGGTCCAGTACAAAGTGATAGCCACCGCCGGCCAACAAGGCCTCGCAGCTGACACCGTCCAACCTCGCTGCGCCGACCGTGGTAGCCTTCTGGCATCAACTATCGGTCTTCGGCCAACCCGGTCAGCGGCTGACCGGCGCAACTGAAGACCAATCCCTCAGACGGGACACGGGGTACTACTGTCCAATGATCCGCGGGAGCTGCCTGTGCGGCGGCATCGAGTTTCAGGCCGACTCGGTGTTGTTCATGCTCAACTGCCATTGCTCGCGATTCCGCAAGGCACAGGGGACGTGCTGGCACTGTGCCAACGTAGAGCATCGGAGAGTCTCGAGAACTAGAGGTGTTCGGAGGCTGCTCGGCAGGTCACAGCACGGCGCTCAACACCGATCTATCGGGCCTTGAGCTTCCTTCATTCATCGAGCTTGGCCCGATTTTGTAGAATGACATGCAGAGCTGAGCACTCCCGCTCAACATGACGTTGATCGCGGATATGGAATAGCTTGATTCAAACGACAGTTGTACTGTTTGGCTCCAACCTTCACTAGCTCGGCTGAGTCGGCGGCGCTATTCCACGCCGGCTGACGCCGATCCATTGGGCAGCACCGCGAGACCAAGTGGAGCACCGAGACACTCTTCTCACGATCGCCGAAATCGCCGTAGCTCTGGCGGGCTTTGCGAGCCTTGTCAGTGTCATCGGCGGTCGCCAGAACGACACATCGCGTGTCATTGCTTCGCTGCGCCTCAGAACGATGCTCGAATTGGCATTCCGAAATGCCTTCTTCGCTTTATTGCCACTCCCGTTTCTCCAGTTTGCACCCTACGACCCGATCGTCTGGCGGATCTCGAGCGGGCTGTACATCGCGATAACCATTGGGTACTTCCTTCTGCGACTGCGCGAAAGGGAGTCCGCTGGCGAGAGTTGGCTCAGTGTCTCCACACGCATTCTTTTTTCGATCACCATTCTCGCGGGCCTGGCGAACGTTTTCGGATTGGGTGGCTCCAACGCGTTCTCGCTCTACCTCGCAAACCTTCTGCTTGGGCTTTGCGTCGCTGGCCTCTTCTTCGTGTCGGTATCCGCTTCTGTGTTCGGCATCGAGCGAGATTGATCTGCAGTCCAACAGGGACTTCCAGCTGACGACCCGCAGCTGGGCGTTCCTGAGTTCGGTAGCATCATGGCGTCGGGACTCTGTGGCATGGCGTTGACGGTCAGCGCGGCCTGTAGCAGCTGGAGCCCGATCCGTTAGGCGACTAAGGCGAAGCAAAGAGCGATGATTTTCCACTTCAACTTCGCGGCAACCGTATTGGGTGCCGTCATTCACCTCTGGCTGACACGCCACAGAGGGATCACGTCGCGACGGATCGTCCAGGTCAGCCTTCTATACTTGCTGTGCATTCAGTGGGGATTCGGCGCCGCGTTCACTTCAATTCCACATATCTTGATCCCCGATCAGATTGCTGGGTCCATCGGCTGGGAACCCGGTAGTCCGTTTCAACTCGAGCTCGGCTTCGCGTCGCTCGGGACGTCCATTCTCGGCATCCTCTGCATTTGGCTGCGTGGTTGGTTCTGGCTCGCACCGATCATTTCTCGCTCGGTCTTCCTACTCGGAGCCGCCTATGTCCACGTCGCCGATATTTTGGAGAACAGCAACATGTCACCGGGCAACGCAGGCCCAATTCTGTTCTACGACATCGCAATGCCGCTTTTGGCAATAGGCCTATTCATCGCCTACGCGCGCCAGGGTGGCCTCCGAGACACCAGCTGATCTCGTACCAATGTCGGCCCGCATAAGCCCTCGTACCCCATGCGCCGCCGCCCACGAGGGCTTTCAACTGCCAGCACGAAGCTAGGCGTTCCTGAATTCGGTAGCATTCTGACATCGGATTTCCGCGGCGTCGCGCTGACGATCGGCGATCTCCGTCGCAGAGCAAACCCGATCCGTTGCGTAGAGCCCGGAGGTGCGCGGTGCAATTCATGATCACGTTCAATCACGTTGAAGGAGTCTGGGACCGGCTCTCTCCTGAAGAGCACGAGGAGCACGGCAAGTGGCTCGAGCGCTTCACGACAGAGCTCCTGGCAGAGAAGAACACAAAGCTTGTGTTCGTGGCACCAGCTGATCAACGAAAGACTGTTCGCAAGCACGAGAACGGGGATCTCGAAGTTTCGGATGGTCCGGCAATTCCAGGACCCGAGCAGATCGGCGGCTACTACATCATCGAAGCAGATTCGGTCGAGGATGCCGTGGCATGGGCGAAGAAGGGTCGGTGGCTTGTCGGGTCCAATGAGGTTCGCCAGATCTTCTCTGCCGCGGACGGAAGAAGCGTCTTCACGAGTACGAGGTAGCAGTGTCTGAGCGATTCCGAATAGCACTAGCCGTTGCGGTTCTCTTGCCTCTTCTCTTAGCGGGTCAAACGAAAGCGACGACGATCTCCGGAGTGGAGTTTTCGAATTGGACGATGATGGATGTACCGGGGGGGGGCGACCTGGACCTGAGCACGCTCGGGGATCTCTACGTCTTCGTGCCGAATGGACTGTTCATCGATCAACTTAACATGAATGCCGAATTCACAATCGTCTTCGAGAATGGGGTGAGCGTCAATCTGAACGATCCACTCCTATGCGACCTGGGCTGCGAATTCCAGAGCTTTGCCGAGGCTGGCGATATCGCGCTGCAGATACTTGACCCAATGGGGAGTGTCACCCTCAGCGCGCAGAACATCGTCGTATCCATCGAGCCTATCCCAGAGCCATCGACCTTTTGGCTCTTGGCTCTAGGTCTGTCCGGACTGGCGCTCCGGCGGAACGACGCTCCCTACGGCCGCTCTATCTGAAGATGGTCGGGACCACGATCGCCTACTTCGAGGCTAGAGCACGGGTTGAACCGATCCGCGTGATCCTCGAAGAGCTCGCGATTCCATACGAAGACCAGAAGATATCCTCTGAAACCTGGGTCGAGATGAAGAGCGAAACGCCGTTCGGAGCGCTCCCGTCGTACCGAAAGGGCGACATCAAAATATTCCAGAGCCAGGCGATTATTCGGCACCTGGCTCGAGTTCACTGTCTCTACGGCTCAACCGAGGCAGAGCGGGTCCGTTGTGATGTGATCGAAGAAGTCATCTCCGACCTGAACGAACTCGTTGGCAAGGCCCCGTGGAGGACCAATTTCGCAAACGACCGACCGGCCTAAATCGCAAACGAGCTGGGGCCAATGCTGGATCAGCTCGAACGGTTACTGAAATCCAATCCAGATCCAGGTGGATTCTGGGTTGGTTCATCGCTTACGTTCGTCGACCTGATCGCCTACGCAATTCTCGAGAGCACTGGCGCAATGTTTCCCGAAGCTTTGGAGAACCGCGCAGCGCTTCTAAAATTCTGCAATCAGATCGCCAGCCGCCCCCGAATTGCGGCGTATATCAATTCCGGTCGACGCCCAGCGATCATTCAATTTGGACCCCGGGGCGCTATCCACAACAGCGATTTCTAGGCCCCCACCGCAACTCGTCGCAAGCGCCCAGTTCCAAGCTCAGACAAACTGCAAGGGTGACGTCGATGAATCCGCCTGAAGACAGTGAACCCGAGCAGCAGGGGCGGCCGAAAGCGACCACTCAGCGATTGTTGAAGACGTCGCTGACGTACGACCAGACACCGTCTTTGCCTTTGTGCCAGACCACCACGTAGTTGTCGATCCCCGGCGACAGTGAACCGTCCTTCGCGACCGCTTGATAAGTGGAATGGCCGATCTCAACGGCGTGGTCTTCGCCCAGTGGTCGAACCTCGTCGGTGACGAGCGCGAGGTCCCGCAGCGTTGGGAAGAGACCCGCGAGCGTCTTCGCGATTGCTTCTCGGCCTACGACCGGCTCCATCCCGGGCGGAACGAGAATGGCATCTTCTTCGTATATTGCCGCGAGCGCAGTCGCATCGTTTGCGTTGTAGGCGGCAGACCACTGGTCTTCCCGTGCCTGAATCACTTCTTTGAGGGAATCTTCCGCCCATGCGGACGTAGGAACCTGTACCAACAGAGCAAGTAGAACCGGAATCCAATATCGCATCGTCGCCTCCATCCCGCCATCGATGGCGGTCGGCGAACACTAGCGAAGTACGTCGTAGACCTCTGATATCGTGGCGCTCCACCTTCAGTTCGGACTCGCCGATCAACCGCGCGTCCGACATTCATCCGATCGATCGAATGAAGAGCCATCGGGGGATTGGCCCCGAGCTACTTCGGCGAACGTTCGACACGGCCAAACTGAAGGGAATCGAACGCGTCGAACTCGAAGTGTTTCCGTCGAACCAGGGCGCGATCGAATTGTACGAGCGCTCGGGCTTCCTTCGCGAAGGATGCAAGCGACGTGCTCGAATACTGGACGATCTGGAAACGGACATCGTGTTGCTGGCGAAACTCCTCTGATTCGCCTCGGGAAATTGACCTCGGGTACCTTGTGGCGGCATACTCTGTCCTGAGGATCGTGTTCGGCCAGCGCTCTCGCTGGTCGCTGAGCGCCGATCCGTCAAAAGTCTCAATCAGAGTGAGGTGACCGATGAGCGACAAGACTCTTCATGAACGCCTGGGCGGCTACGACGCAATTGCAGCCGTCGTCAACAATCTATTGCCCCGCCTCCAGGGGGATTCACAGCTGGGACGCTTCTGGGAGCACCGAAGTGAGGATGGCATCGCGAGAGAAAAACAGCTTCTGATCGACTTCCTCTGCTCGAATGCGGGCGGCCCGATGTACTACACAGGACGGGAAATGAAGCTTTCTCACGAGGGCATGCGTATCAGCGAGAGCGACTGGTCTTTCTTCATGGGGCATGTCAACGCCACACTCGATTCGTTTCAGGTTCCTCAACGTGAGCATGACGAAGTGGTCGCCTTCATTCAGAGTACCAAGGCGGACATCGTGGAGGCCTGATCGTTCTCGGAGGATGCTCGCTGACGAATCGTCGATCCGTCAGCCAGGTGCGAGGTCGACCATGGATGAAATCTTCCGAATCGTTCCAGCATCAGCAAAGCCGATCTGGCTGCTTGCCGTTGTCTGTGTCGTGTTGTTGATCCTCCTTTCAGCACTCGCCTACACCGCATACTCAGCTCAGCATTCGCGAATCGAAATCACCGGTGGGCAGTTCAGTCTCGTCGGGGATTTCTGGGCTCGGTCGATTCCTATCCAGTCGCTTCGACTGGAAGACGCCGCCATCGTCGATCTGGCCAGGTCACCCGACTACGCTCCGAAGCGACGCACATTCGGAACGGGCCTTCCGGGTTATGCGTCGGGCTGGTTCCTCTTGCAGAACGGCGAGAAGGCGTTGGCCTATTTGACTCGTCGCGAATCGGTCCTCTATCTGCCGACGTCTTTAGGCTACTCGCTGCTCCTGAGTGCAGATCGACCCCAAGAGCTCCTCGTAACCTTGCGAACCCGTTCAGGCCGTTAGGGGATCCGCGATCCTGGTATCGACTTCTGGTATCCTTACTGGAACGTCTTGAGCTGGTTCTGTGCCCGAGCCGTTCATTTCTCGGCCGCTGTGAGGAGATAATTCGCATGATGAGTCGCCTTGGCATCGCAATCGTCTTCATTGTCTTTTTGGCCACCGCCGTGTTTGCGGACGAATCCGAATCGACCCAGGCGCCCAGCATCAGCCCCGCCGAACTCCATGCGCAGCGCGAATCGGGAGTAGCGCCCGTTGTCATCGATGTGCGTACGCCCGAGGAATACGCCACCGGGCATATTCCTGATGCTGTCAACATTCCGTTCGACCAGGTCGCGAAACGAATCAATGAACTCGACACACCGCACGGCGTCGCTCTCTATTGCATGGTCGGCCCGCGCGCCCGAAAGGGCGAGGCTGCGCTTCTTGCAGTGGGCTATGAGAAGACATTCCACATCGAGGGAGGCCTCGCAGCTTGGAAGAAGGCCGGACTTCCCGTCGCGGGCAAGCAGGAGTAGCCGAAATCACGACTCTCAATAGAGTTTGATCGAGAAGGTCGGGTCGAGTCCCTTGAAAATCGAATCGCTCGATCACATCCATATCTACGCAGCCGATACCGAAGAATCGGCGGAGTTCTATCAGCTCCATTTCGAAGCAAAGCCGGTCCACCGCAACGCCAACGCAAACGGAGATCTTTGGATCTTTCTTGCGCTCGGCGGAAGTGTGCATAACCCGTTGCGTCATTACGTTCCAGCGGCCCAGTCCACGAACTACACGGGGGGCAGCCCCCGCCAACGCATAGCAAGATCGATTTTCATTGTGTGCCAGATGGTGGCGACGCCCTGCACATCCTCGCCTTCAAAAGGAGCCTCGCCCGGGGCGAGCGCTCTATGAAGCGGGTCGTGGTACCAGGGAAGGAGTCCATCAGGAGTCTTCTCGACATCGAACCAGGTTAGTCTGGGCGTCTCATGCGAGGTTGCTTCGACACCACCGATCACCCGACAAAGGTAGACGCGCGCCGTATGCGGACGGAATCCTCGACGAATCCAGTCACCAACATGACTCACCGGTTCGACATCGAGCCCCGTCTCTTCGCGAACCTCGCGAACCACGGTCTGCTCCGCCGTTTCCCCCGCTTCGAGCGTCCCGCCCGGCAACTCCCAACCAAAGAGATCGCTTCGGATTGACAGCAAGACTTGTCGCGGGGGTCCGTCACGTAGGATGACCGCCTGGCTTATCACCAGTGGCCGCGACTCACTGACGCGCGGCGACACTAAACCCCACCAGGCTGTCGTCGCGTAGTCCCACAGTCCACCCCGGAATCGCCCCACTCGGCCACGCTCCCAGACGGGTCTGCCGCGCCTGCGCTGAGCCTTCGACACCTTTGATGCCTTCGGCGATTTCTCCGGCGGAATTTCCCGCGCCACAGTCAGTCGATGATCTTGTTGAGGGGGTTCTCGACGATGCCTCGGGCGCCCGCTTCATGGAGCTTCGGGAGCAGGTCGCGAACGAAGGATTCCTCTACGATGACGAAGATGTCGACCCAGGTCGGGTCCGCGAGCGGTGAGACCGTCGGCCTTCCGGCATTCGGAAGCAACGAAAGAACGGCGTCCATCTTCGCCTTCTCGACGTTCATGGAGAGTCCGACTCGCGTCGCAGCCGCGATCGCACCCATCAACAGCATTCGCAGTTTCTCGATCTTGTCGCGCTTCCAGGGATCCGACAGAGACTCGTGGTGTGCGATCAGGCGGGGCGTACTTTCGAGCAGCTGATCGATCACACGCAGCTGATTGGCGCGCAGGCTCGAGCCCGTCTCGGTCACGTCGACGATCGCGTCCGCGAGCACCGGCGGTTTCACTTCCGTCGCGCCCCAGGAAAACTCGAGTGTCGTCTCGACCCCGAGCCGCTCGAAATAGCGCTCGGTCAGACCCATAACCTCGGTCGCGATCCGCTTGCCCGCAAGATCCTTCGGCGTGTGAAAATCTGAATCATCCTTGACTGCGAGGATCCAACGGACAGGGCCGTAGTTCGGCCATGGCGCACGCAGGTCCGCGATCTCCGCGACATCCGCGCCGGTTTCGAGAACCCAGTCGTGACCGGTGATCGCGCAATCGAGCACGCCCTGCCCCACATAACGTGCCATTTCCTGGGGTCGAATCAGGATGCATTCGATCTCGGGATCATCGATCGAGGGATAATAGGAACGACCCGAGATTCGAACGTCATAGCCAGCCTTGGCGAATAGCTGTGTCGTCGTCTCCTGGAGACTGCCCTTGGGCATACCGACTCGTATTTTCAATCCGTTGTCACTCATTGATCGTCACTCATTGATTGCCGCTCATTTCTTGTAGACCTCTTCCGGATCGAATACCTGAACGCCGACGTCCTCGATCTCTCCGCCGTCGATACGTCGAAAGAAACAATTCTGTTTTCCGGTGTGACAAGCCGCGCCGCCGACCTGATCGACCCGCAAAACCAATGCGTCGCCATCGCAGTCAACGTAGATGCCCTTCAGCTTCTGGACATTCCCGCTCTCCTCGCCCTTGTGCCAATACTTCTGCCGACTTCGACTCCAATACACGACTTCGCGAAGTTCGAGGGTGCGACGCAACGACTCCTCGTTCATGTAGGCGACCATGAGAATCTCACCACTGGTGTCGTCTTGAGCGATCGCGGCGACGAGGCCGTCGCCCTTCTCGAAGTCGATGATGGAGACGGGGTCTCCGATTTCGGGATGCGTGTCGGAAGTCATTGCGGGATCCATTAGTTGAGGCATGAGGTGAAGCCAGAGGACAGCGGACCGTCAGGGGCGCTGAGGCTAACCGTCTCTCAGGGCGCCCGCCAGAAGCGATTCGATCGCCTCGAGTTCGGCCCACTTCTCCCCTCGGGCGTAACGCGTATCTCGAGCGTTTCGTTTGCCCGTCTGGACGACTTCGGAACTCAGCACCTGACGCGAAACCAGCCAGGCGAGCGCGTTGTCGAAGGTCGAGTCGGCGAGCGCCTCGGCTCGCCGAACAGTCCCAAGAAAAGTCGCGCCCTCGAAAGCCAGCTGGGCCTCCTTGATGACGCCGCTCCGCAACAATCCATCACTCGCGGATTCCATCCATGGCAGCAGTACGTGAACGATCGTGTCATAACACTCGATGACGCCGCGAGTCTGCTCGGCCAGCATCGAGAGCGGCACTTGCCCGGCTTCGGTAGCGACCCAATGGTTGTCCACGCTCTCGATCCAATCCTCACTCTCGAAATGATCCAGCAGGGCCTCACCGCGGGTGAAATAGAGTTCACGCGAGACGTAGTACTCGCGGTAGAAGACATCGATCCAGACTTCGAGTTCGGTGCGAACCTGGCTTCGGTCCAAGCCGGCGAGCGCGCCACGGGCAAGAATGCTCGGTATGACGAGGAAATGAGCGATCGAGTTCCGATACATGTCGAGCGCACGCCGACGATTTTCCTCGAAGTAGAGAATCTCCCCACGATGGTCCAGCCGGGAGTGGATCAGGTCGCTGCGTTCGAGGAATCCGATTGCTTCACGCAGCTCACCGAGATCTCGATCGAATGCGGGTGTCAGCCGAACACCTTGAAGCTTGAGTAGGCCTGCCACATCCTGCATCCCCTTCACCAGTCGCTCGCGTAGCATTCCTGAATGCGCTCCGCCCATCAGTACGACTGCGGCAACCGAAGTTGCGTTGGCGACGGTGGCCCAGCCGATTCGCTCGACGAGTGAGTGACCGAGATCGTTCACGAATTCGCGCTTACGATTTTCGAGGGCCTCGCGTATTTCGGGGGAGTCGATCTGGCCTCGCTGTAGCGCCTCAAATCGCTCACGCTGGTTCCCCAGTGCACCGGCCAGAGAGATCGGCTCTCCGAAACTGACGTGCACGGAGCCGAATTTTCGCTGAAGATATTTTCGTGCACGCAGCAGACCGAGCATGCTCTCCTTCGACTTCGCTGCTCCGTCGAGTTCCTCGATCATGCCCGATTCTTCGACGAGGCGTTCATAACTGATCGCAATCGGAACGAAGAAGAGATCGCGACGCTTACTTTCGAGAAACGCGTCGACGTCCCAACTCAACATGCCGAGCCGAGGAGCCATGGTCTTGCCCGTCCGCGAGCGTCCGCCTTCGATGAAGAATTCCTGCGTGAAGCCCTCACGTACGAGATAAGCGACATACGCGCGAAAGACTTCCTTGTAGAGCGGATCATCGAATGACTTCCGCAGATAAAAGGCGCCCACTTTCCGGAAGAGATAACCAAACGGGCCGAAGGCCATGTTGTCGCGTGCCGCGATATGAGGAGGAACGAGATAATTCCGGTACAAAAGCCACGAGAGAATCAGAAAATCGAAATACGAGCGATGGCTGGGCACGAGAACGATTGGATGTCGCTTCGCGTCTTCTGCGATCTCGGCCAGACGGTGGACTTCGATCGAGGCGAAGAGTCGTTTGAAGAGACCGCCGACGATCCAGGCCCCGATCGCGAGCCAGGTCGAACCCATGTCGGCGGAAATCTCGCGAAAAATCTTCTCGACCTCGCGTTCCGCCTTTTCCGGCGAGCCACGATCGGCGCTGGCACGGACTGCCATCGCTGAACGCACGCCCGGATCGGCGAGCACTTCTCGAAGCACTCGCCAGCGTGGTTTGAGAGTCGGACCTTCGACGCCCTTCTCTTCGCGATAGAGATAAATCAGAATCGCGCGGCGAATTTTCCGCGCGATTCGCTTCGACTCGTCCTCCGGTGTCGCACGGGCGAAGAGGCCAACGTCGATTTCGCCCCCCACCTTGACCGATAGGCTTCGGTAGGTCGAAAGGAATCGTGCGACCTTGGCGAAATCCGATGGGCGGGTGAGCGCCCCGTAGTCGACGTTGAGAAATCTATTCGGTGAGCGCGGCCCCTTTCGCCAGAAAATGGCCAGGGGAACGACGAAGACTTCGCCGTCGGAATCGCCCTCTCGAACCGAACGTACGACTTCACCGATGAGATCGAGCTCATCCGCTCGCTTGCCACTCTTTCTCCCGCGGAGAAAACTCTTGAGCCGCTGTGTGCGCAAGAACAGGAAGAGACTTCGTCCGGCGTGAACCTCTTCGCGAACCATCTCGCGATCTTCGCTGTGTTCGACCTCTCGAGGGCGGCCGCGCCGAAGCTTGATCAGGATCGGAACGAATTCGCGGAACGGTCGGTAGTAGTAGAAATGGGTCGAGTTGGCGAAGTTCGAGAGTCGCAGCCCGTGACGCAGAAAGAGCGCGTTGAAAAGGAAATAGTCGAGTCGGCTCGAATAGCGCATCACATACACGACGCTGCCCCGGGCCTCGAGTCCCTTCAATCGCTCGACGACATCCTCATCGAGCGAAAAATGCTTGAAGAACCGTCGCGCGAAAAAGCGAAAGAAGACGTTGAAACGCTCGGTCATCGCCGAGGGTCGTGCGTCCGGGCTGGCTATGTCGCCGATCGGCTTGTTGGGAGCGTCGCTCATCTCTGGCGAGTCGGACATGATGGCCAAAGGTACGCTGACCAAAGCTAGAAAGCCACTTTGTAGCCCGCATCACGGAACGACGAAGAGCCGGATGCAACGCAATTCGCGCTGACCTCCGGCTCTCAGTCGTATCTGAATTCGCGCGAAGTCGCGCGAGGATGTCCTACTCGGGAAGCAGGATCTCGCCCGCGGTCATTCCCGCCGCGATCTCAGCCGCGGTCCAGAGACCGCCGTCGTCTTCCTTCGTCACGCCCGTAGCCGTCACGACCTTCATCTCGGCAACGCGTCCACCGCCTGCGAGGAACGTCTTCCCTGTCATGTCCTTTGCCAGATCACTCGCGAGGTAGACCATGAGCGGGGACACGAGCTTCGGATCGTATTTCTCCGCGGCCACCTGATCGTCGAATCCAGGCAGGTCCTCGGTCAGCCGCGTGTGTGCGACCGGCGCCAGGATGTGACAACGGATGGCGTATTTCTTTCCTTCGAGGGCGAGGCATCGCGTGAAGCCCGCAATGCCGGCCTTCGCCGCACCATAGTTGCATTGCCCGAAGTTCCCATTCAGTCCGCTCGTCGAGGAGGTGTTGATGATCACACCGCCCTGCCCGCGCTCCTTCATATGCACGAAGATCGGTCGGGTGGCGCAGTACGTGCCCTTCAGATGAACCGCGATGACGGGATCCCAGAGATCCTCGGTCGTATTGGAAAAACTCTTGTCGCGCAGAATGCCCGCGTTGTTGATCAAGATGTCGACCTGACCGAATGCATCGAGTGCCGTCTTGAGGATATTCTCGCCGCCTTCAACAGTGGCGACGTTGTCGTAACTCGCGACGGCTTCGCCGCCCGCTGCCTTGATTTCATCTACGACCAGGTCGGCCATGGCCGCACCCGAGCCCGAGCCATCGCGTGCGCCACCCAGATCGTTGACGACGATGGCTGCACCCTCGGCGGCAAGCGCCAATGCATGCTCACGCCCGAGTCCACCACCTGCGCCGGTCACGACGGCAATTTTTCCATCCAACAAACCCATTTGAATCTCTCCCTGACCAGGTCCTTCGCGAACTCCGAGTCCGCGCGTAATTCGCCCCCGATTCACTGGTTCACAGGGGGTAAGCACGGTAGCGGAGCGCCTCCGACGCCCCAAGGCCGGTCTCGCGGGAAAGGCCTGCAACCTGACGGTGCACCCGCGCTCTTAGCGGAAGAGGATCGTCCGCAACTCCGAGAACGGCTCGAATCCGAGCTCGCGGTAGAGCGCCGCCGCAGGCTCGTTCCCGTCGACGACGGCAAGTTGGACGTGGGAGGCGCCCGAGGCGAAGGCTTCCCGAATGATCGAGTCCATTCCGCGTCGCGCGAATCCACGTCGTCGCGCCTCGGGCCAGGTATAGACGCCCTGGATCAGCCATCCTTCGGGCCGACGCACATCTGCGTAGGAAACGAAGACCATCCGACCCTGTTCTGACACGATTCGAGCGCGAGACAGACGACTCTCGACCCACCGACGAAAGCCTGCCGGATCTCCATCCGAAGGGTCTGGACGATCCTCTTCCCAGAGACTGGCCCGCGCCGCATAGACGAGCTCCTCCAGGTCTTCCGATCGCGCAGGTCGTGCGACGCCCGGCAACCCGGCCTCGGCGGCGACCATGCCATCCGGCACGAGCCGGAAGGCGATCTCGACCCGGTCGATCGTCGATCGCCGGCCGCGCGCTTCGAGACCCTTCCAGGTCCGCTCGACCAATCGGCGTTCACTTTTGATGAGACCGCCTGGCACGCGCATGATGTGTGGGGTCAGCGCTTCGAGCACGCGGTCCGTCATCCCCCAGGACATTGCGACACAAGGCCTCAGCAGCACCACCCCGACGAGCTCGTCGCCACAGAAGCCCCCGTAGATCTGGGATGGCATTTCACCGGGGCCCAGAGCGCTGCCAAGCTTTTCGACGAAATCGATCAGGACCAGATTTTCGTCGGCGTTGGCGCGGAGGTACTCGAGCACCTGCGCCCGATCCGGGGCGCGGAGGATTCGTGCGCGTATCTCTTCGCTCATCGTCCAGGTCCTAGCCGGCCAGGATGACCAGGACATCTCCCTCTTCGACGGGCTGCCCCTCCTGGACTCGGATCTCGGTCACGCGGCCAGCTTCTGGCGCTTCGACCGGAATCTCCATCTTCATGGATTCGATGATGAGAAGGACGTCTTCCTCCTCGACCTCGGCACCGACCGAGGTTTCGATCTTCCATATGCTGCCCGTGATCTGGGACTCGACCTCAATACTCAAATCTCGTCTCCCATTTTGGATCCGGCGGTCTCGAGTGCGGCGAGCGATTTCTCGCAAACCAAGCATGCCGACCCCTTTCGAAAGGGGCAACCGGTCTTCTCGGACGAATTCCCGGGCTCACCGCGCGCATTCGTGACCTGCTGCTACCCTACGCGGCCGTCGGAGGAGCCCGTGCTCGAGACAGTCACCCAGGGATTCAAGAACGCGACCGAAAGATTGCGTGGTGTTCGCGAGCTCAGCGAAGAGAGCATCGACGAAGCGCTTCGCGATGTCCGGATGTCACTGCTCGAGGCCGACGTCGATCTCAAGGTGACGCGTTCCTTCCTTGCTCGTGTCAAGGAACGCAGTCTCGGCGAGAAAGTCCAGACGCGCGTCAAGGATCGATCCGGTCGCAAGGTTCGGGTCACACCGGGTCAGCATTTCGTCAAGATCTGCGAAGAAGAACTCACCGAGTTGATGGGCCCGGTGGATACGACACTCGAGAAGAACGCGGGTGTCGTTTCGATCATGCTCGCCGGACTCCAGGGCGTCGGTAAGACAACCATTGCGGCCAAGCTCGCCGTCCATCTTCAGAAACAGGGCAAGAAGCCGCTTCTCGTCGCCGCCGACATCTACCGACCTGCCGCGGTCGATCAGTTGAAGACCCTCGGCGCTTCGATCAACGTCCCGGTCCATCAGGGAATCGAAGGCGAGCTGCCACCTTCGATTTGTTCCGAGGCCTTCGCCCGCGCCAGAAGAGAGGGCTTCAACGCCATCATCTACGACACGGCGGGACGCCTCGCGGTCGACGACGACCTGATGGTCGAACTCGAAGAGATCGTTCGCAACGTCGAGCCGGCGAACAAGCTGCTGGTGTGCGATGCCCTGATGGGTCGCGACGCGGTCAACGTCGCAAGTGCCTTTGCCGAACGCATCTCGCTGGATGGGGTCATCCTGACGAAGCTCGACGGCGACGCGCGGGGTGGCGCAGCACTCGCGGTCAAGGCTGTGACCGGCGTACCCATCAAGTTTCTCGGAACCGGTGAGACCGTCGATCGCCTCGAAGAGTTTCGACCGGAGGGCCTCGCCTCACGCATCCTCGGTATGGGCGACATCGTCGGTCTGGTCAAGGACTTCGAGGAAGTCGTCGACGAAAAGGAAGCCGAAGAGGACGCCGAACGAATCCTGAAGGGTCGCTTTGGCCTCGACGATCTGCTCAAGCAGATGCGCATGATCCAGAAGCTGGGACCGCTCAAGGAAGTCTTCTCCAAGATGCCGATGTTCGGCCAGGTTGCGGATCAGGTCGACGAGGGCGAGCTCAAGAAGGTCGAGTCGATGATCCAGTCGATGACTCGCGCCGAGCGTACGGATCCGAAGCTGATCAACAAGAGCCGCGCTTCACGGATCGCTCGCGGTTGCGGCAGGACCGTTGCGGATATAGAAGGGCTCGTCGGCCGGTTCATGCAGATGCGCAAGATGATGGGCAACCTTGGGAAACAGGGTGGCATGCTCTCGGGACTCGGCGGTGGCGCGCCGGCGATGGGCGGTGCACCAGGAATGATGCCGCCCGGCGGCATGGATCCTTCGATGCTTCTCGGCGGGCGGACGACGAGTGGCGCGACCAAGAAACGCCAGGATCCGAAAGCCCGAAAGAACAAGAGAAAACAGCAACGAAACTCGAGAAAGAAGAAGCGAAAGAAGTAACATTGGCGGGTCGGCGGAACCGTCATGCAGGCACGGGCAACCAATCTATCCTGTGCGACCCTATTTTCGACCCGCCGCATGAGAATGAATCCCTCCCCCCAATTCCACCTCGCGGTTTTCCCGCCGGGGTTGGACAGGCTCTTTTTCGCTCCGATTCTGCAGGCGCCTTGCCGATCGGAGAGGGGGAGAGGGAGCACATGACCTACCTGCTGCGTATTCTATTGATCGGCTTGCTTGCGGCCTCCGCGGCCAGCGCCGCACCCCAGGATTTCCCACAGCCAGGCGCTCTCGAGCGCGATATCGAATTCTGGAAGCGAATCTACAGCGAAGTCGGAACCGACTCGGGTCTCCTGCATGACTCACGCGATCTGTCGATCGTCTATGAAGTCGTGAAGATCCCGACGGGCGTCTCGAATCGCTCCCGCGAGCGTCATACGGAAAAGCGCCGCAATCACTACAAACAAATTCTTCTGACCCTGGCCAAGGGAAAGCGCACGGGTCTATCTCGCGAGGAAAAACGGGTATTCGGGCTCTTCGAAGATGGCATCTCGAACTCGAGCCTTCGGCAATCGGCGGGTCGCCTGAGATTTCAGCTCGGACAAGCAAACAAATTTCGCGCCGGCGTCATCCGCTCCGGAGCGTACAAGCCTCATATTCTCGCAATCCTGAACGACGTCGGCCTACCACTCGAAATCGCAAACCTGCCCCACGTCGAGTCATCCTATACCCCGTCGGTCTATTCCCGGATCGGCGCAGCAGGACTCTGGCAATTCACACGCTCGACCGGTCGCCGCTTCATGCGCGTCGACCACGTTGTCGACGAACGCCTCGACCCCTATCGCGCGTCTCGTGCTGCAGCCCGCCTTCTCGAACAGAACTACCGCGTGACGGGCAGCTGGCCCCTCGCCATCACCGCCTACAACCATGGCGCTTCCGGAATGCGCCGCGCCGCGCGCAAGCTGGGAACGAAGGATATCGTCAAGATCGTCAGAACTTATCGATCTCGCACCTTCGGCTTCGCATCACGCAATTTCTACGTCGAGTTTCTGGCCGCGAACGCCGTTGCATCGAACGCCGAAGCCTATTTCGGCCCTCTGGTTCTCGATCAGCCAATCGCCTTCGAGACGATCGAACTGCCGTTCTATGCTTCACCGAATCAGATCTCCACGGCGATCGGCGTCGACATCGACACGATCAAACAAGCGAATCCGAGCCTGCGAGCGACCGTCTGGCGCGAGGCAAAATATGTTCCCAAGGGCTTCAAACTCCAGGTCCCCCGCGCCAGTCTGCCGAAGCCACTGCGTGAGAGCCTGGCAACGGTTCCGCACAAACATCAACACGCACGGCAGACTCGCGATACGAAATACGTCGTACAGCGTGGCGACACACTTTCCACGATCGCTCGGAGACATCGTGTCCGCATGAGCGAACTGGTCGCGCTCAACGGTCTAAAGAGCCGAAATCGAATACGCGTCGGACAAAAACTCCGACTGCCCTCCGACGTGGCCCCCGCGACGCGCAAGGCAGCCTACAAGAAGCCGAGCCCACCGAGCCCACCGCGTGCCAAGAAACAGGACGTGACGGCTCCGCCCGAGGGCGGTTTCTACAATGTCCGCCGCGGGGACAACCTGACGCGAATTGCGGATCAATTCGGCCTCAGCCTCGCGGAACTGGTCGCGATGAACAACCTGAAGAGCCGAAATCGAATCTCCATCGGCCAGCGACTGCGAGTCGGATCTACTCAAATCGCATCCGCGTCGAAGGCTGGGACTGCAGCGGCTCATCCAGATGCGGTTGCCGCCCTCTCCCCAGCCCGGGCTGCGAACCCGAGTTCTTCGGATCTGGCCAGCGCGAGCGGCCCGAAAGCGGAGCCGGATCTAGAACTGACGAAGAGCGATGACGACGCCGTCGAGGGTGCCGACGAGGCTGATGCCATCGCAGCCTTGGACGAGAGTGCGATCGAACCCAGTCCGGGACTTCTTGCAGACCCCTCCGACTACACAGTTTCGAGCAGCGGTACGATTCGCGTGCAGACCGACGAAACCCTGGGTCACTATGCCGAGTGGCTTGGCCTCAAGACCAGCCGCCTGCGAAAGATCAATGGGCTCCGCTACGGCGAACACGTCGTGGTCCAGCAGCGACTTCGGCTCGACTTCTCGAATAGCAGACCGGAAGACTTCGAACGAATTCGAATCGAATACCATCGCTCATTGCAGGAAGAGTTCTTCGCCGAATGGGAAATCGAGGGAACCCTGGTTCATCGAGTAGGTGCCGGCGATTCGCTCTGGGTGCTGTCGACGCGACGCTTCGATGTCCCGATCTGGCTGCTACGCCAGTACAATCCCGACGTCGATCTCAACGCACTCTCGGCGGGGACGCCACTCACGATCCCGACGCTCCGCCAGCGCAATGCTTCCAGCGCAGAGAACTCTGCCTCGAGCTGAGCCTTCGCGAGCGCCGCGTTATACCTGAAACACCGTTTCGTCGGGAAGCCGGATCGCCGTGAGCGGGCCGCCGTAGACCGCTCCGGTATCGATGCCGATACTGAACGGGCAATTCCAGCGCACGCCGAAGTCCTCGTTCGGCGTATGCCCATAAATGATCGTGACGCCGAGATCGTGTGGTAGATCGGCTGACGTGCGATTCCAGAGCATGTCCTCGGGCCCCGACTTGCGAATCGCGTAGGCGAGATCGCCCGAAAGGAGATGGCTCTGATTGAGCCCGGCGTGAACAAAGAGGAAGTCCCCGTCGACATGGGAAAGCACCAGCCCCAGCAGGAAATCCTCGTGCGCCTTGGGGAGACGGAAACTTTCGCGGTCGGTCTCTTCCCGGTCGAAATAGCCGTAGCCCGCCAGGGTTCGATCGCCACCGTTCAACAGAAACGCATCCCCGCCGAAATAGGCCTCGTCGGTCCAACCAAGAAAATCAAGAAACATCGATTCGTGGTTGCCTAGCAGGAAGGCACACTCGTACCGAGAACGAAGCTCGATCAATCGATCGATCACGCCAGCCGAGTCGGGCCCTCGATCGATGTAGTCGCCCAGGAAGACCAATTTGTCACCCAGCTCGAGCGGCATCGATTCGAGCAGCTCGTCGAGCTTCTCGAGGTCACCATGAATATCACCAATCGCGTAGAGCATGTCTGTTGGATGCCGGCGATTCGCCAGCGACCTCCCTCGGGGACTCATCGGCACCCCGAGATCCTCCCTTGACGAGTTTGACCGGCCAATTTGCAGCCCGAACCAGAGTGCCTGGCAGGCTGCGGAAAGACGGAACCGATGGATGTGCCATGTGGCGTGGGCGGGGGGAGCGCGAGCGAAGAGCGAGTGCGAGTAGACGGGAGCCTAGAGGAGCAGACGGTGGCAATATGCCCGATGCATCATGCGGGAGCGACCGCCTGTGACGACCGGCGAGCGCCAGGGTTCACCACCCGCGCCACATGGCACCCTGGCCGACTCCGTCTTTCCGCAGCCTGCCAGGCCATCGTTCACGGCTCCCTGGACACGCTTCGATTGGCGAGCTGACCGCAAGCCGCATCGATATCGCGACCGCGATCCCGTCGCAGGGTGACGCGAATGCCAGCGTTGTGCAGAGCCGCCGTGAAACGATCGACGACCTCCGCTGAAGGTGGCTTATAGGGCGCATCCGGATGTGGATTCATCGGAATCACGTTCACCTTCGAGTCGATCCCCGAGAGTAGCCCGGGCAGTCGCAGTGCATCCTCGACGGAATCGTTCACGCCCTCCATCAAGGTGTATTCGAAGAACACCGGGCGCCTACGATTGATGCGCGGTTCATCACGCAGTGTCTGGAGCAGCGCGTCGAGCGGAAAGCGCTTGTTGAGCGGCACGAGAACATCACGCACCTCATCCGTGGTCGCATGCAGACTGACCGCCAGATGGATCGGCGCGACTTCCAGCAGCGGCGCGATCTGCGGCAACACACCGGCCGTCGACACCGTCACCCGGCGCGGTGCCAATCCGAATGCCTTCGGATCCGTGAACAAGCGAATCGCCTCGGACACCGCTGGAAGGTTCAGCAGAGGCTCTCCCATGCCCATGAAGACGAGATTGCTGAGAATTTCATCGGGGGCGAGCTGCTTTCGCGCCAGCAAGACCTGGTCGACGATCTCGCCCACACTCAGGTTGCGTGTAAAGCCGAGGGCACCGGTCGCGCAAAAACTACACGTAAGCGGGCAGCCCACCTGAGTCGAAACGCAGAGAGTCTGTCGTCTCTCCTCGGGAATCAGGACGGCCTCGATCTGCGCACCGTCGAAGGCACTCAAGAGAAGCTTGGTCGTGCCATCCTTCGAACGTTGCGTCGCCGCGACCTCGAGTGAAGACAGCTCGAAATCGGCAGCGAGTGCCGAACGCAGCTCTACGGGAAGATTGGTCATGTCATCCAGGGAATCGGCATCGTTCTTGTAGAGCCAGGTCGCGATCTGATCTCCACGATAGGCGGGCCAACCGCGCGAAACGCAGAGATCACGAAGTGCCGGGAGGGCGTAGTCCTTGAGATTCGAGGGGCGAGACGTCATGCGGACTCTTCCCGCGCGGAGGTTGAATAAGCAAAGAAATGGAGAGGTCGTCCCGCGGCGCGCCATTGCTCTTCGTAACCCGTGCGCACCCGCCCTGGAACATCATACAAATACGGCCAGGGGGCGTATTGGTTGAACAGCGCTTTTTCCGCCGCGAGTACCTCTCCGATCTGATGCGCATAACGAACGTCGTCGGTCGCGACATGAAGAATGCCACCTCTATCGAGGACACGCGCGGCGGCGGCGACGAACGACGGTTGAATGACTCGTCGATGGGCGTGGCGCGCTTTCGGCCAGGGATCAGAGAAATTCAACCAGATCTCGCTGAGACTGCGCGGTAGAAACAGCTGCTCAAAAACGAATTGCGCATTCGCCTCGAGCAGACGGACGTTCGCGAGCTTCGCGCGGGCAACCTTGCGCGCCATTTTGAGGGTTCTCTTGAAGGAGATCTCGATCCCGACGAAATCAACCTCGGGCGAGCGTTCGGCCATCGCCAGTAGGAACTCCCCACGTCCGAAACCGATCTCGAGCACCCTTTTTCTCGGGCTCGGAAGATCGCCGTCGATGGGCTCCCGGGTCTTTGCGAAAAGCTCATCCCAGCCCGTCGCAACGACATCGGCCAGCGACAGGCGCCGATCGTCTCCGGGAATATCGTATTTGAGTGAGCGGCTCATGACGGCCGGGATCCTAATCGAGCCCGGGTGCCTCCGCCGCGTGGCATTCGCCGAGCTGGTCCACGACGTACCCCACGACCTGCTGGGCGGCGGATTCGAGGTCCTGCACATCGACAACCGGAATCTCGAACATCTCCGCACGCTCGAGGAGGTCTTCCTGGATGCGAAATATCTCCTCGAAATTCTGCATATATCGCTCGGAAGCCCGCGCGCCCCGTCCATGGGCTCGCGCCACCAGATGGCCGTGCAGTGATTCCTGGTCTTCGTCCGCCGCGAGCAGGAAAAGGACGTGCGCGCGATCCTGCCACTCGGACACGTCGAAGAGCCCCGGAGCCAGGCTGACACCGTCCAGCGCAGTGTTCGTCCCCTCCTTGATCGCCCGCTCGATCACGGCTCGCACACCGACCAGAATCGTCCGGGATTGTTCGAGAAAACCCTCGATCACGGGGTCGAGTCCATCACGAACCTCACTGACGAGTCGTGAATGCGCCTCGAAGGACGAAACGTGGAGCGTCGGGACGAGATCATCCGACACCATCACGCGCATGACGTCTCGAATCGAATCCGTCGAAAGAACCCGCGCGATGGAAAGCCGACGGGCGACTTCGAGCGCCAGAGAAGACTTTCCGACTCCACTTGTGCCTCCGAGCAGCAGAATGAGCGGTCGGTCGTCGTTGTTCTGGAAGAACCGCCATCCGTGGTAGCGACGTGCACTCGATTCGCCGAAGCGGCGCTGGAGAATATCCCCCGCCAGGATCCGGATCGCGTCGCGCGTCACACGGCGTTCGCCTCGGCTGCGTAATTCCCGCTCGATCTCGACCACGACCTCGAAGGCCACCCGCGGCTCGATCCCCGCCGCCAACAGCGAATGCTGAAGCCGACCCTGGCTGAAGGGCCAGCGACCGTCATTGCCGAGAACGTCGAGCTGATCCTCGACCGTCGGATCCAGGCGTTCGAAATCACCTGTCGACGTGGCGGACGACAATTCCGCCACCAACTCCCGCAATTCCTTCTTGGTGACGAGTTCGCGGTCAGAAACGCGCTTCCAGACCTGCTGTGAGACCGCATACGCGTCCTCGAAGGAGAATCCTTGTTCGGTCAACGAATGAACCATGATGCCGCGCATAAAGGGTCTATGAACGCCGTGTTCGTCGACGCGAACCCGACTGCGTGTGGAAATCTGTTCATCGGCTTCGCCCGATGCAGAATCCGGCTCGGACCGGGCCCGACCTGCTTCGAAACGGGAAAGCGCCCCTCCGGGGTGCTGATCCTTCTTGGGAGCCTGATCGTGTTCGTGGTTCTTCGACACAGCGCTCGACCTTACCAGCCCTCACGAGTCAACGTCACGAGGGATGACCACAACGGTGCACAATTCCTACGTTCAGACTCATTTTCCATGGCGGATCCGTCTTTTCACCTGCATTTCACCTTCATCGCGACAAATCTTGTCGCTTTTGGCTTGACTTGAGGCACGGCCGCTCATTTACTTACGAGCGTAGACCCCAATGTGCAGCCCGACACGTTTCGGGCCGGAATCATCAAGGGATGGATCCGGCAAATTCTGTTTGAGACGACCCTTGAACCCTTCAGCTTCCAGGGCCTCGGAGTGAGCATTGAACCAACGCTCTGAAATCATTGGCAATGCTAGCCCGGAGAATCCGCCGCTTTCCGCCGGAAGCGAGCATTTCAAAACGCGAGAAGTCGTCGAATTGCTCGACCTCTCGAGAAGACAGCTCCAGTACTGGGCCAAAACAGAACTGATCGTGCCCTCGGAACGCACTCCTGGCGGTCACCATCGTTATAGCTTCAATGACCTCGTCGCTCTCAAGGCGACCAAGCGATTGATCGACGCGGGCGTCTCCGTACAGAAGATCCGTAGGAGCGTCCGTGCCCTACAGGACCTCTTTCCGCAGGTCGGACGACCGCTCGGAGAACTAGTCCTTGTCGCCACGGGCGATGTGGTCCTCGTCTTCCACGACGGTACCGCTTTCGAAGCGATCAGCGGTCAGGAATGGGTCTTTCCTGTGGCCGACTTCGAGCGAGAAGTCGTGGAGTACCGATCGAACAGCCATCGATCGACTGGCCACAGCGGAAAGGGACCGTCCATTCCCGAGAAGCCGGGACCTCGGGGAACGAGACACGACGAGAAGAATTGGAGCCAGACGGGTTAGGCGACTGAACAACAGAGTAAAGCAAGAGAAGAAGTAAACAGATTTCACGCCCGCGCATCGATTCGCGGTCGAAACGCCTCGGGGGGGGACGTCATGCGTGTCATCGCAATCGTGAATCAAAAAGGCGGATGTGGAAAAACAACCTCAACCGTCAACCTCGCCGGCGCGTTGGCGGCTGATGGTAATCGTGTTCTGATCGTCGACATGGATCCGCAGGCCCACGCCACGCTGGCTATGGGCCTCGAACCCGACGATCTGGAGATGAATCTCTACGAGGTGTTGGTCGAACCCGCTGGCGCCAGCCGCCTGGACTCTGTGATCGTCGACGTCAGTGACAAGATCGACATCGCTCCGTCGAGCATCGTGCTCTCCGCGCTCGAGCAGAAGCTCGCGACGGAGCGCCACGACGCGAGAACCGAGCGACTCTCAGCGGCTATCGATACGCTGCCGCCGCTCTACGACTATGTCCTGATCGATTGCCCTCCCAATGTCGGACTGCTCACATTCAACGCGCTACGCGCCGCGAGCGAAGTGATCGTTCCGCTCGAAACGAGCTTCTTCGCGATCGACGGTGTTCAAAAGCTGCTCGAAACGATCAGCCTGCTGTCGGACCGGATCGGGCACCAGCTCGATGTTCGGGTCTTACCCACGCTCTACGACGGACGCACCCGATACGCGCGCCAGACGCTCGGCGAAATCCGTGAACTCTTCAAAGAACTCTGTTTCGACACGGTGATCCGGTTGAATGTCAAGCTTCGAGAGGCCGCTCGGGAGGGTCTGCCGATCTCGCGCTACGCGCCCTCGGCGAACGGCGCCATCGATTACGCGTCGGTGGCGATGGAGCTTGCGGCCTCACCGCCCGAGCAGCACCTGCAGCCCAGTAGCGAAAGCGCCGGCGACGCGGACGCGACGAGCCCACCGCGCGAGGTCGTCGTGCGCTTCAAGGATTCGGCGGCTGGCGATGTGCGAATCGCCGGTGATTTCAACGGCTGGGTTCCGGATCGGGGCGTCCGATCGCTGATTGCAACCGAGGGTCAGAGTCGAGTCTGGACGAAGATTCTCACCCTCGAGCCCGGAACCTATCAGTATCGATACGTCGTCGACGGCGAATGGCGAGAAGACCCCGGGAATCCGAAATCAGCACCCGGCCCGACCGGCCAACCCAATTCGATTCTTCACGTGCAATAGCCGCTGCCCGGTATTGTCGATCACGGTCATCGGCGCATACCCTGATGTTCTAGTCGACCGGACCGATGGCCCTCGAGGGAATCCTTGCCGCGCGATCTCGCCGACGTGCTTCACTATTTCCTGCCCGAAACCGACGCTGCTCCCCGATCGAGCGCGGCGAGCGGTGAACGAATTGATGACGTCTATGCAGAATCCCTCATCCAGGTGCCAGCGCCGGCGACGTTGCCGATTCTCGGCATGCCGATCGGCGAGCGCGACGTCGTGCGGGCGGCGCTCGCCTGGAATCTCGCGGTCGAAACCGCCCGCCTCGGTGGATCGGCGGCCCTGGTCGCACCGGAGTCAGATGAAGGTTCTCCCCTCTGGCCAGAGCCGGGAACGGGTCCGCTCGGAACGGAACTCGTGCTGTGTCCTGCAACAGATCTAGAGAGCCTCTACGCAGCGGCCGCCGACGTGGCTCGCTCTCGTGCCAACGAAAAACAGCGAAGTGGAATCGTGTTCGTCCGAATCCCGCCGCCGTGGCTGGCCGTCGAACGCACGAAATCGAGCCCGATCCACTGGTTGCTGCTTCTCACATCCGCGAATCGTCGCGATCTTCACGAGGCCTACGAGCTCGCAAAGACGGTGCTGGCAAGCAACCCCAATGCCGAGGTAGGCGTCACGATCCACGGCGTCAGGGAGATTTCTGAAGCGCGCGCGGCCTTCGACTATCTCTCTCGGATCAGCAAAGAACGGCTCGGACTCGTGCTGGAAAGTTACGGGTTGCTCGTCGACGACCTGCATGTCTATCGCGCGATCGCGGCGCAACGACCGATTGGCCTGGCCCATCCGCAAGCGCCGGCAACCCGCGCACTGATGGACGTCGCGCGGCTCCTCTACGAAGACGCTCGGAGCGAGGTCCATGGCTGAACTCGAATGGGAAGGGCGCCCCGAACGACCCAGCCTACGCCGCGCCATCCGCCACCGGCTCAGACGTTTCGCTCCCACCATTCGGGTCGTCGCCGAGGGTTACCTGGCCGAAGCCTCCGCGATCGATCTGCTCGCGGTCGGAGGAGAAGGCGAGATCATCAGCATCCGAATCGGACGGGACGGAGACGATGTCGCCCTGCTCACGCAATCCCTTGCGGACATCACGTGGCTCCGCCCGCGACTGTCAGATTTTCTCAAACTCGCCCCCGGACTTGGCCTCGAACCCTCAGCTGAACCCCGTGCCATGCTCTTCTGTCCGGAATTCGCTCGGGAGACACGCGCAGCCGTCGAGAACTTTCCCCTCCGATCGATCGAGCTGGCGACCTATCGCTGTCTCCGGCAGCACGGCCAGCTCAGAGTTCTTCTCGAAACAGGTTCCCCGTCCCGAACGCAAACTGCCCGTGAACCGACACTGGCATCTGACACCCATCGGGCGGGCCTCGTCTCTCCGCCGGAGACGCCCCCACCCACCCACTCGAAATCTTCCGAACAGCTGGCCGCATCGTCGCCCGCATCACGCTTTCGAACCGGGCTCTGCGACGCGGACCTGCATCTCGAAGTCGAAGAGAAAAAAGTTGTCGATTGAGTGTGAGCTAACGCTCCATCAAAATTGAGGTGACCAATGCGCCCGCGGGAAAAAGCCCGCCATCGTGACAATTTTCGTCACCGGTGACAATTTTTGACACCCCGACATGCTTGAGGGCCACATTCCATCTGGGGGGCTTCTTGGATCGATCTGGGCGATCCGAGAACAACTGGGCCTGGGGGCCTGGAAGGATTCGGCTGTGACGAGCGAGCGCATGAGTTGTGGTGAAAGTAGCAGCAGCAGCAAGAGCGGAAGTAGCGATCGTTCAACGCCCGATTTGCCTGGGCTGAAGACAGCCAAGGACGAGGTCCTTGTCGACTGGCTGCGGGAAGGTGAGCGGGCAGCGTTCGACGAAATCTATCGACGCTATTTCAGACGGGTCTACGGCTTTCTCGACAAACGGCTGCGAAATCGAGCCGACACGGAAGAAACGACCCAGGAAGTCTTCATCAACATCTTCTCCTCGATCGACTCGTTTCGGGGCGAAGCGCCCTTTGCGGCATGGATATTCGGACTGACGCGCCGCACTCTGGCCGCTCGGTTCCGGCGAAAGCAACATCCGACCGTGCCCCTCTTCGAAGAGGACGAGGAACGTTCCGTCGCGAACATGGCGGCGGATACATCGAGCGAGGCGACACCTCTCGAGAACTACGAAATGGTCGAGCGCGCTGCTCAGCTCAGCCACGCGCTCGAGTTCGAAGTGACGCCCGAGCAGCGCCAGCTCTTCGAGCTTCACCACCTCGACTCGATGCCGATCTCGGAAATTGCGCAGACCCTGTCCAGATCCGAAGACTCCATCAAGTCGCACCTGTATCGAACGCGAAAGTTGTTACTCGCACGCTGAGCAGACGGCCGTCGTCAGCGACAGGCCAGTACCCTGCTAAGGTTCGCGCGATGTCCGAATCCGCCGTCTATCGCCCTCATCCCGAGGCACCGGCTCAGGCCACTCTTCGCCCCGAGGCGCGCAGCGACGCGTGGCAGGGGCTGAATGCACAACGATTCGAAATCGTCTCACGTGGGGACTTCGTACCCGGCATTCTGTATCTGCCCGATCCACCCGGTCAGGCCCCGGCCCCTCTGCTCTTGCTCCAACATGGGACAGCGGAGGGAATGGATTCCGCGGCGCTCTCGTGTGCGGCGCCCTGGGTGAGAGAAGGTCTGGCAGTCGCGACCATCGACCTGCCCCTTCACGGCGAGCGCTCGAGTCCGAAATTGAGCGAGCGGCTCGTCTCGGGTATCGGTCAACTTTCGGAGGCTTCGAAACTCGATCCCGAGACCGGTGCACTGGTCGAGGAATTCGCCCGGCAGGCGACCTCGGATTTGATTCGCACGCTCGACGCCCTCACGGCACTACCTGAGATCGATAGTAGTCGC
Organism: uncultured Myxococcales bacterium; assembly: GCA_965603475.1. Taxonomy (GTDB): domain Bacteria; phylum Myxococcota_A; class UBA9160; order UBA9160; family UBA4427; genus UBA4427. The sequence continues at coordinate 30,327 of CBFDDD010000053.1, forward strand.
ATCGGCTTCATGGGTTTCAGCGTGGGCGCGGACGCGGGTAGCTATCTCCTGGCACACGATCCACGCCCGCGAGCCGCGGTCCTGGCATGGACTGGCGGGGGTTACCAAGGCTCGAGCGACCTCGACCCCGCAATCCATCTCGCAAACACCTCCAATACGTCAGTCTTGATCGTCGCGGCCAGCGACGACGATGCGCTCTTTCGAGCGACCGCGAAACCGAAGGCTTTCCTGCGCGTGCCGAGCCAGTCGCGAGTGCTGCCCGACGAGGCCGTTGCAGAGATCTGGCGCTTCCTGTCCAAGGAATTGGGTCTCTAGACGCCGCGTCACTTCGACACTCTGATATTTCGACGCCACGACACTCAGATACGATTGACACTTTGACATGTAGACCAGCGAGCGCGCCGTCGCGGCAGGCTGTCACTCGCATGCTCGGGCCGAAGGGGAGCCTCGAAATGACCAGATTGCGGCGTCAATCTCCCACGACACTGCTGGCCCGTCTGATCGACGCACCCGACCTCGTGCAGCAAGTGCGCGCGCTACCAGACCCGGTCTTTGCCTCGATCATTCGTCAGCTCGGTGTCGAGGATGCAGGGGAGCTGGTCGCGCTTGCAACGACCGAACAACTCGTCGCCGCGTTCGATGAAGATCTCTTCGTCAACGACGCCCCTGGCGAACGAGAGCGCTTCTCGGTGAACCGATTCGTGACCTGGCTGGAAGTGATCCTCGAGGCCGGCGACGAAGCGGCGGCAAAACGCGTGACCGAGCTGTCCGAGGACTTCGTCGTACACGCGCTGTCCAGAATCATGCTGGTATTCGACGTCGACTCACTCGCTGAGCGCCTTCGTTCCAACGATCCGTCCGCGGAAGCCGCAGATCGAGCGCTCGAGAACACCTATACCGAGCATTTCGACCATTACTTCCTGGTTTCGCGAGTGGAGACAGGCTGGGACGCGGCGTATGCGCTGGTCGTCGCCCTGGATCGATTGCATCGTGATGTTCTGATTCAGATTCTCGACCGCTGTGTGGCAGTCGCAGGTGGATACATGGACGACCTCGATGCTCTCAGGCATGTCTTGTCCTCGTCGGAATCACTCGCCGCAGATGTCGAAGGCGATCGACAGGAACGCCGTGCGCGACTCGGCTATGTCGATCCACTCGACGCCAGGAGCTTTCTCGCGCTCGCCCGCCTGACGCCGGCCGATCAGCCCGAGGATCCGTCCGAAGAAGAGCGGGATGCGATCTCCCGTACCTACATCGTGGACCAACCTGCGCCCAAGTCGCTGGCCATCAACCGAGGCGATTCAGCAGAGCTACGAGAGCAACTGGCCATCGCCTGCATGGATGCCGAGACATCGCCCGAGATTTCAGCCGAAGTCGTCGGTGGCGGTGGCGGTGGCGGTGAACCCGAGTCGATCGTCAGCGCACTA
>CBFDDD010000054.1:0-31585 GCA_965603475.1 uncultured Myxococcales bacterium
GCCGCCGGACGTCGCACTCGGGCCGAGCAGTCGTTCCGAAATGGCGGTCAGCCGTGTGCGCACGAGTTCGCCTGACGAGGGCGGAGCACTTTTCGTCTTTGTCTTTGCCCTGGCCTTGCGCTTCACAGGGCTTCTCTTCGCAGAGGCCTTCTTCTTGGCGGCCTTTCGTCGCGTACTTGTCTTCTTCCGCGTGGACTTGGCTGCCTTCTTCTTGGCAGGCTTTTTGGCCGTCTTGCGTGTCGTTCGCTTTTTCGAAGCCTTTTTCTTGGCCGCTTTCTTTGACGCCTTCTTCTTCACGCTCTTCTTCGCCTTCTTCTTAGCCGCTTTCTTCGCGGCCTTCTTCGTGGTCTTCTTCGCGGGCTTGCGCGACGATTTCTTTGCGGCTTTTCGAGTCTTCGTGCGTGCGGCCATCGATCAATTCTCCCATCGGCAGGGTCAGAGTCGCGCGAGCGTAGCGGATCAGCGCTCCGACGGGTGGGCTTTCAGGGCTCCGAGGTATTTCTTGAATTCCAGACGAAGGCTGATCACGTCGCTATGACTGATTCCAATCGCCTTCGCGACTTCATAGATCTCGTTGTCTTCGACGGTTGAAATTTCTTCATCCGCGGCCGCTACGGCATACAAACAGCGAATGAGCCGAATCCGTTCTGGCTGTTCCGTCATGTCCCGAAAGGCGCGTGCGACGAGATGATCGTCACTCGCGTCGTGGTCCGCTGCCGCGCGGATCGCAGTGTCCGCGAGGATTCCCGCCAGGTCGTGGTCGATTTCGGCGAAAGTTTCCATGCGATGTGCGATCGAATCACGTTCCGTCGCGTCGGTCCGAAGGTCGGCCGCTGCGATGCGGGCGAGCAGATAGGCAAACGCCGCTACGAAGCGAGCCTGCTCGGGGGGGAGCGTTTCGAGTTGGGCGCCGATTTCGGTCAGGCTGACAGGCTCGCTTTCGCGGCCCTTTGAAGTTCCACCGATTCCGAGAAAGCGAAGTAACGACAATCCTTCAGTCCTCCAGTCTGTCTGCGAGAGCGCTCATTGATCACGCCGTGATCGACCGCAATTCCTAGACTGCTGAGCGGTTCTGCGCAAGGCGAAAAGCCCGAGAATGAAATACAGGGGACACTTTCAGCAAGACTCGAAAAATCACGCTTCCGTGCAGAAAGTTGCAATTCACGACTCGCAGGTTCGTAGTAGTAGATAGGAGATAGGAGATTTGAGGAGGCGCCATATGGCCTACGGGGCAACCGGGCTCACACAGCCGGGCATCTGCGGGCCCGAGCGCCGGTTCCGCAGACATCGGATAGAGTACGAGACGGCCGCCGCGACGGCGAAGCGGCGTCGGAGCATTGGAGCGCGGGTGGACGACGGCACGATCCGGCTGCATGTCGAGCGAGCACGAGCCGGCGAGAACGAGGCGCTCGGCGAACTTTTCGATGAGTTTCGCCCGGATATTCTGCGTCTTTGCACCCGAATGCTCGGTTCAGTCGACGCGGAGGATGCTGCTAACGAGACCTTCCAGCGCGCACAGCATCGCTTCGAACAGTATGACAAGGCGCAGCCCCTGGGCCGCTGGCTGCGATCGATCGCGGCCCACGGCTGTATCGACCGCCTACGTCGACGCAGCCTCGAAAAACGTCTATTCGAGTCCTCCGAGCCAGAGGTCGATGGCTTTGCCGAAAAATCCGCTTCGGCGCTCGATGAGCTGGTACAGACCCGGCGCCAGTCCGCCGTCCGAATCGCACTGGACAGTCTGCCCGACCGATATCGGGCGCCGCTCGTGTTGCGCTATTTCGCCGAGCTCGACTATGACACGATCGGCGAAGAGCTGGGGCTGTCACGCTCCCAGGTGGCCAGCTCGATATTTCGCGCGAAGCAGCAGTTGCGCGGATTACTGCGCAGCGAGCAGGAGTCGGGACCATGAACTGTCCGAGCGAATATACGTGGTCCGTCTACGTCGACGACGAGCTTCCGGGCGATGAGCTGCGTGGCGTCGAAATGCATCTCGTCTCCTGTCGGGCCTGTCGCGGTCAAGTGATGGCTCTTCGAGACGAGATCGAGGCGCTCTCGAACGTGTTCTACGAGCGCGCTATGTCGAGGCGTCCGCAGGCGCCGCCTAAGGATCTCTCTTGGAGTCTGCCCATGGCGATCGTCGCGGTGACCGCAGTTCTCACGATCGGTGGATTGCTGATTGAGTTGCGTCTGCCAGGTGTGCTCGATCTGCTCAACCCAAAGCGCCTCATAGGAGCAAATGAGATGGTCTTCGACGCAATTTTCATGCTACGAGGCCGCTGGCCTGAATTCTTCAGTGCCGCCGCATCGGTTGGTGCGGTGGCCTCTTTCTCTGCCTTGGGCTGTGCAGCCCTGCATGCTCTGTCGCGACGTATCGCGAAGACGTCGTCGCTGTCGCTTCTACTGCTGATTTTTCTGGCGACCCCAGAAATCGCGAGTGCCCTCGAGTTCCGCGATGACGAGGATACGCACATTGGTGCGAGCGAGACCGTTTCCGAGACGCTCGTGTGCACGGGCGACGTAGTCACAGTCGATGGCACGATCGACGGCGACCTGTTCGTAGCAGCGGAACGATTCACCTTGCGCGGAACGGTGACGGGCAATCTCTTTATATTTGCCGGTGAGGTTGAAGTCGCCGGCATCGTCGAAGGGACGATCATCGGGATAGGCGAGCGCATCGGGCTGAGTGCACGGGTAGATGGTGCAGTCATGCTGGCGGGCGACCGTGTCACGATCATGGACGAAGCTCGGCTCGGGCGCGATGTCACGGTCTTTGGCGAAGGCGTGCGCATTGCGGGACAGGCCGCGCGCGACGTGACCTTCGCCGGCGACTGGATCGAGGTTCGCGCAGAGATCGCGCGCGACCTTCATGTTCTGGCGGCCGATCGAATCGAGCTCCTCGACGGCGCCCGCGTGGGTCGCGACGTGCGGGGGCGCTTGACCGGACGTTCTGCCGAGATCGAGCAAGCATCCGAGTCGATCGTGGCTGGAGAGGTGATGGTGACGAAAGAGTCACTGATTCACGACCACTACCTCGCGCACTACAAAAAACCGAGCTTCTACCTCATGCTCCTGGTCGCTGCAGCCGGAGCCTTCCTGTTCGGTCTCTTGATCTACGTGCTCGATCCGAGATTTTTTGAGGCCGATCCACCGGACGCTCGTGGATTCGTTCGTTCCCTCGGACTTGGCTTCGTCGTGCTTCTCTCGGCCCCTGTGGCGATCCTACTCATCGGCATGACGGTGGTCGGGATTCCCGTTGCCGTGCTCGGGTTGTTCTTCTTGATCTCTGCCGTCTATACCTCCTACGTAATCGTGGCCGGGCTGGTTGGCCAGGCGGTGTTGGCGCCCTCGGGTCCGGGACTCGGATCCTTCGCGCCTTCGCTGTTGGTGGGCGTACTGATTCTCGGCGCGATCGCGGCGTTGCCCTTCATCGGGGTGGCGATACGAATCCTGGCCGTCCTCTTCGGTCTGGGTTGTTTGTTCGAACGCGCGCGAGGCTTGCACGCGTTGAACTTGCGACGAATACGCGGCTAACATCATCGGCCGTACGCAACCCTCAGCTCTCAACCCTCAACCTAGGAATATACGTGGCGCTTCCCACTTCCAACGACGAAATCCTGCTGCTCCACAATCCGAAGTGTTCAAAGAGTCGAGCGACTCTGGGTCTGCTGGAAGAGCGGGGGGTCGCGTTCCAGACACGGCTCTATCTCGAGAATCCACTTGGACAAGAGGAACTCGCGGATCTCGGCCAACGGCTCGGCAAACCGGCCCTGGAGTTTACGCGCAGCAAGCAGGGGGAGTTCGCGAATGCGGCTCTCGATGCATCGTCATCCGAGGCTGAGATCTTTGCTGCGATGGCGGTGGAACCGATTCTGATGGAACGCCCGATTCTCATTCGAGGCGATCGGGCCGCGATCGGCAGGCCGCCGGAGGACGTTCTGGTTCTGCTCGACGACTGATCGCGAACCACGGAGGAGGCCGCGGGTCGTCAGTCGTTCGAATGCGGCAGGACTTCTTCGTCGAGCAGTCGGGTCTGCTCCATCAAGTCCTCTGCGTTTCGTGCAATCGGAATGGCGATGAATTTCGTTACGCCGACGTCACGAAATTCGCGAATCAGTGAGAGTACGGAGTCGGCGTCGCCGATTGCCTGGATTCGTTGGAGTCGCATTGCGGCTGAATCACTCGGGTCGATCTGAGGCATCGGATTCGGCGGCTTGCCGATTCGGAAGAGAATCGTCGCACCATAGTGGTCGTCGGGAATGGGTCGGCCGATCCTTTTACTCTCGATGCGAATCGCATTGACTGTCGCGCCCGTTTCTTCCGGCGTTTGCAGCGGCGCCAGCCAGCCGCTGCCAAAGCGCGCTGTGCGACGGATCGCTGCCTTTGATGCGCCGCCGAGCCATAGCGGGAGAGGGTTCTGTTTGGGGCGTGGTGTGATGGCGGCGCTCTTCAAGGAGTAGAATTCACCGTCGAAGTCTGCGGATTCGGACTCCCAGAGTCGTGTGATGACTTCGAGGGCTTCGTCTGCTCTCGCGCCGCGGCCCTTCGGGCTGCGACCGGTCGCTTCCCATTCGGGTGCATCGCCGCGGCCGATCGCGACAGCCGGCAGGAATCGGCCGTCGCTCAAGTAGTCGAGGGTCGCGCATTGGCGAGCGAAGGTAATCGGATCTCGAAACGGCAGGACGACGGCGTTCGTGCCGAATTTCAATCGCTCAGTCGCCCCCGCTACGATGGAGAGCAGCGTCATGGGTTCGAGCGCAAGCTCCCGAGAGATGACTCGATCTGATTGCCAGATCGAGTCGATCGCGGAATTTTCGCAAAGGTCGAGCCAGGCCCGAAATTTTCCGACCGATTCGAAGGGGAAACGTCCGTTCCCAATCCCGATGCGCACTGCCATGATGGATGATTCGTCTTCTGTTCTAGTCGTTCGAATTTGCTTTTCGCAACTTGAGGACGAAGCGGTCGGTCGCGCCGCGTAGGCCTTCCGAGAACACCATACGGGTTCGATCGTCGCCAGGGTGACGAAGCAGATCGCTCGTGGCATCGACGACGAAGCCAGCTTGCTTGGCTGCTTCGACTACTTTTGCTTCATCCATGCGATGCAGCTTCTCGTTGTCCGCGCCCGCAGTTCCAGCATGGTCGATGATGCCCAGAATGCCGTTCGGTTTAAGGACGGTGTGAATCACGCGCAATACGTTCTGTGCGGCTTCCGGGCCGCGCCCATTGTAGATGTCATGGAAATTGAGCGCGGTCAGGACGGCGTCGATGCTTCCCGCGGCGAGGCCCAGGTCATTGATCTCACGATCGAGTCGCTCCACGTTCGGCAGACGATCATTGGCAAGTCGAGTGACCATTGCCTTTTCGTTGATTCCATCGCGCATCTTCAGCAGAAAATCGGTGTTCTGCGCGTAGACTTTACCGTCCGGTCCGACCGCTTCGGCCAAGACTTCCGTGTAGTAGCCGCTGGCTGCAAGCAGGTCGACGACAGTCATACCCGGTTCGATGCCGATAAACGCAACGACGGCCGCGGGTTTTCGACCTGGGTCACGCGCCTTGTCGGCTTCGGATCGGCTGCCGGATTCGAGGCGCGTCGCAAGATCCGTCGACGCTGCCCAACCAGGCGAGGCGAGCACCAGGACGAACGAGGCAAGAAGCACGAAGTAGGGTCGAGCGGAAGAGAATTGCACGCGGAAACCTCCGGTTGCGGCGGGTTCGAAATGGCGCCTCTCGCAGGCTACGTAAAACGCTCCCCTTCGTCGAGAGTGGAAGGGTAAAGATCGCTGATCTGCGACGGGCGTCTTGCGGCCTCGCGTAGAACTCCTCAGAGCACTTCCTGGCATTCTTGCGTGGTTCGACTCGCCACTCGGGGGTCAGCTCAGCGCGCCGCCGCAACTCGAACCCGTCCCCGACGTGCAGCCAAAACAATGCGCGGCGGTCGAAATCCGATTGTCTTCGAGTGCAGTGAAATCGTCGATGTCGAAAATCGTCCGACGTGGGCCGGGCGGTAGAAGTTCGAGTGCCTGATTGAAGTCGCAGTCGTAGAGCGTGCCGTCGTACCCGACGTTGACGAGGCTTCGACACATGAGACTCTCAACGTTGTTCGCGTTGAAATGATTGACGAGTAGCCCCATGTAGGCTTCATGCCGACCTTCGCGATGGAGCTCGTGGGCGAAGCGTTTGATGGGCATGTTGGTGATCGTGAGCAGGCTGTTGAAGACGATCCCGAATTGACTGCTCAGTTCGTCGCGATACTCGGTCTCGAGGGATTCCTGGGATGGCGGAAGAAAGGCGCCGACAGGGTTGTAGATGAGGTCGAGCCGTGGCTCGGATTCCGTCTGGTGTTGGGAGGAACCATAGCCGAGGCTATTCAGCTGTTGGAGCGCGCGGATGCTTCCATCGAAAACGCCGCGCCCACGCTGCTGTTCGACATTCTTCAAGCTGTAGCAGGGGAGGGAGGCGACGATGTCGACCCCCTGTTCCGCCAGAAAAGCGGCCGTATCTTCCTGGCCCGGTTCGAAGAGGATCGTCAGGTTGCAGCGGTCGATCACTCTACGCCCGAGCGAACGGGCGGCGCGCACGAGGTCGCGAAAGTCCGGATGGAGTTCGGGCGCGCCGCCGGTGATATCCAGCGTTGTGACTTCCGGGTTTCGCTCCAACAGCTCGATGATGCGTTCGATACCCCGGCGATCGAGTCGCTCGACTCGTTTGGGGCCGGATTCGACGTGACAATGATGGCAAGCCAGGTTGCATCGCAGTCCGATATTGAGCTGAAGTGTCGATACCCGCGCGCGCCTAAGGGGGTGGAGTCCTCTCGCTGCGATGTGTCTGTCGAAGGAGGACTGTTCCGTTTCGGAAATCGTGGCCGGCGGTTTGCCTGCGATGCCCTGCTCGGCTGGCCCGCCCTCCATTTTGTCGATTTCGATTCCGTAGAGACCGACCCCTTTGCGGGAAGGCACGTCGGGAGCCGGCCGTCTCGCGGTCGAGAATTCAGAAGCCGACCTGTTCGAAGTGATCGTGGGCTGCGCCAAGCGGTTTCTCCGGCATGGAAATGTGGAACCCAGACAGGGGCTCGATGTCTCGAAGACTACGCGATTGGGATCGATGAAGTTACTGCGGGCTGCGAGAGGCAAAGTCATTCCCTCTGGGGAGCTCGGAGGCATCTCATTGCATCCGGCCGCACAGTAGTGCGTACCGTCTTGCTATGGTCTGGCGCGGCCCACCGCGACCAACTTGGCGTCGCTCCGTGCCCAAATCCAAGTTTCTCCGTCGTTTTCGACAACCGAGCCGGGTTCAGAATCCCCGGTCGTATCCACATTGAGTTCAAGGAGTCCAGAGGATGAGCGACATTCGCTTTGATGATCGAGTAGCAGTCATTACCGGTGCCGGCGGTGGTCTCGGCCGCACCTATGCATTGGAATTCGCAAAGCGCGGGGGGAAGGTCGTCGTGAACGACCTCGGCGGCGCCGCGGACGGTTCAGGCGCAGGCACGAGCATGGCCGATCAGGTCGTGAAGGAGATTTCTGAAGCCGGTGGAACCGCGGTTTCGAATTATGACTCGGTCGCGACGCCCGAAGGTGGCGAAGCCATCATCCAGACCGCTCTGGACAACTTCGGCCAGGTCGACATCGTCGTGAACAACGCCGGCATCCTGCGCGACAAGTCCTTCGCAAAGCTCACGCAAGCCGAGCTCGAACTCGTGCTCGACGTTCATTTGAAGGGTGGATTCTTCGTTTCCCAGCCGGCGTTTCGTGCCATGAAGGAACGGAACTATGGTCGCTTCGTCCACACAGCGTCGGCCGCCGGAATTTTTGGAAATTTCGGGCAGACGAATTACGGCGCGGCCAAGATGGGCCTCGTCGGTCTATCGAATGTGATCGCGATCGAGGGAGCGAAGAACAACATCAAGTCGAATGTGATCGCCCCGATCGCCCGCACACGGTTGACCGAGGATCTGCTCGGTCCGATGGCCGAGAACGTGACGCCCGATTGCGTCACGCCGTTGACCGTCTTTCTCTGTTCCGAACAATGCGATGTTACGCATTCGATCTACTCGGTCGGTGGTGGGCGTTATGCACGCATTTTCATCGGGATGGCCGAGGGTTGGTTCAACGGTGTGGGCAAGCCGGCAACCGTCGAGGAGATTGCCGGGAACTGGGACGCGATCCACTCTGATGCGGGCTATATCATTCCCGACTCGATCGCCGAGGAGATGAAAGCGCTCATCGCTGCCTTCAAGGGGTAGCGGGCGCGTGAGAACAGGGCCTCGAATCTCTTGACTGAGACGGTTCGGGGCCCTGTCTGCGTCTGGCTCCTGGTGGGGCTCCTGTGGGGCGCGGGACGTCGAATTCCTCTGTAAGATTATCGCGGTGGAGACAACTAACTCGAGTACCCGCGGCGGCGCTGACCTGGTGACCTGGTTATGGCAGGTCTCGTTGCTTGCGTTGCTCTATTTCGTCGCCGGGCGATTCGGGCTGGAACTCACTCATTTCCACGACAACGCTACGCTTGTATGGCCACCGACGGGGCTCTCACTTGCTGCGCTGATTCTTTTCGGTGTGCGGCTGTGGCCGGGGATATTCATCGGCACGATGCTAGTCAATGCCGGCAGTTCCATGGACTGGATGCCGTCTCTCGGAATCGCGATCGGAAATACGCTCGAAGCCGTGGTCGGCGTCACCCTTCTCATTCGTGTGGCTGACCTTCGCCTGGACATGAAGCGACAGCGGGACATCGTGACCTTTCTCCTGATCGGCGTCCTTGGCTGCACGACCCTTAGCGCGACGATCGGGACCGGCAGTCTGGCGGTCGCTGGGACAGTGGAGTTCGCGAACTTTTGGCAGGTGTGGCTGATCTGGTGGATGGGCAACGCGGGGGGTGCACTGATCCTGACGCCCATTCTCCTGATCATGGTGCTCGGAAATCCGTCGTGGAGATCGCTGGGTCGAAAGGTCGAGACCTGGCTAGCGCTTGTGATTCTGCTCGCGACGACTCTCATTGCGTTCTTTGGCCCGAGTCTCGGTTTGGTGGGGTTTGCGGTGTGCGTGGCCCCTTTCCCGGTGCTCGTCTGGATAGGAACTCGGCTAGGTCCACGAGGGGCCACGCTTGCCTTGTTCTTCATCGTCGTGATCGCCACGACCGCCACGGGGATGGGTTCCGGTCCCTTCATACTCGGAACAACGACCGAGGCGATGATCCTGCTATGGGCGTATTCGATATTCATGGGAGTTACGGCATTCACAATGGCGACGGTCGTCGAGCAGCGCGATTTCGCCGATCGGAGGTACCGATTCGAGGAGGCCGAACGTCTTCGCGCGGAGCAACAAAAGGTACTGCTAGTCGAGCGCGAACGCCTGACACGTGAGATGCACGATGGGCTCGGTGGCCAGCTTGTCTCAGTGCTCTCGATGGTCGAACGGGGACACGCGGGCCAGAACGAAGTGGCGGAGGCCATTCGTCGTGCGATCGATGACATCCGCATCGTCATCGATTCTCTCGATCCCAGCACGACAATTTTGTCCACGTCGCTCGGCAAACTGCGCGGTCGTCTGGAACCGCTGCTGCGACGCAATGGGATCCAGCTCAGCTGGAGCATCGATGACGTGCCTGGTCTCGACACGATTCCTCCGGAATCAGCACTTCACGTGTTGCGGATCATCCAGGAGGCCGTCACGAACACGCTGCGCCACGCAAGTGCAGAGAGGGTTGAAGTCAGCGTGACCTCCTCTGGGGCCGATCGGGGGCAGTTCCGTCTGCGTATCTGCGACGATGGTCAGGGATTGTCACCGCTCATGCCCTCGGGCGGTCGTGGCATCAAAAACATCAAGTCGCGTGCGAAGGAACTCGGAGCAGAGATTTCGATCGAAGGCACACATTCGGGGACGAAGGTCGATTTGACCATCCCCTTGCCACCTTGATGCGGGGCGCGGAGTGCCGGGATCCTCTGTAAGCTTTTCGCTGTGGAGCCCGCGAATTCGAGAAGAGGCCGCTCGGTCGATTCGGTGAACTGGATCTGGCAGGTCTTGTTATTCACGGTCTTCTACTTCGTTGCCGGGCGCTTCTGCCTGGAGTTCACCTACTACCACGACAATGTCACCCCGGTGCCGTGGGCTCCAACGGGTCTGGCGCTCGCCGCGCTGATCCTGTTTGGCCGACGCTTGTGGCCAGGTATCTTCGTCGGCTCGTTGTTGGTCAACCTCGAACTCCCGTCGGGTAGTTGGCTCGTGCAGCTGGGAATCGCGATCGGGAATACGCTCGAATCCCTCGTCGGCGCCACTCTTCTCGTCCGCGTGGTCGACTTCCGACCGAACCTGGAGCGTGTGCGAGATGGGGCGTCGTTTCTCGTGATCGGCGTTCTTGGCTGCACGACCATCAATGCGACGATTGGAGTGGGAAGCACACTGCTCTTCGGTCTGATGGAGGCCGATCGCTTCTGGTCGGTGTGGCTGATCTGGTGGCTCGGCGCCGCGGGAGGCGTCTTGATCCTGACGCCGATCCTGTTGATGATGGCACACGGGACGCCGTCGTGGAGATCCCTGAGCCGGCGGGTCGACGCCTGGATCTCCATCGCGGTTCTTCTTGCCGCGGGTTCGTTCGCCTTCTTCGTCCCCGGCCTTGGCCTGTTGGGGTTCGCAGCCGTCCTGGCCCTCTTTCCGATCCTCGTCTGGGCGGGAATACGGTTGGGTTCGCGGGGAGCCATGGTGGCTTCGTTGTTGATTATTTCGATCGTCACAGTCGCCACCGGCACGGGCTTCGGACCCTTCGTACTCGGAACATCGAACGAGGCGACCTTCCTGCTCTGGGCGTACTCGATCTACATCGGGATTTCAGCCTTTACGTTGGCCGCGGTCGTCGAACAGCGCGACGTCGCTGAGCGGATGTATCGATCCAAGGAAACGGAACGTATTCACAGTGAAAGGGAGCAGCTGCTCTTGTTGGAAAGGGAACGGCTGACGCGAGAGATGCACGATGGCCTCGGCGGTCAACTCGTTTCGGTCCTTTCGATGGTCGAACGAGGTCTCTCCAATCCGAATGAGGTGGCTGAAGCGCTTCGTCGCGCCATCGACGACATCCGCATCGTGATCGATTCGTTGGATCCCGATACGACGGACCTGCCGACATCGCTCGGTAAACTTCGTGCTCGTCTGGAGCCGTTGTTGCGGCGCAATGGAATCGAGCTTCGCTGGCGGGTGGAGGATATTCCCGGCCTCGAGACGATTCCGCCGGAGGCCGTACTCAACGTTCTGCGGATCATCCAGGGGGCCGTCACGAGTATGCTGCGCCACCCGAACGCGGAGAGCGTCGAATTGGAGATCACTTCCTCTCGCGTTGAACGGGGGCAATTGCATATATCAATCCGCGACGATGGCCGGGGGCTACCGGGGAACATCCATGCAGGCGGAGGTGAAATAACCAATATGAAATCGCGGGCGGATCAACTCGGCGGGGTACTACGATTCGAAGGTACGAAGTCGGGCACCCGGATCGATCTGACGATTCCCTTTTCGCCCTAGTCCTTCGAATCGAGCGTGACGATCCCCTGGCTCAGCGCTTCGTAGACGGCCTCGCCGCGAGAACTGACTTCGAGCTTTGCGTAGATGCTCTTGACGTGGCCCGCCACGGTATTGCGGGTGACTCCGAGAATTTCAGCTGCTTCGAGGTAGGGCAGACCCTTGACCATCAGGGTCAATACGTCGCGCTCACGGGGCGTGAATCCCGGACTGCTCGGGTCGTCGGAGGGCTCGGCATGTCTGAAACGCCGGAGCAAGTGGTTCGCGATTCCCGGGCTGATGGGGGCTCCCCCATCGAGGACCTGGCGCACGCTTTCACGAAGGTCCGCCGGCGCTTCGGATTTCAGCAGGTAACCCTGGGCGCCCGCCTCGATGGCGCCCACGACACTGGTTTCGTCGCCGAATACCGTGATGACGAGGATCAAGATGTCGGTCGAGAGTGTTCGTGCTCTTCGGATCAGGTCGAGCCCGCTGCCGTCGGGTAGCCCGAGATCCACGAGCAGGACGTCGGGCCACTTGCGGTTCAGCTCTTCCGTGCCCTGCGCGAGCGAAGCCGCGGCTGTGACATGGTAGTCATCGTCAGTGGTTTCACCGCGTAGCGCATCGACGAAGTACGCTCGAGTTTCCGCGTCATCTTCGACCACGAGTATCGAACGAGCCATGTTTCTCCCCGTTCAAACGGCGCCTAATTCGGGCACTCGTGAGCATTATCGTTCCGATTGGGACGTCGGTCAACACGGCCTAAAGGTCAAGCAGGCTGCTGCGCAATCCCGAGTCGAGACGCCGGTCCTCGAATCCGTCGTGCCCACATTCAAGGGCGAGCCAGGATTTCGTCGAGTGCGGGCCAGTCGATGGCAGCCTGTCCTGCGAAGACCTGAAGGAGCAGATCGCAATCCTCGTCGTTTCCGGCACGAAGTTGTTCGACCTTCTTGTCGAGTTCGGCGGCGTCGGGAGAGGGTATTTCGTCGTCCGTCAGCATTCCGTCTTCATGGGCGAGACCCATCAGATCGAGCCATTCAGTGAGTAGATCGAGTCGGCATTTGAGGAAGTAGATCGCGAGGAGTTCCTCCGCGAGGGAATCCGCTCCAGCCCGCGCAAGCACTCGGCGGACCGACGCGACGCGCTTTGGTATGGGCTGCTTCCAGAGGTATTGGGGTCGGAATTTCAGGGTCGTCGCCGCAGTCGTAACGGTTTGGCGAAAGACTTCGGGGGCCTCTTTGGCGATCTTCGCCATGACCTGTTCACACCTTTCTTGACTCATCGCACCGAAGATCTGATGGGGTCGCATGTTCTCTCCCGCTCGTAGTTGCATTGCCGCGGCGAGCAGGATGTAGCATCCCGACGCCACCCCTGCAGAATTGAGTCAGCTCGGGCCGGTGCCGCGCCAGACCTCGCGGACGCTGACGCCGAGTGTGCATACGAGGCCTGCGGCGAGTGCGGAATGCAGGCCCGTGACCTCGACGGGGAGTCGAAGCAGTACGTTCGCGATGCCGACGACGATCTGGAGCAGCGCAAAGACGGCCGCCGTCGTGAGCCAGTTACGAGATCCCGGGTGACTTCGTCCCAGCCCGGCTGCGGCCACGATCATGAGTAAAGAGGCGTATCCGACACTGCGATGAAAGAGGTGGAGACCCTGAATGCCGCTCCAGGTCGGAAAGAACTCGCCATTCATGCAGGTTGGCCAGTCCGGGCAGACGAGGCCAGCGTAATTCGAAGAGACGAGTCCGCCGAGTACGATCTGGACCGCGAGAAATGCACCGGCGAGGGTCGTGAGTCGCCGCTGGCTGGCGGAAGCGGGCTTCGAGCGCGCTCGATCCCCGTGTCCGAGCGTCGACAATCGGCGGCCGAGCAAGACCAGCGCGAGGGCAAACGCATTGCCTGTGACGAGGTGGGACGTCACCGTCCACGAGGCCAACAACTGGAGAACCGTGAGCCCCCCCAGTACGATCTGGACAGCGAGCAGCAATGCGCTGACGAGCAGCCCGAGCCACATCTTCGAGCGAAGCTTGGGCTGCCGAAGCGTCCATCCAGCGAGTCCGGCAAAGACGATTCCGACGCTGCCCGCCAGCACTCGGTGCCCCCACTCGAAGGCGACCTTGAAATCGAATTGTGGAATGACCTCACCGAAGCACAAGGGCCAATCGGGGCAGGCAAGGCCGGCCCCGTTCGCGCGTACCAGGGCGCCGAGTACGATCAGCACATAGGTCACGCCCGCGAGCGCGAGGAATCCAAGAGCCAGGCGGCGCGCTTCCAGCGAGCCCCGGGCGTCGACGGCGAGGGTGTCACGGGCCAAAGATCGGGGTCTCCCGCCCGCGATGACGAGCGATTTCGATGGGACTTTCGTGGCAGCGGGGGCACTCTAGAGAATGGGGGCAGAAGCCGCTTCAGACCCGCCGAGAAACATTGCCCCACGGGGCAAGCGGGAAATTGAAACCCATTCGAGCGAAGCGGGATCCAGTCTTCAGAACTCGATCGATGCCGTCGATAGGAATATTGTTATGGTGCAAGCACAAATGACTCGTGATCAAAATGATGACCCGCGAAAACTGTCCGCGATGATCGCTCGGGTGTCCGAGCTGGCGGAAACCCACGCTGTTTCTTCCGTGGTCGTCGGTGTCGCTGCGGAGGAGGGTGATCTTCTCTTCCCTGACTACCTGGCGTACCTCGAAAGCGCCCTGCGCGTCGAAGATCAGATCTTTCGCATGACGCGAGAACGCGCCGTTCTGTATCTCGCGGACGTCGATGCGACGGGGGCTGCGGAAGTCCTGATACGAATTTTTGCAGAGTTCTGCGAAGAATTTCCGACCTCCGAACCACCGGAGTTCGCTCAGCGCATGCTCGAAATCCAACCTGGCCTCGGTCCGCTCTCCGTGAAGGATGTGTTGACGTCCGTGTTCGGCTCGCCCGAGATGGTTCACTAGCCTCGAAGCCCACAACGCCCACGAATTTCCGAATCAGATCGCCCCGTCCCTTTCCGGCGGGGCGATTCGTGTGTGATCTACCGCACAGCAATAGGCGACCATGATTACGACCGTTCGTCAGCTCGGCCGATGCGGCTGTAACGTTGGCCGAGCAGGCGGCGTATGCTCCGTATAAGCAAACAATAAATGGACTCGATTATCTGCCCGGCGGACAGGCCGCGTCTGGGGTTGGGCGTCGAGGCCGATGGAGAACGAAATCGATGACCAAGCGAAGTGCAGTACTCGCGGCCGCGGCCGCAGCGATTTTTGTCAGCGGGGCGGCCACGCAGTCGGCGGCCTCGAGCCATGAAGGCGGCGAAACCGTCCATTGTGACGGCGTCAACAGCTGCAAGGGTCAGTCCGCATGCAAGACCGACCACAGCGCCTGCAACGGACAGAACGAATGTGCCGGCAAGGGCTGGGTCGAGATGAGCGCTGAGGAATGTGAAGCCGCCAAGGCCGCCAAGGCAGAGAAGTAACCGGCTGAATGCTGCTCCGAGCGAGTCGCGCCCGCTGAACGGGGCGCGGCTCGTCCGGCAGTAGCCGAGTGCTGCGGGTGGACATGCAAGACGGAGATTCACTGCCCTGCGATCTCTCTCGCCCCGCCGACGCGCCGTATCTCGGCGTCGGAGTCGGGCTGAGAACAGTCCACTATGCGGAGGTTCTCGAGCGCGGACGCCAGGGCGACCTCGGCGTGGACTGGTTCGAGCTGCTCTCCGAAAATTACATGGTCGACGGCGGGCGGCCGCTGCGCATCGCGAGCGAAGTGCGAGAACTCGCTCCCGTCGCGCTTCATGGCGTCTCACTCAATATTGGTTCGACGGATCCACTGGACGCGGATTACCTCGAAGAGCTGGATCGACTGAGCGGCTTGGCGCGACCGAGCTGGATCTCGGACCATCTTTGTTGGACCGGCATCTCCGGTACGAACCTCCACGACCTGCTTCCACTGCCCTATGCGGACGATGTCATCGTTCATGTCGCCGATCGCGTGCGACGAGTCCAGGATCGCCTCGGACGTCGCATCGCACTCGAGAATGTTTCCTCCTATCTGAGCTTCGAACGCGACACGATGAGCGAATGGGATTTTCTGGTGGCAGTCGCGGAAGAAGCCGACTGCGGCATCCTACTCGATGTCAACAACGTCTTTGTCAGCGCACACAATCATGGCTTCGACCCTGTGAAATACATCGATTCGATCCCCGCCGAACGCGTTTTCCAGATTCATCTGGCCGGTCACAGTCATTCGGGAGAGATGCTGATCGACACGCACGACCATCCTGTGACCGACAAGGTCTGGGCACTCTTCGAGCGAGCGATCGCGAATCTGGGGCCGGTTTCGACCTTGATCGAATGGGACGATCAGATTCCGACCTATGCACGCCTGATCGAGGAGGCGGACAAGGCGCGACAGATCCTCGAGGGTGCCACGAAGACGAAGGGCGGGGTGCATGGCGCTTCGTGAAGCCCAGAAGACGCTCGCCGATTGGATTCGCGCTCCGGAGGGCGTTGCCGCCGCGCTCGCGGAGGAGGATGCGACCTCGGGCGGTCAAGCGGGGGGTGTCGCGACCCGACGTCTCGAAGGTCTGATTCGATCCGATGCGACGCTCGATGCGACCGGCCGACTCGAGATCTACGCGAATGCCTATTTTCATCGAATTCTGGGCGTGCTGAGTGCCGACTACCCTGCGCTTCAACAGGCGCTTGGCGCCTCAGCCTTCCACGACCTCGTGACTTCCTACCTTCTGATCGAGCCGTCTCGTCATCCGTCGCTTCGTTATGCCGGCGCTCGGCTGGCCAATTTTCTCCTTTCGCATGAGGCGGCTGCAGGGATTCGGGCACGTTCTCCCTGGGCTTCTGATCTGGCCGCCTTTGAATGGGCGCGGGTGGACGCGTTCGACGCGGCCGACGGGTTGGTGTTGGCACGGGAGTCGTTGGCCTCGCTCGCTCCCGAGGCATTCGGTTCCCTGCTTCTCTGTCTCGGGCCCTGGGCTGTGCTTCGTTCCTTCGAGCATCCAGTCGAGCGCATCTGGGTTTCTGCCACTCGAGGAGAGGAACTCGATTCTGAAGCAGCAGTGGGCGGGGCGAGTCTTCTGGTCTGGAGAAAAGACGAGCGGGTGATGCATCGTCGCGTAGAGCCGCACGAAGCAGCAGCGCTGGCGATGGTCCGCCGCGGCATTCGATTCGACAGTCTATGCGAATGGGCGGCGACACGGATCGGCGAATCCGAGGCGCCGGTACACGCGGCGGGTTGGCTCGAACGATGGCTCGCCGACGGACTACTCGTCGATCCCAGCGACGCCTGCTTCTCTGTTTCCGACGACTAGCCAGCGCGCCGCGTTCGGCGGCAAGAGCTTTCCGAGCGCTGCGTGGAAGTCCCTTTCGTCTTCCTCCGCAATGACGTCACGCCACTGACCGCTGGTTCCCTTGTTGAAGAAGCGGCTCTTGTCGCGCCATACGTCTCTGTTCGATCCCGGTGCGAATCTCTCGGCATGCTGCTTCATGTTTTCGAAGCTCGCTGTTTCCGCGAGTCGAGGCAGTAGCGCAGGATCGACCTGGATCTCGAGCTGGGCGGCGATTCGCTCCATTTCGCCAAGCAAGTCTCTCTGCAGATCTGAATAGTGATAGAGCCCGATGTTGGGAAGATGCACGTACTCGCGAAAGGTGTTCAAATGATGCGTGATGGCGCCCAAGGACGGGCCCTGTTCTTCACCGGGCTCGTAGGCTGTGGCGAGCCAATTGCGAAACCCTTGCTGGGGAGTTTCGTTCAGCATCTCCTTCGAGACATCAAACTTCATGTTGTCGACATGACTGCGCAGGGAGAAGAAGACATCACGTGGATCGCGATAGACGCAAACGTACTCACAGTCCTCGAAGTACGGAATGCCGTCGAGGGGGGTATGGGTCTTGATGAATCGACGATGGGTCTGGTCTTCGAGCGTTGCGAGGATCTCTTCGATCGGCTCGAAGATCGCATCGAGCCAGGGTGAGATCGTCGCCGGATTGATCTTCAGGTCCGGCGTCTGAAAGATGAGTAATGCGCAGATCGCTTGGGTCCATGTCGTGCCACATTTGGGTGGAGTACAGACGAAGATGTCGCCCGGCCTGTGTTCGAAATCGGCCCAACGGGAACTGTCCGTAAATAACCCCTTGTAGACGTGGATACGTTCAGGGAGTCGCCTGTTCGATCGTTGGGGTGTCATGTGGTTCCTTCCGGCTGGGGAGCGTTCGAGCGTAGCGTCAATAGACGACCGACTGTGTCGTTGCGTTGGGTTTACGCTCGTTGCAGAATAGCCAGATTCGCAGGAACGAGGACGTCGAATGGTCGAGTTCAACCCCTACGCTTACGAAGTCCATGAGGATCCCTATCCGTTCTACGCACGGCTTCGAGCGGAATCGCCGGTCTATCGGAACGAGGCTCTCGACTTCTGGGCCCTCGCGCGACACGCCGACGTGTTGGCGGCCTTCAAGGATGCGAAACGCTTCTCGAATCGGTTTGGTGTCTCGATCGATCCGTCCGCCTACGGGCCTCATGCGCGCCTGGGGACATCATTCCTAGGCATGGACCCGCCCGAGCATACGCGGATGCGCGGGATCATTTCGCGTAGTTTTACACCCCGACGCGTGAAAGCGATGGAGCCGCGTATTCGGGAGATCGCTGTCGCGCATCTCGATCGACTGGTCGGGGCAGGCTCCTTCGATGTGATCAAGGAGTTCGCCGGCAAACTTCCGATGGACGTGATCAGCGAGATGTTGGGTGTCCCCGACGCCGATCGAACGGAGTTGCGAACCTGGGCAGACCTGTTGGTCCATCGGGAAGAGGGCATGATGGACGTGCCGCCGGAGGGCGCGGAGGCGTTCGGAAAGATTCGTGGCTATTTCCACGGTTTGCTCGCAGATCGCCGAAAGAAGCCAGGGGGAGATCTTCTGAGCGCGATGCTGGAACTCGAGAAAGATGAGGACCCGCTCACCAACGATGAATTGATCGCTTTCTGCAACCTGATGATCGTCGCGGGCAACGAGACAACGACGAAATTGATCGGCAACGCGCTCTACTGGCTGGACCGAACTCCCGCCCAGCGCGTACGGGTCGCCAGCGGTGAGGCGGAGATGTCGCAGTGGGTCGAGGAAACGCTGCGTTATGACAACTCGACGCAGATCCTGGTCCGGACGCTGTCCGAGGACGTCACGATCGCGGGCCGGTCACTGCCGAAGAACGCCAAGGTCGTCCTTTTGGTGGGTTCGGCCAATCGAGATGAGAGCGTTTTTGAACGGCCAGACGAGTATGATCTCGCTCGAGATTGCAGTCGGATGCTTTCGTTCGGGCAGGGTACCCATTTCTGCCTGGGCGCTTCGTTGGCTCGGCTCGAGGGTGCCGTGTCGATGGAAGAATGGTGGAAGCGTTTCCCCGACTACCGGGTGGAAGCCGGCGGCATCGAGCGCGTTCACTCGGTCAACGTACGTGGCTTCGCGAGATTGCCTGTCAACATCTGACACCGGCCGGGGCCGGCGCGAAGGCGAGCGCGCAGATCGCAAATGAGAATCGGATCTCATCCGGATTCGAGGCTTGGAGGAGAGGGCAGATGGCGCTCGTAGAGCTGGCACCCGAGAGCCGGAACTTGATCGATGGCGAACTCGTCGAAGCGAGCAGCGGCAACGCATTCGAAAACGTGAACCCGTCGACCGAAGAAGTCCTGGGCACGGCTGCAGACGGAACCAGGGACGATATGGAGCGTGCTGTGGCCGTGGCGCGTCGAACCTTCGACGAATCGGACTGGAGCAACGATCCCGCACTTCGCCAGAAATGTCTCAGACAACTCTACGAGGGGCTTCTCGAAGAGAAGGAACAGTTTCGTTCGATCGTGGTTCACGAGGTCGGTGCACCGGTGTCGACGACGCCGTTCATGCAGGTCGACGAACCGATCGAGATGGTGGCCTACTGGGCTGAACTTGCGGGAAGCTACGAATACGAAAGGGCGATGAGCGATGTACCGTTTCTCGGCCGACCCCAGCGTCGAATTCTCAGGCGCGAGCCTGTCGGTGTCGTGGGCGCGATTACACCCTGGAATGTGCCCTTCTATCTGAACCTCGCGAAGATTGCGTCTTCGATCGGGGCGGGCAATACCTGCGTATTGAAGCCCGCACCGGACACACCCTGGTCAGGGACGCATATCGGGAAGGTGATCGCGGAGAGAACGGACATCCCGCCCGGTGTGATTCAGATCGTGGCGTCGTCCGATCATGGTGTTGGCGAGGTCTTGTCGACGGATGCGCGTATCGACGCTGTGAGCTTCACAGGCTCGACTCGGACAGGGCGGCGGATCATGGCGTGTGCCGCAGCGACCGTCAAAAAGGTCTTTCTCGAACTCGGCGGAAAATCGGCGACGATCGTGCTCGACGATGCGGACTTCGACAACGTTTGTCCCGGTGCTGCGATGACTTGCATTCACGGCGGACAGGGCTGCGCGATTGCGACTCGATGGCTCGTACCCCGCACCCGCTACGAAGAGGCAATCGAATTGATGAAGAGGGCATTCGAGGGCTGGAACTACGGTGATCCGACGAACCCCGCCAATCTTCAGGGTCCGCAGGTGAGTCGGCAGCAGCAGGAACGCGTCCTTTCCTATATCGAGAAGGGCAAGGCGGAGGGGGCTCGTTGTCTCGTGGGCGGGGGAAAGCCCGAAGGCAAGGGCTTCTTCGTCGAACCCACACTCTTCGTCGACGTCGATCCGAAGATGACGATTGCACAAGAGGAAATCTTCGGGCCTGTGCTCTGTGTCATTCCCTACGAGAACGACGCGGATGCCATTCGAATCGCGAACGACTCGGAATATGGGTTGTCGGGGGGCATCCAGGGTGGTGACGAAGCGCGAGCGCTTCGAGTCGCACGGCAGATTCGAACGGGAACCTTGGCGGTCAACGGAGGCCAGTGGTTTCATGTCGACACGCCCTTCGGCGGCTACAAGCAGAGCGGTGTGGGTCGTGAGAACGGTGTGATGGGATTCGAGGAGTTGATGGAGACCAAGGTCATCGCGCTGCCAGGCAAGTAGCGCGATCCACCGCCATCGACCACGCTCGACAGTCAGTGGAGAGCATTGAGAATCAATAACTCTGGGAGGCGAGAGATGAGTTATCCGGGAATAGAGGGCAAGGTCGCGATCGTGACCGGCTCCGGCGGCGGAATCGGCGAAGCCTATGCGCGCGGGTTGATCGGCGAAGGGGCGAAGGTCGTGATTGCGGAAATCGACGAGCAGAAGGGCGGAGCGGTTGCGGATGCGATCAAGGCGGAGGGCGGCGACGCGACCTTCATTCCTGTCGATATCTCTTCCGAGGAGTCGACCAAAGCGATGGCTGCGACCACGATCGAGGTCTACGGTGGAATCGACTTTCTCGTCAACAATGCCGCGCTCTTCGGCGGAATGAAGATGGAATCGATGTTGAAGGTCGATTGGGCCTACTACAAAAAATTCATGGATATCAATATGGACGGCGCACTGCTCTGTTCGCGCGCGTGCTATCGGTCGATGAAGGAGCGCGGCGGCGGTGCGATCGTGAACCAATCTTCGACGGCGGCCTGGATGGGTGTCGGGTATTACGGTCTTTCGAAGCTCGCACTGAATGGATTGACCCACTGTCTGACCCGTGAACTCGGACACATGAACATTCGCGTCAATGCGATCGCACCCGGCCCAACGGAAACGGCGGCTCTCGATGCCCAGGTGCCGGCTCAGTACAGGGATAACCTCGTCGCGCAAATACCGATCTCGCGCCTCGGTCAACCGAGGGACATGGCAGATGCATGTCTATTCCTTTTGTCGGATGCAGCGTCCTGGGTCACTGGGCAAATTCTTGCGGTCGATGGGGGTCAGATCGTCCGCGCTTGAAGGAGAGTTCGATGTCGATTCGCGTAGGTTTCATTGGTCTTGGCAATCAGGGCAGACCGATCGCGGCACACCTGGCGCCCGCTGGATTCGAGACCACCGTCTACGACGTCGTCCCTGAGCCCATCGCGGAGCTGGTCGAAGCAGGAGCCCGCGCCGCAGCGTCACCGCGCGAGGTTGGGGAGAACGCGGACGTCGTCGGAATCTGTGTACCCGAGGACAAGCATGTCATTGCGGTCGCACTCGGCGAGGACGGGTTGCTCTCGGGGTTGCGCTCTGGAAGTGTCGTTCTCGTTCACAGCACGATTCTGCCGGAAACGATCGATCAGATCGCGACCGCCGGCGCGCCGCTTGGGATCGAAGTCCTGGATGCTTGCGTCACGGGAGGTGCGATGCGTGCGCAGGCGAGACAGCTGACTTATCTGATCGGCGGGTCCGAAGCGGCCCTCGAGAAAGCGAGGCCCTATCTCGAAGCCACGACAGAAGTTCCAGCGATCTACGCCGGGCCGCTTGGCAGCGGCGCGAAGCTGAAGCTCTGCATCAATCTGATTACGTATATCCAATGGGCTGCTGCCCACGAATCGATGGTCCTGGCGCAGGCGATCGGCTTGCCGCAGGAGGTCCTCGAAGCGGCGGGCCGCTCGAATGGTCAGCTGACCGACATGATGCTGACCTTTCTCGCTGTCCACAAAGCGCCCGAGGCGACTCGGACGAGTGAGTCCTTCCAGGACATGATGCGGCGCAATATGAAAATTGCCGAGAAGGATCTCGCCTGGGCACTTCAGTTGGCGCGTGAATCGGAGGTGGCACTTCCCGTCGGCGGAGTCGTCGCGCAATCGATGGCGCGAATCTACGGTGTCGAGGATGATGGTCGGCGTTAGAGCTGTCGGGGCCCGACCCCTGCCGTGGCGGGCTAGAAACCTCGCTACTTCGAATTTTTGTTATTTCGATTCGAATAGACTGAGAAGACGGCGCGCCCAGGCGCCCGGCCGGCCATCATTGATGGGACGGCCAGCGAGTTCGACGATGGGGACGACGCCGCGAACCACGTTGACCGACATCAACTCCTCTGCGGAGGCCACGTCGTCCTGGGTCAATCGGGCCATTCCGATCTCGGGGCGGTTTTCGAGTACGACGGTCAATCCAAGGCCCTCGACAGCCCCGAGCGCGAGATCTGGCGTCACGAGCTGGCCCGATTCCGTGACGAGAATGAAGTTGGAGCGTCCGCCCTCGACGAGTAGGCCGTTGGCATCGAAGAGCAGGACTTCATCGAACTTCGATTGGCTGATTTCCGCGCGAGCGAGATCGTAGGCCGGGACATTCACATGCTTCGTGTTGCGCCGCTGCTCCGGTCCCGGATGGGTCGTGCCGGAGACCGCGGCCCGCCAGACGTCGGGCTCCGGGCCCAGCGCCCGCGGAACGGCAAAGAGTTCGAGTAGAGCGTCCTTGCTCGCACGCGACCATTCGATGCGAAGGATGCCGTCACCGGAACCGAATGCGGATCCCGCTGCTTCGATGAGAAGCGCCTCGATCTCGAGTTGTGCCGGTTGTGGCAGTCCGAGACGAGCGGCATCCCGACGCAGGCGCGTGGCGTGACGCTCGGTGCGTTCGACCCGCCCGACAGTGACGCGTGCGGTGGTATACGACCCGAAGCGAGGGATCTCGTTCCTGGCCGTATCCACCGACGTTCTATCGGTCCTCGATGGCTGTGTATTCCGCCTTCGTCGGGCCCGTGTAGATCTGGCGCGGCCGTCCGATCTTGAAGGCCGGGTCCGCGTGGAGTTCCTTCCACTGTGCGATCCAACCCGGCAGTCGTCCGATGGCGAACATGGCCGTAAACATGTTTGCGGGCGTTCCGATTGCGTTATAGATCACGCCCGAGTAGAAGTCGACATTCGGGTAGAGCTTGCGCTCGACGAAGTAGTCGTCCTTGAGGGTGATCTCCTCGAGCTCCTTGGCGATCTCGAGCAGAGGACTGTGGATACCCATCCGGTCGAGAACCTCGTCACACGCCTTCTTGATAACCTTGGCTCGCGGGTCGTAGTTCTTGTAGACACGGTGGCCAAAGCCCATGAGGCGAGCACTCTCGTCGCCGCTCTTTGCGCGCTCGAGGAATTCACGCGCGGTCTGACCTTCTTCCGCAATGGCCTCGAGCATTTCGATCACGGCCTGATTGGCACCGCCGTGGAGCGGTCCCCAGAGCGCGTTGATCGAGGCGGAAATCGTACCGAAGAGGTTGACCATCGAAGAGCCTACGAGCCGCGTCGTGCTCGTCGAGCAGTTCTGTTCATGGTCCGCATGCAGGATGAAGAGCAGATCGAGCGCGTTCTTGACGACCGGATCGATCTCGAAATCTTCACAGGGGTTCCCGAACATCATGCGCAGGAAATTGCCGACATAGTCGAGACTGTTGAGCGGATAGAGAAAGGGTTGGCCAACCGAGTGCTTGTAGGCGTACGCCGCAAGCGTCGGGAGCTTGGCGATCAGTCGATGTGTCGAGATGTCGACCTGTCGCGGGTCCCTCGGATCGAGAGAGTCAGGATAGAAGGTTGCGAGTGCACCCACCGTCGCCGAGCAAGCGGCCATCGGATGCGCATCCTTCGGCAACGCCGAATAGATCTTCTTGAAATCTTCGTGGAGCATCGTGTGGTGGCCGATCATCGATCCGAACTCTTCGAGCTCACTCGCCGTGGGAAGATGTCCGTAGATCAGCAGGTACGTGACTTCGATGAAGTTCGACTTCTCGGCGAGAACGTCGATCGGGATTCCGCGATATCGCAGAATGCCTTTTTCACCGTCGATGAAGGTGATTGCGCTCTGGCAGGAGCCTGAGTTGGCGTAGCCCGGGTCGAGGGTGATGTAGCCGGTTTCGCTACGGAGTTTCGAGATGTCGATGGCGCGTTCGCCTTCGCTGCCTTCGATGATCGGGAGACTAATGGTCTTGTCTCCGAGTCGGAGTTCTGCGGATTCGGACATGGAGGGCTCCTTGCTCGTTTGTGCTCGTTGTGGGTGCGGACGCTTCTGTTACTTCTGCTTCTGCTTCTGGTGCCAGGGATCCGGGCTCGCGAAGGGCAGCAGCGATCTGGCTTTAAACCTGCGCTTGCCTCAGCGGCGTCGGAAACATCGGTCGGGCGACGAGTGGGTTGCCCGGAACGCGCGTTGCCTATCGGATATGGACGTCAGTCAGGTTAGCGAAATGAGCCCCCGGATGGCAGTGTGGATTGGCTGAAACCGGCGCCCTTTCGGGGATACACGGGCGGGCGATTCCGACAGATCCAGAATGCTTCATCTGGATACGCGATTGCCGCGTCAAGCTCAGTCCCGCTGGGGATCCAGTTCAGTTCGCTTTGCCAGTGCCAGGCGGCGACGCCCGCTTCGAAACGACTGGAGTTCGCGAAGGCCGAAGCTCGGTCCGAGCGAATCGAGGTGGCGACCGCGCAAAATGACGAGTTTTCCCCCCTGGCTGAGAAAAGTCTGTAGTTGCGACTCGTCGCGCAGAGAAACGAGCGGTCCGGCCCCGTAGTACGCGATTCCTCCCTCGAGGGGAGTCATCCCATAGACGCCGATGGGCTCACCGTTCTTGGCGAAAGAAGCCGCTGCCTCGGCGATCGGTCGCGGCGATTTCTCGCTGTCGAGTCGGGGAAGCGCGAGGGTGAACCCGGCGAGTTCGAGGCCAGCGACGATCGCGATGGCCAGTATGAATCGACGTACCGTGATCGGGGAGAGAATCGGGGAACGACAGGTCGCGGCGGTCGCTCGGCTTCCGGCCAGGACGCTGACAAGCGCCAGGGCCGGAAAGATCGGGAGTAGATAGAGACCGCGCTTGCCGGCGGAAAGACTGAAAAAGACGAGCGGTACGATCAACCAGACGAGCAGGAATCGAGCCGTCCATGCACTCGCCGGGCGGCTCGGGGGTGCCTTGCCGGATGAAGGGCCGGATGAGGTGCTGGATGCGCCGTCGATCTTCTCGGACGACGATCTAGACCAACCCCAGACGACCGGAATCGCGAAGGGAAGCAACAGGCTCCAGGGTAGAAAATCGAGGGGAAGCTGAATCGCGAAATAGTGGAACGGGCGCGCATGAGAAGTGCCGGCGAAAAAACGACCGATGAGATTCTCGCCGACGGCCGCCTCGGCAAAGCCTGCTGGGGCCAACGCCACTGCTAGCAGAATCCATACGCCGATCGGGCCGAGCGATAGCGTCCAAGCCCAGAACGGCGAGATCGCTCGAAACGCCCGCAAACGGCCTTCCCAGGCTAAGTATCCTGCGAAGACGAGGAGCGGCAGCCAGCCGACGGGGCCCTTGACCAGCGCGGCAGCGCCGAGTGAGGCGTGGAGCCCCGCCAGGGCCAGGGGGAATCGCCGAGCATTCTCGATCCCGCCGCGTTTCGATTCGAGGACAAGAAAGATCGCGATCGCGACGAGTTCGAAACATGTGAGCAGAACGTCGAGCTGTGCGCGTCGCGCCGTAAAGGCGAATCGGAAACTGGTCGCCAGGAGTCCCGCGGCGAGAATTGCGGGCACCGGTCGGCTAAAGAGCATTCTGCCAATCCAGGCTGTGAGTCCGATGCATAGGACCCCGGCGATTGCCGACGGAAGCCTCGCTGCCGTTTCGTGAACGCGCTCGAAGGGTGCACCAATCGCGGCCGCAAGCCAGAAATAGAGCGGCGGCTTCTGGGTATAGGGGGTGTCGTTCAAATGGAGGAGCACTAGACCTGATGCGCCATGCCTCAGCGAGCGAAGCTCTTCGGCAATCGCGCCATAGCGTGGCTCGTCAGGCGCCCACAGATCCGTCTGTCCGAGTCCGAGTCCATACAAGAGAGAAGCGCCGGCGAGCAGGAGAATCAGCGCCCGGCGGCTGCGTGAGGATCGGCACAGGCGAAGACGCAGAGGAAGGAGGGGAGCACTTTTTTCAGGCGACTTCTGCACGGATGACATCGACGGTACCCTTCTGCTCGAGGAGGTGCAGGATGGCGATCGAGGGAGACAGTGATCGGGTCGAGAACGAGGCCGCTGCCGCGTTCAAAGCCATGATCTCGGATTCAGGGGTTGTCCCAGCGACCCTGTCGAAATTTCTGGACGAACTGGACGAGAACACCCGGACGAGGGTCGTGCGTGGCCTCGGCCGACGTGACCAGCAGGTGCTCTACGGCAAGGTCGAGGGCTTTGCGCCCCTGGGACTGGTCGATCTCGTTCCACCCGCGCGCTCGGATCTCGAAGAAGTTCGCCACTTCGGTCGAAACTCGCTGCCGGCGTTCAAGATCTTCGAGAAGCGTTTCTGTCGGCTTCCTGGCAATCGCCCCGACGCGCCCGAGGCACTCGCCGGGTACAACTTCCAGGCCATGTCTCCCGTGACGGGCCCCGGCTACTTCGTGGCACGTGACGACACGAAGACTCGAGAAGTACTCGTCGACTACCACCTGTTGCCCGATCAGAAGCCATCGGACTGGCCGCCGATCCGTTCGAACGAGCGTGGCCTTTCGCGCTTCGTGTACGGATTCATGATCGACCGCCTTCGCCGCGTGTCGAAGCATGTCACGATCGGGTCGGCAGCCCGCAACGGTCGTGATCTAGGCAGCTATTTCGTCCTCAACCGGGTTGACTGAAATGAGCCCGTATCTCTCGGTCGTGATTCCATTCAGGGACGAGGCCCCATCGCTTCGCGCTCTCTACGATGAACTCGCCGCGGTTCTCGATTCGCTCGACTACGAATCCGAAGTGATCTTCGTCGACGATGAAAGCGGCGACGAGGGCAGGGAGATCATCGGCGATCTCGCGGTCGGCGATCGCCGTCTGAGGCTGCTTTCGCTTTCGCCGCACGCAGGTCAATCCGCCGCGCTCGAGGCGGGATTTCGCGCCGCATGTGGCGAGATCATCGCGACACTCGATGCGGATCTGCAAAACGCGCCCGCCGACCTTCCTGACCTGATCGAGGCGCTCGATCATGCAGACTGCGTTTGCGGGGTTCGGGTCGATCGTCGGGACACCGTCTCGAAGCGTCTTGCCTCGCGGATCGCGAATTCGATTCGTCGCTTCGTACTATCGGATGGAGTCCGGGATATTGGCTGCTCGCTGCGGGTGATGCGCGCAAGCGATCTGGCCCGCATCAAGTTGTTTCGCGGTGGGCATCGCTTCCTTCCCTCTCTGCTGGCCATGCAGGGAGCGCGAATCGTCGAATTGCCTGTGCGACACCGCCCGCGGCAGCACGGCGCATCCAAGTACGGAATCGGACGTCGGTTGGGTGTCGTCTGGGTCGATCTGTTGGCGGTCGTCTGGATGAAGCGCCGAACAGATCGCTATGAAGTGAAGGAGCTCAACCGGAACGCTTGACCTTGAAGCCGCGCTTTTCGAGCTCTTCGACCAACGTGTCACGATGATCGCCCTGGATCTCGATGACGCCGTCCTTGAGGGCTCCGCCCGTCCCGCATCGGCGTTTGAGTTCAGCGGCGAGAGCTTGTAGCTCGTCCGCGTCGACGGCTACGCCCGTGACCGTCGAAACGATCTTTCCGCGGCGACCTTTGGTGGATCGACCCACGCGAACGATCCCGTCGCTCGCCTTTGCGGCGTCTGCTTCCTCGCGCGCCTTGATCCGCGCCCGTGCGCCCTTGCCTCGGCAATTGCAGCGCGTTTCGCTGCGACCGCAGGACGGACAGACGCGCCCGTGTTCACTGGAATAGACGAGTCGATCGCCGGTTTCGCTGCGCGCCACGCCTATTGACCCTCGCCCAGCAATCGTCGGTGGTCGACCATGATGCAGCGGTCCTGGATGACGTCGATGCCAGCCTGTCGAAGGCGTTGGGCTGAAGGACCATGATGGATTCCGAGCTGCATCCAGACGGCTTTGGGCGGGGGGTCGAGAGCGAGAATCTCGTCGACGTGAGCCGCAATGTGTTCCGAGGCGCGAAACAGGTTGACGATGTCGATGTTCTCGTCGACCTCCGAAAGGTTCGACCGGCAGGGTTCGTTCAGCACGGAGGCATGCTTGGGATTGACGGGAAGGATGCGATACCCGGCTTGCTGCATGTACTGTGGAACTCGAAACGCATCCTCGCTCGGATAGTCCTTGATTCCGACGACGGCGATGGTTTTCGCCGACCCTAGAAGTCCGGCAATGGTTTCCAAAATATTTTCGTCGTTTGTCATGAGGATGCTCTCAAACCTTCTCTAGACCCCCATTCGTCAAGATTGGGGGTGTCGATCTCGATACGGCGTTCGTCCTTTCGACTAGATTAGCCCTTCTCTCGCCGCGAATCCGATCGCGTTCGAATCTCGATTGGCACGCCCGGAATGGGGTATCGAGCGAATGCTCGACACCCCGGATCACAAGGGATACGGTCCGGGCCATGGAATTTCGTACCCGTCTGTTTCACGGTTCGTCGATGCTTCTGGTGTCGCTTTTCGTGCTGGCCTTTAGCGCGTCCGCAGCCTCTCGTGACGAGGGCGGTACCCCCGTTCGAGATCCGGTGGACGGTCTTTCCGAAACGATGCTCGAGAACGGGCTTCGCGTCGTGCTGCTGGAGGATCATCGCACGCCGGTCGTCGCGTTTCAGATCTGGGTCAATGCCGGTTCCGCAGACGAATCGTTCTATACCGGGATTGCTCATCTCTTCGAACACATGATGTTCAAGGGGTCCAAGAATATCGCGGAAGAGGTCCACGCCCAGTTGATCAACGAACGCGGAGGTCGCATCAACGCGTATACAAATCGTGACGTGACGGTCTATCACGAGGACGTGACCGCAGAGTCATTACCGCTCGTGATCGACCTCGAGGCGGAGCGATTCGCCAATCTCGATATTTCCGCGCAAACACTCGAGAGTGAGCGGGAAGTCGTACTCGAGGAGCGCCGGCTGCGTACTGAGGATAGTCCCGATGGCGTTGGCTTCGAAGCGCTGGCCGCAACGGTCTGGCAGGCGCATCCCTATCGTTGGCCCACGATCGGTTGGCGGAGTGACGTCGAGCAGGTCACGGTGGCGGCTTGTCGCGAATTCTTCGACACCTACTATGCGGCGAACAATCTGACGATCGTGATCGTCGGTGATTTCGAGACGAAACCGACTCTCGACCGAATCCGTCGAACCTTTGGACAGCTCCAGACGGCAGCCGAGATACCTCGAAGCCCGACGACTGTGGTTCCGCAGCGTGGCGAGCGCCGAGCAGAGGTCCTCTTCGATGTGAAGATTCCGTTGCTCTTTGCCGGATGGCATACGCCGGAAACCGGTCATCCGGACGGCGAAGCGCTCGATCTGGCAAGCCAGATCCTGTCGGGTGGGCGTTCGAGTCGCCTCTATCGGTCGATCGTGTATGAAGAGGAAAAGGCACTCTACGCCTATGGCGGATACATGGAATTCAATGATGCAGGGATGTTCTATGCGATTGCAGGCGCGCGTCCCGGCGTTCCTCTCGAGGAAGTCGAGTCGCTCTTCATGGCAGAGATCGAGAAGGTCGCGACCGAGGGTGTGAGTCAAGAGGAAGTAGATCGAGCAAAACGGCAAATGGAGGTTGGACTCGTGAGCGGGCTGTCTACGAACCATGCGCTCGCGAGTCGAATCGGTCGTGAGATCGTCGCGTTCGGACGGGTCAGGCCACTCCAGGAGCGCATCGATGCGATTCGTGCTGTCACGGCGGATGACATTCAACGAGTCGTCCGAACCTATCTTCAGCCGAAATCGCGCAGCGTCGTCCATGTAATCGCAGAAACGGTCATCCCAGAGACGCCAGATGAGAACTCGGGCACGGAGGACGCCCAATGAAGATCGAACTCCTACGGGTATTCCGAATCGTTTTCCTGGCGTCGTTCGTGATGGGTTGTGGAGTGTCCAGTCCGCGTCCCGCCTGGGAAGAGCCCCCGCCTCCGCCCGCCGAGAACGCGATCGTATCGAGCGACGATCTACATCGTGCGACCCTGTCGAACGGCCTCGAACTGATTCTGCTGGAGGATGCTCGACTGCCTCGAGTCGCGCTGGGGATCACGCTTCGGCGTGGGGCAGGAAGCGTCGAGCCCTCCCTGGCCGGCGTAGCAGAACTCGCCACGGAAGTGATGCAGCGTGGTGCGGGCGAGCGAGATGCTCTCGCTCTGGCCAAGGTAGTCGAGGATGCCGGGGCATCGTTGTCAATCACGACAGGCTGGGACACGACTAACATTTCACTCTCCGGCCTATCCGAGGACCGCGCGCTATTTCTCGAGATTCTTCGAGATGTGGCGCTGCATCCGCGATTCGATGAAGTCGAATTTGACAAGGCTCGGGCTGAGCAAGAGGCCGCGATCGTGGCGGCTCAGGATGATCCTGCGACGCTCGTGCGATGGCACACGTTACGGGCGCTCTTCGATGGCCACCGTTACGGACTACCGCTTGGCGGATCTGCCGAGACGGTTTCCGGAATCGATGTCGGGCGGGCTCGCGCGTATTGGGTCGATCGCTTCGTTCCCCGCAATACCATCTTTTGGGCGGTCGGTGATTTCAAAGCGGAGGAGTTGATCCCCGAGATCCAGCGTGTGTATGGGGGCTTACCCGATGTTTCGGTGATCCCGAATACTCCACCTACGCCAGCGCGAACGCCCGAGCAGCGGCGTGTCGTAGTTGTCGACAAACCCGAACTGAACCAGGCTCGCATCATCGTGGCACACGAAGGAATCGGACGAACCGAGCCGACGCGTATCGCAGCCGACATCATGAACGACGCGCTCGGCGGAAGCGGATTTTCCTCTCGTCTAATGAAAAAGATTCGTTCGGAGGAGGGTCTCACCTATGGCGTGGGCTCCGGCTTTTCATTGCGAAGTCAGCCGGGACCCTTTTCGATCTCGACCTTCACGCGTGTTCCGAAGGTTCGTCAGGTCGTCGATCTCGTGCTCGAAGAGATGGAGGGGATCCGCGACGAGCGGCCTGTTCGCCCTGAGGAGCTGACAAAATTCAGGAGTTACAATATCGGTCGATTCGGTCTTTCCCTCGAGACGTCGGACGCGGTGTTGTCCTCGCTCGTCGACCTGGAGGTACACGATCTGCCGCAAGACTCGCTGGATACCTATCGCACCCGAGTGCGAGCGGTGACGCTCGATGACGTTACCGCCGCCGCCGAGATTCGATTGCATCCCGATCGGGCTGCGATCGTCGTGCTCGGTCCGGCGGAAGTGCTCGTTCCGGAACTCCAGGACCTGGGCGAGATCGAAGTCAGGAACCCCTAAGACGTGGACTCGAGAATGGGCCCGATTGAGACACAATTCCCCGGATCAAGGCGC
>CBFDDD010000055.1:0-30100 GCA_965603475.1 uncultured Myxococcales bacterium
AGTGTGTCCTTGCTCAAAAACACCCCCCCAATCGCGATGAGCCCCCCCTTGCCCGCCGTGCTGACTCAAAACCACCGAGACGAGTTCTCGGCGCGCTATCCCTCGTCGCCCTCTTTCTACTGACCACGCTCGTTGCGCCTGACCGCGCCAACGCGGACCCACTCGTTCTGGGTCCCTTCACCGTGGCAGACATCTTCGAGACCCCGCTCTGTTCACCTGGGTGTACAGCCACGGACTTTCCCCAGGACTGGGGCGTGCTGCGCGAGTTCATCTACGCGCTCACGCCCGGCGATGTCGTGACGGACATTCTCATCGAAGGAGTCTGGGGCGGAACCAATCCGAGGAGCGCTCCCGTCGAGGTCTACCTGGGGTCCGATCTCATCGCCACCTGCACCGCCGTGGACGTCTGCATCACCGACGGCACAGGAAGAGTGGCGTGGAACGGGGGGGCGGGCTTCCTCCTCTTCGCCGATCTG
Organism: uncultured Myxococcales bacterium; assembly: GCA_965603475.1. Classification (GTDB taxonomy): domain Bacteria; phylum Myxococcota_A; class UBA9160; order UBA9160; family UBA4427; genus UBA4427. The sequence continues at coordinate 477 of CBFDDD010000055.1, forward strand.
GGAATCAATCTGGCCAACTTTCAGCAGGACAACGCCACCCTCTCGGTGACCCAGACAGGAACGGCGAGTGCAAGCGAAGAAAGCGTCGACCTCAGCAACTTGCAGATTACGGTTTACGTGGAGCGCACCTGCGAGGCAGAGATCTGCGACGGCTTCGACAACGACTGCGATCTGGCCATCGACAATGGCATCGTCCCGATTCCAACGTCCTGCGGGGTTGGCGAATGCACCGGCAATGGCGGACTCCTCGAGTGCCTCGCGGGCACCCTGATAGACAGCTGTGATCCGCTCCTCGGCGCCGTACCCGAGGCCCACTGCGACGGACTCGACAACGATTGGGATGGCGCGCCCGATGACGACTACGTCGCGACCGCCACGGCTTGTGGTGTGGGCGAGTGCACGGGCAACGTCGGACTCCTCGAGTGCGTGGCAGGCGCACCGGTCGATAGCTGCGATCCGCTCTTCGGCGCCGTACCCGACGCCCAATGCGACGGACTCGACAACGATTGTGATGGCGCACCCGATGACGAGTACGTCGCGACCGCCACCGCTTGTGGCGTGGGCGAATGTACCGGCAACATCGGGCTGCTCGAATGCGTGGCCGGCGCGCCCGTCGACAGCTGCGATCCGCTCCTCGGAGCCGCCCCTGACGCTCAGTGCGACGGACTCGACAACGATTGTGATGGCGCACCCGATGACGAGTACGTCGCGACCGCCACCGCTTGTGGCGTGGGCGAATGTACCGGCAACATCGGGCTCCTCGAATGCGTGGCCGGCGCACCCGTCGACACTTGCAATCCGCTCTTCGGCGCAGTCGCCGATGCCCAGTGCGACGGACTCGACAACGATTGCGACGGCGCACCCGACGACGAGTACATCGCAACCGCCACCGCTTGTGGTGTGGGCGAATGCACCGGTAACGCCGGGCTCCTCGAATGCGTCGCGGGCGCACCCGTCGACACTTGCAATCCGCTCTTCGGCGCCGCACCGGATGCCCAGTGCGACGGGCTCGACAACGACTGCGACGGGGCCCCAGATGACGAATACATTGCGACCGCCACGGCCTGCGGGGTCGGCGAATGCGCGGGCAACGTCGGGCTCCTCGAATGCGTCGCGGGCACTTCCGTGGACAGCTGCGACCCGTTCGCCGGCGCAGCCCTTAGCGACCAATGCGATGGGCTCGACAACGATTGCGACGTTGCAATCGACGAGGACGGCCAACCCATCATCACGGGCACCGACACGGGCGAGTGCAGAACGGAAATCCAGGCCTGCGTCGGCGGCACCTTCCAGATCACCCAGACCGAAATTCCACCTAGCGCCGAGATCTGCGACAGCCTGGACAACGACTGCAACGTCGCGATCGACGACGACATCGACCTCATCATCACAGGCTCCGACACGGGCGAGTGCAGAACGGAAGTCCAGGCCTGCGTCGGCGGTACCTTCCAGGTCACTCAGACCGAGATTCCACCTAGCGCCGAGATCTGTGACGGTTTCGACAACGACTGCAACACGATCGTGGACAACGGTTTTGGCCCCATCTCCTGCGGAATCGGCGTGTGCGAAAACAGCGTCAACAGCTGCGTCGCTGGCGCGCCGCAGACCTGTGAGCCGCTTCCCGGGCCTGGGCAGGAGTTCTGCCAGGACGGCCTGGACGACGATTGCGACGGCTTCGTGGACGACACGAATGTCTGTGATCTCGAGGGCTTCGACGCGCCTGTGCTCGATCTCGAGCTGACGCAGATCTTCGGTCAAGACCTCGTGCTGGCGGCCGCCCAGACCGGGGGACTGCGCCTGCTCGAATTCTCATCGCTGGGCGCCCAACAGGTCGGCTCCTTCGATCCCGGCACGTGCAAAGACGGCTTCGCCAACGTGACAGCCACCGTCGAGGACGTCGACGCGGAGTCGACGGGCGAATTCGCCTACCTGGCGGCGGGTGCCTGCGGTTTCTTCGTTGCCTCGATCGCCGATAGTGTTGTGAGCCCCACCTGGATCGCAGCCATCGATACGCCCGGCTACGGCGTGGACGTAGAACTGGTCGACGAGAAGCTTCTCCTCTACGTGGCCGACAACAATGGCGGCATTGGGATCTATGACGTGGTGCATCCGGCCACGCCGCAGCTGTTGGCCACTGTGGGGTTTGCGAACGCGAACTTCGGAGCTGCGATCGACGTCGACGTTCTAGACGATATCGCGTACGTCGCTACGACCCGTGGACTGCGCATCCTCGACAGCCTCGACCCCCAGAATCCCTTCCTCGTCGGTACGTTCGACACCAACCCCAGTAACTCCGGTAGCGGACCCGGCCAGGACGTAGAAGTCGTGACGGTGGGGGATCTGGTCATTGCCTATCTCTCTGCATTCCAGGACGGCGTATTCATCCTCGACGTCACGGACCCAACGGATCCGCAGCTTATCGCCCAGATCCCCAGCACGGATCCGGGCGTGACCCCGATCTACGAGGTGACCGTTGCCGGGGAGCGCGCCTTCCTCTCGGAGGGCTCCAGCACGCTTCGCATCTACGATGTGAGCGATCCGTCAAACCCACTCGAACTCGCGCCCTTTGATGCGCGGGGCGATACGCGAGATGTCGCAGTGAAAGCCGGGGTTGCGTACCTCGGCCTCGGCGAAGACTCCTTCGGCGAGACCCCGGGAGCGGAGGCCGTCCACGTGACGGTCATGGGCCTCCAGGTGGAGGACGTGTCCCCGATTCCAGAGCCAGGGGGCGCACAGCTCGCGGCCGCGGCGCTGGCAACACTGACCTGGCTGCGATGGCGCCGCCGCGGGCGCCAGTAGGAACGAGCCCATAACACGATCGCAGTGCGCGACTGGGACTGACCGGGCGATGCAAAGTGGATCGGGTTGCACCGCAAGCGGAGATGCAGAGTCCGGGCGCTATCGATAGCGGTTGATCTGGCCCATGATCCGCTTGCGCTCGCGCTTTCGCCTGCCGTCTCTCTGGTTCGTTTCGCGATCGACGACGATCGAGGGCGCAACTGCCTCGGCTTCAGCGGAACTCGTTGCGGGCATCTCCTCGAGGCGCGCTGCCGCGCTCTCCTCGAGGGTCTCGACCGAAGACTCCGAGAGCGTGTCCGCCACGTCGAAGGCGGGGGCGGGGGCGGGGGCAAGAGCTGGAGTGGCCTCGCCGCTGGCGCTCGAGATTTCTTCCTGGATTGCTCGCTCCGGTTCGGCCACGACTTCGACCGGAGCCATCACGGGCGCCGGCGCGAGTCCGGGCGTCGCCCCATGAGCGACGGCGTCGGGCGTGCTCTTCATCTGCACCGCCGCGAGGACGGGAAGCTCGGCTTCGGCTTCGTCGATCACAGGCGTCTTGATCGGCTCGATCGACGGCAAGTCGGGCTCCGCCTGGTCGGTCGCCACTTCGAGCGCGGGCAGAATTGCCTTTGGCTGCAGCGCGGGCGCATCAATGTCGCGGGCGTCGATCTGGCCGGACACCCCGGTATCGGCATGTCGGTCGAACCCGGCCAGCTCGGGCGCGGGCGGCGGAGCCGAAACCGCGGGGAGCACCGCGACGGGGGCTGGGCGCTCCGCGAGGCTCGCCTCGACCGGTGAACGCTCCCACAGACGGAGAGCGATCGCTCCACCGAGCAGAACGCCAACCACAGCGAGCCCTGCGACGGTATAGATCGGAGACCAGGCGCGGCGCTGCGACAACGGCGCATCGTGTTTGAGGACGGGGATCGCTTCGAAATTCGGCAGCTCGGGCGCTGTCTCTTCTTCGTCTGCAACTCTCGCTTCCGCATCGACGGCTTCCACGTCGGGCACCGCGTGCATAACAGGTGCGGGCTGATCGGGCGGCAGCACATCGACGCTCGGCGACGGCGACATGACAGGCCGTTCGGGGACCGCCGGGTCACCAATCGTGTGCTCCGGCTCGACGGCCGAGGATTTTCCGTACAACCGCTCCCTCAGACCCGCAACCACTTCGGCGTAGGAGAGGCCCTGATCGAAGGGCAGCCCACCATCTCCTCGAGAGCGAACCACGGGATCGTGATGACTGAGCAGGGAGCTCAGAGAGCCCTGGGATAGAGGACGCGACCTGGGCGCCTCGTGAGGCACGTCGGGCGGGACCGGGCCGGCGAGTGTCTCTTCGAGCTCGGAAGGCCGGGCCGGGTCGGCCAGTGTCTCTTCAAACTCGGAAGGCCGGGCCGGGTCGGCCAGTGTCTCTTCGAACTCCGAAGGCTGAATCGGGGCGGCGAGCTCCATCCCACCTTCCACCCGGTCCTTCTCGATGAAGAGATCCCTGGCCAGATCCTGGTGGTAGGGAAAGTCGAGCAGCATGAAGTTGCGCTGCTGACGAATCGCCCCGTCCGAGATCGGCGCACCGTAGGTCGACTCGAATAGTGCACGCACTTCCTCGACGCGAAGAGTCGCGCGACCGGGATGATCCGTCGCAAAAACGTGAATGAAGCTGCCGTATCTCGCATTCTCAAGGGAGCCGTCGTCGCCAGAGGCCGAAGGACTCACCAGAATCCCAAGGGTGAGGTCGCTCTGCGCACAGAGGTGGACTCCGACGAATCCGCGGTCGTGAGCGCCCATCCAGAGCGGCAGCTCGCGCTCGATCTCAGCCAAGACCCAAGCCGGCGCATCCGAAACCACACCTGGCCCGGTCTTCCAGATCGCCTTGAAATAGTCGAAGGTTGCCAATGCTTAGGCCTCGCCCCGAATAGAAGAGACCGTTCACGATACCCCACCGACATAGCCGAAGCAGCAGCGTGACATTCTCGCGCAGTAGGTCGACGTTCGACTCACGTCGATCAATGGGCCCTGGGGCCCCGAGGGTCCGCAACCCCAATATCCATGATTCGATCGACGGATTCGCCTTGGCCTAGCTCGATCGCTCGAGCTCTTCGACTTCTTCCGCGGGGCTACCACGCACGCCAGCCCGATTGGCCCCTCTGCTCCCGCCACTCATTCCGTCATGAGCCCCCGGCGAACAATCAAAGATCAATCCCGAATGGTCACTCCCCGGAATCTCGACAACCCGAAAGCTCTCGACGTCCAACCCACGCACCATCGCATGATCAATGCGCAATAGACGCGCACTTCCGGGCCTCGGCCCCCAGGTCGCCTGGACCGCGCGCCCTTCCCGCTGTGCCGCATGAATCGCCCCGTCCGAAAACCGGCGCGCATACCTCTGATACAAGGGCCAGCGTGGCGTCGCGTTGTAGTCGCCGACAATCGCACGCGAATCGCTCGGGTTCTCGGCCAGGAATCGATCGAGGTCCCTGGCCTGACGCCATCGGACGAGCAGCGAGGGAAAGGGCAGTAGCGCATGGGGCGCATGAAAATGAACGTTGACGATATCCAGCGGCCGCTCGAGCCCATCCCATTCCGAGGGCTGCAGGACGACACGTCTCGCGTCTCGAAAATGCATGGGGACCCGCTCGTAGGCACCCGGCCGACGAAGCGCGATGCCCATCCCCTGGTAGTCGTCATGTGGCTCGAGGCGACCAAAGGGAAGCTCACTCGAAATCGCCTCGGCGGTCGCATGGCCCAGCTCCTGGGCGGCGAAAACATCGATCTGATACTCGCGAATGAGATCGACGAGCCCTTCCGGGTCAGCCTTTCCCCACCAGAGATTCCCAGAAAGAACGCGAATCGACCCCGCCAAGCCCAGCTCCTCTCGAATGATCGATCTCTCTCGAAATCGAAAACGTCGGCCTCCGCCTTATCGACCGCCTGGGCCCCCGAATGAGACCCATTCTTGCACTATGAGTTCCCATAAAACTCAAAAGGCGACGCCAAGCGGGCCCATCTCTCTCGACGTAAGGCCGGCTCGAAAGCCGTCAATCACGCTTCTCTCGACCACTCTGACAATCGAGACAGAGCGGCGCCTCGGGCTGGGCCTCGAGACGTCGCGGCTCGATATCCTCCCCACAACCCTGACACTCGCCATATTCCCCAGCTTCGATCCGATCGAGCGCAGCCTCTACCTGTCTGCGCCGCTGCTGCGCGGCCTGGCGATTCGCGGCCAGCATCTTCTGCTGCTGCATGGCGTCGACTCGCGATATCCGTCCGATCGGCTCATCGAGATCGACCGGCTTCGCCCCCTCGGTCGCCCCGCTCACCAACGCCGTCAACTCCCCCCGAAGCTTCATCAACGACTGCCGCCGCACCTCAAGTTGCTCCGCATTCAACATCGACATCCGCCCCCAGTTTTCCCGCGCTGTCCGCCCACAGACCCAATCCTATCGCGACCTCAGCCGACCGGGACATCTCGAGAAGCCCGAGAACACCGCCCAGCGCCAAACCGAAATTCCCACTCTCTACCACCGGCCGCCACGACCGGGCCTTTCGTGCCCTTCAATCGAACAAACCAATCCATCCCGGCTCCCCAAATCGCGAAAAAACACTTCTGCTACTCCACTTCATCCCCCAGCCCAATTTCTACCGACCCTCCACCCCACCCCGAGCAATCTCCGGAAACCTTTTCCCCTCTCACTCCCCATTGGGGACATCAATCGGGAGGAAACAATCACATCGAATTTCAGGGGGACGCGGAGAACATGACGGGGATTTCGATCATCGGAGGCGGAATCGCGAGGCTCGTCGCTGCGATCACAGTGGCCGAAGCACTCGATTGCGAGCCGCGTTACCGTCCGCCATGCCCGCCACCGCGCACCCGCCGACGCAGACACGACCGAATCAAGGAAGACCTTGTTGAACGAATCAGGATCTCCGCCGATCTACCAGCGCGCCTTCGGACTGTTGATGGTCCTCGTCGGCACGTCGGTCTTCGCCATCCGCTTGCAACACGCAGGTCCTTACGCCTTTCCGAGGGGTGGAAACCTGCTCGCTGCTCTTCTCGCATTGGTGATTGGCGTGGTGCTAATCCGATTGTGGTTCGGCAGACACCCAATGGCGAAGTCTCTGGGTTGGCTGACCCTCGCCGCCAGTCCGATCGTGCTCTTCTTCGCCCTCTACGCGACACTCGCTGAGCTCGAAGAAGTAGTCGCCCTCAAGGTCACGAATCAGGCAGGTCAACCAGTCGAATTGCGCCTCTGGATCGTCGATCGCGACGATGGGCAATGGGTCACAATGCCTCGCACCAAGGCAGACACTCATGGCCTCGACTCGACGCGCGTCGAACTACTCAGACACGGCGAGACCCGTTGCGCAATTGCCACTCTTGTTGCGAATCACGAAACGGCAAACGAAATCCACAGTCTCCGCCAGGAGAAATACAGCGTCCAGCGACTCGCCACCCACATCGGTCTCTTCGGCCGCGAAATCGGCCATGACACCGTCACACTACGTCTCGACCCTTGCCCGGTTCCCGACCGATAACCGCAGAAGTCAAAACCCGCCTATCATTCAGACGCAATCGAAACCAGAGTGGATCCCACCGATCCATACACAATCAATCCAGGGAGCAATCAATTGGCAATCATCGCAATCATCACGGCATTGGCCTTGCTCGAATATATGATCTTCTCTTTCCAGGTCGGCTCAGCTCGAACCAAATACGATGTTCCTGCCCCCGCCACGACCGGCAACGAAATCTTCGAGCGCTACAACCGCGTCCACCAGAACACGCTCGAACAGCTGATCGTCTTCCTGCCTGCCCTCTGGATCTTCGCTCGCTTCACCAGCATCAACGGAGCAGCAGTGCTGGGGATCATCTTCATCGTCGCCCGAGCCATCTACTCGATATCCTACGTAGCCGACCCCACCAAACGCACCATCGGCTTCCTCCTCGGCTTCCTGGCCAATACGGCCCTGATCCTCGGCAGCCTATACGGAGCCATCAAAACCCTCCTATAACCGTCTTGGAACCGTCTTAGCGCTTGGCAAAAAGCTCGCGCAAGATGATGGTCTCTTCTCGCCCCGGCCCAACCGAAAGCAGAGTTGCCTGAACGCCGGAAATGGCCTCGATCCTCTCTACATAACGGCGTGCATTGTCCGGAAATTCCTCGATTGAACTCATCTTGGTCAAATCCTCGGACCATCCCGGCCAGGTCTCATAGACCGGCTTGGCCTTTTCTGCCTCAGCCAGAGTCATCGGAAAATCCTCCGTTAGCTTCCCATCGATGTCATAGGCTGTACAGATCTTCAGTTCTTCGAAGCCGCTCAACACATCGAGCTTGTTGATCGCCAGATCCGTCAAGCCGTTCACGGTCACTGCCTCGCGCAACAAAACCCCATCCAGCCAACCACAGCGCCGTGGACGCCCGGTCGTCGCACCAAACTCTGCACCCGCTCGCCGAAGCTCTTCGCCAACCTCATCTTCGAGCTCCGTCGGAAAGGGTCCAGACCCGACACGCGTCGTGTAAGCCTTCGTTATGCCGATCACGCGATCGATCATTGTCGGCCCGACACCGCTGCCGGTACAGACTGCACCCGCAACACAGTTGGAAGACGTCACGAAGGGATAAGTCCCATGGTCGATGTCGAGAAACGTCCCCTGTGCGCCTTCGAAAAGGATGTTCTTCCCCGCTCGCAGCGAACGGTCGAGAATGCGGCCCGTGTGATCGATATACGGCTCGAGCTGTCGCCCGAATTCGACGCACTGTTCATAGAGTGCACCGATATCGACGGGATCCGCCGAGTGGAGCTTCGTCAGCTCGAAATTCTTCTGTTCCCCGATCGCTTCGAGCTTCTCGCGAAGCGTGTCGGTCTGCCGCAAATCGGCGACACGAATTCCGCGCCGGGCGACCTTGTCTTCGTAGGCCGGGCCGATACCGCGTCCGGTCGTTCCGATCTTGGCCTTTCCAGCCGCGGACTCGCGAGCCATGTCGAGCGCGCGATGCCAGGACAAGATCACGTGTGCGCGACCCGAGACGCGAAGACGCGACGGGTCTTTCAGGATCCCACGCTCCTTCAAGGCTTCGACTTCCTCGAGAAGGATCGCCGGATCGACAACGACGCCGGGCCCGATCAGGTTGATCGATCCGTCATGCAGGATGCCGGAAGGAACGACGTGCAGGACCGTCGTCTCACCGTCGACGACGAGCGTGTGGCCCGCGTTGTTGCCGCCCTGAAAGCGAGCGACGAGATCCGCGCGCGGACCGAGCCAATCGACGATTTTCCCTTTGCCTTCATCGCCCCATTGGGCACCGATTGCGACTACTGTAGACATAACTAGAGCTCCAGGATCTGAACAGCGATCATGTTCTTTGCATCACGCAAAGCAGCCAGGACCTTGTCACCGGGATCCTGATCGATGTTGACGAGCATGCAGGCCTCACCCCGAGATTCGTGGAGAGCGAGCTGCATGCGAGAGATGTTGATTCCGGCATCGCCGAGAATCGTGCCGACGGTCCCCACGACGCCACTTTGGTCATGGTTGTGCAGTAGGAGCGTGCAGCCTTCCGGAATGGCTTCGAGCATGAAGTCATCGATCCGGACGATACGCGGCTGTCGGCCATGGAAGACGGCCCCGGCGACCAGACGATCGACGACACCCTTCACACGAACGGTGACGGCGGACGCGAAATCCGTCGAGCGGGCCACTTTCGACTCGATGACCTTGATACCGAGTTCTTGTGCAATATGCGACGCGTTCACGAGGTTTACGCTCTCGCGAACCGAAGACAGGATGCCCTTGAGGACCGCGATCGTAATCGCAGCCACCTTCAGCTCCGCGACTTCGCCCGAGTACTCGACCTCGACGACGTCGACGCGACCCTGGGCAAGTTGCCCCTGGAAGCGTCCCAGTTTCTCGCCGAGTTCGATATAGGGCCCGACTTCGGCCATCTGTTCGGGCGAGACGGTTGGCACGTTGATCGAGTTTCGAACTTCGCCGTCCAGGAGGAAGTCGCGCAGCTGCTCGGCGACGGCCACGGCGACGTTGATCTGGGCCTGCTCCGTCGATGCGCCGAGATGCGGCGTGCAGATCACATTCGGATGATTCACGAGGGGATTCCCTTCGCCGGGAGGTTCTTCGACGAAGACGTCGAGACCTGCGGCGGCGACCTGACCCGACTCGAGAGCTTCAAGGAGCGCTTCCTCGTCGACGATGCCGCCGCGAGCGGCGTTGATGACGATCAGACCAGGCTTGGCCTTCGCGAATTCCGAGCGGCCGAGAATCCCGGTCGTCTCCTTGGTCTTCGGGACGTGGACCGTCACGACGTCGGCGCGGCTCATCATCTCGTCGAGCTCGACGCGTTCGACTTCGAGACGCGCAGCGGCCTCGGCAGTCAGATAGGGGTCGTGGACGATGACCTTCATGCCGAGACCCTTTGCACGGGAAACGACGAAGCGTCCGATATTGCCCGCACCGAGGACGCCGAGGGTTCGATTGTAGAGTTCCATGCCTTGGAACTTCTTCTTTTCCCATTTTCCTGCCTTCATCGAGGCAGTGGCCTGGGGAATGTGGCGCGCGAGCGAAACGATCAGCGCGATCGCGTGCTCCGCCGTCGTAATATTATTGCCCTCGGGCGTATTCACGACGACAACGCCGTTCTGGGTCGCGGTCGGTACATCGATATTGTCGACGCCAATTCCGGCGCGACCCACGATGCGCAGGTTCTTTGCGGCAGCCAACACGTCGGCGGTCACCTTGGTATTCGAACGAATTACCAGACCATGAAAGTCTGGGATCAGCTCGAGCAATTCGTCGGGGGATAGACCGGGCTTGTTCAAGACTTCGATTCCGGGCGCTTGCTCCAGAACGGTCACACCCTGCTCGGCGAGGGAATCGGAAACGAGGACTTTCAGCACCTGCGCTACTCCTGGCTCTCATTGGCTCGGCCGCACCCATCCATCCATGGGCTCGGCAGGCCTTTCGTCTATTGGCACGCATCGCGCGTGTGTCCGTCAACCCCACCCAGGGGCCAGCCAGAGTGGGATCCAATTCCCACTCGAGAAAATTCAGTCATTTCGCGGCAAACCAGTGTCTTGGGTGCCCTTCCGCGAGCGTCCGAGACTCTGATTCAATATGTCTGTGGCTGGACCGGGATTTCTCAAGGATTCGAAGAGCGTTCGGCCTCATTCTGTCCGCGTAGCGCCTGCCTTGCGCCTATGTTGTCACTACTTCGTGGCGACTATTTCGCGTCTACGTTCTGGTCACTTCGCAGGCTAACTCGCTGACAATCCAATGGATTCCAACCGGTGCCGGAGTGTGCCCGAGGGCTCGCGGAGTGTCAACGGAAATAGGGGGTCGTGCTACCCTGCGCCCCGAAAACGGTTCGGCAGTGCCTTGAAACCGCCTCGCATGTGACTGGTTTTGGCCTCCAAAGCGCCTCTTTTCCTTCCGCCCATTCAACTGATGTGAGTCCGACGATTTCATGACCCGGCCCCCGCTGCCCGAACGCCTGACAATCGATACCCACGGCCCCCTCGATAGCCGCGTGTCTGTCCCCGGCAGCAAGAGCATCACGAATCGCGCACTACTCCTCGCGGCCCTCGCCAGCGGCGAGAGCCGCCTCTCGGGCGGCCTCGAATCGGACGACACGGTCGTCATGCGCGCAGCGCTCGACGCGATGGGAATCGGACTGAAGACCACCAGCACGAGCGCCGGCGCCGGCGCCGGCGAAAACTGGATCGTGAACGGACGCGGTGGCCACTTCGACGTCCCCGATCACACCCTCGATTGCGGTAATTCCGGCACCACCGTCCGCTTCCTCACCGCAGCCGTCACCCTCGCCCCAGGACCGGTCGTCGTCGACGGCAACGCGCGCATGCGCGAGCGCCCGATCTCCGATCTCGTGACGTCGCTCCGCGCCCTAGGCGCCCGACTAACAATCGAAGGCAAGGCCGATTGCCCGCCCGTGCGCATCCACGGCGGCGGCCTACCCGGCGGTGCCGCCGTGATCGACGGCAGCCGTTCGAGCCAATACGTCTCGGCCGTCGCCCAGGTGGCGCCCTACGCAAACCACGACGTCGAACTCGGTTTCAAGGACGGCATCATCGTGTCGCGTCCCTACATCGACCTCACCCTCGACGTCATGCGTGCCTTCGGCGCCGAAGCCGAATGGCGCGGAGCCGAACGGCTCTGGATCAGAGCCGGCCAACCCTATCAAGCCCGCGACTACACGATCGAACCCGACGCTTCCTCCGCCGCCTACCCCTTCTGCGCCGCCGCCATCGCAGGCGGTCGCGTCTCCGTATCGGGCATCCCCGCTGATTCGTTGCAGGCCGATTTCAAGATCCTCGATCTGCTCGAACGCATGGGCTGCCGTGTCGACCGCCAGGGCGACATCGTCTCCGTCACCGGCCCGAGCGACGGCCTACACAGCCTCGGCGAAATCGACATGAACGATTTTCCCGACGCAGTTCTCGCCTACGCCGTCGTCGCTCTCTTCGCCGACGGGCCCACGACGATCAAGAACGTCGCCAACCTCCGCATCAAGGAAACCGACCGCCTGGCCGCCCTCGAATCCGAGCTCAACAAACTGGGCGCCCATGCCAAAGCCGGACCCGACTCCCTTCGAATCGAACCCGGCCCCATGCGCGGCGCCGAAATCGAGACCTACGACGACCACCGAATGGCGATGTCCTTCGCCCTCGCCGGCCTTCGAATACCGGGTGTCACCATCCTCGACCCCGGCTGCGTGTCAAAGACCTGGCCCGGCTACTTCGACGCCTTCCTCGGGTAAGCCGCAGACGGGCAGAAACGGATTCCGGTCCGGGCGGACCGCCAGCATCGAAGGAATCGTCGCGCGTCGCGCCGTCCTCGTCTCCCTGACAAAGAAGCCAACCGCGGCAAGTCGAACCCCCGTGGCATCGCGCAGAGAGCCTCCCCACCCATTCTTGCGTCACAACGACACATTCCCGTTCAAAGTTTTTCGCGACCCTTCGTTGACACCCCCAAGTCCGTGCCGACGAATGGGGTGTACCGAAGAGCGACCCGCATTCATCAACGGGCCGTCAACATGAAGGAGGCCAGCATGGCTACTTACACTGTTCAGCGTCCCTCACACTGGAGTCCCTGGTCCGGTCTCCTGGATGAGCTACGACGTGAAGTCAATCCGGCCCTACGCGGCCCCAGTGCGGCTGTTCAGGGTACGCGTGGCGTCTACCCGCCCGTGAATCTCTTCGAAAACGAAGAGGGTTATGTCCTCACGGCAGAGCTTCCAGGAGTCGCGCCCGAGAGTGTCGATGTTTCGATCGAAGGGTCGACCGTGACGCTCAGCGGGGAACGCAAGATCGAGTACGCCGCGGGCGATGGAACGGCCGTGCATAGGCGGGAACGTCAGTCGGGGGTCTTTAGACGAGCCTTCGAGCTCCCGACGGAGATCGATATCGATGCGGCGAAGGCGACCCACAAAAATGGTGTCCTCACGCTGACCTTGCCCAAGTCTCCCGCATCGAAACCACGCCAGATCACTATCGAAACGCGCTAGGCGACGGCACCGCCAACACCACCGCTCAAGAACAAGATGGAGGAACTCGAAATGTCCCTTTTTAGACACAACGATCGCGAGATCGAGGCCCGCGAAAAGGCGGAGCTCGCAACGGAGAACACCCGACCGGGACTGGTCTTCCGTCCCGACGTCGACATCCTCGAGCGCGCGGACGCGTTCGTGATCCATGCGGACATGCCCGGCGCCAGCCAGGAAACGGTCGACATCAATCTCGACAAGGGTTTGCTGACGCTCGATGCTCGCCCGGCCGCGCCTGACCAGGATCATCGTCCGCTGCACGCGGAGTATCGGGCGGGCGGCTACCACAGGGAGTTCCGCATCTCCGAGGACATTGACCCGAGCGCGGTCTCCGCGACCATGAAGGACGGCGTCCTCGAGCTCCTGCTGCCCAAGAGCGCCCAGAGCCAGCCAAGACGAATCGCAGTCGCAGGGGCCTGACGAGTCCTTCCCCACTGCCCCGCGACCGATTGAACCCGGCGAAGCCCTGATGGAAACACAGAGCGCTTCGTCGGGTTTCAGGTTTCTCGACTCGAAGCTCTCCCGAAGACGCCGTGACCGCGTATACTGCCGCCCCGGAAGACGCCCCCCCCGACCCCGCGTCCAACCGAGGATTCGCCCTCCATGTCCGCCCAAAAATCTCCCAGATCGAACACACCCGTGTTCGAAGCCCATGCCAAAGGCCAGTCCATCTGGCTCGACAACATCAGCCGCGATCTGCTGCTTTCCGGTGAGCTCCGCCGCTGGGTCGAGCACGAAGGCATCCGCGGCGTCACCTCGAACCCTTCGATCTTCGAGAAGGCCATTGCCAAGACGAGCGACTACGACCCGGCCGCCCGGGCGCTGATCGCTCAGGGCGCGAGCGACGCGCTCGACGTCTTCGAAAAGCTCGCGGTTGCCGACATTCAGCTCGGCTGCGATGTCCTTCGCCCGGTCTGGGAGGAAAGCGGAGGCCGCGACGGTTACGTCTCGCTCGAAGTCTCGCCGCATCTCGCCAACGACACGCAGGGCACGATCGCCGAAGCACACCGCTTCGCGAAGGCCGTCTCACGCGACAACCTGTTGATCAAGGTTCCGGCCACGCCCGAGGGCATTCCGGCGATCCAGGCACTCATCGCCGATGGGATCAGCATCAATGTGACGCTGCTCTTCGCGATCGATGCCTACGAAGCCGTCCATCAGGCCTACATCGCGGGCCTCGAAACGCGTCTCGCGCGCGGCCAATCCGTGTCGGGCATTGCCAGTGTGGCGAGCTTCTTCATTTCGCGCATCGACGCCGCAGTCGGTCAACAGATCGATATCGCGCTCGAGAATGAGACCCGCAAAGATCGCCGAGAGCGACTGACAGCGCTCAATGCCAAGGTCGCCATCGCCAACGCCAAACTCGCCTACGGAAGCTTCCTCGAAACCCTCGCGGGCGATCGTTGGAAGAAGCTCGAAGCGGCCGGCGCCGATCCTCAGCGCGTTCTCTGGGCAAGTACGGGAACCAAGGACCCGGCGCTCCCGAAGACGCTCTACGTCGACGAGTTGATTGGCAACTACACCGTGAACACGCTGCCCGACGCGACACTCGCCGCGTTCCGCGCAGAGGGCACAGTGCGCGATGTCCTCGGCACCGATCCCATACCGCTCAAGGCCGAGGCCCAAGCCGTCCTCTCGGAGCTCGACACTCTCGGCATCTCGCTCAAGGAAATCACGGACCGGCTCCTCACAAAGGGTTGTGCGCTCTTTAGCGATGCCTTCGACGGACTTCTCCTGTCCGTCGAAACCAAGCGACAGCAGCTCCTCGGATCGGCGCTCGCGACGACGCACTACGCGCTTGGCGACTACCAGAGCGACGTCGAAGCGGCACGACAATCCTGGCAAGAAGAAGGCCGGAGCCGAATGCTCTGGAACCGGAAGGCCTCGATTTTTTCCGATGCCGACGAAGCGAACTGGATGGGTTGGCTCGATCTTCCCCAGGCCAGCCCGGAGGTCTCGATCGGGAGCCCCGCCCTTCGCGAAGCCATTCGCAGCCACGACGCCGAGACGGTCGTTGTCATCGGCATGGGCGGCTCGAGCCTTTGGCCAGACGTACTGGGTCGAACGCTGCACGATGCCACCGCAGCCGCCGCAAGCGGTCCGAGCGGCGCGAACACCGAGGGACGATCCCGCACGCTCCGAGTCCTCGACTCAACCGTTCCCGACGCTGCCCTCTCGATCGTCGGCAACCTCGACCTCGAGCGCTGCCTCTTCTTTGTTTCATCGAAGTCCGGATCGACGATCGAGGCGAATGCGCTCTTCCAGTTCGTATACGCGCGACTCGTCGACGCGGTCGGCGAAGAAGCAGCGGGTCGACAATTCGTTGCGATCACGGATCCAGGAAGCACCCTCGAAGCGCTAGCAACCGAGAAGCGCTTTCTCGGAGTCGCGCTGGGCCGACCGGATGTCGGTGGCCGATTCTCAGCCCTCTCGCCCTTCGGGCTTCTGCCGGCCGAAGCGATGGGCCTCGATCCCGAAGCACTGCTGGCCCGCGTGCGAACGATGTCGGCCGCGTGCGCGCCCTTTGTCTCGCCAGACCTCAACCCCGGCGTCGGCCTCGGAACGGCCCTGGGCGTCCTCGCCCGACAGGGCCGCGACAAGCTCACATTGAGCGTCTCGCCCGAGTTGGAGGCCTTCACGGACTGGATCGAACAACTCGTTGCCGAGTCGACCGGCAAGGGCGGACAGGGAATCGTCCCGATTGCGGGTGAAGGCCTCGCCGACCCCGCGCGCTATGCAAACGACAGGGTCTTCGTCGACATCGCACTCGTCGGCGATTCCACCAGCTCCGAACGAAATGCCCGACTCGCGGCACTCGAGGCGGCCGGCCATCCGACCGTACGGATCGAGATCGCCGATGCACTCGATCTCGTACAGGAAGTCTTCCGCTGGGAAATCGCAACCGCGGTCGTCGGAGCGCTTCTCGATCTGAACCCCTTCGATCAGCCCGATGTCGAAGCAGCCAAGATCGCCAGCCGCGAACTCATGCGGGGCGCGAGGCGTCGCGCTACGAACAGCCGATCGCCAGCCGCGAACTCATGACCCTGGCCGGACAGGGCGGCGGGCTTCCAGCCCAGAAAGCCGATCTCGAAACCGAGGGCATGCGATTCTTCGTCGCTCCGGCGTTGGTCGATGCAACCCGCGGCGCCGGCGGGGATGCCCAGGCTCTATTGAAGGCACTCGTCGGGAGCATTGAACCGACGGATACGTTCGTGATCAACGCCTTTCTCGAAGACACGGGTACGACACGCACTACGCTTCAAGCCCTGCGCGAAGCGATTGGAGACAGTCAACACGCCGCGACGACCCTCGACTTCGGCCCCCGCTACCTGCATTCGACGGGCCAGCTCCAAAAGGGCGGGCCGAACCGCGTCGTCGGCTTGCAACTCTGGCAGAGTGCAAGTGCCCGAGCCGGCGCGAACGCTGGAAACGCACTCGCGATCCCAGAGCTAGGCGGAGACTTCGACACACTCGTCGAGGCCCAGGCCGTCGGCGACTTCGCGGTTCTCTGCGACCGCGATCGCCGCATGATCGGAATCGATGTCGGCTCCGACCCGGCCGCCACGCTCGCCAGGCTGACGAGCTGGATCGATGGAGCACTCGGCTGAGATGGTTTCGGTCTCGGACGTGACGGAGGACGCGACGGACGCATCGACCCCAACGGCAGCCGCCGAAGCCGCCCTCGAATGGGTTCGCGACGGCATGACATTAGGCCTCGGAACGGGCCGTGCCGCAGCCGCTTTCGTCAACGCGCTCGGCGCCCGCGTAGCAGACGGCCTCCAGATCACGGGCGTTCCGACCAGTGAAGCCACGGCAGACCTGGCCGCGCGCCTCGGCATTCCCCTCGCCCGCCTCGAAGACGTCGAGACCCTCGACATCACCTTCGACGGCGCGGATGAGGTCGACGACCGGCTCGACCTGATCAAGGGCTACGGCGGGGCGATGGTCCGCGAAAAGATTGTCGCGGCGAGTTCGAATCAACTCGTCATCCTGGTCGGCCCGGAAAAACTCGTCGACTATCTCGGTCAACGCGGACGCCTTCCGATCGAGGTCCTGCCCTTCGGTGAGGCCGTCGTCCGCCGCGAACTGGAACGACTCGGCCTCGACACCGACCTCCGCGCCGACGATCGTTCGAAGACCGTTGTCACAGACAACGGCAACTGGATTCTGGACGCCAAACTCCAGACACCTCTCGATGCGAATGCCCTCGAGTCCGCGATCACGACCATTCCCGGCGTATTGGGGACTGGATTCTTTCTCGGTATGGCCGACGCGGTCATCATCGGAAGCGGCGAGGACGTCGAGGTTCGCAGAACCAAAGAAGCCTGAGTCGACTGAACCAGAATCGGAGAAAAGAAATGTTCCAGACGCGCCTCATGATCGGTGTGATCGGCCTGCTGGCGTTCGTGTCCTGCTCGGATACGACTACGGACGATGCGTCGAATACGACTGGCGCTGCCTCGCAGGCGCAGACGGACACTGGCCTGCTTGCCGAGATGCCCGCCGAGGCGAAAGAGAATTCGCCAGCGCAGCCCGAAATCACACTGGGCAATGGCGACGCGAACTGGATTGTCGTCGAAGGCGCTTCCCGCGATCAGGCAACGTTCACCTTCAGCGAAGTCCAAATCGATGGAAACGGCTGGCTGGTCATGCATCCCTTCAAGGACGGCAAGCCGATCGGAGACATCTACGTCGGCCATACCTACATCGAAGATGGCAAAAACCAGAACGTCGAGATCAGCATCGACCCGGAACCCGACTCAGGCGACATGTTTATCGTGATGCTGCATCGCGATGTGAACGAAAATCAGGAATTCGATTTCGTCTTCGTCGACGAGGTCAACGTGCTCGACAAGGCGGTTTTCGAGGGCCCCGTGATGATCGCCCACGCCATCGCCGCTCCCTGACGTCGAATCCCGAGCGGCCCACGCACGAAAGTCGCCCAAACGGACTTCAGGTCGAGAAGAGCTGAGTCCGCATCTCCAAAACGCCCCCTTTTCCCCTCAATTCTGTAGAATGGGCACCCGGAGATCCCTGTGCCGAAGCGACCTTTCCTCGTCATGCCTGATGGTGTTTGCGTTCCTCTCGAAGGGGAATGGCGGATCGCGCGGCTGCGCGGGGATTGGTATGTGCTGGGCCACAACTCGGTCGTCCCCTGCGGCTCCGAACGCGCCGCAGCGAGCATGCTCGAGGAACTCGTCAGCCGGTCCGACGCGGATCTACTCGCCGCAGAAGCGATCAGCGGTCTCGACCGGATTCCGAATAGTTTGGAGACGGATTCGCTCAGCGAAGCCGACCTCAGCGAATAGCGACCCGCTCAAGAAGAAACACCCCAGCCCAGTCGACACCAGAACTCCAAAACCCAGGCGACGGACCCTACGACCAACCTAACACTGGTCGTCCCCCTGCCCTTGCCTATTCCGGTCGTGAATCCAGACGGTAGACGAATCGGTCCGAGTCAAAACCTTCGAGTTCGCCAGGGCGACCGACCAGCACAGCGGTGACCGGATAGATCTTGTCGCCGAAACGAATCCGGACATTCAGATCCTCCTTCAGATATTCGAACCAGGCACGGTCTTCCGCGGGATCGATATAGAGCTTCCCATCACGGAGGATGTAGTTGAGTTGGACCGAGTAGGGATCGTCGGGAGTCGTCTCGAGATCGACAAAGGGTTCGTCGGACACGAACGACCAGTCTTCGATCGGTTCGGTCACGACCTCCCCCGAGAGCGCGCCCCCCGGAAATACGAGCATGGGCCCACCGCAGGCGAGTAACGCGGACAGAAAAACCACAATCGCCACGGCTCGGAGCGGCCCCATCGGCGATTCGTGTGTCACGGGGTACCGATGTTTCATCCGCCATTCGATGCAAGGTTCTCGATTCAATCTGGATCTCCTGATTCTCGTTACGGCCCAGAAGGTCTCTGATCCGAGCTCTACTGTCCATTGCGGAGGGATCGAGCGTCGTCCTGGTGATTTATTGAATAAAAACTGGAGCAGGATTCGAGCGCGCGCGTCGAGACGAGCAGGCACTCTCTCCCCATGCCGGCCAGCCCCCGCCCGGTGAAAAAGGAGAGTTCATGCGCACGATTCGTTCTCTGTTGTGGGTTGGCAGTGGTCGAGGGCTCAGTGAAAGCGGTATGACTGAGGCGCCGGAACTCGACGTGACCTGGGTCCCTGACGTTGACGAAGCAATCCTGCTTCCACGTGTTCATTTCGACGGAATTCTCCTCGAAGCGGCCACAATTGATCGCGTTCGCACGTCGCTCGCGACCCTCGAACGCCACGCGCCGGGAACATCGATTCTCGTCTGTCTCCCAGACTCTCAGTCGGATCAGGCCGAAGCACTCGTCGAAGCCGGCGCTTCAGCAGCCCTCTTCCTCGATCCAGCCAGGTCTGGACCCGGCATCGTCAGCGAGGTCAACGAAACACTCGATCAGATCCGTGACAACATCTTCGATGTCTCCGACACGACCGACGCGACCCGCGACGCGCCCGGCGGGCTGCCCGGGGAGGTCACCAGGATCGTTCCGATCGCATCCCCAGATGATCGCCTCGATTCGAAGTCCATCTCCTTCGACAGCCAATCGTCGCCCCAGGTGATCGCAAAAAGCATCGCAATGAAAGACGTCTCCGAGCTGGTCGACCTGGCGGCATCGAGCCCCTCGACAGTCCTGCTCACGGGCGAAACCGGCGTCGGCAAGGAAGTCATCGCCCGACAACTCCACTCGCGAAGCGCTCGCGAGGAGAAACCCTTCATCGCGATCAATTGCGCGGCGTTTCCCGAATCTCTTCTAGAGAGCGAACTCTTTGGCCATACGAAGGGCGCGTTTACCGGCGCCGAACGCAGCAAGGATGGCCTCTTCGTCGCCGCAGGCAGTGGCACGCTCTTCCTCGACGAGATCGCAGAGATGGGATTGCCACTGCAGGCAAAACTCCTGCGCGTTCTCCAGGAACGCGAAATCCGACCGGTCGGGGGTATTCGCCAGATCCCGATTGGCTGCCGAATCGTTGCCGCCACCAACCGACTCCTTTCCGAACAAGTCAGTGCCGGACATTTTCGCGAGGACCTCTTCTACCGATTGAACGTCTTCCCAATCCGAATCCCGCCCCTGCGTGAGCGACGCATGGACATCATGCCCCTGGCCCACTACTTCCTCACTCTCCACGGCCCGCGCGAAGGAAAGAGCGACTGCCATCTGTCGCTTGCCACGGGCCAGCTTCTCGAGGGCTATGGCTGGCCGGGTAACGTCCGGGAACTCGAGAATGAAATTCTTCGCGCCTTGATGCTGACACCCACCGGTGAACTCGTGACGCCGAAGGCTCTCTCGCCCAAGATCGTCGAGATCCTCGAACCGATCGCCGAAGGCGCACGACCGGACGAATCACTCCGACAGGCACTCGACCGTGTAGAGGCCTGGATGATCCGCCGTGCTCTCACGAACAATGGCGGACGTAAAGCACGCACAGCACGCAAACTCGGACTGACCCGGGAAGGTTTGTACAAGAAGATGAAGCGCTTGAATGTGGAGTGAGACCCAGAGCGCCCAGCCGATCTCTGCCGGCGGGCTGGGGGGTTTGGCAGTGGTTGCTCAAACCAAGCGGGCCGGTAGGCTTCTCGGGTTACCTGACGGAAGGGCGCTGCACTATGGAGCGACCATGAGCAGAGTTGCGGTCGTGAGCATCGTGCTGGGGGTCGTGGTCGTTTGCAGCCGGGGCGCCTTGCTCGTGGCGCCGGCGGCGACCCTGGGCTGGTTCGAGGCTTTGATCGCGACGGACGGTCGGATCCGAGCACTGGGCGCCTTTGCGCTGACACTCGGGGCAGCGATGGCCTGGGCAGGCACCTCGGAATACACCGGACTAGCAACGATCCTGCGGCTAGGCGGCTGGGCGATCGTCGCATTCAGCATGCCGACGCTGGTATTGTTCCCGGCGGCCTACCGGGCCATCGCTGAGAGCGTATTGCCTTCCAGCTCAGACTCAGACCTGGCCGGTTGGCGCATGCTGGGACTAATAGGAGTCATTCTCGGTGGGCTCCTGATCTACTTTGGCGCGCTCGCTCTCCGACCGGCTGACGGCACACAGTGATCTCCGATTGCGGTCGAATGTCTTCCCGACCACGAAACTTTACCTCCACAAGCGGATCCCGCGCGGCAGTCTTTCGAAGAGCGGAATCAATAGGGAACAAGGGCCCAGACCAGGTAGAGACCGAACGCGAGGGCGACCATCGACCATGCCCGGAAGACGAAGGCCGGTCGCGCTGACCACCAATCGACCATCTTGCCAATCCGCGCGAGGCCGAGACACGGAACCATGAGCCCCGCTGCGACGGAAATCACGCCGAATAGGCGAATCAGGTCTGGCGCTCTCGACGTCGGCGCGGCCAGGAACAGGGCGACGCCCAGAACCACTCGGACCACCGCCGAAACACGCAGTCCTCCGGGCGTCTCGTAGCGTCGCAGAATCGAGATGAGTCTTTCGGGTGAGGCGACGCCCAACGCGCCCATAACCGCGATCAACACGCTTATTCCGATAGCCAGATACGTCATCCCATCTCCTTTTCATCTCCTTCCGTAGCATGTTTCCGTCAGTCAGAGCAGCTGATTCATGCAGAACTTGCTTGCCCGGAAGGTTTTGCACGATCTGCTAGGTGTCAAAATGCTGACGCATACAATCGTCTATGCGGATATTTCACTGCTCTTCACGACCTCGTGATTCTGCGGTGTAGACCCCACTAATATGACTGCACCGGTCCGCATATCACACAGAAAAGCGACATTTGTGTTATTCGAACAACAGTCCAATTTCAGGAAGCTATGCAAACCTTGTGAGTCCCCATCAATCTCTCATCCCTAGGAGAACAACACATGGACTGGCAGCAAGGAGACGTCGAGGATAAACACATTCAATTCATTCCTGCGGAGAAGGGCTGGCTAGCCCTCTTCGAGGAAGCAACCGATGAAGGAGTCGAGATCCACGCCGATCCTGTCATCGCATGGTGCCTCGGCGCGCAGGATCTCGACGACGGCCATCACGTCGTGTCCTTCGGGCAGGCGGTCATCGGAGCAAGCCCCTGGCTCGAAAAAGCCGACGGCGAGCAATCGAGCCGTTTCTTCGCTCTCGTTCGCGAGGAACAGCTCGATAGCGATTTCGTCGATGAACTGAAGGCCACTTCCCGACATTCGCGGGAGGACATCTTGATCCGAGCGAAAGAAAACCAGGTCGAACGCAAACAAGGCCACGCGAGCTGGCGTCGACAGCGTCGTGGCGAGAAGCGCGAGAAGAACTCGGCATCGCCGCTCGGACTCTTTTCGATGAGTCAGTAGACGCGAGGGATGCACGTGTCGATCCCCTGCCCGACGTGCGGCATCTAGACGACGCACGGCGGGCAATCGGACGCAGCCTGAAGAGAGGACCGAGACGCTGCAATGCGTCTCATTCGGAGTCGATCTATCAGAAGCCACACTGCGGCGGTACCGAATGAGGTACTTTCGGCCGCGGTTTGCCCATGCCAGAAGCCCAACCCTCGAGCCCTTCAGTCGAACATCTTCGGCGAGGCGCATTCGTAACGCTCTTCGGGGTGATGTGTGCGCACGCATTGCTCGAGATCGCCCGCGACGCGCTTTTTCTAGCAAAGCTCCCGGCTAGCCAACTCGCGTGGGTCTATTTGATGGTCGCAGTGTTGGCCGTCACGATCACACTTCTGACACGCCGAGCGCGGCGCGCCCAGCTGCGCGATCGCCTGATCATTTCGCAAGTGGCTGCCGCGGCAGTGACCCTCAGCTTCGTATGGCTGATCGGGCTCGGCGACGATTGGCTCTACTACGCGCTCTATGTCTGGTCCAGCACGATCGCAAGTATCGTCATCCTCTACTTCTGGCTCTATCTCGGCGAGCTCTTCACGATCGCGGAGAGCAAGCGGCTCTTCGCATCGATCGGTATGGGCGGAGCGCTCGGTGCGCTCACAGGCTTCGCCCTGGCATCGGTGATTGCGGAAACGCTGCCAGCGACCGCGCTCATCATCGCGAGCGCTGCGGCGTTCGCGGCGAGCCTCCTCGGACCGCTCTTGCTCCCGCATTCTCCAGGCGACGACGCGGACGGCGGATTGTCGCTGGTTGCCGAGGAGAGGCCAGAGCGACTGCTCGAATCCATCTCACAGGTTCTGGGACATCGCTATGCGCGAAGCGTAGGCACGGTGATCGTTCTCTCGAGCCTCACGCTCACCCTGGGCGACTACCTCTTCAAGAGCGTACTCGCCCAGAACGTGGCGGGCGAGGATCTCGCGAGTTGGTTTGCTCGAATCTATCTGCTTGCCAACTTTGCCTCGCTGCTCGTCCTGGCCTTCGCCGTAACACCTGCCATCCGCCGCTTGAGCCTTCACAGGGCAGCGGCCGTTCTGCCCGGATTGCTCGCCCTCGTCGGAATTGGGATTTTGCTCCTCGGTGGGTTGTTGCCTGTACTCGCGCTCAAGGCGGCCGACGGCACCCTCCGCCACTCACTCTTCAAGACGACCCGCGAGCTGCTTTATCTGCCTGTGCCCCACGCGCTTCGTGCCTCACTGAAGAGCTTTGTGGACATCGTCGGACACAACTTCGCGAAGGTGATCGCGTCGATCATGATTCTGCAGCTCGTCGCCTACGAGTCTCATGTCGCTTTTCTGGCGGTCGCAATGACGACGCTCTCGGCGCTTTGGGTCCTCGCCGCACTGCGGCTCCGCGAGCCGTATCTGGATGTATTCCGCCAATCGCTCAACGAAGGCGCGATCGAGACACGCATCGAGTTCCCGGAGCTCGACCTGGCATCGCTCGAGACGCTCATTCGCGCGCTCTCTCATCCCGAGGCGCGCCACGTCATGGCAGCGATGGACGTCCTCGCGGAAAAAGGCCGCGTCGATTTGATTCCGAGCCTGATCCTCTATCACCCGGACACGGCGGTGGTTTCGCGGGCGCTCGAGCTCTTCTCGACCTCCGGTCGAACGGATTATCTTCCGCTCGCACAGCATTTATTGGAACACGATGACCCGAGCCTGCGGGCGGCGAGCGTGCGCGCGATCTGGGTGATCGCACCCGATCGAGATCAACTCATCGACTTGATGGCGTCGGCGTGTCCAGCCGTCAGCTCGAGCGCGGCCGTCGGATTGATCGCGAATGGATGGGCGAGCGGAGCGTCGAGCGCCGCGGCGAATGCGCTCTGGAGCGCGGCACGCAGCGATGATGTGCGCGACCGCCTCGCATTGGCGCATGGCATCCGCTTGAGTCCAGGCAAGGATCTCCACGAGATCATGCTGGAACTCCGCCAGGACCCCGAGACCGAGGTGCGCCGCCTGGTCGCACAGGCGATGTGCGTCAGCGAAGACCGGTTTTTCACGCCCTATCTCGTCGATCTGCTCGACGACCGAGAGATCCGGGAGCAGGTTCGCATCTCATTGCTGAAACGCGGCGATGATGCACTCGCGGTCCTGGATGAACGGCTCTCCGATCCAGACGTTCCGGTCGCAGTGGCCCGTCACATTCCACGGACCCTCTCGCGCTTCGCGAATCAACGCGCCGTCGAGATCCTCGTTCGCCACCTCGACCGAGAGGGCTCCGGGATGGTGCCCTTCAAGATCCTGCGCGGCCTCTCGGCCATGCTCTCGATCAACCCGGAGCTCATTCCCGACCGGGACGCGATCCGCCGAGCGATGGAGCGGAGTATCCGACGCGGCTTGCAGCTCCTCTGCTGGGAGGCTGAACTCATGCGCGGCTTCGCAGAGGATCCGTCGCGCAAGACCGCCGCGAGCGAACTACTGCTCCAATTTCTGAGCGACAAGGAAGATCTCGCTGCAGAGCGGCTATTCCGGCTGCTCTATCTGATGCAGCCAAGAGAGAACTTCCGGCGGATCTGGAGCGGCCTCAAGGCCCAGGACCGTCGAACGCGCGACCACAGTCAGGAGCTGCTCGACAACCTTCTGCCTGCCGATCTTGGTGCGTCCGTATTGGCCTTGGTTGAGGCCGGCTTACCCCTGGACCGGTTGAAACGTGCAAGTCGCGCCCTCGCTGACCGACA
This sequence comes from uncultured Myxococcales bacterium, assembly GCA_965603475.1. GTDB lineage: Bacteria > Myxococcota_A > UBA9160 > UBA9160 > UBA4427 > UBA4427. The sequence continues at coordinate 25,874 of CBFDDD010000055.1, forward strand.
GCTCGAGTATGATTTTCTCCTGGCAGAGATCGCCGACGATCAGAGCACCGCGCTGCGCGGCTTCGCGCTCTATCACTCGGCCGAGCTGATGGGTTTGGATGCCAAGCACGGCGGCGCGAGCGCCGCCGAAGTCGATGAGCGACGCGTGGCTGCTCTTGACCTGCTGGAGACGGCCGAGCAGGCGGTTGCCCATGTCTGATCTCCCGCTGATCTCGCCACTCGACCGGGCGCTCTTTCTGCGGGCGCACCCATTCTTTCACGTCGAACCAAAGAGCCTCATCGCGATCGCTGAACACACCAGCGAGCGACGCTTCGTGCGCGGTGCGACGCTGATAGAGCCGGATGACGAAATCGGCTCGATCTTCATCCTCGGCGAAGGCTCTGTCACGAGCTTCTACGATGGGAAGCGTCTCTTCGATGTCGGGTCGCCAGGAGCTGTGGGCACGCTCGCGCTACTCGCCGGCCGCTCGATCGGATCAAGCTTCGTCGCACGCGAAGAGACCGTCGCGCTGGAACTCGATGCCGACGTCTACCTACAGATTCTCGAGGACCATTTTCCCCTGGTGCTCTCGTTGACCGTGAACATTGCGCGAGACATTGCACGTAACGAAGAGATCGCCGACGTAGCGCCAGGCACGACAGAAGCGCCGGCGCAGCCACCTGCCCAACTTGGACGGGAGCTCGACCTCGTCGACCGGCTCTCGCTCGTGCGCCGCGTGCGTCTCTTCTCCGATGCAAACCTCGGTCTGCTGGCCGAACTCTTTCGAGGCGACGCTGAACGACATTACGCTGACGGAGAGTCGCTCTGCCGAGCCGGAGAGACTGCCTTGTCCTTCGAGGTGCTCGTCGAAGGCCTTGTCCGCTTGGAGGACGCGGAGGGCAGACGGCCAGGTTATGTCGACGCGATCGGTGTCGTGGGCTGGAGAGATCTCTTCACCGGACAGCCTCGTGTGTGGAGCGCGACGGCTTGCGGACCGGTCCGAACACTCCACGTTCCGCGCGAACTCTACACGGATGTGCTCGAAGATCATTTCGAGCACGTGCTTGCGGTCCTGGGTCAGCTCGCGAGGCGTTACCTTGAAGTGCAGACACAAATTTCTGCGGAGGCGGACTAGTGCGTCTCTCCGTGTGTTCCTTAGTCAATCCCGACGAATATCGAGGTTCCGATGGTCCGGGACCGCAGTCGACCTCTAAAGCGGCGATCCATGGGTTGTTGCCGACCCGTCTGCAGCGATATGCTCGCGTGCCGCGCACGAAAACACTTTCGGCTGCGCCACGAGGAGTGAATTGGATGACGTTTGCAAGTTCGATCGATGACCGACGGAGCCGCCTGTTACTGGGCCTCATTCTGGGCCTCTGCACGGCGCTGGTGCTATCGCCCAAGGATGCTGAGGCGGACGATTTCCTCTTCAAGGGACAGCCGATCCACCCTGCCTGCGTGCATGCACTGGTTACGAATCTCGAGGGTGATCCCCTGCCCGTCCCATTGGTCGTGAGCCTCGCGGGCTGCATGGCCAGCTCACGTACCTCCAGTAAGATCCGCTATGAGGGCGAACTCATCGAGATCAAAGACGAGGCGCTGCTGGGCGACGGGGCCTTCGGCTATCGAGTGCTGAGCCAACTCACCGATGAACTCTTCATACTCGGCATCCGGCGGGTCAGTGACGAAGGCGGGCGAAAGGTGAGCCTCGCCGTGATCGACATCGTGGAGCGTCCCATGTTTCGCCAAGGCGCCGTCATGCAGGTTCCGTCGCTCGAACTCCTCGCGCTCGTGCCGCTGCCCAAATCACAGTCGATGAACTTTCGACGTTCGGGAAATCGCGTTCAGATCAAGGTCGGATCCGGCGAAAACGCGATGGATCGCACGGTCGACCTCACGCCCCTGGTGAAGGCTCGCAAGAAACGCTAGTCGGGCCGTCAGGCCGGACGACCGCCGGGGGAGCGACTTCATCGCCAGGCGGTTCGGTTGCTGACCGCGAGCGGTGCCGGTGCATCACGCCCTCGGCTGCGGCCTCGAGTTCCTCGAGGGCGATCGGAAAGAGTTCCGCCAGCTCCCACGGATCGGGAATCAGCTCGGGGTCGACGATGATGCCGATATCGATGTGATCGCAATAACTGACCAGCGAAATATTCAAACCGTTCCCGACCGCCAGAAGCGACATAGGCAGCATCGACTCGAGGCGCGCGCCTGCGATGTAGAGCGGAATCGGCGTCGAGCGCACGTTTGACACCACGAAATTGGCGGGCAGCGGAGCGCTGTCGACACCGAGTTCCGCAGCCCGGAAGATCATCTGCGTGAGTCCGGGCGTAAACGACTCGCCCATGGCTGCGGTCCAGTCGAAGCTGCCGTTCTCCAGACCCTGCCTGGCGTGCCTGGAACTCTTGTGGATACGTCGCAGGCGCTGGACCGGATCGGCGATGTCGGTACACAACGAAACCGGCATGCTGGAAACCCGATTTCCGAGTCCCTTTTCATCGCCCCGTGTAGAGACCGGGCAGATGGCGACCAATGACTGCCTGGGCGCTTCTCCCCGGGCTCGGAGCCAACGATTCACAACCGAGCCCGCCATCTCGAGGGCGATGTCATTCACCTTCACATCGAAGTGCTTCGTGAGATCGCGCACCCGTTCGAGATCCAAAGAGGCGCTGGCGAAGGCGCGCCGCTTGCTGATCGCTGCGTTGAAACAGGTGCGCTCGATCTCTCCGATGGCGTGTTCGCTGTGGCGATTCTTCCAGAGGTCTCCAATCCCCCGCCGTAGGTGATTCGAAAACTTTGCGGGTCGCTGCGTCGCATTCGTGAAGGCGCGTGAGATGATGTCGGCACTGGTGGGAGGCGACGGCCTATCCTCGCTAAAGGCATCGGGGGCGAACATCGGAGCTGTGGCGTCCGGGAAGAGATCAGCCATCACTTCCATCAGACCAGCACCGCCCGTACCGTCAATCAAGCAGTGATGGGTCTTCATGTAGATCGCGGCGACACCGCCTTCGATTCCTTCGATGAACCACACCTGCCAGAGCGGGCGCGAGCGGTCGAGTGGCTGGGCATGCAGTCGCGACGCCAGCGCATAGACCTGCTGGATACTTCCGGGCGATGGAACGGCCGTGCGAATGATGTTGTCGCGAGGATGAAAGCCTTCGGCCTCTACCCAATAAGGGCGGTCGATGCCGAGTGGCACGCTCTGAAGTTTCCAGCTGAAACGCGGGATCAACTCTGTCCGGGACCCCATCTGAGTGCGCAGCTTCTCGAAACTGAAGTCATCGCATGTGGATGGATCGAGGAGCAATATCACGCCGACATGGCCAGGGGAGTTCGGACTCTCCATCGCCAGAAAGATGGCATCGCTGTCGCTGAGCTGTGTAGTGGTGCCGGGAGCCATGGCGGGCGCCTCCTGCGATCAAGGTGATGGATAATTTCAATTCTCTTTAATTTACAGTCATATTCTCCTATGGCAATAGATTCGTTTCTTTTTTGCGTATGTGTTACAAAATTTGAAGAATTGGTGTTATCCGGGCCAAAGGAGACCACATTGCCGCAGATCAAGACGAAGTCGAACGTCGCCGTCGCGCGCGCGCGCATGTACCGCGACCTGGTCTTCGAATGCGCCGAACGGGTCTTCGGCGAAAAGGGCTTTGCCGAGAGTTCCATGCAGGATCTGGCGGCCGAAGCCGGAATTTCGCTGAAGACGCTCTACTCGACCTTTCCTGGCAAGGACGACATCTATAAGGAAATTCTCAGCGTACGCGGGCTCGGCTTGCTCAACGCCATCGGCGACGTCAGCCAGGCCGAAGGCACGACGGCATTGGCAAAGATCGAGGTCGGAATTCGGGGCATTGTCGGTTTTCTGATGGAGCACCAGCAATTCTTCCGCATCCTGCTCCAGGAGGGACAGGCATGGGGGCTGAACCCGCGCGGTGAAGAGGCGCGGACGACGTGGGAAGCCGGCCTGGTCACGGTCCGCGAGATCCTGGTCGGCGGCATCGAGTCGGGCGAATTCCTGCCTGCCGATCCCGATCTGCTCGCACCGACCGTCAGTGCCGTCCTGCAGGTCCAATTGGCGGGGTTACTCGATCGCGGCGATGAGACCGATTCCGAAGTGATCTCCGGGCAGATCGTGGAGACCCTTCGCCGCCTTCTCTGCGGTGGGAACCAGGCGGGCCCAGCTTCCACCCCCTGAGACGTGGACTGATAAGTGGGCCTGGCACGATCCCTGCTCTATCGGGGACATG
>CBFDDD010000056.1:0-30043 GCA_965603475.1 uncultured Myxococcales bacterium
AGCTCCCCCCACTCTTGCGAAGCTTCGCCGACGACGGCGACATCGTCGATCTCCGGATGGTTGCGGATCAGATCCTCGATTTCTCTCGGATAGACATTGAAGCCACCGCTAATGATGAGTTCCTTGGCGCGCCCGACGATCTGGACGTAGCCATTCTCGTCGACGGCACCGAGATCGCCGGTGTGGAACCACCCGTCGTCGGTAAAGGCGTCGGCGTTGGCCTGCGGCCGCTCCCAATAGCCTTCGAAGACGTTGGGCCCACGAACCTGAATTTCAGGCGGCTCGCCGGCGAGTCTGAGCTCGACACCCGGTAGAGGCAGACCGACCGAGCCGGGTTGGCGCTCTCCGTGAAATGGATTCGAGACGAGCATCAGGGTTTCGGTCATGCCATAGCGTTCGAGGACGCGTTGGCCACTGAGCTTCTCGATCTGTGCGTTGAGTGTGGCGGGTAGCGGTGCGGAGCCGGAAACACAGAGCCGAAGCGACCCCAGCGCGGCTGCCTCCGGAAGATTCGCGAGCCGGTGATACATCGTCGGAACACCGAAAAAGAGCGTGGCTTCATGGGAGTTGATGCCAGCGAGAATGTCATCCGGTCGAAAACCGCGATAGAGCACGGCCGAAGCGCCCGTGAAGAGCGTGCCGTGCAATCCGACCCCGAGGCCGTGCATGTGGAAGAGCGGGAGGGCGAGCAGCAGCCGATCGCGTTCGGTCCAATGCCAGGCAATCTCGAGACCGGCCGCGCTGGCGATGCAATTTGAATGTGACAGAACGGCGCCTTTGGGCTGGCCTGTGGTCCCCGACGTGTAACAGATGAGTGCGGGGGATTTGGGTTCCGCAGACTCGAGGGGCGGCGTTGGTCCGTTCGGCAGTGCGAGGGCAGGATCCAGTCGAGGCAGATCGGGGACGATTTCGGCGATCTGATCTGCACGCAGGGGGTCGTCGACGATCGTCGCCTTCGGTCGCGCGTCACGAATCACGTGCGCGAGTTCTCGGGCTCCATACGCCGTGTTGGTGGGGATGACGACGAGCCCCATTCGCAAGCACGCGACGTAGCTCGAGACGAAATCCGCAGAGCTCTCGGCCGAGACGAGAATTCGATCTCCCGCAGAAAGCCCGAGTCGAGCCAATCGACCTGCACGCTCCGCCGAGCTGGCTTCGAGATCCCCGCGGCTCAGCCAGCCCCGCTCGGAGTCGTGAATCTGCAGGGCGCCGGCATCCCGATCCCAGTGGCGCTTCCAGACGGAAGTGAGATTGGCGGCGCCGCCCGCGGTCGCGTCGAAGACCTCGTTGGGGCCAAGATGAGAGTTCTTCGCGGGCACCGGGTCAGCATAGTTCGCATCGGGATCTCACCGGTAGGCCGATCCGTATCGATCTGAATGCTGCCCGCGGGAATTTTGAAGAATCAGCTTGGAGGGGAACCGGGCGGCGAGAACCGGGGTCTGATCCTTCACTTGAGACATCGTGTGTTTCTCTCCTTGGATTGTGTAGTGAAGGGCCCGTGCGAATGGAACGCGCACGGGCCCTTTTCTTGTCTCGTCCTGTATGAAATCGGTCCGGACCGCGATCAGGCGCCGTGCGGTCGGCGAGACTAACGGCCGGCCTTTCGCCGAGCACGCCATGCCCGAAGGCGCGAGGCGATTCCGGCTTCCGCGCCACGTTCAAGTGGCTCGTAATACACGCGACCGTGCAGCCCCTCCGGAAGGTTTTCGTCTCCCACAAAAGCATCTTCAGCGTCATGCGCGTAGACGTAGTTCTGCCCGTAGCCGAGTTCCTTCATCAAGCCCGTCGGGGCGTTGCGTAGATGCATCGGCACCGGCAATGGCCCCTGGCCTTCGAGGTCGGAGATCGCACGTCCGAGGGCGAGATAGGCGGCGTTGCTCTTGGGTGCGCAGGCGAGATAGGTCGTCGTCTGGGCCAGCGGGATACGCCCTTCTGGCATTCCGATCCGTTCGACGGCCTGATGCGTCGACACGGCCAGGGTGAGCGCGGTCGCGTCGGCGTTGCCAATGTCTTCGGAGGCGAAGATGACCAGCCGACGCGAGACGTAGAGCGGATCCTCGCCGGCTTCGAGCAACCGCGCCAGATAGTGAAGTGCCGCGTCCGGGTCGCTCGCGCGCAGGCTCTTGATGAGTGCGGAGACGACGTTGAAATGCTCTTCTCCGTCGCGATCGTGGCGCAGCGCGATCCGCCCGCCCGCTTCGCGTACGGTTTCGCTCGTCAAAGGCTCTGCCCGTTGGCCGCTCGACAGATGGATGGCCGCGGCGGCTTCCAGGATCCCGAGCGCGCGTCGTGCATCGCCCTGGGAGGCGAGGATGATCGAGTCTCGGGCTTCTCGACTGAGCTGCAATCCCGACGCGCCGAGTCCGCGTTCCGAGTCCGCGACCGCCCGGTCGATCACACATCCGATCGAATCCGCGCCGAGTGCTTCGAGCGTGATCACTCGACAGCGCGACAAAAGCGGCGCGATCACGCAGAAGGAAGGGTTCTCGGTGGTTGCGCCCACGAGTGTGACCACGCCCGCCTCGACGTGAGGGAGCAGCGCATCCTGTTGGGCTTTGTTCAGCCGGTGGATCTCATCGATGAAGAGCAGCGTGCGCAGACGGGTACGTCGCGCAGCCTCGATCGCCTTGCGGATTTCTGGAACGCCCGCGCTCACGGCGGATAGCGGAGTTAGACGGGCATCCTGCATCTGGCCGAGAATCCAGGCGAGGGTGGTCTTTCCGCTGCCCGGCGGTCCCCAGAGCAGGAGGGAGGGGAGTGCGCCCTGTGTCACGAGCGTATGCAGCGGGCGACCCGGGGCGAGTAGCTCTTCGTGGCCGACGAGATCTTCGAGCCGATTCGGCCGCATTCGCTCGGCGAGCGGTGCGTGGGGCTCGAGGCGGCGCTGGCTTCGCTCGGGGAATAGGTCAAGGGTCTCGTCCGGACTCATTCGACAATCCTAGCCGAGGAACGACGGCGGGCAGGCCCTTGAGTCCGTCTGTGCGAAACGGGATCATCGGTGTGCGCCCCGCATCCGGGGCCGGGTGGGTGTTCTCGATGATCGAAGTGTTGCGGATCGAAAACCTGGCTCTCGTCGAGTCCGTCGAACTCGAGTTCGGGCCGGGCTTGAATGTCCTGACGGGCGAGACCGGTGCCGGTAAATCGATCGTGCTGGCAGCACTCGCGCTCCTCACCGGCGCACGCGCGGCGGCGGATACGCTGCGAGGTGGCGCCGATGAAGGCGTGGTCGAAGCGCTGTTTCGAATGGACGGACACGACGATGTGGTGCAGGCGCTGGCGCGTCGCGGTCTGGCGGAGGAGGCCGTGAAAGATCCGGACTCGGAGAGTCCGGCCGAGCTGATCGTTCGTCGAACGCTGCATGCCAATGGCCGCAGTCGCGCGCGCGTGGGCGGACAACTCGTGCCGGTGTCGACGCTCGTCGAGCTCTTTGGAGGGCAGCTCGAAATTTCGAGCCAGCACGGCTCGCAGGCGCTTCGCAGCCCGGAGGTCCATGCGGAAGCGCTCGACGCCTACGCCAACAAGACCAGTCTGCGCGAGATCGTCGCGCGCGAGGTCGCACGGGTCCTGGAACTGGGTCGGGAACTCGAGGCGCTGCGCGCTGCGGACGAAGAGCGCGCACGCCGCCTCGATTTTCTGGAGTATCAGCGACAGGAGCTGGAGGACGAAGATCTCGACGCCGAGGGCGTCGCCTCGCTCGAAGTCGAGCACCGACGCCTCACCAATGCTGAACGGCTTGCTGAGGAGATGGCGGGTGCGGCGGCGGCCCTCGGCGGTATGGAGACCGGGCAGGGGGGCAACGGGCAGGGTGGCGAATCGGCGGAGGGCGCGGTGGCGACGGCGCGGCGTGCCCTGGCCAGCGCGATGCGAATGGATCCTTCACTCGAAGCGCTCGCAGTGAGGCTCGAGGGCCTCGAGTCCGAACTGCGAGATCTCGCCGCCATGGCCGCAGACTATCTATCCGACCTCGAGATCGATCCGGCCCGTCTTGCAATCGTCGAAGAGAAAATTTCCCAACTCGAGAAGCTTCGTCGAAAATACGGACAGAGCGTCGAGGAAATGTTCGCGCATCGTGACGAGGTTGCGCGCGAGATCGAATCGCTTGTGGGCACCGACGAGCGAATTCGCGAATTGGAAACGGATCGAGCCCGGGCCGTCGACGTCGCAAACGAAGCGTCCCTGAAGCTCTCGAAGGCGCGTGGGCGTGCGGCGAAGAAATTGGCCAAGGCGGTGGAGGCCGAACTCGGAGACCTGTCGATGGAGGGCGCTCGCTTCGTCGTCGACCTCGAGCCGATCGATTGCAAAGCCGATTCGGTCGGACTCCTGACTGGAGCCGGCGGTCGAGAACGCCCGCAGTTCCACTTTTCGGCGAATGCTGGAGAGGCCCCTCGGCCGATTCAGAAGGTCGCGTCGGGCGGGGAACTGTCACGACTGTTTCTGGCCATCAAGAATTCGCTCCGGCGGGCGGATCGCAATATGGTGATCGTCTTCGATGAGGTCGACGCCGGCATCGGCGGCGCGGTTGCAGAGCGCGTGGGTCGAGTGCTGGCTGAATTGGCGACGGAGCATCAGGTCCTCTGCATTACGCATCTGCCGCAGATCGCCGCCTTCGCGGATCGCCACTTCGTCGTCCGTAAACAGGCCCGGAAGGGACGTACTCGAACCCAGGTCGAGCGGGTGGAGGGCGATCTCCGGGTGGACGAACTCGCACGGATGGCAGGTGGTGAGAATGTGACCGAGGTCACACGTGAACATGCACGTTCGCTTCTCAATCCCTGAGCGGGCTTATTTGCCCCCAGAAGAACCCAATTGCACATTTTGATTCCCCCGGTGGGTTCAAGAACGCGCTCGTCAGCGCCGATAAGTTGCCTGAACCCGACCGAACTTCGAGGGCGTGCAGCTGATGGTTTCTGCAGAGAATGAGGCGACCGGATCTCGCCTGAGACCCCCGGTCGGGGCGTCGGCGATCGTTCTTTCAGGTTTCTATGAAGGCCTGGAGGTGGCGCTCGACCGAGAGCGAATCGTCATCGGGCGCGGTCGGAAGGCCGACCTCGCGCTGGCAGAGGCCACGATTTCACGTGCTCATGCGGCGGTGGGCTTCGATGCGGACGGCTTTTTCATCGAGGATCTGGACAGTACGAACGGCACACGCGTGAACGGTGCCCCGGTGGTCAAGCAGCACTTGAAGAATGACGATGAGATTCAGATGGGCAAGCTACGGATTGGTGTCACGCTGCCCGTGTAGGGCTCGACGTGTAGAGGGAATTAAGGCGCGGCTTCTCAGCAGGGGGAGTCGGGCGATTCTAAAAGGGACGGATGGATAGTCGATGGATTCGTATACGCTCATCTGGGTTAGGGATGCCCGCTCGCGCCCCGTTCAAATTTCGATTCCGAAACCGCGAGTCAAGCAGGCGGCGATCGCAGCGGCCGTCGCCGGACTGATCGGGCTGGTCCTCGTCTGGGATTATTGGCGACTTCGCGCGGATAACGCGGAACTCGCAGGCTTGCGAGTCGAGGCGTTCGAGCAGCGCGAGCAGATCGCACTCTTTCGCGGTCGACTCGATCAGGTCGACGGTCAACTCGAGCGAGTGATCGAGCTCGAGCGCAAGGTTCGCATCATCGCCAATCTGCCGGGAACCGCTGGTGTGGGCGGCGAGGATCTCGTCGAACTCGTGCCCGTCGGCGAGGGCGAAGTGGCGCTTCCCATCGGTGTGCCGGTGGACCGGGCTCCACCGGTCTCGGGCGTGCCTGGAGGACAGGGTGGCGGAAGTCCCCTGTCCGGAGTGGATGGAGAGTCGGCGACCTCGATGTTTTTCGGCGAACTCGACGACAAAGCGATCGTTCTCGCAGAAGGGGCGGAAGTTCGGGCCGGGAGCCTGGAGGTCCTGCTCGGTCAGCTCGATGACAAGCGTGAGCGACTCGTTTCGATGCCCTCGATCTGGCCGTCCAAGGGTTGGCTGACGTCGCGATTTGGTGCGCGCGTTTCTCCCTTCACCGGGCGTCGCCAGAAACACAATGGCATCGATATCGCGGCGGCGGATGGGACTCCGATCTATGCCCCGGCACGCGGTCGAGTCATCTTCGCGGGACGCAAGGGGCCGCTGGGGAATGCCCTGGTGCTCGACCACGGCTTCGGTGTGAAGACCGTCTACGGGCATACCAGGGAGATCCTCGTCGGCACGGGTGATACGGTGGAACGCGGAGACAAGGTCGCCGCGATCGGCAGTAGCGGGCGCAGTACGGGTCCACACCTCCACTACGTCGTTGAAGTCAAAGGCAAGCCGCGCAATCCGCTCGACTACATCTTCGACTGAGGGCAAGCTGCAGTGATCGTCGGCTCAGCGTGATTTCCGGTGGCCGGACCGGCGGATTTGCTGGGGGGGGATGCCTCTCCTACCCTCCGTCGTCCTTCGACAACTACTCCCCAAAGCCTTCGCGACTCTCTCACTCGAAATTCATCGGGACCCATGGGAGCCGTTTCGGGACCGGATCGGGCCGATGCAACGTATTCTGAGCAAAGTTTTCGGCACGAGCAACGACCGCTCGATCAAACGCCTGTTGCCACTCGTCGAGCAGGTCAATGTTCTGGAGTCTGGGGTGTCACGCCTCTCCGACGCCGACCTGCGCGGTCGTACGACGGATTTTCGTCAGCGATTGGAGAACGGGGAGCCCCTCGACGATCTGCTGCCCGAGGCCTTCGCCACCGTACGTGAGGCCGCCAAGCGCGCTCTCGGTCAGCGCCACTACGATGTCCAGCTGATCGGCGGAATCATGCTCCACAACGGGCGGATTGCCGAGATGAAGACGGGGGAGGGCAAGACCCTCGTCGCGACGCTGCCCTCCTATCTGAATGGTCTGACGGGTCGTGGCGTGCACGTCGTGACCGTGAACGACTTCCTCGCCAGTCGCGACGCGGAATGGATGGGACAGCTTCATCGCTTTCTGGGACTCGAGGTCGGCGCGATCGTGCACGGACTCTCCGATTCAGAACGCCAAGCCGCCTACGCGGCGGATGTCACGTACTGCACGAATAACGAACTCGGTTTCGACTACTTGCGCGACAACATGAAATTTTCGCTCGACGGTTGTGTCCAGCGTGACCTTCATTATGCGATCGTCGATGAGGTCGACTCGATTCTCATCGACGAAGCGCGGACGCCGCTGATCATTTCGGGACCCTCAGAGCAGAACACCCAGATCTATACCATCGCCAACCGGTTGATTCCGTCGCTCAAGGCTGGAGCCGCGGCGGTGCCAGCGAAGGAAATCGAAGAGTCTGGCGATTTTTGGATCGACGAGAAGGCTCATTCCGCCACGTTTACCGATGAAGGCATGCACAAGGTCGAGGGCATGTTGCGGGTCGAGAACCTCTACGACCCCGAAATGCTGCCGGTGCTTCATGCAATGCAGCAAGCCTTGATGGCGCACTCGTTGAAACGCATCGACGTCGACTACGTGGTTCGTGTCGGTGAAGACCGCAAGAAGGAAGTCGTCATCGTGGACGAACATACGGGGCGCTTGATGCCCGGTCGCCGCTGGTCCGACGGTCTACATCAAGCGGTCGAAGCCAAAGAGGGGATACCGGTTCGCAGCGAGAACCAGACCCTGGCATCGATTACGTTTCAGAACTACTTCCGCATGTATGACAAGCTGGCCGGGATGACCGGTACCGCCGATACCGAGGCGGAAGAGTTCGGAAAGATCTACAACCTCGATGTTTCCCTGATCCCGACGAATCGTCCGCTCATTCGAGACGACGGGGCGGACGTCGTTTTCAAGAGCAAGCGGGAGAAATTCAACGCTGTCGTCGACGAGCTCAAAGAACGCCACGAGACCGGGCAACCTGTCCTCGTCGGCACGATTTCGATCGAGACATCCGAGATGCTCTCGAAGAAGCTCAAGAAGATCGGCCTCAAGCACACCGTTCTCAACGCGAAGAAGCACGAAGGCGAAGCCGAAATCGTTGCCCAGGCGGGTCGCAAGGGCGCGATCACGATTTCGACCAACATGGCGGGTCGCGGCACCGACATCCTGCTCGGCGGCAACCCCGAGCAGATGGCGCTCGCTCAGTGTGGAAACGACAAACAGCACGAAAACTTCGAGGCCGTCCACGCTCAGTTCGAGGCCGAATGCGCCAGGGAACGCAAAGAGGTCCTCAATGCGGGTGGGCTGCATATTCTCGGAACCGAGCGGCATGAAAGCCGTCGGATCGACAATCAGCTGCGTGGCCGTTCGGGTCGTCAGGGCGATCCCGGTTCGAGTCAGTTCTTTCTCTCGCTCGAAGACGATCTACTGCGCATCTTCGAAGCCGATCGTGTCGCGCAATGGTGGGATCGTGTTGGCGTCGAAGAGGGCGAAGCGATCGAGAACCGAATGCTTTCACGCGTGATCGAGGGCGCCCAGAAGAAGGTCGAAGGTCGCAACTTCGATATCCGAAAGCATCTGCTCGACTACGACAACGTGATGAACAAACAGCGGCAAGCCTTCTATGCCCGGCGTTTTTCGGCGATGTCTTCTGACGAAGAGGCGCTTCTCGAAGAGGTGGACGCCTGCCTCGAAGGTTTTGTCGCGAATCTGATCGAACGATCCTGGCCGCAGCGTGGAGATCCCGACGACGATAGCTATGTCGAGATGGCGCATGCGCTCGAGGCCCAGTTTGGCCCGGCATTTTCGATCGAGGAACCTCCTTTCCGAGACGCAGAGGGAAAGCGTCACGGCGACAGGGACGGTCTTGGCCACGCCATTCTCGAACGTCTGACCCAGATACTCGCGGAAAAGAAGCAAGAGGGACGGCTGCTCAAGGAGGAGACCTACGCCGGAATCGATAGTTATCCGTCCTTCGACAAGATCGTGCGCGACCTTCAGCTCCAGATTCTCGACCTCCAGTGGAAGGCGCATCTGCATACGATGGACGCACTCCGGGAGTCGATCAACTTGCGTGGATACGCCCAGCGCGACCCCAAGATCGAGTATCAGCGAGAGGGATTCGAACTCTTTGGTGAGATGGAGCAGAGGATCGACGACTCGTTCGCCGAGTACGTCTTCAAATTCGGTTACCCACGACCCAATCTCCAGCCCAAAGCCACCGCTCGCCGGGTGGACGGCGGAAGTCCAGTCGCAGCTCAGGCGGCTTCGTCGTCGCGGGCCGCAGCGGCGGCCGGCGCGGGCGCGGGAAGCGCGGGGAATTCGACGGATGGTGTCGCTGCGGGCAAGGTCGGTCGCAACGATCCCTGTCCCTGTGGAAGTGGCAAGAAACACAAGAAATGCTGCGGAGCCTGATCGCGGGATGAAGGTCCGGCGAATGCCCTTGCCCGTGGCTGGGTTCCGCGCTGCTGGCCTGCATGTCGGCATCAAGAACGAGGCCAGGGATCTGGCCTTGATCGTCGCCGATCGGCCCGCAGCCGTTGCTGCGGTGTTTACGCAATCGAGCGTGGTCGGTGCACCGGTCGAGATCTCCAGGGAACGAGTCGCGAAGGGCCGGGCGCGGGGCATCGTCGTCAACAGCGGGATTTCGAATGTCGCGATGGGCGCGCGCGGGCTTCGAGACGCGAAGAAGATGGCCGCACTGGCCGCACGCGAACTCGATTGCGACGAAGCTGAAATATTGGTGGCCTCTACGGGCGTGATCGGCGAGCCGCTGCCCATGGATGTCCTGCGCGCCGGCATCCCGCGTGTTGCCGAGGCGCTGTCGCCCACAGGCTTCGCCGATGCCGCCGAAGCCATTCGCACGACCGATACCCATGCCAAGGTCGCATCGACTCGCTTCAAGCTGGGCGGTCGTTTCGTCACGATCCTGGGAATCGCGAAGGGGTCGGGCATGATCGAGCCCAACATGGCCACGATGTTGTCCTTCCTCGTGACCGACGCGCCAATCGCGCCGGCCGTCTTGCGCGGGATGCTCGGTCGTGTGGCCGACGCGACCTACAACCGACTCACGATCGACGGTGAGGGCTCGACGAGCGACACCGTCGTCTTGATGGCCAGCGGAGATGCAGGAGGAACAAATCTGCGATCCGGTAGTCCAATGGCGAAGCAATTCGAATCCTCGCTGCTGTCGGTTTGTGAAGATCTAGTCCGGCAACTGGCGCGAGACGGTGAGGGTGCGACCAAACTCATCACGATCGAAATCGAGGGCGCCCGCTCGGCCGCTGAGGCGGATACGGCCGCGCGCCGAATCGGAAATTCGATGCTCGTGAAGACCGCTGTTTTTGGCGGCGACCCGAACTGGGGCCGCATCATGCAGACCCTGGGAGCCGCTCGGATCGCCTGGAACACGGAAAAAACCCGGGTTCGGGTAGGCGGTGTCGTCGTTTTCGCAGCTGGCCGCTCCGCCGGGCCTGCCGCCCGCAAGCGGGCGGAGAAGGCGCTCGAGGCCGACGAGATTCAGATCCAGGTCGACCTCGGTCGGGGTCGCGGCACTGCGCGCCTCTTCACGTGCGATCTCAGCTACGACTATGTGAAGATCAACGCGGAGTACACGACCTAGGGCGTTCTGGGAGAATCCAGGGGCCAGATGGTCGCGACATCAGGATTCTGCTAAACACCCGCCAAATCACACGTTCCGAGTCACCCCGCGGTGCCTGGAGTGGATCGAATCGGCGAGAGAACGCCTTTTCGAACGCGCCAGGTCGGGGATTGGACGGCTGGGAGCGGAGGCATAACCGCAAAAGGAGAGATCCATGTCCGAGACGCCGGCCACACCCGAGGCCGTCACTACCCCACCCACGCCTGCCAGCCCTGCAGCTCCGCCCGCCGATTCTGCGAAAGCAGATATGAAGAGCGAGCTGGGAGAGGCTCTCAAGGAACAAGAACTGACGATCCGTTCGCTTCTCGAAGCGGGCGTGCATTACGGCCACCAGCCTGGGCGCTGGAATCCGCTGATGCGTTCGTACATTTTCGGCGAGCGCAACGGAACCCACATCATCGATCTCGATCAGACGCTGCCGCTGCTCAAGGATGCACTCGACTTCCTTCGCGAGACGACGGCTGCCGGAGGCAAGGTCCTCTTCGTGGGAACGAAGCGCCAAGCCGCGGGCCCGGTCATGATCGAGGCCAAACGGGCCGGCCAGTACTACGTAAACAATCGTTGGCTCGGTGGCATGCTGACCAACTGGAAGACCGTGAAGAAATCGATCGATCGGTACAACCAGTACATCGAAATCCTGGGCTCGGAAGAGAAGAAAGCGGAACTCTCGAAGAAAGAATTGTCGAGCATGACCCGCCAGGTCGAGAAATACGACAAGTCGCTCGAGGGCATTCGATCCATGGACCGGACGCCGGACGCGATCTTCATCATCGATGTCGGCAAGGAAGCGATCGCGGTTCAAGAAGCCAATCGGCTTCACATACCGATCATTGGCGTCGTGGATACGAACTGCAGCCCGCGAAACATCGATCTCGTGGTCCCGGGAAACGACGACGCAATTCGAGCCATCGACCTTTTCTGCACTGCCGCGGCGAACGCGTGTCGCGAGGGTTTCGAGCAGCATCAGGCCGAGTTGGTTGCGCAGAAGAAGGATGCACCGGCACCGGCCAAGTCAGATTCGGGACCGAAGTCCGGCCGCCGCGTCGTCGAAATCAAGCAACAGCCGCGACGCGGCCGTGCGCAGGGTTCGGCGGGAGGTGGCAAGAGCTACTCGGCAGGCGGCGCGAAGGGCGACGACGCGCCGGTCACCGTCGTGAAGGCGCAAGCACCCGCCGTAGCCAAAGAGCCGGCGCCGGAGGCTGCACCCAGCGCAGGCGAGGCGGCTGAAACGCCCGAGAAAGCCGCCGCGGCGACCCCGTCCGAAGAGGGTGAGAAGAAAGAATGAGCATCTCGGCGAAAGACGTGAAGGCACTCCGGGACTCGACCGGTGCTGGCATGATGGATTGCAAGCGATCGCTCGTCGATGCGGACGGCGATATCGAACGGGCGAAGGAGTTGCTGCGTGAGCGTGGACTCTCCAAGGCGGGCAAGCGCGCGGGCCGCGATACGAGCGAAGGTGCGATCGCCTTTTCTGCAGATGGCGGACGCGGTGCACTCATCGAGCTTGGTTGTGAGACCGACTTCGTCGCGAAGACGCCTGATTTTCAAGCACTCGCCCAGAGCATCGCGGATGCAGTTTCGGCAGTCGGCAAGGTCTCTGATCTCGACGCTGCGCTCGCCGTGTCGATGGGAGACGGGACGATCGACGACGCGATCAAGGCCGCCGTCGCCAGGATGGGTGAGAACGTCCAGCTGAAGCGAGTGGACAGTGTCGATGTGTCGGGTGTCGCGGGTGGCTATATCCACGGGACCGGTGGTCTCGGTGTGCTGGTCGCTCTCGAGACGGACAAGTCCGGTGGCGAAATCGACGCGATCGTTCGGGATGTCGCGATGCACGTGGCGGCCCACGACCCGACGCCGATCGCGATCGATCGGAATGACATGCCCGCCGAGGTCGTCGAAAAGGAACGATCGTTCCTGACGAATCAGGCTCTCGAAAGCGGAAAGCCCGAGAACGTGGTCGAGAAGATGGTCGACGGGCGAATCAACAAGTTCTTCGCAGAGAATTGTCTCGTCGAGCAGAATTTCGTCAAGGATCCCGACAAGAGCGTACGTGAACTCCTGTCGGAGGCCGGTCAGGTGGCTCGCTTCGTGCGATTCAAGCTGGGAGAGGCTGCTTCATAGTGACAACCGGGTATAGGAGGCTTCTGCTCAAGCTCTCCGGCGAGGGACTCGCCGGTGAGGAAGGCTTTGGCATCCACCCGGGCGTCATCGGCGGGATCGCCGAGCAGATCCGCGAAATCCACGACCTGGGCATCCAGGTCAGTCTGGTCATCGGCGGTGGCAATATCATCAGGGGGATGACGGCCGCCGCGCAAGGAATGGACCGCGCGCAGGCTGATTATATGGGCATGCTGGCGAGCGTCATCAATGCGATGGCACTCCAGGACGCACTCGAAAAGGTCGGTGTTCCCACGCGTGTCCAGACGGCGATCGAGATTGCGCAGGTTGCGGAGACCTACATTCGGCGCCGCGCGATACGTCACCTCGAGAAGGGGCGGATCGTGATTTTCGCAGGTGGGACCGGCAATCCCTTTTTTACGACGGATACAGCCGCCGCCCTAAGGGGGGCGGAAGTTGGGGCCGATGTCGTAATGAAGGCGACCCAGGTCGATGGCGTCTATAGCGCCGATCCGGCCAAGGACCCGAGCGCGGAGCGCTATTCGGAGCTCACGTTTGCGGAGGCTCTCCAGCGGGACCTACGATTCATGGACCAGGCTGCGATTTCATTGTGTCGCGAGAACAATCTGCCGATCGTGGTCTTCGACATGGGCGTGAAGGGCAATATCCTGAAGGCCGTACGTGGGGAAATGGTCGGGACGCTCGTACGCGAACCGCGTGGTTAGCGCGAGCAGAAGGGTAGGGAGACTCAAATGGCGGACGAAGAAGATGTGGGCGCAGTCATCGACGAGGGTCGAGACGCGATGGAGAAGGCACTCGAGCGATTTGGCAAGGAGTTGACGAAGATCCGTACGGGCCGTGCGAGCACGAGTATTCTCGATGGAGTTACGGTCGACTACTTCGATACGCCGACGCCGCTCAATCAGCTCGCGACGCTCTCGGTGCCGGATCCGCGCATGATCGTCGTGTCCCCCTTCGACAAGTCGGCCATCGCATCGATCGAGAAGACGATCCATGCCTCGGATCTCGGACTGACGCCGAACAACGACGGCAAGGTCATTCGGATCCAGATTCCGCCGCTGACCGAAGAACGTCGGAAGGTACTCGTCAAGCAGGTTCGAAAGATCGCCGAGGATCACCGGATCCGCGTGCGTGATGCCCGCCGCGATTCGCTGTCGTTGCTGAAGGATCTAGAGGACGACGGTCTCTCGAAGGATGATCGGCATCGCGCCGAGAAGAAAGTCCAGGACGTGACCGACGAGTTCGTGAAGAAGATCGACGATCAGACGGCACAGAAGGAAAAGGACGTACTCGAGGTTTAATACCTCGAGGTCGAACCGATGGCGCACCCGGAAATCCAACTCGATCGCGTCCCGCGACACGTTGCCATCATCATGGATGGCAACGGACGCTGGGCCGTGTCTCGTGGCCTCGAACGGAATGCGGGCCATCGTGAGGGGATCGAGTCCGTCCGCGAAGTGATCCGTGCCTGTCGCGACTACGGCGTCGAGATCCTGACGCTCTACGCATTTTCGATCGAGAACTGGAATCGTCCTCGCGGCGAGGTATCCGAGCTGATGCGGCTGCTCGAAGAATATCTCGATTCCGAAATCGAGGAGGTGATGGAGCACGGCGCCCGGGTGCGCACGATCGGGCGCGTGGATCGCTTGCCACCGAGTACGCGCCGTGCCGTTCAGGGTGCGATTAGTCGCACTTCCGAGAATACGGGCATGCAGCTGATTTTCGCGCTCTCCTATGGTGGCCGAACGGAAATCGTGGATGCCGCACGCAGGCTCGCGCGAGATGCCGAACTCGGAAAGATTGATCCCGAGGGTCTAGATGAGAAGGGTTTTGCGGCCTATCTCTACGCGCCGGATCTGCCGGATCCTGATCTGTTGATTCGTACGGGTGCGGAACAGCGGGTTTCGAATTTTCTTCTCTGGCAGATTGCCTATTCGGAGCTTCATTTGAGCGAGAAGATGTGGCCCGAGTTTCGACGTGCCGAGTTCGAGGCGGCGATCCTGGACTATCAGCGACGTGAACGTCGCTTCGGGCTGACGAGTGAACAGGTCCGACTGGACGATGGTTTCACGAAGTCCACGAAAGAGACGTCGGGCCGATGAAGCGGCTCGCGATTCTTGGCAGTACTGGGAGCATCGGCGAGCAGACCCTGGATGTGGTGGCCGCCCATCCCGATCGGTTTCAGGTGGTCTCCCTGGCCGCAGGCCGTCGTGTCGATCGGCTTATCGAACAGGCTCGGCTCTTCAAGCCCCGGATCGTATCGGTGGCAGATCCAGCCGAAGTGCCGGCGATTCAAGCTGCACTCGGAAGGGAAGTCGAGGTCGTCTCAGCCGAATCGGGATTGCTCGCCGTCGCGACGGAGCCTGCGGATCTGGTAGTCGCTGGACTCGTCGGTGCGGTCGGGCTCCCGCCAGTGCTGGCCGCGATTCGCGCCGGGCGCTCGATCGGGCTGGCGAACAAAGAAGTGATGGTCATGGCGGGCGCGATGGTTCGTCGCGAAGCAGAAACCAGGGGCGTCGACATCATCCCGATTGATTCAGAACACAGTGCGATCTTTCAGTGTCTCGCCGGTAGTCGTGCGAGCGAGATCGAGCGCTTGATCCTGACCTGCTCGGGTGGGCCCTTCAGGACCTGGTCGCAAGGGCTGATCGCAGAGGCCACCGTCGAGCAGGCGCTCGCGCATCCAAACTGGTCCATGGGAGACAAGATCTCGATCGATTCGGCGACCCTGATGAACAAGGGGCTCGAAGTGATCGAGGCGCGCTGGCTCTTCGATGTCCCAGCGGAGCGTGTCGATGTCGTCGTCCACCCGCAATCCATCGTCCATTCGCTCGTGGAATATTGCGATCGCTCCGTGCTTGCCCAGCTTGGACTTCCCGATATGCGCGTTCCGATCGCGGTCGCACTCGCTCACCCGGATCGAATTGAACTCGATCTCCCGCGACTCGAACTGGCCGAGCTGGCCCGACTCGATTTCGAGCGGCCCGACCGCGAACGCTTTCCATGTCTCGATCTCGCCTATCGAGCGGTCTCCGGGAGCGAGGCTGCGCCGGCGGTGTTGAACGCGGCGAACGAGATCGCGGTCGCGGCTTTTCTCGAGCGGCAGATTGATTTTTCAGCCATCGCTGACCTGAATACCGCCGTTCTCGGCGCACATTTGAAGGACCATCTCGGAGAGCGGGTAGACAATCTCGAAGCCGTGTTGACCGCCGATGGTTGGGCGCGCGGCGCTGCCACGGAATGGCTGGCCAAGCGCTCCGACGGGGACGCGAGCGTCGTGCGAAAGAGTGGTGGCTGATGGCGATCCTCGAAACGATCGATACGCTGGTCGCCGTCATTCCGATGCTCGGCATCTTGATCGTCGCGCATGAGCTCGGGCATTTTCTGATTGCGAAGGCTTGCGGCGTGCGGGTCCTGAAATTTTCGATCGGGTTTGGAGCACCGATCGGATTTGGCCGACTTCGGATGCGCTGGGAACGCGGCGGTACCGAGTACGTCATTGGTTGGATTCCGTTGGGTGGTTTCGTTCGGATGCTCGGCGAGCCGATGCCTGGCGATGAAAATTTCGTCCCGCCCGTTCCGGACGATGCGCGCCCCGACGAGTTTCTCGAATCGAAGCCGGTTTGGCAGAAGCTTTCGATCGTGTTCGCCGGACCGGCGATGAATCTGTTGCTTCCGATCCTGTGTTTGATGGGAATTCTCTGGGTTGGTCTGCCGCGCCCGAACGCTGTCATTGGCATGATCGAAGCAGACTCGCCGGCGCAGCTTGCGGGCCTTCGGGTCGGCGACCGAATCGTTTCGCTCGATGGGAATGACATCGAGTGGTGGGATGAAGTGATCCTTCCGATCCAGGAACGCGGAGAGGGTGGGACGCTCGATCTCGAGATCGAACGCGACCAGGTTACGAGCCACATCGAGGTTCCCGTCGGCACACAGACGGCGCGCGACCGCTTCGGGTCAGTCGTCGATCACGGCTGGGTGGGTGTTGGTCACCGTCGGCTTGCGGCCGTCGTCGGCGTACCGAAGGAATCGAGCCCGGCCTCACGTGCTGGGTTGCGTTCCGGAGATCTGATCGTATCGATCGGCGATGTCGACATCGAAGATTGGCAGGCATTGGGCCGCGTTCACGAATCGGCGGCGCGGGCGGCTCGCAATCGTGGGGCGGAGAGCGTCGCCTGGCACGTTGAGCGCCAGATCGCCGCGATCGCTCCCCTCGACTACCCCTCCGACTCTCCCTCCGACGACGCCAATGCGCCAACCGGCGAGCCGACACAGCCGAATTCTGAAGAGCTCGTGCTGTCGCTGCCTCCGGTTTCGACGCTTGGAGAGCTCGGTCTGTTGCCCGCCACGATCCTCGTGGCCTATGTGACGCCAGACCGGCCGGCCGCATTGGCGGGACTGCGGCCGAATGATCTGGTGCTTTCCGTCGACGGCGCAGCGATCGGAAGCTTCGAGAGTTTCGTTTCGCGCGTGCAGACGAGCGGTGGCCGTGAACTCGAGATCGCTTTCTCCCGAGAGGGGCGGGTCCATACGGTTCGCCTCCGAGCGCGTGAAGAGACCGTCGCGGGGCCCTATGAGATCGAGGGCATGGAGGAGAAGATCTATCAGATCGGTTTGGCCGCGGCCGTGTCGTCCCTGCCCGGGTCCCGGTCGGTGCAGAAGCTTCGGAACCCGATCGAGTCGCTGCCGCGCGCGATCGGGATGAGCTGGCAGATGACGACGGAGTATCTGCAGGGCCTCGGAAAACTCTTTACCGGCGAGGTGGGCACCGACAAACTATCGGGCCCGATCGGCATCGCGCGGATCGCACGAAAATCCCTGGATCGCGGTTGGCTGGATTATCTCTCGATGATGATGTTGATCAGTATCAACCTCGGGATTCTGAATCTGCTGCCGATTCCGATTCTAGATGGCGGTCAAGCGGTGATCTACGGAATCGAAGGAATCAAGCGTTCGCCGCTCTCCATTCGTTCGCGTGAGATCGCGACCTCGATCGGCTTCGGCCTGCTGGTGCTCCTGATGGGGCGTGCGTTCTGGAACGATCTGACGCCAACCTGGCTGAGGTTCGTGAGTTGGCTCTCGAATGGTCCGCAATAGTCGTCGGTGTTGACAGGTGTTCACAAGCATTGACAGGCGTTCCATGAAATGACCCGTACGCTGCTTGCAATCGAATCTTCGACGGATTGGCTCTCGGTCGCTCTGCTTCGGGGCGAGGACGTCCTGGTCCTCCGGGAACACGAAGGCAGCCGGCAGCATGCGTCCGCGCTGCTGCCTACGATCGATGCTGTTCTTGGCCAGGCGAGACTCGGGCTCGATGATCTCGAGGCGATCGGGGTCGCGACAGGGCCCGGCTCGTTTACGAGTCTTCGGATCGGACTGGCCACCGTGAAGGGGCTTGGCTTCGAACGTGAGCTGACCGGCGTGGGCGTCTCGACCCTCGAAGCGATGGCTCTTTCGGTACTCGAGGATGATTCTCGGGGTGGTGTGAGCGAGGTCGTGGCGCTTCTCGATGCGCGTCGCGGCGAATGGTACGCGGGGGGGTGGTCCCAGCCCGGGGGCCCCGGCAGCCTGCCGGTCGCGACGCTGCCGGAGGGACTCTACGCACCCCCTCAGTTGGCAGAAGACCTCGATGGCGAAGCGATTATGATGACCCCGGAACCGGCGGGTTGGCGCGGAGCTTTCGAAGAGGCCTCGGTCCGGTTGGGCGAGGTCGTCGAGGGTCGCGACGCGCGTCCGCGGGCAGATTGGGTCGGGCGCCTCGCGCAGCGACGTTTGACGGCGGGTGAGGGCGGCTCTATTGCGGCGCTCGGGGCTCGCTATCTGCGTCGTGCGGAGGCCGAAGCCAAGCGACTCGGGGGTCCCGTCGAAGAGGGCGAGGTCGCGCGGCTCGACGACGTGGGTCGCTGACTCGGGCAGGATCCCACGCAGCCCGCCGCGAACTCTGGCGCCGGAACAAAAGGTCGCGTAATCTCGCGCAGTTAGCGCCACTGGCCGAGTGAATTGTTCATCCTCGAACGCGCATTCGATCAACCCGAGGTGAGGTGGTGATGAGGTGAGGGTCGCGGGCAGGCTGCCACCCTACATCGATTCCTCACGAGGCGTTTTGCTTCATCAGGCGCTACTCACAAGGCGCCCATTCACAAGGCGCCAATCGTCGGATCCAGATCGCTCGGCAGCGCCGTTGTCTGGACCCATCAAAGGATCAGGAAATCTCTCATGGCACTCAATATCTACTACGACAAAGACGCGGATCTCGGACGTATCCAGTCCAAGAAGGTGGCCGTCATCGGCTATGGAAGTCAGGGCCATGCGCATGCCCAGAACCTTCACGCCTCGGGTGTCGACGTCATCGTCGGGCTCCGAAAGGACTCGTCCAGCTGGTCCAAGGTAGAAGACGCGGGTCTCAAGGTGGCAACGGTCGCCGACGCAACGCGAGAAGCCGACCTGATCATGCTGACTGTGCCCGATGAACTCGCCGCGTCGATCTATCGCGACGAGGTCGCTCCGAATCTCGATCCCGGCAACTACCTTGCCGTGGCCCACGGCTTCAATCTGCACTTTCAAGCGATCATTCCGCCGGCCGATCTGAACGTCCTCATGATTGCGCCCAAGGGCCCCGGTCATACAGTCCGAGACCACTATGAACAGGGCCGGGGCGTCCCCTGCCTGGTTGCCGTTCATCAGGATCCTTCGGGCGATGCCTTCCAGGTGGCGTTGGCCTACGCGTCGGCGATCGGTGGCGGCCGCGCGGGCATCATCGAAACGACATTCCGCGAAGAGACCGAGACGGATCTTTTCGGAGAGCAGGCAGTGCTCTGCGGCGGATTGACATCGCTCATGAAGGCCGGTTTCGAGACGCTCGTCGAGGCGGGCTACGCGCCGGAGATGGCCTATTTCGAATGCATTCACGAGACGAAGCTCATCATCGATCTGATCTATGAGGGGGGCATCGCCAACATGCGCTACTCGGTTTCGAATACCGCCGAGTACGGCGACTTCGTCAGCGGCCCGCGCGTGATCGATGCAAGCGTCAAGGCACGCATGAAGGACGTCTTGACGGATATCCAGACCGGCGACTTTGCCAGGCGCTTCATCCTCGAGAACCAGAGCGGCAACGTCGGCATGCATGCCAAGCGACGTGCGGCGTCGGAGCATCAACTCGAAGAAGTGGGCGCACGCCTGCGTGGTCTGATGCCGTGGTTGTCTGAGAAGCAGTTGGTCGACCGCAGCAAGAACTGATCGGCGGACCCCACGCGGGGTCGCCTGGGAGTGTCCATGTCCATGCTTGGAGAGGAGGCTTCAGAGGAACTGGCCGAGGAGCCGGGCGGGTCCCGTCGTCGGCGTCGAAGACGTCGACGCAGGACACGATCGAAGCCGGATCGAGCAGGCTTCTCGTTGCTGCTGCCCCAGCTGCTGACCACGGCCAACCTCGCTGCGGGTTTCTACGCGATCATCAAGGCGAGCGGTGGCGATGTCGTGACGGCTTCGTACGCGATCTTCGTGGCCGCACTCTTCGATATGCTCGACGGACGTGCCGCACGTATGACCGGCAACGTCAGCCGATTCGGTGCGGAGTACGACTCGATCGCCGATACGGTTTCCTTTGGTGTTGCGCCAGCCGTGCTGGCGTTTCACGCAGGGGGAATATCCAGTCTCGGTTGGCCGGGCTGGGTGATGACCTTTGCATACACCGCCTGTGCCTCGCTTCGTCTGGCCCGATTCAATGTTTCCTCCGGGCGCTACGAGGGGCGCTTCGACGGACTTCCGACGCCGGCGGGTGCGGGCATGATCGTCTCGGCCGTCTGGTTCAAGAATTTCCTTGTGGGGCCGGACGTCGGGCTCGGGCTTCCTCCGATTCTGCCCGCGTTCGGTGTGATGTTTCTCGGGCTTCTCATGGTCAGTCCGATTCCGTATCACAGCTTCAAGAACCTCCGTTTTGGTCAGAGCTATTCGGCGACCGTGATCCCCGTGGTGGTTTCGATCGTGCTGATCCTCGAACCCGGGCTGAATTTCTTCCTCGTCGGTCTGGCCTACGTCGGTTCGGGTCCTGCGGGCTATTTGTGGCGTTGGCGGACTGGGCGTGCGTTGCATCCCATAGATGGAGACGTGTCGATGGCGCCGTCCAGGGGCGATACTGCGAGCGAGACGAGCCCAGCCGAGGCTGGGAAGTTTGCCGCCGGATCAGAAAATACGGCCGCACCGAAGGTGACATCCCTGTCGGCTCACCCATCGACGAGTGAAAATCGCGCGGACGGCGAGGGCGAGGACACACGATGAGCGGGGATTTGATTCGGATCTTCGACACGACCCTGCGCGACGGTGAACAATCACCGGGCTGCAGCATGAACCTCATGGAGAAGCTCGCGCTCGCTCGCCAACTCGAAAGACTCGGCGTCGATGTCATCGAGGCGGGATTTCCGATCGCGAGCGATGGCGACTTCGACTCGGTCCAGGCGATCGCCCGGGAACTCGACCAGGTGATCGTTTGCGGACTTGCACGAACGGGCAAGCTCGACGTCGAGCGCGCTGGTCAGGCGGTCGAATCGGGCAAGAATCCGCGTATTCACACCTTCATCGCGACGAGCGACATCCACCTCGAATACAAACTGCGCATGAGTCGGGAGCAGGTTCTCGAGGAGGTCGACCGCGCCATTCGACAAGCCAGGACCTTCGTCGACGATGTCGAATTCTCGGCGGAGGATGCGACGCGCTCGGATCGCGACTATCTCGTCGAGGTCTTCTCGGCGGCGGTCGCAGCGGGTGCATCGACACTCAACGTTCCCGATACCGTCGGCTACACGACACCCAGGGAATACGGCGAGCTCATCGCCTACCTGCGCGAGCATGTCGAGGGTGCTTCGGAAGCCTCGGGCATCATCTTCTCGGTCCACTGCCACAATGATCTGGGCCTCGCGGTTGCCAATAGCCTCTCTGCCATTCGCGCCGGGGCAAGGCAGATCGAGTGCACGGTGAACGGCATCGGCGAGCGCGCCGGCAATACCTCGCTCGAAGAGATCGTGATGGCGCTCAAGACCCGAAGCGACGAGTTTGCAGGGCTGGAGACGCGAATCAATACCGTTGAGATCTATCCATCGAGTCGTTTGCTCTCTTCCGTGACCGGTGTGCAGGTCCAACCCAACAAGGCCATCGTCGGGGACAATGCCTTTGCCCACGAAGCCGGAATCCATCAGGACGGAGTGCTGAAGGCGGCGATCACCTACGAGATCATGACGCCGGAATCGATTGGGCGCGCTTCCAACGAACTCGTTCTCGGAAAGCATTCCGGACGCCACGCTTTTCGCGATCGGCTGCTCGAGCTCGGCTTCGACATCGAGGGAGATAATTTCGAACGTGCCTTCCGGCGATTCAAGAGCCTCGCCGACGCAAAGAAGGTCATCTACAACGAAGATCTCGAGGCGATCGTGTCGGACTCGGTCCAGACGATCGACGATCGCTATGGCTTCGAGTCGCTGGTCCTGACCTGCGGCAGCGATCTGTCGCCGAGCGCCCGAGTTCGTCTCCAACTCGACGGAGACAGTCTCGAGCGTGAAGCCTCCGGCGTTGGGCCGGTCGACGCGATCTTTCGTGCAATCTCCGAGCTGACGGATACGTCGAGCGAGTTGATTCAGTACCAGGTCCATGCCGTCACGGCGGGTCTCGATGCACAGGGCGAAGTCTCGGTCACGATCGAGGAAGAGGGACGCCGTGTCATCGGAAACGGTGTTCACGAAGACGTGATGGTCGCGAGTGCCAAGGCCTATGTACATGCCCTGAACAAACTCGAATGGCACAAGCAGAGGCGCGATGTGGATGCGCCGCGAGGCATCTAACCGCCACGCATAGCACCGGCCAGCCGCTAGAAACCCCAACCAAGCGAAAGAGAAACATTGGCAGAGCGAATCGTATTGTTGCCCGGCGACGGGATCGGTCCTGAGGTTACGGAACAGGCGCGCCTCGTCCTCGTGGCAGCGGGCAAGAAGGTCGGACTCGAGTTCGATTTTCAGGAGGAACTGATCGGCGGCTGCTCGATCGATGCGCATGGGACGCCCCTGCGCGATGAAGTCATCGAAGCATGTCGCCAGAGCCGCGCGGTTCTGCTCGGCGCGGTCGGCGGACCGAAGTGGGACGACATGCCGGTCGACGTGCGACCCGAAAAGGGCCTGCTCGGAATCCGCAAGGCGCTCGGTCTGTTTGCGAATCTGCGCCCCGCGTCCGTTCTTCCGGCGCTGGTCAATGCTTCGGCTCTACGTCCAGAGATCGTCGAAGGCGTCGACATGCTGGTGGTGCGCGAACTCACGGGCGGTATCTACTTCGGTGAGCCGCGCGGTCGTTCGGGCGAGCCGGGCCATCGCACGGCGACCAATGCAATGGTCTATGACGAGCACGAGATCGAGCGCATCACGCGGGTCGCCTTCGACCAGGCGAGACTCCGTCGAAACCACGTGACGCATGTCCACAAGGCCAATGTGCTCGATGTCTCACAGCTCTGGGTCGAAGTCGTGGACGAAGTGGCGAAGGATTATCCGGATGTCGAGCTGGCGCATCAGCTGGTCGACTCGTGCGCCATGCTGCTCGTACAGGATCCGCGTCGCTTCGACGTGATCGTCACGGGCAATCTCTTTGGCGATATCTTGTCGGACGAGGCCGCCATGATCACAGGCTCTCTCGGCATGCTTCCCTCGGCCAGCCTGGCGGTCGGGGGCTTTGGGCTCTTCGAGCCGGTGCACGGGTCTGCTCCCGATATCGCGGGCAAGGATCTCGCGAATCCGCTGGCCGCGATCCAGAGCGTGGCGATGTTGCTCGAGACGGCGTTCGAGTCGACCGATGCGGCGAGTGCCATTCGCAAGGCCATTGCCGATGTTCTCGATGCCGGCCACCGGAGTGGGGATCTGCTCCTGCCCGGCGAGACACGCGAGACAGTTGGCTGTCGACGCATGGGCGAACTCGTCCTCGAAGCATTGGAGAGGGGTTAGTTGATGACGGGTTCCAAAACCGCGCCTGAGTTCGCGTATGAGTCCGCCCATGAGTGAGAGTCAGGCGAAACGCATTGTGGTCTTCGGCGCGACGGGCCATCTCGGCCAACAGTTGATCGACAAGCTCGACGAGCTTCGTTGGCCGATCTCGGAATTGCTGGGCGTCGCGTCGGCCGAGTCCGCGGGCACGGAGTTCGAGTTTCGAGGCGAGGCGCTGGACGTCGTGAGTGAATGGCCGGTTCTGAAGGGGCGCGACCTCGTCGTCATCTGCACGCCCGCCGCCGAGGCGCTCGAAATCGTGCGGGAAGCGTTGCGTGCCGAGGTGCCCTGCATCGATTGCTCCGGGGTGCTCGCGAATCAATCCGAAGTGCCGATGCCGATTCCTCCCACGATGTCACTCTCGACATCGAACCCGGGCGCGACCGGGGCGATCGAGTTGGGCGATGCGCTCGTCGAGAAGGCTCCGCTGCTCTCGGTTCCTTCGGGTACGACACTCGCCTGGGCAGCGATTCTCGAAGCGTTCGACATTTCACGAGTCATTGGGACGGCTCTTTGCAGCGCGTCGGCACAAGGTCGTCATGGCGTCCTGGCGCTTTCGCAGGAATCGATCGCCCTCTTCAACCAATCGGAGACGCCCAGTACGGGCCCGGCCGGCCAGGTGGTGGCCTTCGATGTGATTCCGGGCGGTGGAATCGACTGCGAGCGTGTTCAGCAGGAATGCCGCCGCCTCTTCGGCGAAGCGCTGCGGATCGGCGTCACCAGTGTCCAGGTTCCGACTTTCGTAGGCGAGGGGGCGTCGCTCGCGCTCGAGTTGGAGACTCCAATGGATGCCGATGAGGTCGAATCCCGGCTGACGGCGATGGACGGTGTGTCGCTGGCGCAGGACGGAGTTGGATCTCGTGGGCTCGTCGCGATCGAAGCGGACACAACCGAACCCCTGGGACCGACGCTGCGCGACGCCATCGGTTCTGACGAGATCCTGGTCGGTCGCATCGAGGCGGACGCGTCGCTGCCCGCGGGTGAGGGTTGGCGACTCTGGCTCGCGTTCGATCCGCTTCGACTGGTTGCCGATCAAGCGCTGCGACTCGCGAGCCGTCGGCTCGGGCTGGCGTGAGCGTCGATCCCGATCCAGCTGTGTCCTCTTGCCGCACGTTCCGATTGGTTCTCGAGTATGACGGTCGCGATTTCGAAGGCTGGCAGATCCAGTCCGGCGATCGAAAGGCGCGCACGATCCAGGGCATCGTTCGAGAGGCTCTTGAAGCGGTGACACGCAATCAAGCACGAGTTCGCGGGGCAGGGCGCACGGATGCTGGCGTTCACGCCATGGGCCAGGTGGCGAGCGCGCGGGTCGAGACGACACTGTCTGTCGAGGCGCTGGCCCGCTCGCTCAACGGCTATTTTCCACATGATCTCTCGGTTCGTGAGGTCGACGAGGTGCCACACGGCTGGGATGCCATGCGTGAGGCGCGTGGCAAGCACTACCGCTATCGGATCTGGAACGGCCGACAGCGCTCGCCCCTTCGGGCTGGGCGTTTTCTGTGGCTGCGCGAGGCGCTCGAGGTCGATCGGATGCGAGACGCTGCTCAGGTCTTCGTTGGGACCCATGACTTCGCCGCGCTCCAGGGTGCCGGATCGTCCGTGAAGACCAGCGTGCGGACGATTGAGGCCCTGCGGATCGAGGGTGCGCCCGGCACCGAGATCATTTTTGACGTCGAAGGAGGGGGCTTTCTGCGCCATATGGTGCGAAATCTAGTGGGCACCCTGATCGAAATTGGACGTGGACGCTGGGAGGTGGGACGGGCCGCGGAGATTCTCGCCTCGCTCAATCGACAAGAGGCGGGGCCTACTGCCCCCGCCGAGGGTCTGGTGCTGGTCTCCGTCCGAGACAGCTGGTCCGAGGCCCTCGAAGTAGCCCCCATTTCGGGCTCTCGGGGCAGTTTGGTTGACGAGAGCAGCCCCGTCGGGTAAACAATCGCGGTCCTGGAGGTCCCTTCCAGGATTGACAGGCGTCGTTTGCGCCCAATCCGAAGAACCAGCACCACGAAACGAGGAGTAGACATCTCGAGATGGCCAATCGAGCCTTTGCCGCGACGAAGAGCGTGAGTGCCGACCAGGTCGAGCGCTGCTGGTACATCGTGGACGCCGAAGATCTGATTCTGGGCCGACTCGCGACGCGAATCGCGACGGTCCTGCGTGGAAAGCACAAGCCGACCTTTACGCCCCATGCGGATACCGGCGACCATGTGATCGTCGTGAACGCCGAGAAGGTGGCGCTGACGGGTCGGAAGCGAGAGCAGAAGACCTATTACCGCCACTCGGGTTATGTCGGCGGAATCAAGTCGATCACCCTGGACAAGCTTCTCGCGTCCGCTCATTCTGATCGAGTCGTTCGGCATGCCGTTCGCGGCATGCTTCCCGGAAACACTCTTGGACGACAAATGCTGTCCAAGCTTCGCGTCTATTCGGGCCCGGATCATCCGCATGCCTCCCAGAAGCCAGAGGAGCTCCCCCTTGTCTGATGTCATTCAAGCCACCGGAAAGCGAAAGAGCGCCGTCGCTCGTGTTCGCCTCACTCTTGGCTCCGGCGAGATCAAAGTGAACGGTCGGCCCATGGAAGAGTACTTCCCGCGAGAAGCGCTCCAGATCATGGTTCGCACGCCTTTCGACAAGACCGAGAGCCTTGGTCGTTACGATATCGTTGCCACGATGACGGGCGGTGGCGTTGCGGGCCAGGCGGGCGCGCTTCGTCACGGTATCGCCCGAGCCATCGAGAAGCTCGACGGAACCCAGCGAACGATACTCAAGCGAGCCGGCTACCTGACGCGCGATCCGCGCAAGAAGGAGCGCAAGAAGTACGGACAGAAGGGTGCGCGAGCGCGCTTCCAGTTCTCGAAACGCTAAGACGGTTTCGATTCAATTTCTGGCAACGGCCGACTCGTTCTCGAGCCGGCCGTTTCTGGTTTTACGTCTCGTGTCGCGGGAAGATAATTGACGGGTGGTCCGGCGGCGGGCTATACAAAGTCCGACCCCCCGATCGAAGTAGGTGTGACGAAATACGAAAACTGCAGCGACCGCTTCGCTGTCACAGTCCGTTGCGTCGAGACAGACGCACTCTTCGGCCGAAACGGCAGAGGAAACAAGAGAGGTATCGCCCCGCTCGATTCGATCGAGCGCTCGATGTCGCGGGGGGAGTTTCCCCAGTGACCCGGTATTTCGCTTCCGATCCGACCGAGCTCGGACTCTCGGTCTCCGCGATGGTTTGGCGGAATCGAGAAATCTTGTTGATGCGCAGGTCCGACAACGGCCACTGGGGTCTTCCCGGAGGATTCGTGGAGCTGGGTGAGTCGGTGGCCAACGCGGCGCGACGCGAGGTCGTCGAAGAGACAGGCTGGTCGGTCGAGATCGGACAGTTGATCGGGGTGTATTCGGATCCGGCAACCCAGGTGGTCGACTACTCACGTGGGTCACGTGCGGACAGGGCTGAGGCCGACGTCGAGGTCGCCCGCCATCCGGATGTCGGAACGGACAAGGGCCGGGGCCGGGTGCAGATCGTGAATCTGTGCTTTCAGGCGAAGGCGGTGGAGCAGGGCGAGCCGACGACGCCGGACGAGACCCTCGAAATGGGATTCTTTGCGGCCGACGCGCTTCCGGAGCCCTTTGTGCCGATCCATCGGGTGCGAATCAAGGACGGACTGGCGGGCAATTCCGCGGCGGCCATTCGATGAGCTTTTTTTGCGAAATGAACGAGAATGAGAAACGGGAGCCCGCCAAGGGCGCCGTCAACGGGAGCCCCTCATGAGTCCGAGACCGATCAAATACATCTTCGTGACCGGCGGAGTCATGTCTTCACTGGGCAAGGGCCTCGCCTCCGCCTCGATCGGCGCGCTCCTCGAGGCGCGAGGTCTGGGCGTCACCTTCCTCAAACTCGATCCCTACCTGAACGTCGATCCGGGAACGATGAACCCGTTCCAACATGGTGAGGTCTACGTGACCGAGGACGGCGCCGAGACCGATCTCGACCTCGGCCATTACGAACGATTTACGAACGCGAAGCTCGGCAAAGTCAATAACATGACGGCCGGACGGATCTACGATTCCGTGCTCTCGCGCGAACGCCGCGGCGACTATCTCGGCGGCACGGTTCAGGTCATCCCCCACGTCACGGACGCCATCAAGGAAGCCATCTTGACCGCCGGTCAAGACGCCGATGTCATCCTCGTCGAAATCGGTGGCACCGTCGGCGACATCGAGTCACTACCCTTCCTCGAAGCCATCCGCCAGTTTCGCGCCGATGCCGGCCGTGAGAACTGCTGCTTCATTCATGTCGCCCCGGTGCTCTATCAGTCGACGGCTGGTGAACTCAAGACGAAGCCCGTCCAGCATTCGGTCAAGGAGCTGCAGTCGGTCGGCCTCGCCCCTGACATCATCCTGTGTCGAACGGATCGATTCTTGTCGAAGGCGATCAAGGCCAAGATCGCGCTCTTTTGCAATGTCGACGAAGACGCGGTCATCACAGCCAAGGACGTCGACTCGATTTACGAAGTTCCGCTGACCTTTGCCAAAGAGAATCTCGACGAGAAAATCGCGCAGATCCTCAATATGTGGACGGGTCGGCCCGACCTCCGGCATTGGGAGAGATTGCATAACACTCGTCGAAGCACCGATCGCGTGGTCAAGATCGGCATGGTCGGCAAATACGTCGACCTCACCGAGAGCTACAAGAGCCTGAACGAAGCGCTCTATCACGGGGGCTTCGCGTGTGCGGCCGATGTGCAGATCGAGTACTTCGATTCGGAAAAGCTGATCGATACGAAGGTATTGTCCGAACTCGATGGAATTCTCGTTCCTCACGGATTCGGATCACGCGGCGTCGAGGGAAAGATTCGGGCGATTCAGTATGCGCGTGAAGAGGAAATCCCCTTTCTGGGAATCTGCTTCGGCATGCAGCTCGCCTGTTGTGAATTCGCGCGCCACGTCGCTGGTCTCGAAGGTGCTAACTCGACCGAAGTCGATCCCGAGACCCCGCATCCCGTGATCGGTCTCTTGCCGGGACAGAGCGACATCGAAGACATGGGTGCAACGATGCGACTGGGTGCCTATCCCTGTGTTCTCCAGCCCGGATCGAAGGCCGCCGAGGCCTATGCCACGACGGAGATCAGCGAGCGCCACCGACACCGCTACGAGTTCAATCCCGAATACCGGGACCGCCTTCAGAAGGCCGGGCTGCTCTTCTCCGGTTCGAGTCCCGACGGTCGCCTTGCCGAGGTCGTCGAACTGCCTAACCACCCGTTCTTCGTCGCGTCCCAATTCCATCCCGAGTTCAAGTCCAAGCCCTTCGATCCGCATCCACTCTTCGAGGCGTTCGTCCGCGCCGCCGGCAAGCGACAGGGGTCGAGAACTGCCGGCACCGGCCCCAGGCCCGGGGCGGCATCGACCGACTAGACGCGCTAAAAACTGTGGCTTCCAGAGGTCGCGATCGGCCTCGTGGGGCGTTAGCTCAGTTGGTTAGAGCGCCGTGTTCACACCGCGGAGGTCGGTGGTTCGAATCCACTACGCCCCACCAGGATTCATTTCGATCGTAATGTCGTGGTCGCTACAGCGGCCATCAACGATCGTGGCCCGGTAGCTCAGCTGGATAGAGCGCCAGCCTCCGAAGCTGGAAGTCGCGCGTTCGAATCGCGCCCGGGTCACCATTTTCTTTCGAACGTCGCAGAGCAGACGATGTGGTTGCCAGCTTCGGAGGAGAAGCTGGAAGGGAGCCGCCGACGAATAGGAGGCGGCGAGTATGAGCCTGGCGAGGGGCGGCAGCCCGTCGACAGGCGAAGGGAATGCGCGTTCGAATCGCGCCCGGGTCACCATTTTCGTTTCAAAATCCATTACTTGCGAGCCCTCCGCTTAGTGCGTGGTAGGCCTTCGGTCCGGTTCGGTCCGGTTTCGGTCCGGTGGACAATTCGTAAAAAACCCATGTCCGGCTTCTCTTCGGTGTACGTCGGCAAAACATCTTGGACAAGGACGGCTCTTTGCTAAGAGACAGTTCTTAGTTTCCGACTAGGCGGCCTTCTGGGCCAGGTACTCCTTCTTCCTACGTTCCATCGTTCTTCGCTTGATCTTGGATCGTTCGGTCAGCACTTCATACTGTCGCCCGAAGTAGACATCGGCGGGAGTCACGTTGCTGAGTGACTCGTGATACCGCTCGTTGTTGTAGTAGGGGAGCAAGCGAAGCTTGCGAGTAAAGTCTTTGAGCGCGGCTTTCAGCTCCTCTGGAAAGTAATAGTGCTGAAGCTTCACCACGTTCTTCATCGTCCGGTGATAGCGCTCGATCTTGCCCTGGGTCTGCGGGTGGTACGGAGCGCCGCGCGTGTGGGCCATGCGTCTCTTGCCCAGGTAGTCCCGGAGCTCGCCCGAC
>CBFDDD010000057.1:0-29960 GCA_965603475.1 uncultured Myxococcales bacterium
CTCCCAGAGGTCGAGATTGGGCGCGGCCACGCCCGCGTTGTTGCAGAGGATGTGACACGCACCGTGCACATCGAAGACACGGTCGGCCAGCGCGCGCACGGAACTCGCATCCGAAACGTCGGTCACGACACCGATCACTTCGCCTCCGAGTTCCTCCGCAGTCGCTTTCAGCGCTGGCTCCTCCACATCGGCGAGGACCACCTTCATACCCTCACCCACAAACGCCTTGGCCAGGGCCTTTCCGATCCCGCTCGCACCGCCGGTCACGACGGCGACACGACCTCGAAAATCATTCATGTCGAACTCTCCTCTTCCCCCGCTCGATCGATCAAATTCGGCGGCGACAAAACTATGACACTTGTCATGTTTTGACATTAGTATGACTGGCAACCCTTGCAACGCTGGCGTGGCCGAGACTTGGAGAAAATTGGGCGGTCTTCCGATTTTGACATCGCTTTATCAATTTTACCATGGTAATAATATTCGCCATGGAAAAGCCCTCCACGACGCCATCCACTTACAGCGCATTTCGCGGACACACACAGATCGCCTCCGGGCGGCTCGAAGAGGTCGCCTTGGCGATCCATGCCCTTCTCGAGCGGGGAGACGCGACGCTCGTCCTGGTCTTCGATGATCTGGACGGTCGGCAGATGGATTTCGATCTCAGCGGCTCGAGGGAGGACGTCGGCCGTCGCTATGGGAGTGAATCGCACGACGAGGTGAGAAACGGCCCGACTCCTCGGCGAAGACCGGGTCGTCCGAAGCTCGGCGTCGTCGGACGCGAAGTCACTCTACTGCCGCGGCATTGGGCGTGGCTGCAAACTCAACGCGGCGGCCCCTCCGCGACCTTGCGACGACTGGTCGACGAAGCGCGGGCTGCCGGAGGTGATCGTGACCAGCAACGGCGAGCACAAGATGCGATCAATCGATTCATCTCTGCGACCGCCGGCAATCTAGCGGGATTCGAAGAAGCGAATCGAGCTCTATATCGAGGAGACCGGCAGCGCTTCGAGTTGGAATGCGCCGGCTGGCCGGTCGACATTCGTCGCTACATCGAGCATTGGGCCATCGTCGCATTTGGTATCATGGCAAGCCCCATTTCTTGAGCGATCCGCTCTCGAGCGACCCACAGCAACACCCAAAGATAAAGATAGAGGAGAATCAAATTGGAAATCGAAGGCGGATGCTATTGCGGTGCACTGCGATACAAGGTGGAGGGCGACGCGCTCTTCAAGGGCCAGTGCCATTGTCGCGAATGTCAGTACGTATCGGGCGGCGGTCCCAACTACCTCATTGGACTGCCAAAGACTGGATTCACGTACACCAAGGGACTTCCCAAGGAATTCACACGCAGTGATCTCGACAACCCGGTCACCCGCGAATTCTGTGCAGATTGCGGAACGCATATCCTGGCCAGGTCCCCGGCCATGGCTGACGCGGTGATTCTGAAGATCGGTACCGCCGACGATCCGAGCCTCTTCGGCGAAGCCCAGATGGCAATCTTCACAATCGACAAACAGAGCTTCCACCACATCCCAGAAGACGTCGCATCCTTCGAGCGAATGCCGGGCTGAACCGCCGTCGAGCATCTGGATGTCGCCTTCGCAGGAGACCACGAGCTGCGTGGTCGATCAGACCACCTGATGCAGAAGCGGTTCCCCAGAAGCCAGTCGCCGACAATTTTCTATGGCCACGACGAGACTGCGATCGAGCGTATCGGTCGTGAGCCATGCGACGTGGGGCATGACGACGACGTTGTCGAGACGCAACAAGGGATTGTCCACGGGCGTCGGTTCTTGCTCGAAGGTATCTAGACCCGCCGCGCGAAGCGGACCATGTTGCAGTGCATCGATCAAGGCCGCTTCGTCCACCAGCCCGCCCCGTGCAGTGTTGACCAGGACCGCTCCCGGCTTCATCGTCGCCAGAGCCTTCGCATCGATCATGTGCTGGGTCTCTGAATCGAGCGGAACATGCAGCGAAATGACGTCTGCACGAGCAAGCAGATCGGGCAGCGCACAGAACTCCCCGACTGCATCGGATTTGGGACTACGCGCGTAGTAGATCACTTCAGCCCCGAGTGCGACGAGCATTGGCGCGAGAATCTGCGGAATCGACCCATAGCCGACGAGACCGACGCAGCGACCTCCCAACTCGTAGAGCTCGTCCTGCACGACCGGATCCCAGCTCCAGCCGTCACCACGCCGCGTCGCCGCATCAAAACTCACGAGGCGTCGCAATGCCGCGAACATCAATGCCAGACTTGCCTCAGCGACCGCCCGACTGTTGGTTCCAGGCATGTTGCACACGCGAATATTGCGTTTCTGCGCAGCCTCGAGATCGATCGTGTTGACGCCAACTCCGATTTTCTGGATCAGACGCAGTTGCGGCGATGCAGCGATGACATCGGAGGTGACCGGTTCGAGGAAATGCCAGAGCACGTCCGCATCAGCGATCTCCCGCGCAAATTTTTCACGCTCGGCAACCGGGCAGATGACGATTTCGAGTCCCGAATCAGCCAACTGCGTGAGTCTCGAGGCGAAATCAGGCCCAACCTCGTAGTGGAGAACGATCTTCAGCTCTTCTTCCCCCACGGAAACGTCTCGGGAGCCGGCAGGCGTCCGCCATCGCCTAACGCATCGGCTATCCTCAGCCCTTCGTTCCACTTCGCAGTTCGCTCGCCCCGAGTCATCGAGCCGACCTTGAGCTGTGATGCACCCCAGCCAACGGCCAGATGCACGATCGTCGTATCCTCGGTCTCGCCCGACCGCGCCGAGACGATCGCGCCAAAGCCTGCTAGGCGCGCGGCATCGAAGGCAGCGCGGGCCTCGGTCAATGTGCCGGCCTGATTGGGCTTGACGAGTAGTGCGTTACAGGCCCCGTCCTTCGCCGCCGCAGCCACGCGCGCTGCGTTGGTCACGAGATAATCGTCACCCACGACCTGGATCCGATCACCCGCCTCTCGCGTAAACGCGATAAAGCCCTCCCGGTCCGACTCGACCAGCGGATCTTCGATCATCGCGATTGGATAGCGCACGAGCCAGTCGAGCAGCATTTCGCAGAGGCCATCACGATCGAGGCTGCGATTCTCACTCTCCAGATGATAAAGCCCGTCGCGGTAGAATTCGCTGGCCGCAATGTCGAGCGAGATCGATACATCTTGACCTGGTGTGAGCCCTGCCGCTTCGATCGCACGAACCAATACCTCGACAGCCTCTTCGTTGCCCGAAAAGGCCGGCCAGAAACCCCCTTCATCCGCGACGCCCTGGAGGCTGCCGCGATCAGCCAATAGACGACCCGTTGCGAGATAGACCTCGGCGACCCAATCGAGCGCAGTGCAGTAGTCGGGTGCGCCGACCGGCACGACCATGAAGTCCTGGAAGTCGACGCGGCGACTCGCATGCGCGCCACCTCCAATGATCTGGATCTCGGGCAGGGGCAAGAACGGCTGCGTGTCCCCGGCGAGATGACGCCAGAGTGGTTCCTGCCCTGCCGCAGCGTGTGCGACGGCCATCGACGTCGCGACGATCGCGTTGCCGCCGAGCCGGCCCTTGTTCGCCTGGCCGTCGAGTTCGATGAGCGCGGTATCCACCGCCTGCTGATCGCGTGCGTCCATTCCAATCAAGCAAGGTGCAATTTCATCCGCTACGGAAGCCACGACGCTGCGAACGTCCCAACCGCCAAGACGATCGCCACCGTCGCGCCGATCCACTGCCTCGCCACTTCCGGTCGACGCACCAGCCGGAGCGATGCCCCGGCCAACCTGTCCGTCCACCAGCGCAATCTCCACTTCGACAGTGGGTCGCGCGCGCGAATCCCAGACGCGCCGGCCGCGAACGCTTTCGATTTCTGTCGTGCTCATTGATCGAGACTCCTCAGCCAGATGTCGCGAACCGCGCCCAGATCCAGCTCGGATTCGGAGAGTAGCCTTCGCGACACGTGGCGGACGACGTCGCGATCACTGGGCTTCAAATAGTCGACGGGTGACTTGCCATCGACCCGGGCCAGGACCAAGGCAGGAAGCAAGGCCGCGACACGTGCTTCGAACTCCTCCGCTGACTCCCAGGACACACATCCGGCGTGAGCCGACCTGAAGGCGTCGAAACATGCGAGGTAGCCGTTGCGCTGCGCCGGAACCCAAAGGCATTTCAGGAGTAAATGCGTCAGACAGAAGGCCACGTCGAAAGCCGGATCCCCATACCACGCGCATTCCGCATCGAGAAAGACTGGACCCTTCGGACCGTTCAGGAGGTTCTTGGGACTCACGTCACCATGAATCAGCGTCCGATGGTTGTTCGCCGTCCGATCAGCCAGCCATTCGAGCCGTGGTGCAAGATCGGGATGAGCCTCGGCGGTCCGCAGCAAATACGGTTCGATGCGAAGCGCGTGGAATAGATCGTCCGTCGCAAAGCGCTCGGCCACCTCGGCGTCTCCAGCGAAACCTGCGTGAAGATTGCCAAGGATGCTGCCCACACTCGCGGCAAATGCATCGTCTGTTTGCCCTGCCACCAACTCGCTCTTCCAGAGGGGATATCGCGAGGGCTCGAGGTATTCCATCACGAAGAGATGGGCGTCCGGTAGATGGCCAAGCAGATGGGGCACCGCATCCGGAGCAACAAACTGAGCGGCTTCCAGCCAAGCCACTTCGAAAGCGTTTCGCTCCACGGGCGCATGCCATTCCGCTTCGACGGCAAGAACCGCGCGCGCACGCTTCACGCATACGGATCGATCCGGAAGATCGACCCGCCAGATATCGGACGAGACCCCGCCGCTGAGCGGGATCCAGCACGCCGATGCTTGCGTGTCGAGTAGCCCGAGCCGGCGAAGCGCGTCATCGAGGCCGGCCTCATCCTCCCGCGCAGAAGAAGTCTCCGACATCGCGGGTACGCTTACACCCCGCGAGCCTGGAGCCATCCTGCGACCAGGTCGGCTATGACATCTCGCGCATCATCGGGTGTCTGCAGGTAGTGATCGCCTGCAATGAACTCCAATGTCTTGTCCTCGGCTGCCAGGTTGTCGTGAATGATATGAGCATCAACCGGGTAGACACCCGTGTCGGCCATACTCTGCACGACCAATGAAGGCACACTGACACGCTCGAGGTGAGGTATCCCGCGACACTGAGAATACTCGAGACTCCACATCGAGAGCCAGGTGCGAATCGTATTCGAGCTTCCGATTCCAAAGGGGCTGTAGTTGAAGAACTTGGGCGCACCTAGATAACAGACGCCGATCTCCCGGTCGTTCGGATCGAGGCTCGCATCGAGATAGCGCGGATCAGCCCAGGCGCGATGCAGGTTGAACATTCGATCGAAACAGCCCGCCGCACGTACCCGTTCGAGTTCCTCGAGGGCCCACGCCGTGATGCGGTTGTTGCGGGCGACCTGTGCCGCGCGATAGCGCTCGATGAATTCGGGGGAATAGGGAGGACCGTTGTCGGGGTTGTACATGTCGAGTGCGGGATCGACCGAGGTCGGATCATTTTCATCCGTGATCGAGGGATCGAACCAATTCGTGAGGACCTCGGGACGGCCTGGATGCGCGTTCGTCGATACATAGTAGTCGCAAGGCAGTAGTTCGAGGGCCGCCTCGGGCACGGGCACGCCGAGTAGCGGCTTCAGATTGGGATCAGCGGCCTGGGACTGATAGGCCGCCATGAGCGATCCGCCGCCCGAATTGCCGAGAATGACAACGTTCTCGACGCCGGCCTCTTCCCTGAGCCAGCGAACACCCACTCCGATATCGATCAGCGCGTTGTCGAGGGCAAAATAATGTTCGCCGCCACGATAACGCGTGTTCCAACCGAGGAATCCGTAGCCACGAGCCGCCATCAACTCGGCCATATAGTGCTCAGAGAAATCTACGTTGTAGTGGGTGGCGATGAAGGCCGTGCGAGGCCGCGCACCCTTCAGATGGTGGTAGATACCCTGAGTAGGCATATAACCAGCACCGTTCCGGGTCGCAGTCGGCGAAGCAAGGGATACGAAACGTCGTTCAATGGATTGACTACTGGAATTCAAGGGGCTTATTCCTCAGAACGGCTAACGTCGCGCCGGTTCGGGCTCAGCGAATACAGTCCGGTACATCACGAGCGCCATGGCATCGATTGCGACCTCATCGGGAAGGGGCGATTGCTCGGCCTCGCCTCCCTCGACCAACCAGACATAACAAAAATAATCCATCATCGACCCCAGGGCCGACGCCGTCGCATCGGGGTTTGGATTTTTCGCTCGCCCGGCCTTGCCGACGGCTCGAATTCCGGCGGCGATATTCCGACGGGCGTCGGCGCGGATATCCCGCCAGCGATGGGCGAAGCGTTCATCCAGCATCGATGCCTGGAAAATGGATGCGAGTTCCGCGGAATGCTTCCGGCAGCTGTCCCAATAGACGGCACAGAGTTCCCGAATCACCTCGTAGGGCTCCCCACTCGATAGATCGAGTTCGGTCACTCGCGCATCGATCTCGGCCTTGAAATCTTTCGCGAGCTGCTCGAGGACCTCTTCTTTGTTGGAAAAGTACGTGTAGAACGTGCCGAGCGCCCGGTCCGCTTCCTGCGTGATATCAGCGATCTTGGTATTCGCATAGCCCTTCGACTCGAAGAGTCGACGGGCCGCTGCAATCAATGCGGCTCGGCTGCGAATGCCGCGTGCAGTCCGCAGCGTTCCATCAGCGGGTAGTGCTTCTCCACTCAGATTGTCGGTCATCACCGAATTTCCTCAGACCAGCTTCCCCGCCGACTCTTCTTTTCGCTCTTCTTCGTCGAACTCTGACGGGAGTAGCCGCATGAGCCGAAGAGCCTCCTCCTCGGTCTGCTCGAATTCCTCTGCGTCGGTCGTGACACAGAACTCGACCATAATGCCATTGGGATCGAGCGTATAGATCGACGTGCACCAACCGTGGTCGACACGCATGATGCCCTCGATGCCGCGCTCATGCAGCTGCTTCGTCATGGTTTCGAGTTCTTCGAGCGTGTCCAACCGAAACGCAATGTGGTTGGCCCAGGGCGGAAGCCCGAGTCCGGTCGAAATTTCGGTCTTGAAATCGGGTTCCTCTCCGATGCCCTCCATCTGAAAGAAGGCGATGGCTTCGCCTGCGCCCATCCCGAAGAAGAAATGCCGGAAGTAGCCGTCACCCTGGCGATGGTTCTCCGTTCGAAGCAGTCGCATACCCAGTTTCTGGGTGTAGAACTCATAAGTTGCTTCCACATCACGCGTCGTATAGGCAACGTGATG
Source organism: uncultured Myxococcales bacterium (assembly GCA_965603475.1). GTDB lineage: Bacteria > Myxococcota_A > UBA9160 > UBA9160 > UBA4427 > UBA4427. Next base: position 7,230 of record CBFDDD010000057.1, read on the forward strand.
AACGCTCTTGGACTCAATAATCTGCGGATCGGCCATCAGAATTTCTCCCTCCCGCTTCACAATCTGGCGGGCAAAACTGTCTCTCACATTTACATGAACATAGGTTCAATGTAAAGTGAGTATGCATTCAAGTACGAATGCCAACAGCCCAATTTACCAGGGGACAGGGAGGCGGACTTCGGCGAAGCCGGTCAGAAGCAGTGCCTCTGCGCTCACCGGCCTTTGAATACCGGATCACGCTTGTTCAAGAAGGCCTCCAATGCTTCTCGCGCGTCCTCGGTCCCGAGATTCACCGTCTGAGCCATACCCTCGGCGTCCATGGCCTCGGAGAGACCATAGTTGAACGCATTGTTGAGGAGACGCTTGCTCTGAGCGAGCGCGACCGGAGGGCCCGCGGCTAGTCTCTTCGCCCAATCGTCGACGACCTCGTCGAGCTCCGAATCCGGTACCACACGATTCAGCAGACCCATTCGCTCTGCGTCTCGGGCGGAAACGATATCGGCCAGGAGGGCTAACTCCTTCGCGCGATGAAGTCCGATCAACCGAGGCAGGAGCCATGATCCGCCCACATCGAGAGACAGACCGCGGCGCGCGAATATTTCAGACAGCCGGGCGTCTTCCGCCGCTGCGATCAGATCACAGCCCAATGCGAGATTGAGCCCAGCACCGACAGCGACGCCACGAATCTTCGCGACCGTCGGCTTCGGAACCTGGTGAAGTGCAATTCCAACCGAGCCATAGAACTGCATGCTCGCGAGCATATGCCGATCCGGCGAATTTCCGGCCGACAGATCAGCACCAGCGCAGAAATTTCCCTCTGCGCCCGTAAGGACGAGTACCCGGTCGTCCACGCTCTCGGTCACTTCGTTGAAGATCTCGAGAAGCTCGCAAAACATCGTGTAGTCGATCGCGTTCTTCTTCTTGGGACGATTCATCGTCACGGTCACGACGCGGTCGGCTCGCTCGACGATCAATGTCTCCATCAGACGCGCTCGATGATGGTGGCCGTCGCCATGCCACCACCCGTACACATCGTGACGAGTCCGGTTGTCTTGTCCTGCCGTTCGAGCTCGTCGAGCAGGGTCCCGATCAACATGCCCCCGGTCGCGCCAATCGGATGACCGAGTGCCATCGCACCGCCATTGACGTTGACTTTGTCCCAATCGACACCGGTATCTTTCAGGAACTTCAGAACCACCGCCGCGAATGCTTCATTGACCTCGAAGAGGTCGATGTCATCGAAACTCATGCCCGCTTTCTCGACGCAGCGTGTGGCTGCCGGACCGGGCGCCGTCAGCATGATCACGGGTTCGGTTCCGGCAACCGCCGTCATCACGACCCGAGCGCGTCGCTTCATTCCATGTGCTTTGGCATACCCGGACGAAGCGACGAGAACGGCGGACGCGCCGTCCACGACCCCCGACGAGTTCCCGGCATGATGAACGTGCTCAATCTGAGCAACATCGGGATAGGCGAGGCGCGCCGTCTCATCGATTGTCCGCTCTGCACCGTCCATCGTGTGTGCGCCCATGCCCAGGAAACTCGGCGTGAGTTCAGCGAGACTTTCCATCGTCGTGCCCGGCCGCGGAAACTCTTCGTGATCGAGCGCGAGGCTGCCGTCATCATGATGGATCGGAATGAGTGCTCGATCGAAGCGTCCGTCCTTGATCGCCGCCGCCGCACGATTCTGGCTGTCGACGCCGAGCGCGTCGCACTCCTTGCGTGTAAAGCCTTCGGTCGTGGCAATCAAGTCCGCCGAAATGCCCTGTGGCACCATGTCGTACTGATCGCGGAGATGGTTGTTATTCGCGGTAAATCCGTCGACATGCAGCGGTGCCGGTCTCGACATCGACTCGACGCCCCCAGCAACCACCAGATCCTGAAATCCAGCACGCACACCCATCGCGCCAAAATTGACGGCCTGCTGTCCCGAGCCGCAGTAACGGTTGAGGGTGACTCCGGGCGCATCCAGGGACCAACCAGCATCGAGCGCTGCTAGCCGCGCGATATCCATCGCGTGGTCGCCGCTGCCCGCTCCACAACCCATGACGACATCGTCCACGTCCGCCGTGTCGAACCCGTTTCGTTCCTGCAATCCATTCAGGACCTGGGCCAGGATTCTCTGGGGATGAACCTCGTGAAGCGCACCGGATTTCTTGCCCTTGCCCCTTGGTGAGCGCACTGCGTCGATGATGAAGGCCTCGTTGTCCATTGATGGAGCTTCCTTTGTTCGTGGTGTCTACTCGTGATATCAGGTGTTTGCAGTCACCGTTCGTGACGACCGGGAGCGCAGATGTTCGGCAATCTACGTCCGATCGTCGAATCCCGGGACGCGCTCAGGCGCAATCTGAATAGACACTCACGTTAGATTGAATATAGATTCATTTCACTCTATCGCTGCCCCACCAGCTCGGCAAGAGGCCCTCCAGGTCGAGACTCAGCGGGCGCCGTTTTGGCTGCAGACCATGATCCTCGACTGAAACACGGGCCCCAGCAACATCAGGTCGCGATAGCCCGCGGCCACCGCGACACCGGAAATCGCATCACCCTTGTCGAGGTAGAGCGTTCGAACGGACCAATCGCCGGATTCGTTTCGGGAAACCCGAACGACCTGGCTCGGAGATAGAACTTCCGGGTTCTCTGCATGATTTGCAAAGTCGAGAATTTTCGGATGCGCCCCGACCAGGAGATCTCCGTTCTCGAGAACATCGATATTGTCGCCGCTCGTATCGAGCTTCACGACGTCTGTGAGTTCAAGGGCGCCACTCTCGATCTCGCGGCTGTAGACACGCAACACACGATCCAATGTCTCTGCAACATAGATCTCGTTTCCATCCGGACTGACATTCACCCCGTTGGCGTACGTAAGGCCGTCCGCCACAACCCGCACCTTTGCCCCGTCGAAGTAGACGAGCGTCGTTCGATCGAGCATGAAAATATCTTGTAGTGCAGCACTCGTTCCGGAAGCGTGGTCGTTGGTCGCATAGAAGCGGTCCCTGCCAACCGGCTGCACATCATTCAGGTTTACCATCAAGGGATCGGAAACCGTACGGCGATGGCTCAATCCACCCTGCCCATCTACGTCCAGAATCACGACTTCATCCGACCCGCCCGCAGGATGATTGACGACGAACAAGGATCGCGTGCCCTCCCTATCTATGAAGAGGCCAAGCCCGTGAGGTCGAAAACTCTCCGGCGACGATGGTGTCACGGAAACGAGCGTCCATTGGTCGGGCGGAGCATTGAGATCGATCAGGTAGATGCCACCGCGCAAACTCGCCGACGGCTTGCCGCCCGCCATCAGAACCCGTCGATTCGTCGCAGACACGAACGCCAAACCGCGCGCCCGATCGATCACGATATCTTCGGGACCTGGCACGGCTTGGATCACACGACAGGAAGCATCCACTTCTTCGATCGTGCTGAACAAACTCGTCGCTCTAATGAAGCGAATCCCAAATAGCAGCACCGTGATCGCCAGAACGACGAGAACGATGCCCAACCACTTCTTCCATGAATGCATCTCATCGCTCTCTTCTCGAGTGGACGGGGCAGGCGAGAGTCATGCACATGCGCTCTCACTGAAAGGCGAAAACGTCGAAGCGTGGATCAGCCGCGTCCACCGGAGGAATTCTCGACCTCGGACTGAAGGCTGGTGAGCAGCTCATCGGAACCCAATTGGCCGCCGTCATGCTTCGCCCGGCCCAATGCGTACTCAGGACCCGCGAGTTCCGGACCCTCCCCCGGCGAAAGCGGCGGCGTGTAGTAGCCAAGGGCGTATCCGCCCATCGTGTATCCGATCAGCTCCTGAAGCTCGGGTTCGAGCGTTTTCGCAATCTCGGGCGGACACGAAAGGTATTGGTTTTCTTCTTGCCGAAGCCATCCCAGGGCATAGGTGAGGTTCAGGCCGAAACGCGCGTGATCGGAGCGATTCTCACCACCCCCGTGAAACACGGAACCCGAATACAGGAGAACCGAACCCTTCGACATCTCTGCCTGGCAGACTTCAGCGCTGCGAATCTTTCGATTATCAGGCCAATCGACGCTTCCGGGCACGACCTGGGTAGCGCCGTTCTCTTCGGTGAAGTCGGTGAGTGCCCAGATCGTATTGAATTGCGGCTCGACCCCTTTCAGATGGGTACCCCAGGCCCATCGGTCACGATGGATCGCTTGCGCGGGCTGGCCGGGGCCAATGCAGATGACCTGAGAGAGATGCAACTGAATCCGCTCACACCACGGCGCCAGAAATTGTTTCGCCGAGGCACGCACCGTCGGGTTCATGATGAGTTCGCGACAGGTCGCCGAGCGCGCAACCAACGCACCCGTTCGTCGAGTGTGGCGACCGGTGAAATCGTCTGTGCCGGGCTTCGTCGCTTCGACGTAGGGCATGATCTCAGCGAGCGTCTGGTCGACCTGCCCGGGCGTCAGCACGTTTTCGAGAATCAGCGCTCCGTCGCTCTGAACGATGCCTACGATCTCGTCGACATCGCTCTTGGCATCGAGTCGGATCAGTTCGGTCATTGATTTCTTCTCCCTCCCAGATTTCTCAGGACTTCTTCGATTTCATGCCTGGAATCCCCGTCAGGAGGATTCGAAGCGCTGCTCTGTACTCTTCGAGCGATTCACCCGAAACCACGGCGAGAGCGGCCTTATCAAATGCCGCTGAAAGGACCGCCGACAGCGCGCCGTGCGGCATGGATCTGGAATCCTCGCCTTGCAACGCCAGTTCCAACCCCTGACGTAGCTCATTCTCACCCGTGCGCCGATCGATTTCAGCCATCGCGGTCACACCTAATATCGCCGGACCTTCGAGGAGAAGAAGACGCGCGCGTCCGGGGACCGACATCGCGTCGAAGTAGGCGTCTGCCCCGTCGAGCATGGCCTCGAGAGCCGTGTCGGACTCCATCGATTCACTCGCTATCTGTTCCGCGACCGCCTCCGCTTCGCCTTCGACCACAGCTCGAAAGAGTTCGAGCTTGTCGGGAAAATGATGGTAGAGCGCACCTCGCGTTACGCCCGCCATCGCCACGATCTCCGGGGTCCCCGTATCCGCGTAGCCCTTCTCGGCGAAGAGCTGACGCGCAGCCTCGAGCAACACAGCGCGCGTCGCCTGTGTACGTGCCCGGTTCGAGATGGCCTTTTTTGACTCTTGTTCCGACACTTGCATACATACACCCTGCATGTTAAATATACATACAGCCTGAATGTTACCTTAGAATGGAGTCAACGCCATGAAAACGACCCAATACTATCCAGTCATCCTGACCGATGACGTCGCCGGAACTGCAACCTTCTATAAAGACCATTTTCGATTCGACGCGAAATTCGACAGCGATTGGTACGTCCATCTCCAGTCGAGAGAGGACGACTCCGTCCATCTCGCGATCCTCAGTGGAGACCACGAGACCATTCCCGAGGTCGCACGAGGCGGTCGGGTCCAGGGTCTACTGCTGAATTTCGAAGTCGAAGATGTCGATGCCGAATTCGAGTGCGCACGGTCGGCCGATCTGCCGATTCTTCAGAATCTCCGAGACGAGCCCTTCGGACAGCGCCACTTCATCACCCAGGATCCGAACGGTGTGCTGATCGATGTCATCAAACCCATTCAACCGAGCGCCGAGTTTCTGGCTCAGTTCGCGGAAGACGCGCTGCCTTCGACTGGCTGAAGGCGACCACCGACCACGGCCGCAATCTCCGCTGCTTACCCGATTCGACCCATCAGAATCGAGGTTTGATCGTCGGTGAGGAACTCCGGCTGAGTGGTCGACGTTGGTCGAGGTCCCACCACGCCGCCCGAGCCCCACGGGGAATCAGCTTGTCGACAATTGCGCCCGTTTCAATTCCTGTCCCATCAGCATCACGATGGGCTGCCAGCGTAAAAAGCAGGAGAAACAACGAGTCTCCCTGCGGTTTCAGATCCGTATCTGTCGAATGGCCCATGCGGCCGCGGGCTAGCACGGTCACCCTCTTCCCCCGTGCACCGCGGCTGGCGCGGCGCCGACCGACCGAGAGACCTTCGAATTCTGTAGGAGCCTACCTATGAGCATTGAACCAGCGCCTGAGGAACCCAAGCCCTGCGTGTTCATCCACGTCAATCACAAACAAATTCTCGGAGCGCACGTAGGCGAAAGAGCGCTACGCCATTTTTCAAAGAACAACGACAAGTTCGACGTCAAATTCATCGAGACCAGGGACCATTCCTTCATGCTGGCCAAGGAAGACCAACTTTTCCTACGCAATGGCGTCCGGCGCAAATGGCGGATGAACGACCTGCAGTCCTTCACACCGCTCCGTTTCATGCCGCCAGAGCTGATGAACTACAGAGGGCGCGCGGTTGTCATCGACCCCGATGTCTTCGCAGTGAGTGATGTCTGGGCACTCCTGTCCCGGGACATGCAGGGCAAGGCGATCATATGTCGCCCACGCAACCGCACCAGCAGAGACATCAATGGCCCCCTGGCGACCAGCGTCATGCTTCTCGATTGCGCCAAGCTCCAGCACTGGAACGTCGAAGAGCAGTTCAACGAAATGTTCGAGGGAGATCGCGACTACAAGAAGTGGATCACCTTGATGTACGAGGATCGAGGCACGATCGGTCTGTTCGAAAACAGCTGGAACGATCTGGATGTGCTGAACAAGAGAACCCGAATGCTGCATACCACCAAGCGTTGGACCCAGCCCTGGAAGTCGGGCCTTCCGATCGACTTCGTTCCCGCGGACAAGTTCGATGCCTTTCCGCCGCTCGGCTGGCTCCTCTATGCACGGCGAAAAATCTTCGGTGACTACTCCTTCCTCGGACATTACAAGTCCCACCCGGACAAGAATCAGGAAGACTTTTTCTTCGGATTGCTGCAGGAATGCCTCGACAACGGGACCGTGACCGAGGAGATGATTCAGCAAGAAATGCTGAACGATCATGTTCGCAAGGATGCGGTCGCGATTCTCGAGGCGGCGCCACCCGTGGACCAGGTCGTCGCGGGGCTTCCCGCCTAGAACGGACGGTGGGACAATGAATCACGTGGGAGCCCGGACGGCCGGATCATCCGCCGCATTTTTATGATCATCGTCGACTGAGCTATGCTGAGCCCCCTGGGAGGGGGGGGGTGTCCAGTGAGCCAGGCAATCAGATTTCCAGACGAGGATCGAGACGCAATCAGTCTCGTCGTTTCGCGGCGAGACGGTCGGGTGGTCGGCAAGTCCTCGATGGTCGACAACCTGTTCGGTCGTGACGGAGAAGAGTCCGACGACTCAGCGAGCGAACGCCCCTGCTGGTCCTTGATGGGCCAGATACCCGGTGCCGAACATCTCCCATGTACGGAAAATTGCGTGAGTGAGCGGCTGAGTCGGGAAGTGCCTGTCGTGTCCAGCTCGATCCGCTTGCGCGGTCGCAGCTTCGATCTGCGCTGCGAGCCGGTAGGCGACCAGATCGTCACCACTCTTCGCCCTGTGCGAGACCAACCCCCCAACCACGACCAGCCTTTGACGCCACGCGAAGTCGAAGTGCTTCGACTACTGGCCGATGGTCTCGATGGAAGCGAAATCGCGCTGGCCCTCGGGATCTCGCCTGGAACCGTTCGAACACACGTCGAGCATATGCGCGACAGCCTCGATTGCCGCACCCGCGCAGGGTTGGTCGCGAAGGGCTACCGCCTCCACTACCTCGATTGAACCTCGATTGAACCTCGACTGAGCCCGCGCCCACGCATGCTCTCACGCGGACCCTCTACTCAGCCTGTGATTTCGTCTCGGGCTCGTCTAGTCATGATCGAATCGTAGAGGCCAGGCGATAGTCTCCGCAGCCAATGGGATTGCTTCGCGACTCGCCCCACAAAGAGCTGCTCGCGGCGCTTCTCGATCGCGTCGACGATCTCTCGAGCGGCCTCTTCGGGCGACATCACCTCTCCCACCGTCGCCCGGGCACTGCCCGGTCGTGCAGCGCCAGCATAGGGACTCTCCGAGCCCGGTTGATCGCGTTGTGTGTCGATGAATGACGGACAGATCATCAGGACATTGACGCCGCGGTCTCGAACCTCACTGCGGAGCGTCTCGAAAAATCCATGCAAGGCGTGTTTCGAGGCCGAGTAGGCACAGCGCCCGAAAAGGGGTGCAAAGCCGGCGACACTCGAAAGCACGACGACTTGCCCTCTTCTACTGAGAATATCCGGCAGTGCCGCTTTCGTGCAGTTCACGGCACCCGAAAAATTCACCGACATGACCTGCGCGATCGTTTCCAATGAGACGTCCTCGACCTTGCTGAAGTGGGTGATGCCGGCGTTGTTGACGACGAGATCGATTGGACCGCTTTCGCAACGGAGCTGTTCGAAGGCTCCGGTACAGGCATACGAATCTGTGATGTCGAGACTCTGTCCAGTCAATCGCCCGGAGACATCGGATTCGATCAGGTCGCGAATCGCAGACTCATCGATGTCCAGCGCAGAGACACGCGCACCGAGCCGCGCGAGTTCGAAACAGAGTGAACGCCCGAGACCCCCACCCGCTCCGGTCACGACCGCATGTTTGTCGGATAGGGGCACGGCGTCTTCCTTTCGAAATGTCATCGCGAGCGGTGATGAGCCCAGAAGAAATCAAAAGCTTCGCGGCTGCTCTTGCGCAGCTTGTAGCCGAACTCATTTCGGAGACGTTCGTTCGACAGCACCGGGCGGTAGCGAAGGAAATCCACCTGCTCCGGTCCATATTGCGCGAGACCGAGAGGGTGAAGAACTCCCAGCACACCCCTGATCAGCCAAGCCGGAAGCGAGACCACTCGCTTGTCGATCGCCTCGGCGATTTCGACCAGCGTCATCACCCCATCTCCGGCCAGGTTATAGATCCCTGGTCGACCGCCCCGCACCGCTTCGACCAGACAGCCGACGACATCCTGATCCCAGATGAAGACAAAGGGCGTATCCGATCCCCGAATACCCAATACCAGCGTCCTGTCGAAGAGCGCCGTGATCTGATTCTGCACCGAAGCCCCAAGGATCGTGCCCGGTCGAAAGATGATCTGCTCGAGTTCCGGATGTTCTTCCCTCTGCCGCGCCAGGAGCTCCTCGACCTGCCTCTTGTGGTCCGAGTACGCGAACTCTGGATTCCCCCGAATCGCGTCGTCCTCTCGCAGGGGCTGCGGGTTGTCGGCGTAGTATCCGTAGGCCGCCCCGCTGCTCGTGACGACGAGCCTTCTCACACCCTCGTCGAGACATGCAGCGACGACATTCTCTGTCCCCCCAACATCGATCGAGTGGAGGAATTCACGACTGTCATGCTTACCCGGTGTCACGATCGCGGCCAGATGCACAACCGTGTCGACAGCGTGCCGACGAAGAAGCTCCGCGATCACCGGCTCCCGGATGTCGCCCGCCTCGTAAATGACGTCCGGCAGACGCTCGGTCTCCGGCACGGGCCGCAGATCCAACGAAACGAGAGTGTCGACGTCTCCTCGGTCGTCGGCCAGCTGCGCGACCAGTTGTGAACCGAGATAGCCCGAGCCGCCCGTGATGAGGACGGAACGAGAAGATTCTGTCGTGTCGGCCTTCGAGTCGACCATCGACGTTATGCGCTGCCGGGCTCGGCGTGCATCTGCTTGAACTCCGCAAGATGGGGCGCGAATTTGTGCGCCACGCGGTCCACATCGACATGAATCACGCAGACACGGCCGCTGTCCTTGCAGCGCCTTATGGCGGGTTCGAGGTCTTCGTTTCGGCTCACCCGTACCCCGAGCGCCCCCATGCTCTCGGCCAACAGGTCGAAGCGCGTCTCATCAAGATCCGTATTGATGGTCTGATCTGCGGGGAGTTCGCCTTCGGTGAGGGTCTTCTGCGGATCGAGGGCGATCTCCTGGTTGACCTTCACCATTCCCCACTGCCTATCGCAGAGCACCAGAAAGGTCACGGGCAAATCATTCCGCACCGCCGTCTCGATCTCCTGCGAATGAAACCCCATCGCACCGTCGCCAATCACGCAGTAGACGTCGCGTCCGGGGAACGCAACCTTTGCCGCCAGGGCCTGCCCGATCCCTGCGCCCAGCATTCCGAACTTGTAGGTCGAGAGCATCGAATGCGGCGCCCGAATCTCATGGAACATATTTGCCCAGACGCTGGTATTGCCGCCGTCGGCCACGAGCACGGCATCATCGCTGAAGACATCGCGACAGATACTGGGTACTCGAGCCGAGTGGACGAGGTCCGTTTCGCGCTCGAGCATTTCGCCTAGCACTGCGTGCCCCTTCTCTCTCTCGGCCAGATATTCCTGAAGCTTCGTCTGGCGCCACGCCAGTTTCGGTGAAGCCGTCCGACCCTTCAGTTCAGCGAGGAGCGCACTCGAGAATGCCTTTATATCGGCGACGACTGCGACGTCGACGGGCTTGTTCTGGCCCAACGCATCTTCATCGAGATCGACCTGAATCAGTTGCTGCTCATCCGGGCTGCGCCAGTAGGGAACCTTGCCCCACCAGTCCGTCTCTCCAAAGCGCGTTCCGAGCGCAAGCACGACGTCGGCATCGTTCCTCACTCGCGTATTGAGTTCCAGCAAATTCATCGGAATCGAGACCAGCGAGCGCTCATCGATCACATCCCGCGCGGACCAGCTGGTCGTCACGGGGGCCTGGAGAAGCTCCGCCAGCTCCCGCAGCTCGGCGGTCGCGTGCGCGTGCAACACACCACTTCCGGCGTGAATCATCGGTAGCTCGGCCTGCATGAGTAGCTCTGCGGCTTCGCGTACCAGGACCTCTGGCGCGGCCGACCGACTGGTTCGGCGGTAGCGCTCTGGCGACAGCACGTCGCTGGCCTCACAGGGGAATTCGCCGTTCACGATGTCCTCGGGAACGCAGAGATGCACGACACCCGGTCGGCCGATGTAGCACTGGCGCATAGCGCGTCTTGTCAGCTCGGGTACGCGGTCGAAGGATTCAGCAGCTTCACTCCACTTGCTCATGGGGCGGATCACTGCGGTCTGATCGAAGTATTGATAGGTGCCACCGCGATCGGGATTGACGATTTGGGAACGACGCCAGCTCGTAATGAGCAACACGCGATTGCCTTCGCCACTCTCGACCGCCACGCCCGCCAGAGCGTTCGCCGCACCGGGTCCGTTGCTCGCGATACAAACCCCGAGCTTGCCCGTCAGTCGCGCGTAGGCCCCGGCCATATGGACTGCGCTCGTTTCGTGTCGTGGCGTAACGAGTCGGATCCCGACGTCGCGAAGACTGGAGTAGAGCCCGAAATAGCTGCCATCGATGATGCCGAAGACGACTTCGACGCCCTCTGCCTGAAGCATGCGGGCGATCATTGCGCCCCCGGAGATCGAATCCATGCTGTTGTCCTCTATTGGGTTCCCCTTAGATTACGCGATCTTGACAAAAAGTAAATATACTTCACATTGTGAATATGGTTTCCGAGACAAAAAGAGCGGATCCACGCAGCACGAGCCGCGAAACGAGCCCGGCCCCGCGCGTGAGGCGCAGGGCCGCACGCACGACCCAGATTCTCGAGCTGGCCATGCGCCAGGTGGAGACCCAGGGGCTCGACGGCCTGACGCTTCAAGCCATCGCCCACGACCTCGACTACACGGTACCCGCGCTGTATCGCTACTTCGCTTCTAAAGACGCCCTCGTGGCGGAGCTTCAACGACGAGTGGTCGCACTGCTCGACCACAAGCTCTCCGAGGTCGAGGCGCGAACGGAGAATTGGCTCGGCGACCAGTCGCAAGAGGACCAGGAACGTTTCGGCCCCCTCGCCCCGATCGCAGCCACCGGCCTCTTCTACGCTGGCCTGACCCGGTCGGCCCCACAAGCATTCGGATTGCTCGCGGCCTCACTCGGCGATCCACGCCATCTGATCGACGACGCTCAGGCCAACGCGGTGGTCACGACTGCACTCCCCATGTTCGATCGCCTCGCACACTCCATCGAGATGGCAGTCGAAGCAAGACAGCTCGATCCGGGCGACACGCCTGATCGAGTTCTCGTACTCTGGTCGTCACTTCATGGTGTCGCCCAGCTCGCGAAACTGGAGCGACTGGCCCCCGGCCGACTGGACTCACAACGCCTCTGCGGGTCGCTTCTCGAGACCCTCATGATTGGTTGGGGAGCCGACGTGACATTGATCGAGCAGCTTATCGGTGCCATACGCGCGGTCGGCTTCACGAACGCGACTGTCACCGCCGACGATCTCGCTCAGGTCGCTTCGACCCGGAATGGTCCGGAGGCCGCTAACGGCGATTGAAGCCGATCACGCTCGATCAAGGGCGATCGCGGACATTCGATTCAAATCGGTCCGATGATCATGTCCGCGAGCTTCCGGCGCTGATGGATTCCATCGCCGTAGAGCATCTGATTGTGCATGCTGCGCTTGAAGTAGAGGTGGACGTCGCATTCCCACGTGAACCCGATGCCCCCATGGAGTTGGACAGAACGGTCCGACATGAAACTTCCGGCGTCCGAGGCTGCGCTCTTGGCCATACGTGCGATGCGCTCCGCTTCGTCATTGTCCGAATCGATACAGCAAGCAGCGTGGTAGACGAGCGATCGGGCACGATCGATCTCGATCATGGCGTTCGAGAGCGGGTGTTTGACGGCCTGGAAAAAACCGATCGGGCGGTCGAATTGCTTGCGGGTCTTCGCGTATTCGACGGTGGTCTGGAGTTGCCATTCACCCGTGCCGCAGAGATCCGCGGCGACCGTCGTCAGGATCGCCGGCCAGGCACCGCGAAGTGCGGCTTCGCCCTCCTCACACACAATGTCCTCAGCCGAGACCTCGACGTTCTCGAACGTGACTGTGGCCTGGTCGCGCGTCAGGTCGTGAATGTGGTCCTGCGATCGCTCCAGCCCACGGGCATCTCCCCTGACGACGCAAAGCACACTGGTTCCGTCACGGAGTGCATTCACGACGAAGACATCGGCCTTGAAGGCGTCCTGCACGAAGAAGGCGCTGCCGTTCAAGCTCAATCCGTCGCCAGCCGCGGTTGCCATGACGTCTGTCGAGCCGGGCTCCCAGGAGCCCTTCGCGTCCGTCATCGCAAGGCTAGCGCTCGTGCCATCGGCGATGCGTCCGAGCCAACTCTTCGCTTGTTCGGTTCCAGCTTCGCGCAACACGAACGTCGCGATCAATGTCGCGATGAGTGGCGACGCGAGTCCGTGCTTGCCTACCTCCTCGACGAGCCCGGCGATTCCGACCATCTTCACACCGACGCCGCCGGCTTCCTCGGGCACGGCGAGGCCCGTCCAACCCAGCTCGACACATTGCTTCCAGAGCGACTCGTCCCAACCGGGACGCTGCCCTTTCTGATAGGTCGTGGTCGGATCTGCGGATACGAGACGACGCATCTTCTCGATCGGCATCTCTTCGTCGAGCAGCTTCTTCGCGAGATCACGAAGCATCTCCTCGTCAGAGCCAAATCCGTAGTCCTTCGGCATGGGATCGATCGACGACTGCTCTTTCATCCGGCTACTCATTTCGATTTCGGTAGGCCGAGCACGCGCTCACCCAGAATATTGCGTTGAACTTCGCTCGTGCCCGCTGCGATGGTGTGACCATACGAGTTCATGTAGGCGAGCGGCCAGTAACCCCCATCCGGAGCAGCTTCATCGAGCTTGTAGAGCGTCGAGCGTGCGCCCGCGATCTCGACCCCGAGCCTTGCGCTCTGTTGAAAGAACTCACTCCCCGTCACCTTCTGTTGAAGTGGGAGTCGCATCGGATGCTCACATAACGCGGGCACTCGGGAGCGTCGTGCATTCTGCTTGATGCCTTCCGAAACGATCGCGCTCCGAACGATTGCATCCCGAGTCAGCGGATCGTCCGACGCCCGAATTCCATCCCGCCAGGAGTCCTTGGCCAGATTCACGAGGCGCTGAACCGGACCGACTGAATCGCCACCACCGCCGCCCGCGCTCTCGGCGGCACCGCGCTCGTACGTGAGCGTCGTCATCGCGACCGTCCAACCCTTGCCAACATCGTCCAGGCGCAGGGCATCGGACACGACCGCGTCCTCGAAGAGCACCTCATTGAATCCGGACTCGCCGGTAATCTTCACCAGCGGCCGAACCGTCACACCCGGGTGGCCTCCGATCGGCATCAGGAAATAGGACAGCCCATCGTATTTGTGATGTTTGCTCGTACGCGCGATCAGGATCATCCATTTGGCGAAATGACCGAGACTCGTCCAGACCTTGTGGCCGTTGATGATCCAATCTTCACCGCTACGAACAGCGGAGGTCTGTTGGTTCGCCATGTCGGAACCCGCTCCGGGTTCGCTGAATCCCTGGCACCAGATCTCTTCACCGGACAGGCATCCCGGAATGAACTTTTTCTTCTGTTCCTCGGTGCCGTGCACGAGAATCGTCGGTGCCGCCATATTGAGTCCGACGATATTGATGAGCATCGGCGTCCCCGCTCGCCCCATCTCTTGATTCGCGATCCGTTGGAAACCCTCGTGCCCGCCTCCCCCATATTCGATCGGGTAGTCGGCACCCACGAGCCCCGCCGCATGAACCCGGGCCTGCCAATCCTGGAGATAGTCACGATGCGCTTCGGTCATCACCTCGAGCGGCGTGATCGGAAGTCGCTCCCTCGGCGGCGGCGGGCGGTTCTCGTCGAGCCAGCGACGCGCATATTCCTGGAATTCGAGCTGATCGGTGTTCAGTGTTGCCATGAAAACTCCTGAGCTGGGCTTTGGATACTAGACGCGACTCCGGCGCGCGGCAAAGCCGGCAAGCCAATTCCAGGACCTACGCCTGGCCACGCTCGAGGACATGCATGACGCACACGGCACCGAGACCAACCATGTGGGCGATGCCATAGCGAGCGTCTGGTTGCTGACGCGGCCCGGCCTCTCCGCGAAGCTGGCGTGCAATTTCCACGATCTGACCCGTGCCCGTAGGTCCAAGGGGGTGACCCATGGCGAGCAGACCGCCCGAAGCGGAAACCGCACAGCGACCTCCCACATCCCACGCGCCCTCGGCCAGAAGCTTGACTGACTCACCCGGCCCGCAGAATCCCATTGCCTCGAGATAGAAGAGCTCCTCGACCGAGAAGGCGTCGTGGACCTCGAGTACGTCGATGTCCGCGGGCCCCAGGCCAACCTGCTCGAAGACCCGACGAGCCGTGTCGATCGTGAGTGCACTGTCGGCATCGGCTCCAGGCTCGAGAAATGCCTGGCTACGCGAGACCGAGCCGATGATTCGGGGGCAACGCGCGGGATCGAGTCCGAATTTTTCGATCGCATCCGCGGAGGCGACGACGACCGCCGCCGCCCCTTCGCCTACAGGACAGCACTGCAAGCGCGTGAGCGATCCCGAGATCGGATCCTGCATGACTTCTTCGATCGAGCGTTCTTTCTGGCGATGTGCGTACGGGTTCTTGGCACCATTGCGATGGTTCTTGACCGCAACCCGCGCGATCTCTTCATCGCTGACGCCGAACTCTCGTTGGTAGCGACTTGCCAACAGCGCAAAGTGGGTAAAGGGCGCGACCAGCCCCCCTTCGAGACTTGGAATGCCGGCCGATGCGGCAGCCACCCGCCAGGGCTCGGGCTTGTCGAGCCCGATCGCCAGTGCGACATCGGTCTGGCCCGAGGAGACCGAAAGCGCGGCTTGTGCCACTGCGGTCGAACCCGATGCCGAGGCGTTCTCGACCTGATGAATCGCCAGACCCGACGCACCGAGGCGCGCCAACATGACCCTCGAAGGCGCCATACCGAGAAGCGCGGTGCCCGTGATCGCAGCATCGACGTTGGGCCATGCCTCGACGGGATCGCCGAAGGCATCGCCGAGAGCAGCGCGAACGGCCTCGAGACCCAGCTCGACGTAGGTCTTGTCCGAGCGTCGCTGGTAGCGATGCAGTCCGATACCCACGACGTAGGCGCCTCGATCGGCAAGTAGATTCCGGATCATTGTCTCTTCTCACTCTCGAGCGTCATCGCGACGCGCCCCTCGACGAGGGTTCCCGCTACGCGTTTGCCGATGGACGCCGATTCGAGCTGCGATCCGGTGAGTTGGGCACGGATGACCGGTCCAGCGTCGAGTTCGACCTCTACGATGGTAAATGGCGTTGCGGGCTCTTTGCGGGCGTGTCGATGAACGACTGCGATCGCCCGAATCATTCCCGCCGAATCACATTCGGTGTCCACGTGTTCATCATGGGGTGCGCCGCAGCGCTCGCAGGCATAGGGCTCGCCCGGAATCGTGAGCAATTCGCAACGCCTACAGGTCCGTCCACTGAGTTGACCGCTCATCGCGCGAGCCAACGATTCAGGAACGCTGCCTGGGAAACGAAGTGGGGGGTATTCATCTCCGGGTTATCTCCTGTACGCGGATCGTCGCGGTGCAAGAATACGACTCATCGCAAGATTAGATCAAGTTTGCTCGATATCGCCTGCAAATGATACTCTCAACCCCTGAAGGGTTCGTGACGCGAAAGGATATTGCATGGAACCGATTCGATACGTCGACACATTGAACGAGCACTACCGTTCCCAGGGCAATCCGCCCTACCGTTGGACCGTCAACGAAACCGCCCCGCTCCATCGTCTGACCAAGCCACTCCGCGAATGTACCGTCAGCGTCCTGACCTCGGGCGGGGTCTCACAGTGTTCGATGCCCGCGTTCGACCCGAATGCCCGCAACGACCATCGTCTCGATTCGATCCCCCCAGACACCCCTTCGAACGACTTTCAGGTCCACGACAGCTACTACGACCACACAGACGCTGATTCCGACATCAATTGTATTTTTCCACTGGATCGATTGCGGACGCTCGCCGAACTCGGGGAAATCGGAGAGGTCGCGCCTCGACTCTGGAGCGGATTCATGGGTCGGATCTACAACCGAACCAAGATCACCGAGGAGTCGGGCCCCAAATTTGCCGACGCGCTCCAGGCAGACAATGTCGACATCCTACTGGCCGCACCCTCGTGACCGCTCGACCACCAGACCGTGGGTCTGGTCTGCCGGCTGCTCGAAGAACGAGGGATCGCCACGACCTACGTCGCAACCGGTCGTGATCTCACAGCACTCGTGAATCCCCCGCGTGCACTTTTCGTGAATCACCCGATGGGCAACAACTTCGGCGCAGCGAACGACGTCGAGGCGCAAATGAGAATTTTGCGAGCTGCCCTGAACCTCGTCGAAACGGTGGAACAGGGTGGCACCATTGTGGACATGGCTTCGGATTGGCAAGAACCCTTCGCCTTCGGACCCGGCGCGTCCTGACGCTCGAATCAGGTCGTCAGGCCGGTGCGACTTCGACGGGAACTCCGGTCATGAAGGCCTGACTCGAAAGGGGGTCGAAGCTCCCGACCCCAGAGGGTAGGAGTGCATTCTGGTTGGCGCCCGGAGTGCTGTGTGCGACACGCATGCCCGGCGTCTTTGCGTTTCCCCAGCCGTGGGTCAAGGCCACGACCCCGTGTTTCAGGTCCGGGTCCAGGCGAAGCTCGACGACGACCTCACCCCACTCGTTCGAGAGCCGAACCTTGTCGCCCTTCGCAACGCCCCTCCGCTCGGCGTCGTCGGGATGGATATAGAGATAGTTTCGATCCTTTGCGCCACCCTTCATTCGCTCGATATTCGCATACCAGCTGTTATGCATATAGGGATCGCGCAGAGTGATCATCTTCAATCGATCCGGCCCCTCACGATCGAGCTCCGCCAGTTGTTCCGCACAGAGCGCGATTGCGTCATCAAAGGCCGGCGGGCGGCAATCGACCTTTCCGTCGTCGGTCTGCAGGTGGTCCGAATAGAAACGCCCGGGTGTGAGTCCCTCGAACACGAGGCCATGCGGCTGGGCGCGAACCTCCTCCAGAGTGAGCCCACGCGCGTGCAGCATATGATCGATCCGGCCCCACAAGCCCTGCGCCTCGCCCTTTTCATCGAAGGGCGACTTGAGACCAAGCTCCTGTGCCAATTTCCCGAGAATCCACCACTCCTCACGACGCTCGCCTCGGGCCTCCACGACCTTGTCCGTAAACTGAATCCAGGGCTCGTGCTGCAGACCCAGGCCGGTGATATTGATGTCCGACCGCTCGAAGCTGTCCGTGCTAGGTAGAATGTAGTCGGCGTACTCTGCCGTGGCATTGCGATAGAGATCGACCACGACGAGGAGTTCGAGCTTTTCCATTGCCGCCCGAAGTCGTTCTTCGCCTCCGATCGAGAGGACGGGATTTCCAGCAACGGTGATCATTGCGCGAACGGGATCCTGCTCCTGGAGAACGAAATCGGGCAATAGATTTCCGGGCAGAATACCCTTTCGAATCCGTCCGTATTCCGACTCGACGAAGCCATCCGAAAAAGATCGGCGCCCGGCTTTCGCGCTCTCGTAGAAACCGACGGACAAGATATTGCCGCCGCGCCGATCGAGATTGCCCGTCACGAAGCTCAGCATATGCAGCAGCCAGTACGCCAGGGTGCCCTGCCGGCCCATGTTCACGCCCGTCGACATGTGGACGGAAGCCGATGGCGCCGCAGCGAAGTCACGTGCGAGCGAACGAATCTCGTCCGCGCTGATTCCAGTCGCCATCGCTACACGGTTTGCCGAGTACTGCGCCACGAACTCACGCAGCTCCGCCACGCGTTTACCGTGCTCCCGTACGATCGCTTCGTCGAATCCGCCCTCGCGATCGATCTCGTGGATCAGCGCGGCCAGCAGATAGACGTCCGTGTCGGGACGAATCAAGAGTGTCTCTCCGGCCCGCGTCTTCTCGCTCTCGATCTGTCGGGGATTCACATGGACCACCCGACCGCCTCGCGCGACGACTGCCTTGATCACGCGCACGGGGTCTGGAATCGAAATAAAGCTCGCATGACTGACACGCGGATTCGCGCCGAAGGAAAGATAGAAGTCAGTATGAGCGAGATCGGGTACCGGATGCATCGTGCTCGATCCGAAGACCGCCTCGCTGCCAGCCATTTTGTTCGCACAATCCTGGGTTCCCGAAGAAAAGGATCGTCGGGTGCCCAACTGCGAGAAGAGCGCGCCCATGGCGGGACTTGCGAGCGTGTTGAAGGCCGTCGGGTTTCCGATGTAGGGAGCGAAGGCGTTCGCTCCATGTTCGTCCTGGATGGCCTTCAGCCTCGCAGCGATCTCCGTAATCGCTTCGTCCCATGAGATCCGCTCGAACTCCCCGTCCGCACACCGGCGAAGCGGATAGTCGACGCGATCGGGGTCGCGATGAATCTCGTCTCCCGCCAGACCTTTGTTACAAGCGAACCCCCGCGTAACAGGATGGTCCTTGTCAGGCCGCAACCGTACGAGCTCTCCGTCTTTAACGTGCGCGATGAGACCACAGGCTGGCTCGCATACTCGGCAGAAGGTCGGGATCTCGTGTTCATCGATCTCGGGCGTAGTCATCGGCATTCCTCGAGGTTGGGATCAATCAGCATGACGAGTATGGCTTCCGACACCGCAGAGCGCTCAGATCTCGAGAATTTTCTCGATCTGAGGCACCAGGAGCACTCTCAGGAGCCCAGTAGTTTCGGCGGTTCGTCGCGATGGAATCCGTGATAAGCCGTGTTGCGCACAGCCTCGGTGGGATTGAACAGGAACCCGCCGTTGCCATTGTGCATGCCACCGTCCACCCGAAACTCGGCGCCGGTGATATACGCCGCCATCTCCGACATCAGGAACACGACCATGGCCGAAACTTCTGCCGCGGTCCCGTGTCGACGCAACGGAATTCGCCGGTCGATCTTCCTCAACGACTCCCACTCTTCCTCCGGGTAGCGATCAAGACCAGTCGTCGCAATGAAACCGGGAATCACGCAGTTCACTCGTACGCCCGCACCCGCCCATTCCGTGGCGGCAGTAAACGTGAAATTCGAAAGCCCCGCCCGAGCCGCGCCATTATGGCCCATTCCCGCCATCCCCCCGGCGTAGTCCGCGCCAATGTTGACGATGCTTCCGCCCCGTTCTGCCAGGCATTGATTGAACGCCTCGCGCGCGACCAGAAAATAGCTCGTCAGATTGTTGTGAAGAACTGCGTTCCAGCCATTGAGACTCAGATCCTTCAGCTGCGCGGGAAACTGCCCCCCGGCTGCATTGACCAGTCCATCGAAGGGTCCGTGTTTGTCGAGGACGTCCGAGATCAGACCGCACACCGCCGCCTCGTCCCGCAGCTCTGCAGTGAAACAGCCGACGACTTCTCCGCCGTCCTCGCTGATCTCCGATTGCGTTCGCTCCAGCTTTTTCATCGTGCGGCCGGCCAGAACCAACTTCGCTCCGAGCGCCGCGAGTTCATGCGCGATACAGCGCCCCAACCCACCTCCTCCGCCCGGAATCAACAGGGTCTGACCCTCGAACAGGCCCTCACGAAATCCAGTCTGATACGGCATTCGAGCTCCTTCGCTGTACCCTCGTCACTGTGCAGCCCAACCCGATCTGATCCGCCAGATCACGCCAGCCAACAGGAATCGCCCCATGACGAAGAATTCTCGCAAGGATACAGAGAAGACGACATCGCGTCCCGATACCGTTCGTCTCCAACGCATCAGCAAAGCATTCTGGGAGTCTGCCGCCTTCATGAGTGCGATCGAGCTCAATACCTTCACGGCGATTTCAGAGGGTCACGACAGCATCGAATCCGCTTCCCGAGCGATGGCGATCGAACCCGTCAACGCGGAACGATTGCTCATGGTTCTGACCGCGATGGAGCTGCTCGAACGGAGCGGCGACACCTTTGCCAATGCGCCGGACGTGGAGCGCTTTCTGGTTCGCGGTAAGCCGACGTACGCGGGTCCATGGATGCTCTTCGCCAAACCGGATTGGCGAAAATGGGGAAAGCTCACAGAACATCTCAAGGCGAGTCGAGACGACCAGCGGCGACTGGGCATGTACGACGATTCCTTCACGATCGAACGGGCACGCAAATACCACGAAGCGACGTACTCCATCGGCATGGGCGCGGCCCGCCGTTTTCATCGTCAGGTCGACCTGACCGGCCGTCGAAAGATCATCGATCTCGGTGGCGGGTCCGGTTGTTATTGCATCGTGGCGGCAAAGACCTACCCGGAACTCACGGCCGAGGTCCTGGATCTGGCACCTGTCGTCGCCGTCACGCGGGAATATCTCGAAGAGAACGGCGTGGCCGACCGTGTGACCGCAACGCCGTGCGATTTCACGAGCGACGCGCTGCCAAGGGACGCCGACGTCGCCATCATGGCCTCGAATCTGCCGCAATATGGACGCGAGATCATCGCTGACGTGGTTGCTCGAGTGCATGACGCTCTGCTTCCGGGCGGGGAATTCCATCTAATTGGTGAGATGAGCGACTCGGACGGCAAGGGCCCGCTGGCACCCGCTCTGTGGGGCCTCGCGGAAGCACTCAGCCATTCCACCGGACTGGCACATACCATCGAAGACTGCGTGGGTTACTTCGAATCGGCGGGCTTCAAAGCGAATTCCGTGCATGAATTCATTCCCAACACATTGACCCGCGTGACTGGGATCAAGGCGTAGACGGAAGTCCTACTCCCAACGTCTATACACCGCGATAGATGTCCCGAACGGGCATCATCAACGCTGCTTGCGGTCCAAGCGCTTTGGAGACGCCCGGCAATCCGATCTGAATCTGCACATCGGATCTGCTCGAACCGAAGGAACCAAAGGCTCTATCCCAGAACGAAAAGATCGTTCCGTAGTTGCTGTTCAAGAGCGCCGCCTCGCGACTGTGGTGGCGCCTATGCAGTGCAGGCGTGATGAACAAGAGCGCCAGTCGCTTCTCAAGGCCGAGCGGGAGATCGATGTCCCCATGCTCGAAAAAATTGGCGAAGGCGAAGACCAGCTCGAATACGATCACACCCGGGATCGAGATGCCCAAGATGACGACCGCAAGCAGGCGAACGGGCAAAGCCAGCAAGAGTTCCCCGAAGTGAAATCGGATTGCAGTCGTCGCTGTAAAGTTCGGGTCAGAGTGATGGACTTGATGGAAGCGCCAGAGCAGCGGAATTCGATGATTCGCGCGATGCCAGAGATACGAGACGCCGTCCAGACCCAGCACTGCGATCGCAATCGCCACTCCTGCACTCATGTCCACCTGGTTGAGAAGCCCGAATGCTTCCGCCTCGGCCCAACGAGCGACCGTACATGCGCATCCGGCGCAGACGATCCCGAGAATGATCGCATTCAGAGCCCACAGACCGCCATTCAAACGCCAGCTTCCCCTTCGCCCCGCGTGGGGCAGAACGCGTTGGAGACCGACCGCCACCACCAGGGCGATCACGAAACCAACGGACTTGATGATCTGGAACTCGACCTCGCTCATTGACACCCCGCTCGTCGAACCGTCATTCACGCCGGACAGGCTCGCCAGGGTCGCCCACCCGCACGGCAAAGCCATCAGCGACAAGCAGATCGACATCACCCCCGGTCAGGGATTCAAGGTAGGCCACGAGTTGACCGAGCTCCGCATCCGACAGATCCAGTGGACGGATTCGCTGCTCGAGTAATTCATTGGGCACACCTCCACGATCATAGAACTCGACGACCTCGCGAAGCGTCGCTAGCGAGCCATCGTGCATATAGGGTGCAGTCAGCGCAACGTTGCGCAACGATGGCGTCTTGTATTTCCAACGATCGTCGGGATCCTGCGTGATCTCATAGCGGCCGAGATCGTCTGGCGCCGATTCGGAGACCTCCGCGATCAGTCCGGCATCCACCGACACATACTCGCCCGGCGCGAGTCGTACCGGACGCGCCGTGTCATCGCCGAGCATCGACGCTGGCTTCCCAAGATCGACTTGCCACCCGCCGA
>CBFDDD010000058.1:0-29802 GCA_965603475.1 uncultured Myxococcales bacterium
GTCGAGATTCCGAGGACAACATCGTCACGATCGCGCCTGGCGCGAGACCTGCGGCAGAGATCCAGAGCAGTCGTTCGACGGTCGACGGCCCAGCCTTCGATTTCAATGTTCGAACGCCCCAGATGAGTCCGGAGATGGCGAGACTCGCGCCGAGTGTGCTCGGCGCGAGCGATGCGTTCCCCGTACCGGAGAGCGCGAGGCCGACGCCGGCGGCGGCCACGGCCGTCACCAACATCGTGAGTCCGTACTGTGAAATGAAATGCATCGCGATCCGAACGAGTGCAATGAAGAGTACGCAGCTAGCGAATGTCATCACGAGCTGCGTTGCGAAGGTGTCCCGCCACTCACTCCAGACATAGACCGAGTCGGAAGGAATCGCCTCCATCGTCACAAGCAGGGCAATGCAAATCGAAACGACCATGCCAGCCAACGCCGGCCCCAACCACCCCTTCGAAACGCGCGCGAAACGATCGAGCACCAGAAGCGCAGATCCCACATAGAGGAGTGTCATCGCCAGAATGCCCGCCGCGATCGAGATAATGAACGCCACGGCGACACCCCCTCCCATCGCGCGCAGACCCACGTCTATGCCGGCCAGCCATTGCTCCATCACACTCCCCCTGCCCCGTGGCCACGGGCACGAATCTTCGCCGACTGGGCGAGCAATGTGGAACGAATGAATGAGTCGATGTCCCCATCGAGAACGCCCTCGACATTGCCGATCTCGAGATCGGTACGATGGTCCTTGACGCGCTGTTGGGGGTGGAGCGTATAGGAGCGTATCTGGCTTCCGAATCCGATCTCGCGCTTCTCGCCCGTGAGTACGTCGAGCTTTTCCCTCTGCTCCAGTCGCTCACGCTCGAAAAGCTTCGCGCGCAGGATCTTCATTGCGGTTGCCCGATTCTTGTGCTGCGACCGTTCGTTCTGGCATTGAGCGACGATATTCGTCGGTAGATGGGTCAGCCGCACCGCGGAATCGGTCTTGTTCACGTGCTGGCCCCCGGCCCCACTCGAGCGATACGTGTCGACTCGAAGTTCACTCTCGTCAATCTCGATCTCGATCGAATCGTCGATCTCTGGCACCGCCGTCACGCTAGCGAAAGCAGTATGTCGTCGCGCATTCGAGTCGAACGGGGAAATACGCACCAGCCGATGAACTCCCTGTTCTGAATTCAGATAGCCATAGGCATATTCGCCTTCGACGCGAAGTGTGACACCGCGTAGTCCGGCCTCTTCGCCAGCCTGGATATCGAGAATCTCGGTCTTGTATTCGTGCCGCTCGGCCCAGCGGAGATACATTCTCAACAACATTTCCGCCCAATCGCAGGCATCGGTCCCACCGGCACCCGAATTGATCGATAGCAAAGCGTTCGAGGCGTCGTATTCGTCACCGAGCAACTGCTGCAGTTCGGCATCTCCGAGCACCTTGTCGACGTCATTACACTTTTCGACGACCTCAGCGACGGTCTCCTCATCCTCGGCTTCTTCGGCCAATTCGAGTAACACCTCGGCGTCGTCCAGGCCGGTCTCGACGCGATCGTGCAGTGCAAGTTCTCGCTCTACCGCATTCTTCTGGCGACCGACCTTCTCGGCAGTTTCCCGATCATCCCAGAGGTCAGGCCGCGCCATTTCGACTTCTAGCTCTTCAAGCTGAGCTCGCAGTCCAGCAACG
Source organism: uncultured Myxococcales bacterium (assembly GCA_965603475.1). Taxonomy (GTDB): domain Bacteria; phylum Myxococcota_A; class UBA9160; order UBA9160; family UBA4427; genus UBA4427. The sequence continues at coordinate 1,673 of CBFDDD010000058.1, forward strand.
TCAAAGACGCCCCCGGAACTCATCGAAGCGTTTCCGCAAACCGCGAACCCGATCGTTGAGCTCGGCGACGTCGAATCGCGTGCTCTTCTGCTGACTCATGCTTCGTGACTCTCTCTCAAACCCGAAGTCTTCGCTCTTCGATCTTCTCGAGGCCGAGAAGAGCGACCAGACCAAGAACACACATCCCTGCAAAGACATCTCCGAAACGCGCGTAGAACGTGGAAGACGTCCGTGTCAAAACCGGAACATCCGCTACGAGCACTGCTTCTTCGAAGAGTGCGCTCGCCTCGCGTACCCGTCCGCGGGAATCAATGATGGCCGAAATCCCCGTATTTGCAGCGCGCACCACCCACAGGCCGTTTTCCGCGGCTCGCATCGTGGTCATCGCCAGAAACTGGTGGGGGGCGCCCGTCCGACCGTACCAGGCATCGTTGGTAATCGCGAGCAGGACACCCGCTCCATCCGACCCGAAGCGTCCAACGATATGAGGAAAGAGCAATTCATAACAGATCGGCACACCGACCTGAAGCGAGACGGCATCGGCCCCGGCTCCATCGATCGCGAGGGTCCGTGGTTTCGGGCCGGCCGTGATATCCGTATTCGCGAGGCCACGTGCCAGCGACTTGAAGAACCGACCGAAGAGCTCGCGCAACGGGACGAACTCTCCGAAAGGCACGAGCTGGGTCTTGTCGTAGCGATCGAGCATATTTCCGTTCGGATCGAAGACGAACGCGCTGTCCATGAACGCCGAAAAGCGTCGTGAAACCGGATCGAACTCCACTCCCGTTCCGCCCACGATGAGCCAAGCATCTCGACTGTTCGCCAGGTGAGCAATTCGGGCCCGAAGTCCCGAGTCAGCTTCGATCAAGCCTGGAACGGCGGTCTCAGGCCAGACGATCCACTGCGCACCGTCGTCTGCCGCTTCCGTGCTGAGTCGTAAATAGGTCTCGAGAATCCGGTCTCGAAGAGCGGCATCCCACTTCTGGCCCTGGTCGATATTGCCTTGCACCGCAGCGATGCGGACCGTCTCCGCCGAATCGACTTCGTCCTGGGAGTTCCAGAAGCCCACCCCATGCGCGACGACGACGCAGGCAACGCTGAAAACGAGACCACGAATCGTCGCGGCACCGCGATTCATCCAGACGCGGCCCAGCGCGACACCCATGGCAACTACAAAAAAGGACAGGGAGTACACGCCAGCCCATCGCGTCCACATGAGCAACGGACCGTCGAGATGGAGCGCATAGCCCAATGTGGCCCAGGGAAACCCGCCTAAAAAATGGCCACGCGCCCAGTCGACCGCCACCCAGAGCATCGCGCCAGCCAGGATCGGCCAGCGAGAAGAGGATCCGTATCGCGCCCATGCCCACGCGAAAAGTGCAGTGAAAAGCGACACGTAGAGAGACGGAGCGAGCGGGGAGAGAACACCGAGCCAGGCAGGCAGCCCTCCGTATTTCACCGTCACCACGAAAAACCAGTGAAAGAGCACGAAATGTCCGGCGAGGCTCGCCAAGAATGCCGCTCGTGCGGCACGTCTCGGCGCCATTCCGTCGATACCCACGATGAGCGCAGCCGGCCCGAACCAGACCAGCACAAAACCCAGATCCAACGCAAGGCCGCCTGGCAGCTCATGAGGAAACGACAAGAGGGTCAGAATCGCGTAGAGCGCGAGTGCACCCTTTCGTGCCGGCGTCGGAGCCGTACTCACGAGTTCAATACTCGCCAGATGCGCCGCTCCTCACCGCGCATCCTCAGAGCCTCCTCATCCTTCTCATGATCGTGACCGACCAGGTGCAATACGCCATGGATGAGAAGCCTCGTGACCACCTCATCCAATCCGCGATGCGCCGAAGCCGCCTGAGCAGCGGCGGTCTCGACGCTGATCACGACATCGCCAAGCAACCCCGATCGGTGATCCGCAAAATCGCCCTCGATCTGTGAGAAAGAGAGGACATCAGTCGACTGTTGCCGATCGCGCCAGCGCGCATTGAGCTCCCTGATCTGGGAATCGTCGACCAGTGCGATCGAAAGTTCTGAACGGCTCTCACCGATCGCCGACAGCACCGCCTGGCCACTGCGACGCAGCTCGGCTGTGTCGACCTTCGATCCCCGGATCGCTTCGGGCGGTCCGGAAATCAATACGCTCATCCATCTCCCCCAGCCGGACCATCCCGGTCCTTGCGGGCGCCTCGACCGGGGTTCTTCGCCCGGTCGTAGGCCTGAATGATCGACTGTACCAATGGATGCCGCACTACGTCGGCCGCTTCGAAGTGCATGAAACCGATCCCACGCACAGATCGCAGAACGCGAGCGGCCTCGACGAGCCCACTTTCGGTTCCAGAAGGCAGATCAATCTGGGTGACGTCCCCCGTGATGACGGCCTGGGAACCGTCACCGAGTCGAGTGAGAAACATCTTCATTTGTTCACCGGTCGTATTCTGTGCCTCATCGAGAATCACGAATGAGTCATTCAGGGTTCGTCCGCGCATGAACGCCAGCGGTGCCACTTCGATCGTCCCGCGCTCGATGAGTCGGGTGGCCTTCTCCATGTCCATCATATCCCGCAACGCATCGTAGAGGGGCCGCATATAGGGATCCACCTTCTCGGACAAATCCCCCGGCAGAAAACCAAGACGTTCACCAGCCTCGACAGCGGGACGAGTCAGAATGATTCGTGAAACTTCCTTGGCGTGAAGCGCAGCGACTGCCATCGCCATCGCCAGATAGGTCTTGCCGGTTCCAGCGGGTCCGATCGCGATCGCCACGTCGTGCTTCCGAATCAGATCGACATAACGTCTTTGAGCGAGATTTTTCGCGCGAATCACTCGACGCGACCCGTGACTCAGAACGTTCTCATAGACGTCGCTCAATCGGACATCGGGTTGATCACTCAGCATGCGGATCACATGACGCACGTCGGATCCGCGTACGCCCTTGCCGGCTTCGAGGAGCTTGTAGAGTTCTTCGAGAACGCGCCGGGCGAGCGCTACCCGATCGGCATCACCCTCTATTCGGACTTCGTTACCGCGCGCGTGGATTTCGACACCCAGGGACCGCTCGATCAGCCGAAGAGTATCTTCGCCGTTCCCGTAGAGGGCCACTGCCGTCGAGTTGTCGTCGAAGGTCAGACTCTCGTGGGTCGCTTCATTTTCTCGAGCCAGTAGAGCCGCTCCTCAAAGCACATCATCGTGCCATCATCGTGCCATCATCGTGATCGTGCCATCATCGTGCCGCTATCGCGCAGTGATCGTGCCATCGTCGTCCGCTCATCGCCCGGCCAGCATGTCGTCATTCTGCGGGCGGGAGAAGAACGACCTCGTCATCCCGCACTGCGTAATAGTAGTCGGCGAGACGCGATTTCGTCAACGAACGACTCTCGAAGACCGCCTCTTCGGCAATTTCCTCGAGGGCAATCGGGTAGGTGCCGGTCTCGAAGAAACGCTTTTCGACCAGACCACGAATCAACTCGACCTCGAAGCGTCGCCCGAGCCGATGCTCGAAACGGCCCGGGATCGCAGAACCCGCAAGCGAATTGGCCTGGCTGGCTTTCGGGATTTCGGAAAACGCCATGAATCCCAATACGACAAACGGCAGCGCGGTCGCCAGCGCGGTCCGAAGGGCCGGAAAAATCTGGATTGGGCGAATACTCCGTCGAGACCTTCGTGACGCGGATTTTCTCTGGGTGACGAGATCGATCACACCAGCCTGCCGCAGCTCGGCCAGCGCTCGGGTCGCCTCGAAGGTGCCCAGACGAGAGAGATCGATTACACGGCGCACGCTCAACCGCCCATCGATCAACTGGATCACCCGCTCCGCATGCCCCAGACGCGAATCCGCGTCGCCCTTCGTCAAGGCCCTGGCGGACTCCAGATTCCCGATTCGACGAAAAATGACTTCTTCCGAGGGCACGACATCGGCGAAGGTCTGCCATTCGTCGAGCATCCGAAGACCATCCATCAAGATCTGCTCGGCCCCGAGAAGATTCTCAGGCTTCGTATCGTGAACGATCTGCTCCGCAGTAAAGTGAAAATTGCCATGCTGACGACGAATGACATCGAAAACGGTCTCTCGGGTGAGCAGATGTTGGACCGCTTCCAGGGTGCCGAGCTCGATCAAGCCCGTCGCCAGCAGCAGATCCGAGAGAGGCCGCGCCGACCGCTCGCTCTCGCTCTGAAGGTCCTCGAGCTGGTCTCGGGTGAGATAGCCTGACCGCACGAGTTGTTGGCCGAGGGGTTCGCGTTCCGAACGCGATCCTGCCAACCCGCCCCGAACGACGCGACCCTTGTCGAAGGCAAGGAATATCGCTTCGGCGTCTTCGCCGACGACGAGAGTGCCGGTCTTCCTCTGCTGACCGATCAGCTGGAAGACTTCTGCAATTCCGAAATCCTTCAGATTGCCGTGCAACGCAACCGACATTCGCCCCCCCTAGAGATTCTTTCGTACGACCAGGCTTGCGAACACGACTCCGCCGTAGCCAATCACCGCAAGCACTCCCGGGACTGCCAGACAGACCACTGCTGCGTGACCCATCAACAGCGGATCTTCGAATACGCCCTCAGGCCACATGACCCAAGCCGCAATCCAACCAAAGAGCAGGAGGCCGAACATCGCAAAATCGGGTCGTCGAGCTACCAGTCCAGCCATACCGGGAATCAGCAATGCACCCGCGAGCAATGTCCTATCGATCCTGACTTCCCGTTTCGACAACGCCTGTAGTCGAGCCATTCGAAGTGAAGGATCTGTCGCCGCCGGGTAGTTGAAGAGATGGTGACAATCTTCACAGATCTCCTCGCTCCAGACCGTTTCTTCGCAACGTGTACAGATACGATGACCACAGCGGCTGCATTGGGTCGAATGGTCGAATCGATTGGTGAAGAGAACACAGAAGAGCACCGAGAGCGCAAAAGCACTGGCCGTCAGAAACCAGCGGTCGCCGAGCCTGCCCGGCGCGAGGGCGCCGGCCAGATCGAATTGTGGGCCCTGAGACATCGCCCTCGAGATCAATCGGTCCTGGAGCAACCTGGTCGGAAACGCGAGATCCGCCACGAGACTCGAGTCCTCGAGACTCGAAAGATCCGCGACCACATCACTGTCCATACCCTGTGCACGCACGAGCGTCGCTTCGTACTCCTCCATGCGGAATCCGAGTGCGTAGGCTTGACTGAGGTCGAAGAGCAGGGCCGCCGAATCCAGCTGCGCCGCCGCTCTCTCATAGAAGCTGATTGCGGCTTCCGTTTCACCCCGGCGCATTTCAATATTTCCACGCGCGGCCAGGACGAAGCCGTCACTCGGGTAACGCTCGCTCAACGCTTCGAGCCGCGTCCGTGAGAGCTCTTCGAGGCCCTGGCGACGCGCTCGGTATACGAGGGCATGACCCGCAGCAAGATCTTCGCCGACGACCGCTTCGAGTCGCTCGACATCGGCTCGCGTTTCAGTTCCCGCGATGACGGCCATGACGCTACCCGCAACCGGATCCTGCTCCACGAGCGTCGTTGCGATCGACACTAATTGGGCGAGCGGATGCAGGCCGATAATCAACAAGACCGCCGCCATTACGAGCACGCTCCGCTGCCTTGCCTTGCCGTACGCAAATGCCACCAGGAACAGGGCCACCGCCAGACCGACCACGCCTTCGCCGAGTACGAGTGGAAGCAACACGAGCGAAGCCAGGACTGCGCTTCGGGCAAAGGCTGGCATGCGACGGCCCGCGAGCAGATCTCCGAGATCATGAGCGGCATGCGGAAAGACTTGTAGAGCAGCGAGGGAGATGAATCCGAGCGAGGCCGCCAACACGACAACCAACAGGAGGAAAGTGAAATTCTCGACGACCCACAGCTGCGCCGGCAGACTGCGAAGGACGGACCAAAGGCCTGCGCCCGTCGCCTTCGTGGCAGCGCCGATGTCACCACTCCTGGCGAGCGCCCGGGCATGTTCGATCTGGATAGCCGGCACGCCCGGCGCTAGATCGCGAGCGAACGCCGTATAGATCTCGGGATCCTCTTCCGTCGCACTCTTCAGAATGACGCGGGCCGGTGCCAGCAGGTCTCCCAGGCCCAGTTCGAGACGTACGCGACGCAATGCCGCGGCACGCGCATAGGCGGCCTCCGGCGCATTGCTCCACGCGGCAATGACCTGTTCGCGTGGCACCTCGACGGGCTTGACGACGGTGGGACCCTGCTCAGACAGCCAGGGGTCATCGGTCGGATCAACTGCAGGCGCAGCGACCGGGTCAACGATGCCCTGGCCGAGTGCAGGCGAGGCCAGAAGACAGAACAGACCAAGAATCGAATATGCGAGCAAGTGGCGACAAGCCAACCGAAACTCCTTCCAGACGGATGGATTCGGCCTTTCATATCGGCTGGTTGGGCGCGCTCCTGAAGAGATTCCCCGCGGGCCACGTGATTGCCTCAACATCCTTCTGGGTGCGGCCTAGACGTTACGGCAATCCGTGAGTATGATGCCGCGCCCATAAAGAAGGAGAGGCCGCCTTGGCCAACCATAAATCCGCCCTCAAGCGAATTCGCCAATCCGAACGACGACGAAAGCGCAACCAGCATATCCGCACTCAGATGCGAACGATGGTCAAGCACTGTCGTGAAGCCTTTGATTCAGGCGATCAGACGAAAGCCGCCGACGCCTTCAAGGTCGCCGAGCGCGAAATACGACGTGCCGCGACCAAGGGTGTGATCCCGAAGCAGCGCGCTGACCGCAGCATCAGCCGACTGGCGAAGCGGCTGAACGCCGTTTCCTAGCTCCCATCCGTCTTCCATCATCTGGATTTCGGGCGTCGAAGACATCGCTCGCGAGTTCAGCTCGCCAGGACGAGGACCAGTTGCTCGAGGGCCCGGTCAGGTCGCATCACGCTGGCCCCTTTGAGTTCGACGTCCGTGCGATGGATTGCCCGCAAACAAACGACCAGCCGCCTGGCAGGATATCGCCGGGCCTGTTGTTCGAGCTTGCGAACGACAAAGGGTGGACCTCCGACGGACTCGCCATGGCCCACACGCACGAGTTTTCGGAAATGAGAGGCCAGTGCCCCCAGAATCGCTGGCGCAGCGGCACCGTGCTGGAGCATGCGCGCCAATAGATCGATGGCATCGGCCGTCTTGCCCTGCCCGATCGCGTCGGTGAGATCCCAGATCGGCTCCTCGGCAACCGCCGCAACGGACATCTCGACATCCTTTCGCTCGATTCGCTCACCCGGCCCGGCAAGCAACGCCGCCTTTTCGATCTCTTGCCGAAGTAGCAGGAGTTGTGGGCCAACGCGTTCGCCGAGCAGGCCAGCCGCGTCGCCAGCGAGCTCCACTCCCTGACGCCGCGCCTCGTCCTTCAGGAATTTCGCCAGATCGCGGGCACCTCGGGGTGGGTCACAGTCGACGTCCGTCGCGGAGTCCCTGAAGGCCTTTACCCATTTCTTGCGGCGATCAACCTTGCTCGTCACGACAACGAGGACGGCGGTCGACGACTCTCCCGCAATCGCCAACCATGACTCGATCACCTGGGTCCAACCCTCATCGAGCTTCGGACCACGCCCCTCGGCTTCGCGCAACACCACGAGTCGGCGTTCGGCCATCACAGGTAGACTGCCGAGCGCCTCTTCCAGACGGCCCGGTGTGGACGTCGCCACTTCCAGCCGATCCAGATTGAAATCTCGAGGCGCGGAGGAAAGCACGGCCTCCTCAATCGCGGCCAATGCGTCGTCTCGCAGCAACGGCTCCCCGCCCGCGAGCAGGTAGCCAGAACGAATTCGTCCGCCCGCGATCTCCTTTGCAAGCTCGGAGCCGGTCATCCGTCGTCTTTCGCGCCCGAGTCGGAGATCGGGCTCTCAATCAGCTCGAGCGAGTCTGCGACCCGCGCGGCCAACAGATCGGAGAGCCGTCTCAACACCTCGAGTCGGTTGGTCCGCGTGACTTCGATATCCGCGCTTGCCAGATACACGTCGGTTTCCGACAGCATACTCGGGTCCAGCCGCACGATATCCCCTTTGGCGCGTACGACTTCGAGATCGAGCCGGAGGGTCAGGCTGTATTCGAGAGCCGCAACGAACCGCGAGAAGCTCTTGCTGACCACTTCGAGCGGCCTTATGCGACCCCGAATGACCAGGTCAGCCCGCTGCGGGTCATTCACAAAACCAAAATCACCCCGCGCATCGATCTCACGTCGCATCGCGTCGGTCAATATTCGATCGAGCCAGGGCTCCGGCGAATCGTTTCGGAGTGCAATCACGGCGACTCGGACTCGCCCAGGCCCCTCGGCCTCGGATTCCGCGGGTGTCGCGGCCGAGAGCATATTCCGATAGCCGCATCCGCTCGCGACCAGGAGCTGAACGATGAGGACGACGGCGGCGACAGTCTGCGCCCGATCGAATCGATCCATGCCAGACCGATAGCATGTGAGGGGGCGCCCGGCTCAGTCGGTGAGTGAGGCTCGAGCAGGAGGCATCAGCCGTCTAGCTTCAACAGACTCTTCGCAACCGTGAGAACCTTGTTCGCCTGGATTGGCTTGGTCAGATACTCATTCGCGCCAAGGGAAATCGCGCGTTCTCGATCCTCCTTGGCCCCTTCGGTCGTGATCACACAGATGGGCATCGAAGCCAGGGTCGGCTCCCCGCGAATCAGGCTGATGAGTTTCAGTCCGTCCATGACCGGCATGTTGATATCCACGAAGGCCAAATCGAAATGATCGCCTGTCACCTTGCGTAGGCCGTCCATTCCGTCCTGGGCCTCGACGATCTCGGCACCCTTCAGACGCTTGAGCGCAAACACCAGGAGCTGTCGCATCGTCGGGCTGTCCTCGACGATCAGGATTCGCTGCTCCGCCATTTCTAACTCCTCACCTCAATATACGATTTCACGCCGATCACACGCGGAGATCAGTTCGTCAGCAGATCGATGAACCCTTGTATCGTGCTCAATTTCCGCTCGGATTGTGCATAAAGTCGCGACGCAAAAATCGCGGTCGCCGCATGCCCGGCCAACAACGTAAACAGCTCATTGTCCAGAGCCGAGAAACCGTCCTTCTGCTGAAGCAGCTTGTAGATCACGATCGCGCCCACCGGTCTGTCGTCGACCCTCAGCGGGATTGATACCACCGGTTCGCCACCCCGGCTCGGCGGGCGTCCTTCTTCTCCCGGGTCGCCGACCGCGACCTCACCTTTTTCGACGCTCTTTCCAACGAAACCCTCATCGATCTGAAGCGTCGGGCACTCGGCTACATCATCGCCTTCGGCCGCGACTGCTGTAAGCACGCCGGTTCCTTCCTCACAGACATAGACGCAGAAGATCTCGGCACCGATCAGGTTGATCACGATCTCCAGGATGACTTTGACGACTTCGCTCGAGTCCAAGGTCGAATGAAGCTGATAACTCGCCACGTATAGATTGGCGAGATTGTTGTTCTCTTCCTCGACCTCGACATAGCGCTCGGCAAAATCCTGATTCTCACCTTCGATCGAGCGGATCTGTTCGAGCATCGTGTGATTCTGATTCTCGAGTTCTTCGATCTTCGCGCTCAGTTCCTGGCGCAGCTTGTCCCACTCATCGTCGCTTTGGGCTGCATGGGCATGCCGCCGCTGAACGTCGCCGAGCTCTCGGCGCAATCTCGAGTTTTCGTCGAGAATCTGCTTGGTGAACTCTGCACCACGTTGGAAGATTGCGAGTACCGCTTCGCCGCGTTCGTGCCCATCGTTGTCGTTTATCTCGCTCATGAGCGACCTCGATCCCTCAGCTGTCGGGATCGGTCGAAACCCAACCCAATTTGAATCTCTGCGGGAATTTCTTGCAATGGCAGAATCCGATCCGCCGCACCCGCATTCACGACCTGCTTCGGCATCCCATAAATCACCGCTGTCTCCTCCGACTCTGCAATGACTCGTCCTCCTGCCTGCTTGACTTGACATGCGCCCTTCCGGCCATCGTCTCCCATGCCCGTCAGAACGATCGCAAGCAGCTTTTCGCCGTATTGTTTCGCCGCAGACTCGAAGAGCCGATCAACTGACGGAACGTACTTGGCAGATTCAGCGTCCGAGTCGAGCCGCGTGACGACGCGTGACCCGCGCATTTCAAGTTCCAGATGGCAGCCGCCGGGTGCAATCAAAGCAGTCCCTGGTTCGAGTTCCTCACCGCTGCCCGCCTCACGCACCCGCAGAGGTGTCAATCGGTCCAGCCGCTCGGCAAAACCACGCGTAAAGCCCGGCGGCATGTGCTGAGCAACCAGACACGCACAAGGCGGCGGTTCCGTAAAGGCGCCAAATATCTGTACCAGAGCCGGAGGGCCACCAGTCGAAGAACCGATCACGACGACCGAGGTCGTCGCACGACCTTGATCGATTCGTTCTGCAAGAATCGGCGGCGCTGATTGAATCCGTTCAGAGACCTTCTCGATTCGCAGCTCGCGGATCGCGTGGACCTTGCGAATCAAACCTTCTTCGATCCTCTGAAGTTCCGGGGTTGCCCGCGCCGTGGGTTTCGCGATGAAGTCGACTGCGCCGAGATCGAGTGCCTTGAATACGTCGTCCTCCCCGGCCCGACCGCTGATGACGACGATCGGCGTGGGTCGCTTCGCCATCACAATGCGAAGGAAGGTAAATCCGTCCATGCGGGGCATCTCGAGATCGAGCGTGATCAGATCTGGCTTGAGTTCCAGTGTCTTGCGAAGCGCGTCCTCACCGTCTCGCGCTATGCCCACGACTTCGACCAACGGCGAGGTCTCGAGCATACGCGTGATGGTCTGGCGCGAGAATGCAGAGTCATCGATGACCAGAACCCTGATCAAGCCGTGGCGCTTCAGCATCAGACTTCCATCCCTTCCGCCTTCGCTATCCCACCACGCGCCAAAGAATGCCAGGGATCTTCGCGCTCTTCACCTGGCACAGGGCGGCGATAGACGAGATCCCGACTGAGATGTTTCAGCTCGAAATCGGCGGTCACATTGATCAGGGACTCCGAATGCCCCAGCAGCAGATAGCCCCCGGGCCGAAGCTTGTCGTAGAACATCTTCATGACTTGCTTCTTCGTATCGAGATCGAAGTAGATTATGACATTGCGGCAGAGAATGATGTCCATCTGGCATAACAAAGAAACCTTCGAGGAATCGAGCAGGTTCATGTGCACGAAATCGACTTGCCGCTTGACGCTGTCGGAAATCCGCGTCAGTCCATCCTTCTGCGCGAAATAGCGCTGTCGCGTCGACTCGTCGACCTCACGAAATGAAGCCTCGCGATAGACACCACGACGAGCCCTGGCCAAAACTCCGCGAGAAATGTCCGATGCGTAGACCCGAAAATCGCGACCCGGAACGAGCCCAGCCTCCATCCCCATGATGGCCACCGAGAACGGCTCTTCGCCGCTGGAGCAGCCTGCCGACCAGACCGAAATCGGGCGGCGTGAGAGCGATTGGCGCGAGAGCATTTCAGGAATGATCTCTTCGACGAGCGCGGCCAACTGGGATCGTTCCCGAAAGAAATAGGTCTCGTTCGTCGTCAGAATGTCAATGATCTTCGAGAGTTCGTCTTCAGCATTCGGCCCGCTTCGGAGCTGGTAGAGATAGGAAGCGAATGATCCGATATCGGCTTCGTGGATCCGCCTCGACAGCCGCTTCTCCACGAGATAGCGCGTGTCGTCGTCGAAATGGAGGCCACAACGACGACGCAGAAAATCCGCAAAAATCCGGAACTCTGCATCCGTCAGATTAAGAACCGGTTGATCGTGCATCATGCGGGCACCATCACGTCTCGAGTCTGCCGATTGCGCGAAGAATCACCTGCCGCACGAACGCGTCATCCTCGACCTCGAGACGCCGCAGCAAAGCGGGCAAACTCTTGCGGCAACCACGCTCGGACAGCACCCGGGCGATCTCCGCTCGCACGGACCAATCGGGATGTGCGACCAGCGAAATCGCCTCGATCAGGTCGGCCTCGCCACCGTGGGCGCCCAGGCAAGTCACTGCGGCACGCACTACGTCGGACTCAGAGCATTGCAACGCAGACCGCGCGATCGCTCCGGCACGTGCGCCGCCCACCTCTTCGAGAGCTTCGCAGGCCGCGAGCGCCACGATGGGCTCTGACGCAAGTGCATTTTCGATCACGTCGTAGACTTCGTCAGTTGCCGCCTCGCCACCCCGGTAGAGCCGCCCAACGGACCGGATCGCGACGGCGACCACTCGTGAATCCTCGTCGGCGATCAGCCCACGAAGTCCCTCGGCCGCTTCGCGACGACCGGATTCACCGAGTACCTTCGCTGCCGCGATACGGACGGCACTCGATTCGTCTGCCAGGGAGAGCCTGATCGCATCTCGGGCTCGCTCGTAGGCGAAGCGGCCAAGTGCATGCACCGCCGCTCGTCGGACTGCCGGCGACTCATCCTTCAGCAGATAGTCGATCACATCCTCATCTTGCTCGCGACCCAGGTGGGCCAACACCTGCGCAATAGCGAGTCGTACGGGTTCGGGCGCGCCGCCAAGTCGACTCGACAACACTTCGATCAGTTGGACCTCGATCCCGGTTTCGGCTTCCTGGGATCTCTCGGCGAGCTCGACGATCGCTGCGATGATGGTGGCGACCTCATCGCTGCCATCCATGTCTTCGTGCTGCGCTGCCGATTCGAGACTTCGCACGAGGTCGGGGACCCGATCGTAGAACGCGCCCTCCGCCAATGCGCTCGCGGCGCGGCAACGAAGCTCGCAATCAAGGGAGACCAGAGTTTCCGAGAGCAATCGGTCGGCGCGTTCCCCACCGATCTTCCCGAGAATCGTGCAAGCACGAGCCTTGACCCCGCTATCGAGATCATCCCATGCCTCCTCGAAGGCGATCGGAACGAGATCTCCCAAGGTCTCTAGCGTCGCATCCGCCAACTCCTCGATGGCTTCATCACGACCAGCCAGCAGAATGGGAACCACGACCCCCGAGTCCTCGATCAACCCGAGGAATTGGACGAGCACCATTCGACCGCCGAGATCCGCAACATCCAAACGTTCACAGCACATCTCGACCAGGTCGTCGTTCGCTATCGCCGCCTCTCGCAATCGAGTCCTGAACTCGACTGCTTCTCGATCATCCAAACGCCCAAGCATGCGGAGAAGCGCGCCCATCGCCTTTTCCCGACTCGACGGGCTGTTGTGGGATAGTCCTTTCAGGAGTGCTTCCACGGCGGCCGGATCGACCGAGTACCCGAGCACCTCGAAGGCAGCCGGGCGTAACAGCGAATGTTCGAGCGCGTCGGCCAATCGCGTCACTCCGACACCAGCCTCCATATGAGAAAGCGCTCGCAATGCAGAGAGGCGAACCAAAACATCCTCGCTTGCGACGGACGCGATGCTGATCAGACGTTCGATCTCCTGACTGCCACCGACGACACCCAGTGCCTCACTCGCTGCCGCACGGACATTTGAATCGTCATCCGCAGTCGCCTCGGCCAGGGGTACGCGAGATTCGGGATCTCCTATCGCGGCCAAAGCATCGACCACCAGCTTCCGAACATCGGCGTCGATGTTCGACATCTCTGCGACGAGCCTCGCCGTCATGCTCGGCCCACATCCAACCAACGCTTCGAACGCGGAGTTCCGACGACCGGGATTCTCTCCGTCCGCCAGGGAGGTGATCAGCATTTCCTGGATCGGAACTTCGCCACCGCATACAACCAAACGCTCGACCGCTGCTTTTCGCACGCGCCATCCGGAATCGCCCAGACATTCGTAGAGCTTTTCTGCTGCCTCTTGAATGGGCAATAGCAGGAGCTGCTCGACCGCGAGCCGGCGCACTTCTTCGTCAGCGCTCGAGAGCGCCTCCAAGATCGAAGTCCGTTCCGCCTGGGTGAGCGCGATATTCATCCCTGCCCACCCCGATCCTGCGCAACGCGATTGAGCTCGTCGATGATGAAATCGGTTTCAGCGCGCACTTCTTCGCCAATCCGCTGACGCAGAAGCGCCCGAGCCTCCTGGATTTCCAGGTCCAGTGCCTGCTCGAGAGTTCCGTCGCGCGTGGCTTGATCGAATTTTTCGGGCTGATAGAGCACCATTTCTGAAACCGCGATCCGAGCAAGTCGCTGTGCACGCTCGCGTTCGGCGGTGCGTTCGGGATCCTCCGCTTCAGCTACCATGGCGGGTTGAGAAGGCGCCGTCGGGCTAGGCACATCCATCGAAGGGGCATCCGCGCCAAGATCTAGTTCGAGTTCCGGCGTCGGTTCTGGTGTCGGCTCCGGGATTGGCTCCGGCGTCGGTTCTGGTGTCGGCTCCGGGATTGCCTCCGGCGTCGGTTCTGGTGTCGGCTCCGGGATTGCCTCCGGCGTCGGTTCCGCTGAAGCATCAGCCTCCGGACTGGGCATCGGAGAGAGCGGCCCATCGCCGGCGCTGTCGGGAACCGAGAGTCCCGCGTCGCGCAGGAGCGGCAGCAAACCGTCGGGCAAGTCAGGGCTCTCGATGTAGACGTCGGCCCCGTATAGATCCGAAGGGTCTCGGCGGTATCGATCCTGATGATGAATCGCGCCGACAAGCACGACCTTGGTATTGCGAAGGCTTTCGTTGCGCTTGACGACCTCACAGATCTGAAAACCAAACATCTTCGGCAATCCCGCGTCCAGAACGATCGTAGAGGGAAGAGTTCGCTGAATCGCCAACATGGCCTCGACGCCGTCATGCACCAGAAGTGGCGTCAGACCCCAGGCCTCGATCGCCTCGGCTGTCGCTTTGCCTCGCGCTTCGTCGGGATCCGCAACGAGGACAAGCCGCTGCGTATCGATCTCCGGATCCGGTACCGGACTGGGCTCGGGCGCGGCAGGCGGCGACTCGGGAGGCCCCTGAGGCGTCCTCACGAGAAAGACCGCTGAACATTTCGTACAGCGGAGCTTCGCCCCGTCGGGACCTATTCGCTCCGCATTCACGCGATACCGAGCATTGCATTTCGGACATCCAGCAACCATCGTGCTTCCCCTAACAATCGAGTCAATCGACCCGAACATTCTTCATCAGACGCGAAAACGCTCCGCGTCTTCTCGCAAGCTCACAGCCTGTGAGATGAACTCCCGCATCGTTTCTCGCAGCTTTTCTGCCGCCTCTTCGTTCGATTGGGTTCCTTGCGAGACGCGTTCGAGAAATTCAGTGACCTGACGGCAGGCACCGGTCTGCTCACCCAATGATTCCGCAATCTGGTCGACCGCCTCACGCACGCCTACGACATTCTCTCGAATACGACCAAAACCGGCCGTTTGTTCTTCGGTCGTATGCCGAACCTGCTGCGCGACTTCGCGCATGGCCAACGCCGACTGGTATACGATTTCGTTTCCCTGGTCCTGCTGACTTCCAGCCAACCCGATTTCTTCCGCAGATTCCCTGACCCGCTCCATGAGATCGACTACATGAGAAGCTGCCTTGGTCTGCTCACGCACGGACGCCACGATCTCACCGATTCGCAACCCACTCTCACGGGACGCGACGGTGATTTCCTCGAGCGTGCGGCCCGCTTCTGCCGACAGATCGACGCCGCTCATCACGCTTTCTGAGCCGGCCTCGATCGCCCCGATTGCATTTTCGCTCTCCTCCTGCACGGCACGAATCAGACCGCCGATCTCCTTGGTGCTCGCCAGGACGCGATCCGCGAGTTCCTTGATCTCATCAGCGACGACGGAGAAGGCCTTTCCGTGTTCGCCAGCCTGTGCGGCAATGATTGCGGCGTTCAGAGCGAGTAGATTCGTTTCGTCGGCTACATCATCGATCACGTCGAGAATGCCGCCAATTTCGTTGGTACGGGCTCCGAGCCCGCGAATCACGTTCTCCGCGACATCGGTGGCTTCACGGATCGCTTCCATCCCCGCGATCGTCTGAACGACCTTGGCCTGCCCGAGTTCGGCTTTGCTGACGACCTCTCTAGAGAGATTCGCGGTCGTCTCTGCGGAAGTGTCGACAGCGCGCATCGCGCTCGCCATCTCCTCCATGCTCGAAGAAGTTTCCTCGGAAGCCGCCGCGAGCCTCCCAGATGTTCCGGCGACCTGCTTGACGCTCTGCACCATCTGCTCCAATGACTCCGACACCGCATCGACCTTCGAAGTCAACACGGACGCGGTCTCATTGAGCTCGTCACCGGTCGCTCCGAGCTCCAGCAGCGAGTTGCCCGACAGTTCGATCGTCGATTTCAGATTGGATGCAAACTGCGAGGCCTCGTCGACCCGCTTCGTGATCGCTGTGATCACCTGGTTCGCGCGTTGCATCTGCTGAGCCTGCTTTTCGCCCGTGGCCGTGACGTCGATCAGAGCGGCAGAAACTTTTTCTGCAGATCGCTCCGCGTTTTCAGCGGTACTCGAAACACGCGCCACGGTAGATCGCAGCCTGTCTCCGACCAAAGCAAGCGCTCTGCCCATATCTCCAAGCTCATCCTCGGATTCATAGGCAATGCCCAGCGCCAGATCCCCCGAGGCCATTCGATTGGCCGCCGCTTCCAATTTCTCGAGCCCGGTCGTGAATTCCGATGCAGCCAGGCGTCCATTCAGGACAGCTATCCCGAGCACGCCGAGGAAGACGAGACCCACAGCCCAGCTCATCGACGCAGCATCTCGCTCGAAGTCTGATCGTGATACCTTCGAGAGCAGAATCGTTCCGTCTTCGAACCTTCGAAAAGCACCGATCTCGGGCCCCGAGGCCGGAACGACCAGTCCACTCGTTCGGCCTAGCTCGAGCTTCCGATCGAGGACGTCGAGAAATGCGTCGGACGCGTCGATTTCAGTCGTATCACCCTGTCGATCTGATCTGATCTCCAGCGTATCGAGGGGCGTCGGCCAGAACTTTTCCTGCGGCAGCTGGATGGCGATGCGCGTGGCAAGCGGCAGCTCTGCATTCGCATCGCCAATCGATTCCACTGCGAGCATCGCCCATGCGGCTGCTTCATTCTCGGCCGACGACCGCCAGTCATGGTCAATGACATCGACAATGAGCAGAACACTCGCGCAGGCTGGGACGGCGACCGCAAAGAGCAGTTTGCACTGCAGCGAAAATCGCGCGGCAAGACCCGAACGCGTAGTCGCATCTCCTGCAACCGACGCAAGCGCCGATCGCAACCCAACAAAGGCATGTTTCGCCCAATAGAAGACCAGGGTCCCACTCATCAGCGAGCCAACCAGTATGATCATCGCGACGCTTCGAACGCGTTCTCCCCCGAGCCACACATCAAAACCTGCCACCCACATCAGCGGTGGCGTAACGACGATCGATGCCAGACCGGCAACGATCTTCATTCTCTGCATTCGCATCGGCAGCGACATGATCGCGAGGAAGGCCTGAGATGGGTCCGCCGCTGCGCTCGCACCGGCATTCTCGCCGGAGTTCTGGTCCAGGTAGCGAACGATCGACGCTGCCTGGGGGCGACGCGCTGCTTCCGCAACCAGACCCGCCACAATCGCACTCCCCACGAGGCAACCCGCGAGCGTGAGGCCCTCTGATAGTTCGAGGTCGAACATCAGCCCGAGATAAACCAACGTCAATATGAAAGCGGGGATCGGAGACACCACGTCGATCTTCCAATACTCCCACTTGAAGGCCCGAGATCCTTGTTGGAGATCCGATATTCTCAAGGGACTTCTCCCGTCACATCGATCCCAGGTAGAGCGGATCGATAAATATTCTCGACCAGTCTGTCGACCGCCAACACCATGATTGGAGGGCCATCTTCGTGCCGAACGACGTGCCGTACGGCGTCGTAGCCCGCCTGGGTCGCGAGCTCGGGCACGTCTTCCATGTGCTCTGTATCGAGGGTCATGACGTCGGTCGCCGCATCGACCCATAGGCCAAGGACGAGACCGTCGACTTCCAGCACGACGATTCGCGCGTGCATACCCGTAGAAGCCGTGCCGCAGTTCAACGCGCGCACGAGATCCATGATGGGAATCACGGTATCTCGAAGGTCAATGACGCCTTCGATCAGGCTCGGCGCGTTCGGAAGCGGTGTGATTTCCATCATCCGCACGATCTCGCGTACGTATTCGACTTCGATCGCGTAGAGCTGTCCCTTGACTTCGAAACATGCAAGGTTCACCGTCGACGTATCGCTGATGAATGCTGCGGCTTCAGACATCATGAAACCCCAGGGCATTGTCCGGATCGAGAATCGAAACGAACTCTTTGCCGCGACGACATACTTCGGTGACAGACGTGACCTCGAAGCCCTGAGCGGGCATCACGCTATCCTCCGGTACGCGAAGAACCTCGCTCACGTAGTCCACGAGTACGCCAGTCACGCGCTCCGTGTCGCCGTGAAGAACAATGATGCGGCTGGAACGATCGGGCTCTATCACGGGGAGACCGAGTCGACAGCGCAGGTCGACCACTTCGACGATCTCGCCCCGCAGCGCCATCACTCCGAGCAACCACTCTGGGGAGCGCGGAATACGCGTCAGGTCCCTCATTCGGACGATTTCTCGAATACGCTCGACAGCGATTGCGTACACGCTCTCATCAAGCCCGAACACGAGCAGTTCACGCAGAAGTTCTACTTCCTCTCCGTCGGTACCCGCGGCGAAATTTCCGGCGGCAGTACGCGCCACGTTTTCCCATTCGCTATGCGGCGTCGACAGCTTCGATTCGCCGCTCGATTCGGAATGGCTCATGCCGCCTCCCGACGTCGAATGGCGTCCCCAACGATCGTCGACACATCGATGACGAGAATCGCACTCCGGTCGCCCAGTTCAGTCGCACCTGAAATGCCTCGAATGCTTTGAACGGGGCCCTTGATCGGTTTGATGACTGTGTCCTGCTGTCCTTCGAGGCGATCGACCATGACGCCCAGTCGCTGTTCGCCCATTCCAAGCACGACGACGAATTGCTTCTCTTCACGACCCGCTCCCTCGATCTCGAACTCTTCGCAGAGCCGGCGCAGGAGCAGCGGCTCGCCGCGAAGGTTCAGGATTTCCTGCCCTTCGCTGTGCCCGATCTGGTCGGGCTCGAGGGCCATGGTTTCGAGTACCGAGTTGATGGGAATCGCGAAACGCTCTTCGCCGACGCGTACGATGAGTGCCTGAATGATCGCAAGCGTGATCGGAAGGGTGATGGTGACTGTCGTGCCACGGCCCTCCACGGTCGCAACATCCACCATGCCACCCATCTCGGCCATATTGGATCGCACGATATCCATTCCTACGCCGCGACCGCTGATCGACGAAACTTGATCGGAGGTCGAGAGCCCCGGCTCGAAAATCAGATTCAGGATCTCACCTCGACTCAGGGTTTCGTTCTCTCCGATCAATCCGCTGGCCACCGCCTTTGCACGAATCGCGTCGACGTTCATGCCCCGACCGTCGTCCTCCACTTCGATGACCACATGGTTGCCGCGCTGGAACGCGCCGATTCGAATCAGTCCATTCGGAGGCTTTCCGGAGAATTCTCGGTCCTCCGACGTTTCGAGGGCGTGGTCGAATGCGTTTCGCACGATGTGAACGAGCGGATCAACCAGCTGCTCAACGATGAGTTTATCCAGCTCCGTGTCCGCTCCCTTGAATTCGAGTTCGACGTCCTTGTTGAGATCACGTCGCAATCGACGTACGACACGCGAAAGTTTTTCGAAGATCTGGCGAAGGGGAACCATTCGAACATCAAGAACGCCGGACTGCAGCTCCTTGAGCTTGCGATCCAGGGCCTTGTTCGTCTTTGTGAGCTCCGCGCCAATTCGCGCGGTCTCCGCATCCGATGAAAGTCGGATGGCCACCCCCGCAATCGCATTGCGCTGAATGACGAGCTCCCCGACGAGATTCATGAGTTCGTCGAGCTTGCGAATATCGACACGGATGGTCTCGCTCACCGATCGCAGAGACCCAATGCCGGCTGCCTCGGGCTGGGAGACGAGATCCTCGGCATCGACTTGTGCGTCCGAGTGCTCAAGCACCGAATCGAGATCGCTCATTGCGGACGTTGGAGTCTTCGCCGTTTCTTCTGCGGCCCCGCTTGATTTCGATCCCGCCGAGGCTGTCGCGCCGCCATCACGCTGAACCGACTGGACATTCGTATCGGGGTAGTCGAGCCGGTCTCGAAGTCGATCGGGATGTACCTCGGTGGCGACCAGCAGCGAAAAGCGTATCTGGCTCTCGGGCGCGGAACCTGGCGACGGAAGAGTCGAGACGACCTCCCCCACTTCCCGCACAGCGCCGGACAAGTCAGAGAGCCCCTCTTCGAAACTGGCGATCTCAAAGGTCGAATCGACTAGCGCGATATGTCGCCCACGCCGAAGGTTCTCACGCAGTCTGTGTTCTTCATACTCGGTCAGCGCGCGCAGGAGGGACGGATCGATATCCAGCTCATCGAGTTCATCGTTGGTCTGGAGCGCCGGCGATTCAATGGCCTGGTCGATTTGATCGATGAAGGCTTGCGCGGCGTCCGCATCCTCAGTGCTGGACGCATCGCTCTGCTGGAGCCCCGTCATCAGCCTGGCGAGGAGCGACACTCCATCGTCGAGCAATCCGACCGCAGGCGATTCGAATGAAAGCCGTCCCAATCTGAGGCCGTCCAGGATGTCCTCGAGATGGTGCGCAAGATTGCCGATGGCATCGAGCCCGAACATGCCAGCCAGACCCTTCAGCGAATGAGCGGAGCGAAAGATTCGATTCACTAGATCAGGATCGACCTCACCGGCACCCCGCCGCTGATCCTCGAGTTCGCTCAGGTCCTCGAGCATGCGTTCGAGGATCTCTTCGGCCTCCGCTACGAACTCGTTGTCGTCGCTTGCGAGTTTCTTGCTCTTCCGGGTCTTCTTGGTCTTCGGGCTCGAGCGCTTGGCGGCCACGATGAACTAATTCTCTTCGCGCTGTCCCGCGAGGAGATCGGTGACCACCTGGCGGAGCATCTCGGGGTCGAAAGGCTTGACGAGATACGCATCCGCACCGAGTCCGAGACCTTTGTCACGATCTCGTTCGGAGCCTTCTGTCGAAACGATCACCAGGGGAATCTTGGCGTACTTCTCATTGTTTCGAATAAACGAAACCAACTCAAGACCGTTGATATCGGGCATGTTGATGTCCGTCACGACGAGGTCGAAGCTGTCGCGCGGCAAGAAACGCAGGGCTTCAAAGCCGCTCTCCGCCTCGACGATCTTGACGGGGATCTCCAGCTCCTCCAGGCTCGAAGCGAGCAGAGACCTCATGGTGGCGGAGTCTTCTACGATCAGAATTCGCTGCAAAATCGTCTCCAGGCGCGGAGTTGCGCTCCTGTAATACGACGTCATGTATCGGCAATTCAGAGGCAGTCTTGAGGTCGACGAAACCGGCAACGCCCGGCCGGATCAATCCGGACTGTGGGGATTTCAACAGATCCAGATCAGCGTGATTTCGCGTCGATGGATCAGCTCTGCCCGGCGTCCACTTCCCACAACGCGCGTTCCAACGCGGCCCGGTCGAGAGCCAGGCCCGCGTGGTGAAGCACCACCTCGAGTCCGGTCGTGTCGGGCATTTCCGCGCCATTGGAAGCCTGATCGCAATAGAGCAACGCAATCGTCGACCCACCGCTCTCAATCGGTCCGATATAGGCTGTTGTCGGCTCTGCCCCACCGAGCCGCGCCAATAGCTCTCGATCGGCGGGCGTGGTGGGCGGCGATTGAAATGGTTCCCCGGACTGCAGGGCTTGCCGGATCCAACCGCTATCGAGAGCCTGCAATGAGACTGGCGGGGCCGAATCGAGTGGATCGACTTCGAGGGCTTCGATGCCACGACCGGCGATTGCGAAGACCTGCTCTTCTCGAACGATCAGGATCGCCACCCTGGCAAAGAGTTCGGAAGCGAAGTCGAGGACCACGGGCAGGACTTCTCCGCGAGAGGACGCCTGTTGCAGTTTCCCTGTCGCGTCTCTTAGGTCCCGAACACTGGCTTGTTTCGTTACCTGAGATCGCGCAGTCGGCGCCGGGTTGCTCGCGTTTCGGTCTGCGAGAATTTGATGAAGTGCCGACGTGAGCTCTAGAGCGGTCTCGGCCGTGACAGTCTCACGCTGCTCGTGAATCAGTCCACCTGGCCGAACAAGCACGCCGTCGAATGCGGTCGGAATCGTGAACTGCCTTCCATCGACTTCCTCATGCAAGCCGATCACGACCAGTTTTGCGGCCTGCGTCTTTAGACGATCCACGAAATCCGAAAGACCGTGAATTCCGGACAGCGGGTCAATCCGGATTTCGGTCGAGATCAGCACCACAGGTAGCTCGCCGCGAATCAAGTACTGACGAATTCGGGCCAATCCCTGGTCCGCCTGCTGGAAGACATGGACGCGCGAGAAATAGTCTTGAATCGTCGCCTTCACCCATTCGAGGACGGACACATCGGGGTCGATCAGAACGACCGGCGTCATGCGCGTAGCGGTGCCGGGGGGCGTGGGCCCAACCATGTCCCTCGCAGACGCCTGTCCCGCGCCTTCGTCCTCTCGAGTCACGACGGTCGCAACGAGAACGTCCGTTGCAGACAATTCGTCATCGACTTCGTACGCGACGACCTCGGACTCTTCGTCGGAAAGAAATGCCTCGGTCTCGAGCGGCTCGTCTCCGAAGAAGGGTTCCTCAGTCGGGTGCGAATCGACCGGCGAGGCCGTGCAATCCGACCCGGATTGCACCGGGGACTCATCTCTCGACTGCTCGTCGCGAATGCGCATGCCTTCCATCGCCAGGTATTGCGCGTTGATACCCGATGACAGGAGAAGTCCTGGATCGTCGGACTCGAGTTTGCTTCGTACATCGAAGCTGAAATCGCCCGACAACCACGAGAACATCTCGAGGACTGACGCCTCGACGGACTCGCGCAGCAGACCGTCGATCTGCTCCGAACTCAATCCTCCTTCCCGAACAATCATCTCTTCAACCGGTTGACCCAGTTCTCGGGCACGCGCCGCCCATTCATCGAACCTGACTGCCTCGACCTGCCTCGCTCCGACCAGCAGCTCTCTCAGATCGTCCGGCCGACCCTTCACACAGGCCGCCTGAACCAGACCCGATCGAAAAACGATTCGACCGGAACCCTCATCACCTTCGAGTGCGAGCACGCCAGACTTTTGGGACAGACTGATGATCTGCATGATGTCGCCGAGGCTCAGGTCCTCGAGATTTCCGACCAGGCTCATTCTGCCCCCTGCGTTTTCGCCATTCGGCGGACACGCGTACTAAGTCGCAGAGAACGGATTCGAAGCCGTTCGCGCGACTTCTAGAATCGGCCTGTCAGAGCGGGACTTGACCCAGTCTCGTTGGCGCAAGACACGTGAGTCGGCTCGGCACGGGCCCCTCGGGGCCCAGCTGTTTGACTTGGAGCCATTCATGAAGCGGAAAGACGATTCTAGAGTGCGTTCAGCGCCGTTCGCGGCTGACTTCGGGCACCCGGATCGCAATTTCCGAGGCGTTGGCGGCTCGATGGGCCTCTGTCAGGGCTCGCTCCACTGCGGGAATTTCCTGGCCGGGCACGCAGAAATGCAGTGTCATCGGTCGATTGGCCGATTGCCAGGCAGCATGCACCCCCGCCACAAGCGCGCCCGCGTGCCTCGGGATGTCATCCGCCGCGATGCCCAGTGGTGAGAGCGCCACCCGAGTGCAACCGAGCTTCAAACAGCGATCCAGCGCCTGATGGGTCTCATCGCTGACCCGTAGCTGGTCGAAACGCTGGCGTTCCCCCAGACCGAGTAGCAAGAGCCGTGGCGCCAGGAGCGCTCGCCCACAACCGATCAGCAATGCTTCGCCGCTCTTGCCGGAAAGATCGCCACTCTCGATTCGACGCGAGAGGCCACCGCACAATCGCCAATCAGCTCGCGCCGCGCCTCCACGTAGGGGGCGTTCGTCAGCAAAGAACCCCACGACGGCAATTTCACCATCCGTGCGTTCCAACGGCCGAGGCGTCAGGTCCAGTTCGATGGCTGCCGTCATGCGGCTCGCACCTCCCGGGCGACCGAATCGAGAACCCCATTGACGAAGGAGGGTGATGCTTCACTACCGAATCGCCTGGCGAGGTCGACCGCTTCGTCGATGACGACTGCAATCGGCGTAGTCGTATCTCTCAACTCATAGACCGCCAGCCGAAGCACGTTGCGATCCACGGCGGCCATTCGCGAGACGCGCCAGTTTCGAGCGTGAACTCCAAGGATTCCGTCGAGTTCATCGATCCGCTCCACGACGCCCCCGACCAGATCACGCGCAAAAGCTGTCACAGCGGTCGGCACCACGAAATTCTCGCTGATGCGATCGAAGATCCCTTCGTTCGGATCATTCGGCGATCCCTCCTCCGCCTCAGAGCTCGCGTCTTTCGCCGCCAGATCGATTGCGTAGAGCACTTGCAATGCGACCTGCCTGCCGCGATGACGACCGCCGACAGACGAGTCTTCTTCTTCGCTCATGATCCGGCTGGTCCGTGATCGCGGTAGCCGCGTGTGAACTGGACCATCTCGATCGCGGCGAGAGCCACTTCTCCGCCCTTGTTGCCATCGCTTCCGCCCGCGCGAGCCAGCGCCTGATCGATATCGTCCGTCGTCAACACGCCGAACGCGACCGGGACGCCAGAATCATGCATGACCTGGCGCACTCCGTCGGTCACGCCGCGGCACACATAGTCGAAATGCGGCGTCCCCCCTCTAATCACGGACCCGAGCGTGACGATCGCGTCGAAGCGCCCAGACTCAGCGAGGCGACCCGCCGCCAGGGGAATCTCGAAGGCACCTGGAACCCAGTAGAGCTCCAGATCCGCGGAATCGAGGCCATGTGCGAAAAGTGTCTCCCGCGCACTCTCGAGCAGTCGAATCGAAATGAGATGATTGAAGCGAGAAACGACCAGCGCAACGCGTAGACCTTGCGCATCGAGAGACGGATTCAAGATCTTCATTCCCACCTCCCCTTCTCGATAGCGCCAGTCTTGCCCGGCTGCTCAATCTCGATCGCCAATGTAGCCACGAATCCTCACCGCCGGCCCCTCAGCCGCGACGAATCTGCCCATGGATGTGCAGATCGACGCCGAGCGGTGCGACCCGAATCGGGTCGATCGAAACCGCATCGGCGAGATGTTCGAGGCCCAGCGCGCCGAGTCCTGCACGCCCATCGGCCCCGATCAGTTTCGGAGCCAGCATCCAGTGTACCTCGTCGACCAGATCTGCCCGCAGAAGCGCCGCCGCGAGTCTTCCGCCGCCCTCGACCAGTACGGTGGTCAACCCTTCCTTCGCGAGGCGCCGAAAAGCTCGCGGAAGATCAACGAATCCGTCCGTCGCACGCGGAATCTCCAGTAGCCGCGACGAAGCGGCGCGCGCTCTCCTCAATCCACGCGCGCCCTCACGACAGACGACCCAGGTCTGTGCGTCTTCAGTCACATCAAAGAGTCGAGCCTTCGTAGGTACGCGCAACCGCCCGTCGAGCAGAATCCGAATCGGCGTACGCACGATCCGCCCGTCTCGACGAACGTTGAGCACGGGATCGTCAGCCAGCGCTGTATCCGAGCCGACCATGACAGCGTCGCTCGAATTGCGCAGACGATGCACGAATTCACGTGCTGGGGCGCTGGTGATCCAGCGTGATTCACCATTGGCCAGCGCGATCCGACCGTCTAGCGTTGTCGCGAGCTTCAGCATCACATGGGGACGACCGAGTTCGCAGACCGAGATGAATCCGCGATGCTGCCTTCGACAGGCCTGCTCGAGAATGCCCGTCGTGACGTCGACTCCGCGACGACGCAGTCGGCGAATCCCGCGTCCGCTGACCTTGGGGTGGGGATCTCGGCAGCCGGTCACGACCCGCGCGATCCCGGATTCGAGTATCGCCTCGGTGCATGCGCCGGTTCGCCCCTTGAAATTACAAGGCTCGAGTGTGACCGCCATCGACGCGCCACGCAGCGCTGCCACACCGTGCTTTCGACGTACCGCTTCGATCGCGACAACCTCTGCATGCGCGCCGCCTACCGGGCGCGTCGTTCCCCGACCCAGGATTCGATCGCCTCGGAAGACCACTGCGCCGACGCTGGGATTGGGATAGACGCGACCGTCACCCCGCGTGGCGGCTCGAAGCGCGAGTCGAAGCATGCGCTCATCTCGGCGCGCCTTGGTCGTGGAGGCGGAAGTGGACGTGGAACCGCTCATCTGCGAGTGCCGAGGGACCTCACCGTCCGATCGCCCACCGCCTCGTTCGAGCCATGTCGACCGGCGGACAATTCCGCAAAGAACGCTTCATAGTCGCCGGGGCTGCTGAAATCGAGAAACACCGAAGCAAATC
This sequence comes from uncultured Myxococcales bacterium, assembly GCA_965603475.1. Classification (GTDB taxonomy): domain Bacteria; phylum Myxococcota_A; class UBA9160; order UBA9160; family UBA4427; genus UBA4427. The sequence goes on from CBFDDD010000058.1 coordinate 27,843, forward strand.
GAACGGCAGCGAGCACATCGATCAGCGAAAGCTCTTCGAGTGCACGACGTCCAATGTGGTCGCTCGTGACCTCCCGCTCGCCGGATTCTTGCAGCTCCCTTTCGACACGATCGATCAACCGGCCGATCGCCTCTGCGGAAACCGGTCGTTTGACGCAGGCATGCTCCACGCCCCGGAGCAGTTTGTTGCGATCGTACTCTTCGCGCCGTTCGTCTCGTTTGATGACTCGAGGTAGGACTTCTTCGACACGCTCGCGCGTCGTGAAGCGGCGACCACATTCATCACATTCGCGTCGACGCCGAATCTCCGATCCGTCGCGTGCAAGACGAGAGTCGATGACCCGATTGCCTTCATCCGCACAAAAGGGACAATGCACCGATCAGTCCGTTTCGTCCCAGCGCTCTGGATAGAGCGGGAAGCGTCGACAGAGATCCGCGGACTCGTCGCGAATCGCAGCCAGTTTCTCGACATCGTCCGGACTGGCGAGAACACGAGCGATCAGGTCTCCAATCAAAGCCATTTCCGCCTCGCCCATTCCGCGTGTGGTCACCGCCGGAGTGCCGATTCGGACACCGGATGTCACCATCGGCTTCCTGGGATCGAAGGGAATCATGTTTTTGTTGGCCGTGATTCCAGCACGATCGAGCGCAATCTGGGCCGCCTTGCCCGTCGTCTCTCGGCCGACCAGCGAGAGCAGGAAAAGATGGTTGTCGGTCCCGCCCGACACGACATTGAAATCCTTGGACTGCACGCTCGCGGAGAGCGACTTCGCGTTCGCAACGATCTTTTCACAATAGTCTCGAAAATCGGGCGACAAAGCCTCTTTGAACGCGACGGCCTTGCCCGCAATCACATGCATTAGCGGACCGCCTTGCAGTCCGGGAAAAATCGCGCTGTTTATCTTTTTCGCCCAGTCTGCGTCGCACAGAATGAGTCCGCCGCGCGGGCCTCTCAGCGTCTTGTGGGTCGTAGTCGTCACGATCTGTGCTTTGCCGATGGGCGTCGGATGGACACCCGAAGCGACCAGTCCGGCGATATGAGCGATATCCGCGAAGAGCAGTGCATCGACCTCTTCCGCGATCGAGTGGAAGGCATCGAAATCGATGATGCGGGAATAGGCGGTGGCACCACATTGGATCATCTTCGGCCGATGTTCGAGAGCGAGCGCTCGGACCCGGTCGTAGTCGATCCGCTGATCCTGCTCGGAAACTCCATAGGGCACGATCTTGAAATGTTTGCCAGAAAAATTGACTGGACTGCCGTGGGTCAGATGGCCTCCGTGGTCGAGATTCATCGCGAGGACGGTATCGCCGCGATCGAGCACGGCTTCATAAACAGCGGCGTTTGCCTGAGACCCGGAGTGCGGCTGGACATTGGCGTGCTCGGCACCGAATAACGCCTTGGCTCGTTCGATCGCGAGATTTTCGACTTCGTCGACCTCCTCGCAGCCGCCGTAGTAGCGACGTCCCGGATAACCCTCGGCATATTTGTTGGTCAGAACGGAACCAACGGCCTCGAGCACTGCCTCGGACACAAAATTCTCGGACGCGATCAGCTCGATCGAAAGACCCTGTCGACGCCCTTCACTGCGAACGAACCCTGCGATTTCCGGATCCACCTGATCAAGGTGGGGCGTCACCGACCGGGACTCTCGTCCGGACTTCGCCTTCTGAGTCTTTGCCTTCTGAGACATCGCCAAGCATGCTCCTCACAAGGAAGCCGGCAGCCAGCTTCCGTCATTCACGTCCGCGTCCGGGCACAATTCTGAATCGAACTCTGAATTCAATTCTGAGCCACGAAAGTGTGGTCCCGATCGAGACCACACGACTCGAGATCAAACCTAGCCTTCGACGCGCTCTTTGAGATACCCGACGGCATCCGCAATCGTCTGCATCTTCTCAGCATCGTCATCCGGAATCTCGATATCGAAGGTTTCTTCGAGAGTCATCACCAACTCGAC
>CBFDDD010000059.1:0-28993 GCA_965603475.1 uncultured Myxococcales bacterium
CCCAGGTGGGCGTTGGCCGTATACGCGTACTCCTTCCTGATTTGCGCCTTGGGATGGGAGGTCTGGTACACGTACGGTCTGGTTGGCGGCTTGCCCGTGGATGCCCGCCGCGCGGCCGCTCTGTCTGAAGCCATTCCCCAGAATTTGAACTGGGTGCTGACATCGTTGTTCGATGCGGCCGTCTGTGGGATCGGGCTCTTCCTGATCTGGCTGATCTACGGTTTCAAGGACACGGCATTCAAAAGCTGGAAATGGCCGGCGCTGGTAATTCTGTTCGTCGTCTTCGTAGGCCAGAACGTCTATGTCGAGTACATGATCCACGACCAGGTCAAGCCGGGCTTGCCGCTGTCCTGGGCGCCCCTCATTCCGACCGGTCCTTGGTTCAACTTCGTTCTCTTCGAGATCAACGGGCGCGCGATCACGTTTCAGACCCAATTTCCGTGGGTGCTGATGGTTCCGGTATTCAGCTGCCTCGTCTTCTGGTGTTACCGGCGCTACGGCGCGGAGAGGGCCTGATGTCGATGATGACGAATACTCCGAGTGGGCCGCCAACGGGTGGCCCACTCGAGGCCACCATGCTCCGCGCATCAACTCCAGGGGAATCGAGATGAAAATTGGAATCGTGGGTCGTGGAAGCCTGGGGACGGCACTCGGGATCTCGGCCGAATCTGCGCAGCACGACGTCTGTCTGTTCCGGCGCAAGTCCGCGCAAGCCAATCCCAACTCGCCGATCGAGGAGCGCGTGCTCGACACGGAGACTGATTGGAACTCGTTCGACCTCGTCTTGTTGGCCTTCGAAAAGAAGGCCAACAACCCCGACGACCTGCGCAACGACGAGTCCCTCGCGTGCCTGCTCGACATTCCTCCCCAAACGCCGATCGCTTCGGTCGTCCTCTCCCCTTCGACGCAACTCCTTGACGCCTTCCTCGAAAAACACACGATTCTACATTTCGTATCGACGCCGGCGGCCGCCCTCCCCGGAGCCGTCGCCCTGATTCGCGACACCATCGGGAGCGAAACCGATCGCAAGCCACTCATGGCGGGCTTCCCTAACCTCAAATGGCGGGTGCTGCCCGACGACGAGTACGCACGTCTCGGCTTTCTCATCATGGGCGCCGGGATGGCGGCCGCTTCCCTCGCGCATCTCGCTTCGATGCTCGGTGGCACCCATAGCCCTCTCGAGCTGGAACATCTCCAGGATGTGCTAGGCGACGCCCAGCGGTTGATGAAACTCACGGAGGGCGACGGATTCGAGGCCTTCTCCAGGGTTGCCACGCCCGGTGGCTTCACCGAGAAGATTCACAACAAGATCTTCACGACACCGTGGCCCTTGGAAGCACCCAAATGACCCAGATCGTCTCCCTGTATTGCCAGGACCGAGAGCGGGAAGTCTGTAGCGAGTCAAAACAGTAGTAATCCGGGTGCGACAGGATCACATAGAAGGAGATCGGTATGCGACATATCAACTATACTAGGCGCATTCACGAAGCTCTTGGACCGCGGGCACGCTCGCGGCGCCGTCGAATCCGCGACCACCTCATGCCGTTGCTGTTCCTCGTCTGTCTGGCTGCAGACTTGCCATTGCCCGCTCAGGCTCAGAGCACGCCCAAGATCGTCAACGGGATCCTCAGCTTCGAGCATCCCTCGGTCGCTGGTCTCTTCGGCCAGCAGTATTTCTGCACTGCAACCCTCGTGGGCTGTGAGACCCTCCTCACATCGGCTCATTGTGTTTGCGTGGAAGACTTCACGGGCAGCCAGTGCCAGCCGGGGGGACCCGGCGCACCCGTTCCCCAGGACCATGTCGTCTTCTTTCAGCACGCCGGTTTCTTCGATGTGAGTGAGATCATTGTCCACAGCGGCTACGACTTTCCTTATGCCGATCTCGCTTTGATCAAACTGTCATCGCCCGTCATCGGAATTGCACCGACGCCGATCAATACAACGGGCTCTCCCGATTTCGCCACGACCGCTTCGATCGTGGGATATGGAACGACAGGCGGCGTGGAAAGGAATGCCGGACTGAAGCGCGAGGGGGCGATCTCGACCACGTCCTGTGGAACGCCCGAGGAAGATGACGACTTCGTCTGCTGGAACTTCGACGCTCCCATCGGTCCCCCGGGCGAGGATTCAACCATCTGTCATGGGGACTCGGGGGGACCTTTGCTGGTGGAGGTCGGAGGAGAGTCTCAGCTCGCGGGCGTCAACTGCGGACAATTTTGCCCAACCAATGATTGCCTCCCGCCCGCCTTCTCGATCGCACAGAATGTCTTCAGCTACCGCGACTGGATCCAGACCAATGCCGGATCCGACCTCGACCAAACGAGCTGCGGCGACATTCCACAGGTTGGCGACCCGGGCTCCCGGGTCATCGGATTCGTGGGATCGGTCGACGGATCGGCCCCCGAGGACTCCTACCCGTTCTCTATTCCGTCTGGCAGCCGTGTTCTCCGGGTTGGACTGAACGGCCAGATCCCGATCGAAACGAATCTGGCCGATTTCGATCTCTTCCTGGCAGCCAACGAACTACCGACTCCATCGATGTGGGACTGTGCCTCGACCACAAACTGGGCTTTTGAGTACTGCGAAATCGATGCGCCCGATTCGGTCGACTGGGGGGCACTGGTCTCACGCGTGGCCGGGAGTGGAGACTACCAGCTTACGGTGACGACGATTCCCGAACCGACAGGCGCGGCGCCCCTGTTTGCTGCGCTGGCCACGGTATGCCTTGTAACGCGTTCAAGAAATCGCTCCTTCTCGCTCCGGCCGTGGCCAAGGCACATGGCGGTGTCGATGGCCTCTCCCCTGCCGAACGAGTTCAACTCGCATTCTTCAGCCGAGCGACGTTCCGAGGCGTTCAGACTGCGTTCTTTCAGCACCGCCAAGGGCTGATGTCCCAAACCACCTGGCGCGACTACGAGGCCATCATCCGCCTCAACCTGGCTCGTCCCGACGCGCGCGGCTGGTGGCCAACCGAACGAAGTACGTATGACAAAGTATTCGCGAGCTATGTCGATCGGTTGCTGGCGGAGTTGCTCGTTGCCTAACAATTGCCCTTGAGGTCGCAGAACCGGAATCATGAGCCCTATGCTACCGCCGCAGCCGACGCGCCTGAGACTACCCAACCCCCCCCACGACAGCCTCAACGTCGGCCTGCGCATCCTGATCCCCGAGCCCAGCGCCCCCGCTCAGCTGGGATCCTGCTGTCTCGCGCCCCCCCCTCGCGACCCTGCGGAGTTGGACGCCGACCGCAGTGTGCCGAACTTCGTCCGTCGGGCACAGCTCGCGATCTCCTGGGAACACAATCAGAATGAGAACTTTGGGTCTCCGGTTGCGTCCGCATGACGCGACCTCGAGCTGCCGAACACGCTCGATATTAGGCTTCCAATGGTTCAACACTTATGAGAGAATTGCTGAGGTGAACAAGCATTGCATCGCCCAATGGATGCAAGCGGGCGACGCGGGGAAATCCAGTTCGAATGATGAGTACGAATCGAATCTTGGCGATAGTCTTGTCGGGGCTCTTCGGAGCTGCGGCCCATGCCGGCCCTCCGGACCTGCCCGGAGAGACGCCCACCCTGACGCCTCGCATCGAGCAGTCGGATCTCGCGACGATGTCGCTCATCGAGATGATCGAGCACGGGCGTCGCATCTTCTCAACGCCTTTCACCGTGATGGACGGGCTCGGCGATGGCCCGATGGACTCGAGCGATCCGACGGCCTTCGGTGGCCGTCCAACCCTCGACGACAATGGGATGTTCCTGCGCGTGAACGGCCTCGACAGCCAGACCTGCAATGAGTGCCACTCCATCGTCAGCAATGCAACGCGTCCGCCGCTTCTCGGAATCGGTGGTGTAGGAGGCGTCTCGACCAACGCCTTCTTCGCCGTAACCGGAGTCGACGCGGACGATTCGCGAAATAGCGGCTTCGCAGAGCTAGACGGTGGGCGTTTTATCAACCCTCCCTTTCTCTTCGGCGCCGGAGGAATCGAGCTGCTCGGCAAAGAGATGACACAGGACCTTCAGGCGCTGAAGCGGCAAGCCATCGCCCACCCCGGAACCGCCGTCGCCCTGGTCAGCAAGGGGGTCGACTTCGGCACCCTCTCACACGACGGAGTGGAATTCGACTATAGCGGTGTCGAAGGCATCGACGACGACCTCGTCCTGAAGCCTTTCGGACGCAAGGGCGAGTTCGCAACGGTGCGAGGCTTTGATGTTGCCGCGCTCCAGTTCCACCTCGGTCTCCAGGCCGTGGAACTCGTCGGCGAGAACGTGGACGATGACGGAGATGGCATCGCGAACGAAATCAAGGTGGGTGAACTCTCGGTGCTTCACGTCCACAATGTCCTGCTACCACCGCCGACTGACCGGCTTCGGAACGACGACGCGATCGAAGGCATGGCGATCTTTGAGGAAATTGGCTGCTCGGATTGCCATGTCCTGGAGATGCGAACGCGGAGCCGCAATCTGTCTCTTGCCTTTCCGGAAGTCGATGTCGATCCTACGGTGAATGTCTACATCGATCTCGATCTTGCCAAGAAGCCTGCGCGCATCGAGCGAGATGCGGCCGGGGGCCTCCGCATCAATGCGTTGTCAGACCTGAAGCGGCACGATATGGGGGCAGGTCTCGCCGAAAGCGCGGGCATGCCGCTCGATGATCTCTTTATCACAGCGCGACTCTGGGGCGTCGCAGACACGGCGCCCTATCTTCACGACGGCCGCGCCACGACCCTGAGCGAGGCAATCCTCTTCCATGGCGGAGAGGCTCAGACGTCGAGGGATCAATTCGAGGCGCTCCTCTCCGAGGATCGGATCAAGATTCTCGAGTTTCTTCGCTCCTTGAAGACCCCTCGCTCGATGGCGCAGTAGCGCGAGGACGGTCGCACTACTGCGGGGCGCAGAAGTCTTCTTCATCTCCAGTACAGGGCGCCCGACGCCATGGACTGGTGCCATCGGGACTTTCGGCGAAGCAAAAGACCAAATTTGCGCAGCGCTGATATGGCTATCAGGAACGCGCAAAATTTCCTTCAAACGCTGATTTTCATTCAAGAAATTCTGAGCAGAGCCGATTGGATGAAGGGTCACCGCGATTCTTCATTCGGGAGACGCGTGACGAGGAGAAGAAACATGGCTCTGCGTCCCCTGGCTTTCAGCGTTCGACTACGAGACAAGGACAAGGGGCGAACCCTGCGGATCCAGAACGATCCGCAGAATGCCGATCGCTACATCCTCGAGGACCGGCGTGACGACGGCGAGACCCGCGTTCGAAGCCACGCTTCTGTACCCGACGCGGTACGCGACGCCGCTCATACCTGGCGCAAACGGCTGCACTGAGACCTTTCTCGGATTCTTTCTCCCGAATTCGGACAGACGCGCCCAACCAACGGTCCAACGATCGAGCGTGGCGCACTCTATTCGTTCGTGGAAACATCAGGGTCATCGTGTCGACCGAAGATGTCCGCAGCCTGACCGACCGCAGTCGATCCGTGGTCCCGCCAGAGGACTTGCAGGCCTTCCTGGACAGCTTCCTCTATACGGGTGAAGCCGTCGTGATCGATGAGATCACGCTTCTCGACCGGAAGGCACTGCGAATCGAGGCGCTCATGGAGAGCACTCGCCCCCTGCCTTTCGCCGCCTGCCAACGCGTCACCGAGAATCATCCCGCTCATGTTTCCGCGGCCGAATTGCTGATGGCTACGGGCACGCTCGGCTGCCTACACGCCTATTTCTTTCACGGCTGCCGCTGGGACGAGGGCTGGGCCGGATTTGGCAATCGTATTCACAGGGCCGACTTCAAACGACTGACCCGAATCGGCCCACCCGTCGAGCTCACGTCTCGAGAGACGCGGACCCGCGTTGGCGCGGCCCGGGTCGTGATTCGATACGCGTTCGAATTTCGCCAGGAAGGCGAGCTCGTCTACGTAGGCGATCAATCCGCAATGTTCGTGAAGGGTCGAGCGCTCGTTTGAGTGACTCAGCGGCAGCATGAGCCAGCCTCGTTCCGGGGAATTGAGGCCTTCGGCGAGGATCACACCGGAGCCACGATCTCGAGCCGCTGCTTGCGAGCCTCGGGCAAGTGCGAATACAGGTCGGCGATCAACTCCTTCTTGATCCCCTGACGCGCCTCATCGTCCCAGAGATTCACCCACTGTCGGGGATCCTCACGGAGATCGTAGAGTTCGCCCACGGTTCCCGAATCGACGTCATAGAGTGAACTCCGCTCGTATACCGTGCACACGAGGCCGTCGCGGTAGATCGTGCGCAGATAGATCGAATCCCCTTCGAATTCGCTCTCCCACTCCGTCAACACGCGCTCCCTGCCCTGGGCGTTTGCGACCGCATCGCTCTGCGGTAACGCCGTACCTTCCATCCAATCTGGCACGGGTACACCCGCGATCTCACAAAATGTGGGCGCCAGATCCACCTGTCCAACGGGCGCCTTCACAACGGAAGGCCGGGCACCGACGTTCCTCGCTGGCCGCCAGATCAGCGGCAGCCGCATCAGGGAATCGACGTGATACGGCCCCTTGAACAGCAGTCCGAAATCACCCTGGAACTCACCGTGATCGGTCGTGAAGAGCACGTCGGTCTCGTCACGCCAGCCGCGCGATTCGATGTGCCCCAGCACCCGTCCACATGCCTCGTCGATCAGCTCGTTCTCGACGTGGGTGAGCGCGTCGATCTCGCGCAACTGATCCGCCGCGAGTTCAGCCGGAACAAAGCCCGGAGGCGCCTCCATGTTGCTGACGTTCCGGCCCTCGAAGTAGTCTGACCAATGCTTGGGCTTGCCGGCGATGATCTCCCTCGCCTTCGCAACACTGGTCGGATGGTTTTCGGGTAGATCCAGATCGCGCCAGGGCACCCTGCCCTTCTCGGATGCCGGCGGATCCCAGGGATGATGTGGGTCCGGAAAACTCATCCAGACGAAGAAATCTTCGTCAGCATCCAGGGAATCGAGATAGGCGATCGTACGATCCGCCACCCAGTCCGTGTGATAGTGCTCGCGCCTGATCTTGTTGTCGTGCACTTGAATCGCGCCCGTCTCGCCTCCGCCGGCGTGATTGACCCGAAGCTCCGGCGTGAGGTTCATATAGAAATGGCCGAGGGCCTCGGGGTCATTCTCGCGCAACCACTTGCCATAATGCAGGATAAGCGGGGAATGAGTCGCGAGTTCCATGTGATCGAAGCCGCGATGCGGGCCAAACTCGCCCCGGATCGACATCTGGTTCTCGTAGAATTGACGTTGGATATCCAGGTGGGGCTCGAAGTGCGCCTTTCCGATCAGCGCGGTGCGATATCCCGCGTGTTCGGCGAGATGCGCTGCAACGCTCGGCGCATCGACCGGCAGCGGCACACCGTTCATGAATACGCCGTGGGTTCGCACGTGTTGGCCGGTGATCATGCTACTGCGAGCCGGCATACAGACCACGCTCTGGGCGTTCATGCGCTCGTATCGATATCCATCCTCCGCAAGGCCATCAACCACAGGCGTGCGGGCCACTCGGCCACCATTGCAGCCCAGGGCGTCGTAGCGCATCTGGTCAGTGGTAATGAAGAGAATCTTGCGTCCCATGGCACTCCTCCTTCGGCGCCTGAGTGTAGTGCGACTGTGTCGCATACCAGAGACTTGTAAATTTTCTCAGAAACGCTGGTATTGGGGAGCGATGAACACTTGATTCTTCGATGGAGGTCGTCATGACTGCCCCGAAATGTCCCCGCCATGCCGATGAGGTCGATCTTTTTGACAGCGATTTTCAGGAATGTCCGTATCCCGCCTATGAAGTGCTGCGCAACGAGGCACCCGTCTGGCAGGATCCGAAGACCGGCCTCTTCGTCGTCACCAGCTTCGAGCAGGTCCGCGAGGTCCTCCTCGATCCGAAAACCTATCTGAGCGGCGCGCCGCGTCGGACAGCTGCGGCGTCGGACCGGGAGGCGCGCATGACCGCGCTCTACGAAGAGCACGGGTGGCTTCCGGCCAGGACACTCGGTGCGCGCGACGACCCCGATCATCGAGCGCTTCGTGCGATCTTCAACGAAGCCTTCCGACCGGGGAAGATCAAACTCCTCGAGCCCTTCGTCGAGCAAACGGCGCGGTCGCTCGTCGATACCTTCATCGATGAAGGACGATGTGAATGGGTGAGCGCGATGGCCGTGCCCCTACCGCTCACCGTGATCGGAAAGCAGATGGGGGCAAACGCCGAAGATCTCGGTCGCATCAAGGCCTGGACCGACGCGTGGGTACAACGCCTGGGCAGAATGCAGACCGAGGACGAGGAGCGCTGGTCCGTTGAAATGGAGATCGAGGCGCAACACTATTTCCAGAAGATCTTCGAACGCCTTCGAAGCGAACCCGACGACACGCTTCTGTCCGAACTCGTGAATCGAATCATCCCCGAATGGGGCCGACCGATGAATGACAACGAACTGCATGCCGAGATGATGGCCGACACCTTCGTCGGTGGGGCGGAGACGACAACCAACGCCCTCTCCGCTGGCATCATGCTTCTCTGTCAGAATCCGGAAGTCTGGCAGAGGCTGAAGAGCGACCCCGAGAAGAATCTGCGGCCCTTCATCGAAGAGGTCCTACGCCTCGAATCACCCGTACAGGGACTCTTCCGAACAGCCGCACGCGATACCGAGCTGGGCGGCGTTCCGATTCCGCAGGGTGCCTCGATCAACGTTCGTTATGCCGCCGCCAATCGAGACGTGAATGAGTTCGAGTGTCCGGAGAAGATGGATCTCGATCGCGAGAAGCCCGCTCGACACATGACCTTCGGCTCTGGGATCCATCACTGCCTCGGAGCACCGCTCGCACGGCGCGAGCTCTGGTGGGGATTCAAGGCCTTCTTCGACCGCGTCGAAGAAGTGCATCTGATCGACGATGCCAACGACTTCCGCCATCAGCCGAATATCGCTCTGCGGATCCTGAAGGAGCTGCATATCGGCTTCACGAAGGAGCGGGTCAGCCCGTGATTCGCTTGTGGGGAGGGCGTCGCTCGCCGAGTTCGACCGGGTATCCGATCCAGGCGCCGATATTCTCGCCGCTGCGCCCGTCCTTGATGAGATCGACGAGCTGCTCGGCGATGGCGTCCGGGGACAGGACGATTTCGGCGAGCCCGGGCGGATACTTCCCACCTGGGAAGAGTCCCTGCAGCATCGGCGTATCCGTGGCACCCATACACAGGGCGTTCACGCGGATGTGATGTTTCGCGAGCGACTTGGACCAGGCATCCGTGAAACCGTTGAGCGCCCACTTCGAAGCATTATACAGGTCGGTATCGGGTGGATTCGTGCCAACGCTTCGGGCGGGCAGCACATAGTAGGTGCTGCAGTGGACGATATCGCCGCCACCCGCCCGGATCATGTGTGGGACGACCGCGCGTGAGATCATGAGCACGCCGCGAAGGTTCGTGTCCATGATTTCATCCCAATCCGAGACGGCTTGTTCCCAGGAACTGTCGACCGGCGTCTTCTTCCAGCGGCCGGCATTATTGACGAGCAATGCGATCTCACCCAGATCAGCGGCCTTGGCCACGACCGCTTCGACATCCTCGCGCTTCGAGACATCCGCAACCATCGTGACGATCCGATCGCTCGCGAAGCGATCGACGATCGACTCCTGGCAGTCGAAGGCGAGCACGCATTCGTATTCCTCTGCAAGGCGCCGGGCGAAGGCTTCGCCGATGCCTTGCGCCGCGCCGCTCACGATGGCCACACGATTCTTGGATTGGCTCATTTCGTGTTCCTTCTGTTTGTTTCGCCTAGCAGTTCGCGTGCAGAGTTCATTTCGACCTCACATAGATCGACGGAAGCGGGGGCTCGAGCGCGACCGGTCGTCCGATACAGAAATTCAGGTTCTGCCCTGTGCGGCCGCCGGGACCTTCCTCGAGCAACTCGACCAGAACGCCCGCCGCATCCTCGGGCCGCATCCAGGAATCCACGATCTCGGGGGTGATGCGGTCGCCGAGAAAGGAACGCAGCATGTGAGAGTCAGTGGCGCCCATGCAGATCGCATTGACGCGGATACCGTGCGGTCGCAGCGCATCCGCCCAGGCATAGAGCAAGCCGTTGAGTCCCCATTTGCTGGCGTCGTAGAGATCCATCACGTCGCCACCCCCCGTCGGCCTCGGAGGGCCGGCGAACTCGGGCTTCGGCTGGCTCCAGGGACAGGTGTCCAGGTGAGGACAGAGATCGTGGGGCGTGCCGCAGGTGACCATATGGTCCGTTGCGATATTGATGATGTCGCCGCCGCTCCCTTGCTCGATCAGGATCGGGATGACCGCACGACCAAAGAGGTATTCGCCCTTGAGGTTGGTCCCGACCAGCTGATCGTAGTCCGCGAGCGACTTATCGAGATCGTCCCGGGCCGTACTGATGCTGCATGCCCCGGCGTTGTTCACCAGGAGATCGATTCCTCCGAAGGCGTCGCGCGCGCCGTCGACGACGCGTCGCACGTCCGAGGGATTCGAGACGTCCGCCCTCCAACCAACAGACTCGACGCCTGACTTCCGCAGAACCTCGGGCAGATCGTCGATTTCCTCGCGCACGTCGCAAACCGCAACGTGGACCCCCTTTTCTGCCAGCGCCCGGGCGTATGCGTTGCCGATTCCGACGGCCGCCCCGGTCACGATCGCGCGCTTGCCCGCCAGCTCTACCATGCCGAGGTCCCTCCGTCAGATTGGATCAATCGAGCTGGACCGGGAGGGCCCAGCAGGTGTAGATGTCGCCTATCTGGAGACTGCGAAGCGTTGGCTCCGCACCCTTGGCCAGACGAATTTCAGGCGCGTGCGCGATCAGGATCTCGCTCGCCAGAACCGCGACGTCGCGCGTCAACGCGTGGCGTGAGCGCGGGCGATCCTCTGGAATCGCCGGATGTCTCGACGGTGGGCCGAGACCGAAGCTGATCGCTGTGGGCAGGCCGTCGGCGCGATACTGGCCGCGGGCTTCGCGATGGCAGAGATCGCGACGGTCGGCGACGAAGTCATCCGCATCCCGAAACAGGCGCGGGTCGCGGTTGGCGGCGAGCGCCGACAAGCGCATCTGTGAACCCCTTGGCAGCAGCTGGCCGAATCGTTCGACTTCATGACGCGCATAGCGCTCCGCGATGAGCACGGGCGGCGAATGTCGCTGCGCCTCGAGATACGCGATCTTGATCAACCGGTGGTCGTGTTTCAGGGTTGCAAATGCATCGGGATGCGTCAGAAGCCGCATCCACAGGTTGGCGATCGATCCGTGAAGCGTCTCGTGGTCCGCTTCGAGGAGCGTGACGGCCAGATCGTTCCCGGATCCCCCGACGCGCGCGATGGCACTGATCAGATCTTCGCCCTCGCCTCGACTTCGCGCCTTCAGAAGTGGCTCGAAATAGGCAGAGAGTTTTCGTAGAGCCCGCTCACCGGCCATGCGCGCGGTCGCGTTCCAACCGGCACCCTGCTGTGCCTCCCAATAATGCAAGGCGAATGCATCGATGTCCGCCTCGGGGAGTTCCAGGGCTGCGGCAAGCAAATGAATCGGAAACGGCACAGCGAATTGCGTCGCGAGATCCGCATTGCGTCGATCGAGTCCTCCGACGAGACGCTCCGCCACCGGCGCCGCCTGAGCGTCCATCGCGTCGGTCCATGCCGACCACACGTGAAGGTCCCCTCCGAGGTCGCGGCCATAACCCTGGAGGCCATAGCGCCAGAGCTTCGAGCGCGATTCGAAGTTGGCGTCGTCCATGAAGAGCGAGGTCACATCGTCGTAGCGAGTGATCCAATAACAGTTGTTTATCCAGTCGCGATAGCAGGGATAGTTCTCACGCAGGATCGAGAGCGCGGGATAGGGGTCGCGGGCATAGTCCACCGAGGCGAGGTCGAGACCGTTGATCCTTTCGGTCGACTGACCGACGCGCTCCCGTTGGTAGATCTCGTAGGAGCGGTAGCCGGCGTCTTGGCCTTCGTAGTCGAATTTTGCGAGCTCGACGCCGTTCTGGCCAATCGTTCGCCGATCGGGACTCGCGCTCATGAGCGATCGAACTCGATCCATAATTCGGGCACCCGTGTGATTCCGATCGGCCGCAAGCTCTCCCCGTCGATGTCCTTGGGCATACGATCCCGCGCGATCCTCGGATTCGAGAAGCGACTCATCAGGATCTTCGAACCCTCGACCGCTTCCTGGTGAGAGATCCAGGCGCCGGGGCAGAGATGGGGCCCAACGCCGAAAGCCAGATGCGACGAACGACCGTTCTTGTTGTAGCCGCTCCGAAGCAGTTTTCCGCTGTAGAGGTCGTCTCGAAAGAGGTCGAAGCGCTCGGGCTCCTTGAAGACCCGATCGTCGTGGTTGGCGCTGAAGTCGACCATTTGCATCAAGGACCCGGCCGGGACATGGAGGCCGTGAAGCTCGAGGTCATAAGTGTTGTTGCGCGGCTGCCCGCCGATGGGAGAGGAATGCCGGAGCGTTTCGTGAAAGGCGGCGTCCCAGTTCGTGGCGTCGCCCTGCACGGCCGCGAGCTGGTCGGGATGCTGCAGCAGCAGATACCACATGTTGACGATCGCGCCGCGCGTCGTTTCGCCACCCGCGGCGACGAGCAACGCGATATTCGACGTGATCTCCTCGGTCGAGAGAAAGTCGCCGTCGACCCGGGTCTCGCAGAGCTTCGTGATGATGTCCTTGCCGATCGGATCGCCTTGCTCGTCATAAAGGTATGACGGCTCGCGGCGCCGGTCTTCGACGAGTTGTTCTACATAATCTTCGAGATCCTGACGGGCTTCGAGTCCCTGCTTGTGCAGTCGGGATCCCCCGAGTCCGGACATCATCGAGTTGTACCAATAGAAGAACTGTTTCTGGGCGTCTTTGGGGAATCCCAGCACTTCGCAGACGACCCGAACGGGGAATTCGTTGGCAAAGGCCATTCCCAACTCGATGCTGCGCGTCTCACCCTGGTCGACGATGTGATCCATGCCGGATTGCGCTTCCCAAGCGTCGATCATGTCATGGGCCATGCGCTGGATGCTCGGGACACGAAGCTGGAGATTGCGTCCGACGAGATGCTGGCCGTAGAGATTTCGACGCCGGCGATGTTCGACACCGGAGAGTTCGAGCTGTGTGTTACCGAGAACACCGCTCGAGCTCCCCTTTGGAATCGTATTGAAGCCCTCGTCGTCGAAATAGGCCCGCGTGACGTCCTCGTAGCGCGTCACGTAGTAGGTGTTGTGAAGCTGGTCGTAGTAGAGCGGATGGTGGTCGCGCAGGATACGGTAGTAGGGATAGGGGTTGCGTAGAAACTCGGCGGAAAGAAGGATCCGCGGGTCCAGCAGCGGCCTGCCATCGGCGGTCCGCCCCATGTCGACCGCCTCGCCCAGTGGCATCAGTGGAAAATCCATCTGGCCGCCCGGATCATCGCTCGCAATCGCCATCTGGAGATTTTCGTCGAAGCTCGTCAGCGCACTCATTGGACCTCCAAGCGATCATCCCGGGGTACCGTCGAGCTTACCTCCGACCTGGGTGCGTGCCAATCGGAGTGGGCACGTCGAGTTCGGGTGCTAGGTTCCCCAGGGCACGCTCATCACCTCTTTCACGGACCCACGGACATCGAAAAATCCATGACCTACGTCATCACCCAGGCCTGCATCGACGTCAAGGATCTGTCGTGTATCGAGGTCTGCCCGGTCGATTGCATCTACAACGACGATGTGGACCGGATCTGCTACGTGCATCCGACGGAGTGTATCGACTGCGCGGCCTGCGAAGCGGCCTGCCCCGTTGGGGCAATCTTTGAGGAAAAGCAGCTGCCTTCGGACGTAGAACGATTCGTCGAAATCAACGCGATCTATTTCTCGGACCCCGAAGGCGCCCGTGCCCTGGTCGACGAGATCGCGGACGGGGAGACTTCGATTACCTGAAATTCGCTTGTCGGGAGCTGATGCGCGATGTCTACGATGTCATGGGTTATCTACTTGATGAGCTGCAAGTTCTGAGGAAGGCAGCAAAGCAAGTCGCTGAAGGGAGTGAGAGATGAAGGAACTGGTTTTTTCCCACATGTATGGGTCGGCAGTGGAGCAGTATGGCGAGCGCGAAGCGATCGTCGATGGCGACTATCGCAGCACCTGGAACGAACACACGGATCGAGTCGCGCGTCTGACGCATGCGATGGCTCATCAGCTCGGCGTCGACCCTTCCGATCGATTCGCCGTTCTGGCGCTCAACAGCCATCAGTATCTCGAGTTGTGGCACGCCGCGTTCATGGGGGCCGGCATCATCAATCCGCTGAACCTTCGCCTGGCTCCAAAGGAACTCGCGTACATCATTAAGGATTCGGGTAGCGAGATCATCTTTGTCGACTCAACCTTCGCGCCCCTCGTGGCCGCCGCGCGCGAGGAGATGGGGGACGAGGATCCGATTCGCCATGTGATCCTGATCGGTGAAGGCGACGTTCCTCACGACATGCTCTACGAGGTGGTGCTGAGCACGGCGTCGCCGGAGATGTGCGCCGAGCCGGAGGAGACCGATCCGGTCGTACTGATGTATACGGGCGGTACGACGGGATTACCAAAGGGGGTACTGATCGAACACCGCGCGGAAATCTTGAACGTCTACCACGGTGCGATGGCCATTCCGAATCTCGAGATCGAGACGTACCTGATGCAGACGCCTATGTTCCATGCGGCTTCGATGACGGGCATACTCGCCTCCGGAGCCTACGGCGGTCGAGTCGTGTTCATTCCGATGTTCGAGCCCGAGCGTGTGATGGCGCTCATCGAAGAGCATCAGGTCACCGACACCCTGATGGTGCCGACGATGATCGGAATGTGTCTGGCAAGCGAGCACTATCGGCCGGAGCGATTGTCTTCGATGCGAATGCTCGTCTACGGCGCTTCGCCGATGCCTGAAGCAACCCTGAACCAGCTGCAGAAGGACTTGCCCGATCTGGATCTGGTCCAGGGCTATGGCATGACCGAGGCCTGTTCGACGGTGACGCTGCTCCAGGCCGAAGATCACAAAGAAGGTTCGCCGCGACTTCGTTCGGTCGGCAAACCCGCGCTCGGAATTCGGATCTCGACACAGGACGAAGAGGGCAACATCCTGCCCCGAGGCGCGATCGGCGAAGTCTGTGTCAAAGGGGGTCACCTGATGCGCGAGTATTGGAACAAGCCCGATGCGACGACGGAGGCGCTTCGAGGGGGCTGGTATCACACGGGCGACGCAGGTTATGTCGATGACGACGGATACCTCTTCCTCGTCGATCGAGTGAAGGACATGATCGTGACGGGCGGCGAGAATGTGTATTCCGCCGAAGTGGAGTCGGCGATCAGCACGCATCCCCATGTCGCCCAGGTCGCCGTGATCGGGATTCCCGACGATCGCTGGGGCGAGAAGGTGCATGCGATCGTTGTGCCCCATGCGGGTGCCGACACGACAGTGGAGAGCATCCTCGAGCATACGCGGGAATCGATCGCTGGATACAAGGTTCCCAAGTCCGTCGAATTCCGTAGCGAGCCCCTGCCGCTTTCCGGTGCGATGAAGGTCTTGAAGCGAGATCTGCGCGCACCCTACTGGCAGGGCCGGAACAAGAAAATCGGTTAGAGCGTTCAGATGGGACGCGACCGGCGCCAGGAATCACTCTTCTCATTTCAAACGCCGAATGAGAAGGCAGCTTGAAATTCCTGATCCGCCTCCGCGCTCCGGCTCAGCCGCACGCCCGCGGGCGGCTCCGGTCTCTGCGCGAGCGGTCTCAAGCTGCTCTCCAAATCGCTCGCTCGGAATTCGTGTGACCGGTGTAAAATACGCACTTGGGGGCTTCGAATCGAAAGGAACGCTATGCGATCTTCGACCGTTCTCTATCTCGGACTCTTCACGCTCTTGGCCACAGCGAGTTCGGCCGACACCGAACTCGGCCCCTGTTCACTTAACGGGATCAATCTTTCGGCCGACGTCGAGGTCGGTTACGACGGCGTGGGCTCGACGCTCGCAAACGACTTCGCATCAGCGAGCGATTCTGCCCCCCCCATCGTTGCTGGCGCCGGCACGGCCTCGGGCAACGCGAGTGCCAACGCCCTGAAGGTGCCAGCCAGTGGACTCGCCAAGGACCGCGTCGAGGGCGAGCTCAAAGCGGCCTTCGAGTTTGGCACTCCACTCGGCTCTGTTGCCCAGGATACGCTGATGCTCGAAGCATTTGGAGTCGGCAGCGCCGAGAACTCGACCAATGCCGTGGGTAACGCCTCGGATGCCGTCGTGACTGGAGAGGCTCGGGCAGAATTTTTTATCGATATCGTGGGCGGGGTCGACTGCGACACCATCTTGACAGTGCCCGCCGTACGCAATCTGCTCCCCTATGAGGTCCTGCTCGAGATCAACATCATTCGAGACCCGAGCGGCACACCCGTGGTGACGACACTGGGCCCGGGATCGCCCCCGCAGAACGTGATCCTGCCTGAGGGCTTCGCCTATCTGATCCAGCTCAACTACGACTACCGCGTGCCCTTCGGCATCGATCCTCCCTTCTCCTTCAGCCTTCCGATCACAGTCGGAGCGACGCCGGCGCCCAGCCTCGGCATGGAGGGCTCGATCTTCGTCGTTCTGCTGCTGATGTTCGGAGGGGTCGTGTTCCAGGCTCGCCGGGCGAAGGCTTGAGTCGACGCTCGGCGCGGGTCTCTTCGACTTCTGACCCCTGAAATTCAGGCGAGTTGTCGATGGGTCGCGCGATTGACGCGGCCGATGTCGATGCCCGCTGGACAGCTCTGTGCACATGGAGCTGAACATTCGAGACAGGGTGCTGCGTTCGCGTCGAGCTTCGCATAGTCCTCCCGCGCGAGATCCAGATCTTCGTAATCGCGCGCGTACATCCGTGTACGCAGCACCTCTGAGATCGCCACGCCTTCCGGACAGCTCGACGCGCAACGATCGCAGCCGTGCTCGCAATAGCCCTCGGGAGCGTTGGCCAGAACGCGATCGAGCCAATCGAGTTCCGCCGCCGAGGGTGTGGCGCCGCCCGAAGCCGCTACGTATTCGTCGATCTGTTCGGCGCTCGTCATCGACACGATCAACGCATCGACATGACCGCCGCCGAGGGTCCAGCGGAAGGCCGCCTGCGCCGTCGTTGCGCCGCCAAATTCGTAGGGCCGCATGTCGTTCAGACGCGCGCCACGAAGCGTCTTCATTGCGATGACGCCGATATCCTTCTTTCGCGCTCGATCGAGTGCTTCCGGGAGTCCGGTCTGCGGCGCGACGAAATCGAAGCTTCGAATGAATCTTTGGTAGAAGGCAGGATCCTGGCCGAAGTTGTATCCGACGAGCAGGACATCGACGAGGTCGTTTTCGACGGCGAAGTCGATGCATTCGACGAGTCGACCCCCGTGGCCCGACATTCCCGTGAAGCGAATTTTGCCTTGCTTCTTTGCATCGGCCGCAAACTCGCCCCATTCGTCATTCTGGAGTCGGCTGACCGCGTTGACCGCATGATTGAAATAGACCTCGATGCGGTCGGTGCGAAGTCGGCGCAGACTGTCTTCCAGGGCACGCATCAGATCGGCCTTGCGCGAGTCGACATCACATTTTGTCTTCGAAGCGAGGATGACGTCCTCTCGTCGCTCGGCGAGTGCCACACCGATCGATTCTTCTGACGCGCCCGATTTATAGCTCTCGGCCGTGTCGAAATAGTTGATTCCGCGAGCAAGTGCATGCCGGACAACATCTGGATCGGCAGTGCGGCTCGAACCATAGGAGATGTCCGAAATGCGAAGTTCCGTGCGGCCGAGGCGACGCCGCTCGCGGATCTCGGGGGTGCCCGCAGCCGCCACGGGCTGCGAGGCGGTCCCCACGCTAGCGGCAACGAGAGTGCTCGTTGCCCCACGCAGGAAGGTTCGACGATTGACAGTGGATAGGAAACTCGAATCAGAAGCTCTGCGTTCCGTCATTTGATCTCCCAAGTCCCGCGAAGAAGGTATTTCAAGCAGCGTCTATGTCCACACCGCTCGGTAACGCGATGACAATCAAGCCTCGAAGGGGGCATCGTCTTTGGAAACGTCTTTGGGATCGTCCTCGGTGTAGTTCGGCGTGGCTGGACGCGTTGGCAACGTGCCTTCTAGAGCCTCTTGAACGGCATCGAGTCCGTGATCGATGGCCTCCTTCGCCTGGGCCGTCATGCCTCCGCGCTCGTACTGATCGAACATCACCCGCTCGATGCGTTCGAAAATGTCATCGGCCCGTAGCCGGCTCTCGCCCTCCTCGGGCGGATCGAAGCGCGAGCCCGATTTGCGGCGCTTCTCCTTGCCGAATAGATCGACGAACTCATCGAACTCATCCCCGACTTCGAGCACGCGCTGAAAATATCGGTCGGGCTTCGTAGGCGAGAGCAGCATCCCGGCGATGCCAGCGATGACTGCAGCAGGAACCAGGGCGATGTCCCGCAGGGCTTCAAAACTCGCCTTGGTCACAAATACCATGAGATCACGCATCAACCTCCATCGCTGTGAGCG
Organism: uncultured Myxococcales bacterium; assembly: GCA_965603475.1. Taxonomy (GTDB): domain Bacteria; phylum Myxococcota_A; class UBA9160; order UBA9160; family UBA4427; genus UBA4427. The sequence goes on from CBFDDD010000059.1 coordinate 18,446, forward strand.
AATCGTGTCTTCGCTGAGCTCTTCATGAAGGTCGGGGTCGTCGCTGGTCATCGGGTGTCTAGTCTATCAGTCTTGCGGGATGGGTCACCGACCAGGATTTCGCAATGCCGTGTCGCCTTCCCGCTCAATTCCCTGAGTCGGATCAACGTTGCTCCCAACGGGGCAATCGGCGTGGTTCAACCCCAGGCGAAGCCATCCCATCAAAACGGCATTCATCGCCGAATTACATGACAGACTCGAAACCGGCTCACCTGAGTCCGGAACCTGCCGATACGAGGGTCGCCCCCGAAGCAAGCGGGATGCTTCATGCGCAGTTCCTCGTTGCAGCACTACTGGAAAATGATTGTGTCGCTGGCCCTCGTGGCCGGGCTGGGCGTCGGTCTCGCCATTGGCCATCTAGCCCATCTGGGCACACGGCTTCTCCCGAACTTCGTTCCGTCCACCCCGTCCGTCTCGGCGCCCCCGCCCAACGTGGAGGAGACCTCCGCTGAGGCACAGGTCACCGTATACGCCCAGGTCAACGGCCGCACCTACCACATCGTCGTGGGCCGCCAGAAGGGGACCCACGACGAAGGGGGTTTGTGGAGCGCAGCGTACTCCGCAGAAGAGCAGCCCAGCGACGACGCCCCATCGCCCTGATCTGATCGCCCTGAACCGCTTGGCACTCCACCCCCCGCCATCGGGATGAGGCTGGTCGAGACCCACAACAATGTCTCCCAGAGCGCCCATCGACCGACGCCTTCGTTCGCTCGTAAGGCCACGATTGCAGTACGATCACGCAGATACTCACTCGGAGGAGGAAAAATGCACGATCGGACTTTTCAGGTTGGCCTCGCGGCTCTTTTGATGGTGTTGGCAACGGGTTGCATGGATCCAGCAGATCGTCGCCCGGGACTGCGCCTCAGTGCTGAGGTCGTGGAAGAGCCGATCGACGATTGGTCGTTCTCGGACGAAGTTCAGGAGATCTATCTCGAGACGCAGACTTGGTACGGGGTCCCCCATTCGGTCACGACGGTGTGTGCAGGACTAGATGAGAAGCTCTACGTGCCGACGATCTATTTCGAGGGGGGCCAGTGGCCGGACAAGTTCTGGAACTCGAATGTGGAATCCGATCCGCGCGTACGGCTCGAGATCGGCGACAAGATCTACGAACGCGAAGCAGTCGTGCTCGAGGACCCCGCGGAAATTCAGGTCGCGCTTCGGGCGCTGGCCGCCAAGTATCCGTTCTGGAAAGACCTGCTTTCGAAGCCCGAAAGCGAGCGCCCCGACATGGCGCTGCTGCGCATGGATCCGCGCAGCAGCTAGAAGCGGGCCTACAGCCCGGCGTCATCAAACGGAAAACGAAACGAAAAACCTCGATCTCTGCTCTCGATCGCAGCTTGAAATCCCAGCCCGCTTTGGTTTTCGGCTGGATCAGCCGATAACTCGCCAAATGGCCAGAGAATCAAATCGCCGCGAATCGGGACGGACCCTGGTCGAGGTGCTCTGCTACGGCGCGGCCACTCGCCAGAAGGGTCCGGGACAGGTTTCGGAGCTGTCCCGCAACGGAGCCCTTGTGTCGCAGACGGATATCCTGCCCGTGCGCGGTGAGCTCGTTGGCCTCGGCATGGACACCGCTGATGGACCCATCCTGCTGATCGGCTGGGTCACTCGCCATATTGACCAGGGATTCGCAATCGAGTTCGACCACCTCGAACCGAATGCGATCGATTACATCGACAACTGCGCCGCCGTTGTGCCATCCCGCCGTCGCGGCAGGCCGTCCGGTCGCTGAGCACAGCCTCTCCACTTGTCGTAGTGGCCGTTCTCAGACGGCAGTCCTGCTAGCCTACGCGCGTGCCGCTCTCAGAGAATGAACTATCGGAACGACTCGAGAGCTGGCCCGTCGCTCGTCTCGCCAGCCGCGGAGACGATGGTCGACCGCATCTGGTGCCGATCGTGTTCGCGCGATCAGGCGGACGACTCTGGTCGCCTGTGGACGGCAAAAACAAGCGAGGTGGAGAACTCGTCCGTGTGCGCAACCTTCGCACTCATCCCGAGACCTCGCTGTTGCTCGACGACTATCGCTCGGACTGGACGAAGCTCTGGTGGATCCGCATCGACGCCACGGCCGAGGTGATTCAGCCGGTATCAACCACAGATCACGAGGCGTCGGCCGCGATCGCGGCGCTCGAGGCGAAGTATCCGCAGTACGCGAGCGTGCCCGTTCTGCGCGCCAATCCGACACTGATCGCATTCGAGCCCATTCGGTTCGTGAGTTGGACGGCCTCTTCGTGAATCAGGGATCGAACTCTTCCGGCGCACTGAAAAAAGGAGGGCATCTTGGAAGACACATCGCGAAGTAGCGGATGGCTCCGCCGTCTCGCCGTCATCATCGGCCTGCTCGTCGCCGCGCTCGCCGGCGGCGCGTTCCTGCTATCCCGGGCGGACGGGCCGGTATTTGTGTTCGCCGGGGGTCCACTGCGCTCTGGAGAGCAGGTGGACTTCGCCGACATGGACTGGCATGCCCTCGACGAGCTGCACGAACTCGAGCTCGAGATCGTCGGCATCGCGAGCTCGCGCACACTGTGGTTCAGCGTCCACGAAGGCGTCCCCTACGTCGCCTGCGATCTCGACTGCATTGACGGCCGGCTCACGCGTTGGCCCCAGCAGATCGAACGCGACGCCCGCGTGGTGATCCGCATCGACGCAAAGCGCGTCGACGGGCGACTCATTCACGTGCCGCATGGGGCGGCGGAATACGAGGTCGTGCGAGCCGGGCGCAGCCTAAAGTACTCGGGAGACGAAGGAGGTCGCGCGGCTACCGAAACCGCGGCGCATAGCACAGTGGTCGAGGTGGGCGAGGCGTTAACGGGCCGCTCGAAGCGCTCTGAGCCAGGGGATCGGCTGTATCGGGTGGATCCGCGCTGAGGATGGGCGTGAGCAGGCTCGCCCCATCGGTTGCGGCGGAGGGTAATTGCGTATCGGGCGGAGCGGCAGGCGCGCTGCGCCGAAAACGCGCTTGACTAGGCCCTCGCTCCATGCGCAGAATGCAAGTGCCGAACCCTGAAGGAGATCCCATGCGCCCTATGCTGTTTTTGCTGCTCGTCCTGACCCTCGCCGCCCCCGCCCTGGCCGCAGACGGCGTACTCGAGATATCCCAGACCTGTGCGGTTCAGACCGGCTGCTTCACCGGTGATACGGCCGGGTTTCCCGTGACCATCGATGGCAGTGCGGGGTCGAGCTATCTCCTCACATCGGACCTAACGGTCCCGAACGCGAATACAACCGCGGTGTCGATCGATGTCAGCTTCATCACTGTTGATCTGGGCGGACACAAGGTCACCGGACCCGTGGCCTGCGCAGGAACCCCAATCGTGTGCTCGCCGACGGGAACCGGCGGAGGCGTCCGCGTGGGGCTCGGGAGTATCCGCGGCGTTCGGATCCGAAACGGTACGGTTTCGGGCGTCGGAGACCTGGGCTTCGCAGTGAACTTTACCAGTACGATCGAAGATGTCCTGTCGAGCGGCAACGGTGGGATGGGCATATTCGCTGGACCTGGCTCGCGCGTCGCTCGCAGTCTCTCGGAGAATAACAATGCCGCAGGAATCGCCGGTCTAGCCTTCGTCGAGGTCTCTGATAGCAGCTCCTTCACGAACGGGGGAGAGGGCATCAGTCTCGGAGATTCGGCGACCGCGGAGGGCAATACCGTAGTCTTGAACGAAGGCATCGGGATCAGGATCGGTAGTCAAGGGCAAGTGATTGGAAACACGGTCGCGGACAGCGGTGGACACGGAATCCAGTCCGATTCCTATTCTATGATCGATCGCAACGTCGTCTCCGGGAGCGCGGCGAATGGCATCTCAGGCGACTTCGATCTGCTCGTACGAGCCAATATTGTCTCCTCGTCGACCGGCCGGGGCATTCAGCTAGAGGCAGGAATCGCGATCGAGAACGTGGTCAGAAATAGCTCGAACAACGGAATCGAATTTGTGACAGGCGGGACCGCAAGCGGAAACCTCGTGACGGCTGCCGGCGGTCAAGGCGGAATCGTGGGAGCAAGCTCTGCAGAGCACAACCGCGTAACCGCCAGCACAGGGAACGGCATCATCACCGGTCCAAACGCACACGTTCGGGATAATACGGTGGTCGGGAACGACTTTGGCATGGTTGTCGGCGACGGGACCGCGCTCCGAGACAATCAGATTTCGGGCAATTCCTCCGGGACGTATGGATCCAGTGGCACGCCTGTCGATCTCGGAGGCAATGCGTGCGACGGATCCACGACCTGCCCGTAACCCCGGCCGCGGATGGGAAATTCAAGCTCCGTATTCACTACGACCAACAAATGGACGCCCTTCGATCACAGCGGGTGGCGCCGACGCGTCTACGGCGAAGGGCCACCCGCTCGTCATGACCGAATGCCCGTGGTCTAGAAGACCAGCTCGGGCACCGTGGCCGCCTTGGGCCATTCTTCCATCGACTTGCGGATCTGCACGCCGATTTCCGAGGGATCCCACGGACCTTCGCCGCCGTCCTTTTCCGCAATCTTGTACTGCGCGGGGTAGAGCAGCGAAACGCGGTTGCCACTGATCACGAACTGGCGCCCCGTGATGCCCTCGGATTCATCCGAGCACAGCCACGCGATCGCGGGGGAGACCTTCTCCGGGGCGAAGCGTTCTTCCGAGCCTTCGGGAAAGAGCGACGCCGTCATGCGCGAGTAGGCGTTCGGAGCGAGCACGTTCACAGTCACGTTTGCCTTGGCGGCTTCGATCGCGAGGCAGCGCATGAAGCCGGCGATCCCCGCCTTGGCGGCACCGTAGTTCGTCTGACCGAAGTTGCCGATCAGGCCCGACGTGGAGCTCGTCATGATGATGCGCCCACCATTGCCCTGCTCGATCATCTGAAGGTAGGCGGCGCGGGTCGGGTGGTAGGTGCCCTTGAGGTGCACCTCGATCACCGGGTCCCAAATGTCTTCGGTCATCTTTTTGAACGATTTATCGCGCAAGATGCCCGCGTTGTTGATCAGGATGTCGAGCTTGCCGAAGTTGGAAACCGCGGCGGCGACCATCTTCTGCGCGTCGTCGGCGCTGGTCACGTTGCCGAAGTCCGCGACCGCCTTGCCGCCTGCGTCTTCGATTTCCTTCACGACCTGTTCGGCCACCGTCGAGCCGTCGCCACTGCCGTCGACCGAACCGCCGAGATCATTCACGACGACCGCGGCGCCTTCCTTTGCGAGCAGCAACGCGTGCGCGCGTCCGAGTCCACCGCCTGCGCCGGTGACGATTGCAACCTTTCCGTCCAAGAGTCCCATTTCGTTTTCCTCTGATCCTTTCGGGTGTTCGTGCTGGTTTGTTCGTGCTGTTTTGAAATCGGAGCCCTGCGTCTAGGCCGAGGCGTCCGGTACGTAGATGGATTTGCGGGGTTCCGCGAAGATCTTGCGCAGCGCGGGCTCGAAGGATTCGAGGGGCTGCGTATCGTATTCCGAGTCGAAGCAGTTCTGGTCGTACTTCTCGCAGAACTCCGCGCAGTCGCGGAACCATTCGTGGTCGCGGTAGCGATCGCGCAGATCGCGGTCGAGACCGAGATGGTGGAAGAAGTAGTAGCCCTGGAAGATGCCGTGGTGTTTTACGATCCAGTGGTTCTTTTCGCTCACGAAGGGCTCGAGGATCGTCGCGGCGAGTTCGCTGTGGTTGACGCTCGCGAGCGTGTCGCCGATGTCGTGGATCAACGCACAGACGACGTACTCGTCGTCGCGGCCGTCGCGTTGGGCGCGCGTCGCGCTCTGCAGGCTGTGGGTCAGGCGGTCCACCGCGTAGCCGCCGGTGTCCCCTTCGAGAAGCTTCAAGTGAGTCAGGATGCGATCGGGCAGACCGGAGAAGAACTCCATGCTGTGGCGGCCGATCTTCTGATAGTCGTCGCGCGTGGCGTCGCGCATGGCCGTGAAGGTCGTATCACTGGATTCGCTCATGGGGGATCTCCAAAAAGCACTCGGTCCGTCGGCCGGCGCGGAGGGATCACTATAGCGGTAACCCGCCGGCACCCCAGCCGCACCCCACCGATCGGGAACGCACCCCTGAGCGCCCGTTGTTCTACCCTGCACCGTCATGCCCAAAGCCCCCAGAGTCGAACGCCTCGTCGACGGTCCGATCATTCCGCCCCCGCATTCGGGGAAACGCGCGGCTACGCACCAGAACATCAATGGACCGTCCCTTGTTCGCGTGCCCGATTGGGTTTCGAACCCGCTCGGGCGCTACTACCTCTACTACGCCGATCACAAGGGCACACACATCCGCCTGGCCTTCGCGAACGAGCTCACGGGCCCGAGGCAGGTCCATCGACCCGGCGCCCTCGATCTGAGCGATACCCCGTTCGCGCAGACGGAACCGGAGGTCCCAGCACACATCGACCCGGCCACGCTCGCGGAGCGACGAGGACCCGGCGTACCGAGCCCCCTCGACGATTGCACCATTCCCCACATCGCATCCCCGGAAGTCATCGTCGACGACGCGACGCGCTCGATCCGTCTCTACTACCATGGCCTCGACTGCTTCCTGCGCCAGATCACCCGCCTGGCGATCTCACATGACGGTCTGAGTTTCGAAGCCCGCAACGAAATCCTGACGCCCCCTTACCTGCGCGTCTTCCCCTGGCGCGGCGAATGGATCGGCCTGGCGATGCCCGGCACGCTCTGGCGCAGCGCGGACGGCCTCACGAACTTCGAAGCAGGCCCGCAGCTCTTCGAACCCGACATGCGACACGCGGGTCTTCGGGTGCGTGGCGACATGCTCCAGGTGTTCTGGACCCGTGTCGGGGATGCACCGGAACGCATCCTGCTCTCGGAAATCGAACTCACGCCCGACTGGACGAAGTGGCGGGAATCGGAAGCCGTCGAGGTGCTGCGTCCCGAACGCCCCTGGGAAGGGGCCCGCGAGCCCGTGGAACCATCTCTGCGCAGCTCGATCGACCGACCGGTCAACCAGCTCCGGGACCCCTTCGTCTTCGAAGACGAAGGCCAGGCGTACCTCGTCTATGCGGTCGCGGGGGAAGCGGGATTGGGGATCGCGCGATTGCTGGACTGAAATAGAGAGATCGGGAGCGGACCGGAAATTCAAGGGCCGATTCCAAACCACCGACAGTCGGTATTCCGTTGAGTAGGTCTCGAAGCAGGCCACCGAACCGCATTCGGGCCAGATGGATATCGAGGACCGATCGACAGGTCATCCATCGACGACGTCCGAACGGTCGCTACGGCGACGGATTGCTGGAAAACACTCTCTCGTAGAGCTGCGACCGCGTATCGATCAGACCCGAAAGCATAAAACGCTCTTCGCGTGCCCGAACCACAAGATTGCCATCGGGCAGCCGACCTAGCATTCGACCGCTAAACGCGTGGGCCCCGTCGGCCCCCCAACTCCACTCGATAACGAGGCGTCCATCACCCGAGCAGCTAAAGTCCCGTTCCCAATTCCGTTTTCGCTTCGTTCCCCCCCTGTGGCGTACAAATACGATCTCCTCGAAATTCTCGATGGCGCGTCCCGAGTCGTCGAGGAGTGTGATCACCAGGTGATCGGCGTCCGGCTGCGCGAGCACGACCTGCTCCGCGCCTTCGACCCTGAGCCGCACGTCGTCGTCGACACCGAGGGCCAGATCCATATCGAGACGAGGCGGCGCCGGGTTCCGCCCCCACCAGATCGGAAGGATGAAGTAAAACGGGAATGTGAGGAGATAGTCGCTCCCCTGCCCCGTTGCCACGTACGTTCCTGCCAGATCGGGGCATCCGTCCAGTCCGACACCCGGCGCAAAATCTTGAACATACTCATTCAGTGGAATCCGCCAGACGCATCCAGGCGAGCCACCCAACGCAAACGCGAGTAACAGTGCGAAAAAGAGATCCGACCTTCGCGGGCGCGATCGACGAGTCAGAGACATTCTCGCGAGCTCGAACGGCATAGCAGACGCCTCCCCGGCTTCGTAGCGACGCCTACATCGCGAGGAATCCGAATCCATCGTGCGATACGCCGAGTCGCCTGCTTCCTCATTCAGATGGGCGGACTGCTCGGTCGCCATCAGGGGGCGTAGATTTCATTCAGCTCGAGTTCGTACTTGGACTGAAGAAAAGCGGTCAGATCGATGAGCTGAGCGACGGTCATCGTCTCGTTGAAGTTGCGCATTCTCGATTGATCCCCTTCGGTCACGTCCTCCCTCGCATATCGACGCGGGAAACCGTGCGACGGATTGACGATCGACGTGACGAGTTCTCCGTGGGTTTCGATGTGAGGCGACTTCCCACCCAACCGCACCATGACGCGTCCGTCGGGAGCCTCGACCGGCCCGGCTTCGTCACCGACCACATGGCACTCGTTGCATCCCAGGTCGACGAACGCCTGCTTCCCGGCGACGACATCGCCATTCGGCAGACGCAAGCCGCTTCCCGACTCAGGTCCGATCTCGCATCCGACCCCAAGGATCGCGAGCAGAAGCATCAGCATCGGAATCATGAACCTCATCGACTCTCCTTTCTCTCTGTATGAAATATAGCGAGGCGTACGTCGCGATGAATCCGAATTCCAAGGTTTCGACTCTGGTCGACGGCGCCATCGATGTGTGGGAGTCGCATGCGATCTTGCGCTATCTGGCCACCGAATACGGACAGAAGAGCGATTGGCCAAAAGGTCCGGCGGCTCGAAGTCGGATCGACCGCTGGATGGACTGGTCTCAGGCGCAGTTCGATTCTTCCTGTCGGCCTCGCAGGATCGACGGCCCGGTCTCTACCGAGCCCGCATCGGCTACGCTTTGCCACGCATGAATCGATCGCCCCTCGTCGCCCGCCTCGCGAACCATCCGCTCTTTCGTGTCGGACTCTTTACTGCGGCCTACATGCTGCTCTCGGTCTGGGGGGCCATCCGTGTCGGCAATCGCGAGTTCGTTTTCTACATCGCCGTCATGGCGATCCTGATCGCCGGTGTTTGCGTCATCCATGCTCGCGTCCGACTGACTCCGGCTCTAGTCTGGTCGCTCTCGATCTGGGGCGCTCTGCACATGGCGGGTGGACTCGTGAACGTCCCGGAGAATTGGCCGACCGACGGGGAATTCCGCGTGCTCTACAGCTGGTGGATCATCCCCAGAGAGTTCGCCGAGGTCGGCGAACCGGGCGGCTGGCTGAAATACGATCAGGTCGTCCACGCCTATGGCTTCGGCGTGGCGACCTGGCTCTGCTGGCAGGCACTCTGCGGCGCGCTGATGCGGGACGGGGCCGCGCCGGGCGCCGAGAGCCCCCGGCTCCGGCCGACGCCCGGGCTCATGGTGCTCGTCGCCGCCGCGGGCATGGGGCTCGGGGCGCTCAACGAGATCGTCGAATTCATCGCCACCCGCATCACCGTGACCAATGTCGGGGGCTACGTGAACACGGGTTGGGATCTCGTGTACAACGCGATCGGGGCGATCATCGCCGCGTCGGCCATCTATCTGGTTTTGGGAACTAGCTCGAGTGCGGATGCGAAGTCGAAGTTTCCGGCGGCCGCAGAATAAGGTCGACACCGAAACTAGGGCCCGTGTAGAGCCGCCTTTGTTTCCCAGGTGTTTCCCAATGCAGACTCGCCGAGGCGCTGCGGATCCGCGACGCGATGGGCATGCCGCCTCCCGCCGTCGCGAAGTAGAAACCGCGTAAGTAGACTTCCGACGAGCCGCATCCGCCCCGTCTCTCGGGCGAATCCTAGGCAGCTTCGCAGAGGCTGGCGCGTAGATTCAGCAGGTCCTCGAGCGTTTCCTCCCGACCCATCATGTGCGCCAGCGCCAGGCTGGTGGACGCCTCCTTACCCGGCGAGAATGCTCGCTCGAAATAACATTCGCCTTCGATTTCGATGGTCCGGTATTCGCCCACATTGCGGATCTGCTCGGGCGTAAGAAGCTGAAAATGTGAGGAGCCGATCAGCCGGATGAGTTCATCGATCGAAGCCCTACTCAGCTTCAGTTCCGTCTCATGCAGGGTTCGGACCAGTCGATTTCTCGTGTTGTTCGCCATCTATCACTAGAGTTCCAGACATCGTCCCGGCGAAGTGTGAAGTACTTCACACTTCGCCCTTTTGCTCGTAAGCAGGATCCGGACTGCAGGGCCTTCTCGGAGGTTTGTGGCGCGTCTCGGCGTCGCCGCGGAGCCTGGGCGGCGAGGATTATCCTCGAGGTCTCCAGGGCACCATCGCACTTACCTCGTCGAGCACCTTCTGATTCTCCGTTCGGCGCTCAAGGGACCGGACGTCCATCAACCAGCAACTGAAGCGAAGGAAGATCGCCATCACGATCGGCCCGCCCTGCACCAGGCCTGATCGTTCCTCCCCGGAAGCAGGCAGGTATCCCTACCGGGGCTTAGTTGTCAGAATGCCTAGTATCGGTGGTGCGGAAAACGGGGCTTATTTTGCCTATCCCCCACCTTCAAGTCTCGCCACTTGACAGCGAATACCGTATCACCGACGAAAGCTCGTCGTCTTCAGCGAGTTCAATGACACGCTGGCTTACCTAGGAGCCTGACCCAAGACTCTCGTGGGAAGCCCATGTGTCGAGGCGCGCCGG
>CBFDDD010000060.1:0-28942 GCA_965603475.1 uncultured Myxococcales bacterium
GGGGGAGGTCGTGGCTGCGCCCGTGATCGCGACATTGGCCGACGGTCGACGTGTCATGGCGACAGCGGATCCATCGCAGCTCGCGGATCTCAGCGGACAGAGTCTCGTCGGGGAAACTGTTCGCGTGTCGGGCAGTTCACCTCCAAACTACGCTCTGTAGACCTCGTCGCCGATCGAGATCGGAGAAATGCATCGGCATGAACCGGCATGCCCCGGCGTTATTCTGCCGCGCTTATTGTCCTTTAGCCGCGCCGAAGCCGTTGATCGTCCGCCGGGTGGGGACGCGCACGCCGCGCCGACCAGGGCGGTTGTTCTTCGCTGCCGAATTGGGGGCGACGATCCGGCTCCGATTGGGGAACGAACGCCGGCAGTCCAGGCGCTCACTCGAATTCGAACAGATCGACGCCATGCCGGCCCGCTCGATGTTGCCGGTCGCGACCTTCACGATTACCGGTCCTTGAAGTTCCGAGGGTGGAGATGCGCCGGCGTGAATCAGCCAGAATCGGATTGTCTTTGGGTCGCGAAGATGAGAGAAGAAGCCGATCGAGGTACCGCTTTCATTTCTGCATCGAAAGCGGCCGTTGCGCCGCGAGCGGCAGTTCGAAAGATCGACGTCGATCGTGATGCCGTTCTTGTCCGTCACGCTGACCTGCGCGCCCTCGCTGAGGTCGTGGATGTCCTCTTCGCCGTAGACGCCGAGCTTCATCGTTCCGCGCACGAAGAGCGTTCCGCGGGGAGAGATCGAAACGCCATCGAGATCGAGGGTCTTCCAGGGTCCCCAATGAGACGAAGCCAGCCGAAAGGCGTCGGGGCCAATGACGGAACCCATCAATCGACCCGGAATATCATCGGCGGTTGGATGGATCCCACCGTAGATTCGGGAAATGCTGGTTTCGTCCGCGGCGTCGCGATAGGTCGCCCATTGCAGTTTGACGTCGACGCTGGGTCCTTCTTCGAAGACCAGGAACTCGTTCTTGGGTGCGAAGAATTCGCCGACCCCGCCCGGGAAGTAGGCATCGCCGGTGAAGAGTGTCATTACGTCGGCCGCGGCGCGGCTGAACGTACTATGCCCCGAGACATAGCCTGCAAAGGGCGGTGTCACGAAGCTCGGGCGCTGATAGGGCCACCAGTTTTCGATCAGGATCCAGCCAACCCCCGCAGTCGACGTCTCGGGATCGAGGATGTAGTCCGGACCCCGCCATGCGCGAGCTGCGATCTTCCCCACGTTCCCGTCGAAGCGACCGGCGAGATGGGCATGCCGCTCTCCGGGCTGGACGCTTTCGAGGGTCACGACTTCGACGGATCCCGGCTTCAACGCGATTCCGTTCGGGTGATAGGACGGTCCGTTTGGATCGCTACTCTGGCCATTGTCCGCCATGAACCGAATCGCGGAAATCGGCCGTATATAGTCGTACCAACCCTTTGCGCCCCAGGCCGAGACCGCAGCATCATGGACCGCGCCCGCCAGTGCCTGGTAGAGCTTCACGTCCCATTCGAGGTCGACGACGACCGGGCCGACGCCGCCGACCTTCTTCACGACCCCAGGATGATCCGATACCTGGTTCGCGATCGTGAACCAATGGCCGGGAGGCGTTTCGGAATCCGGGCCATCCGCCCAGAATTCAGCCAGAACTCGATAGTAGTCGCCAGCAGGGACGATGTTGGCCGGGTAGGGCAGGCCCGTTCTCGGGTTGAGTTCGCGTCCCACGCCGTCGTTCGTTCCGAGCGTGTTATTTCCCCGAGATGCCGGGCTGATGTCGATCAGAACGCCGTCGCTCGGGTCGAGCAGAGCGCTCCATTCGAGAACCTGTTCGAAGCCACGGCGGTATTCCTCATCGCCGAGCCCATCGATTTCGGGTGGTGTTCCCGGATCGTGATACAGCCAATATTCGTTGCCATCCCGTTGATGGATGGTCAGGTCGTCCTGGACCAGCGCGAAGGGCGTCACCGTTCCCCATTCGGGACTCAGAAAGGGTGGCACGCCGAGCGGAAAGGGAATGCCCGATTGATCGACGAAGAATTCCAGAACCAGTGCTTGCCAGCGGTTTGGGTCGAGAATCCAGGGATTCCCGGGTAGATCCGGATAGAGTTCGGGGTTGACCGACTCATAGAAGACATTCTCGTAGTTGTTTGTCTCGTTGGATGTGTCGGCATCGCCGAAGGCCAGAACCGCGGCCGCAATCCGATTGCCGAGTGCAGCCGGCGTGTCTCCATCCCGCGTGGTGTTTGCGATGTCGTAACCGAAGCTCGACATTTTTTCGTCGAAAGACGGCAATACGATGGCCTCACCGGGCGATCCCGTAAAACGAGAGACGAGTACGCGGTAGACGGCAAAGCTGATCGTCTCGTGTCGCGCGGCGGCCACATCTCTGGCGCTCGCCTTCTCCGGATGGAGATAATTTCTGGCGAGCGGGTCGTAGGCGGCCCAGGAATCCCACATGGCGATCGACGTGTGAAAGAGATTTCGTGCGTGCACGGTCGGTCGTGCAAAATCGCTTCGAATGGCGTCGAGAAGTTCGTCGTTCCACTGCCGTGCGATGGAATGCCCCGCCGCGTTCACGGCTTCGATCGATGGGGCAGCCGCGGGATCGCCATCCGCAGCCGCGGGATTGCTCTGGGCGAAGAAGAGAGCGAGCGTGCTCGCGAGCAAGACGATCCGGGCCTGTCGAAATCGAACTTCGAAGGCGATCGATCGCTGGGCCCGCTGCTTCGAACGGTTCGATGAATCTGACGGTTTTGTGCTAGGTCGAGGGGCGATTCTGTGTATCACGAAATTTCTGGCGTTGGGGGTCACGATCAGGCCGCCGTTCAGCGCCTTTTCGGGGTTGTCCCGAGTTGTCGGGGTTTGCATGTCAGTTTACAGGCATCCACGATCGATTGTGGCGAAGTGGACACGGATCTCACAAAAATTCAACGGCGCCCGAAGGCTTTCATCGAGTGATTGGCGGGATCGCAAACCGCAGGGTGAATCTGTCGCCGCGTCAGTTCGGCGTCACCCGGCTACACTCCATATTCGCGAACATTGAGGCGTTGACGCTCGAATATGCCCTCGAGAAAGAGCAGATTGGTCCAGACCGATGGCTTCGCACGTATGCGCCGGCTGTGGGTCGTTGGCTTGGTGGCTCTCGCGGGCTGCACAATGCTGCCCCCGGCGCCGAGCGTGCCCGTGCAACTCTCGCTCCCACCTGCCCCCACGGGCGACCTGGCGAATTTGTACCGCCACGCGGTCGCGAATCGACCCGACGAAGAGTCCGCTTTTCTCCGTTTGTCATCCAATGAAGCCGCACTGAAGTGGCGGCTCGATCTGATTAATCGGGCAACGAAATCAATCGACCTCCAGTACTTCATCTGGAACGATGATGCGGCCGCCAATCTTTTGTTCCTTCGACTGCTCGATGCCGCTGATCGCGGTGTTCGTGTTCGCTTGATGGTGGACGACATTTTCTTGATCGGTCGAGACCGGGACCTCGCTTCGCTCAGCGAGCACCCGAATCTGGACATCAAGATCTACAACCCGGGACGCGTAAGAGACTCGACTCTGGGCTCGATCGGAGAGTTCCTGCTCAACTTCCGGCAGCTCAACCGCCGCATGCACAACAAGATGCTGGTGGCAGACAACCGTCTTGGCATCATCGGTGGACGGAATATCGGCAACGCCTATTTCGGTCTCGACGAGAAGTACAATTTTCGCGATCTCGACGTCATCGTGACAGGGCCCGTCGTCGAAGAGATTTCTCACGCCTTCGATGACTATTGGAACCATCAGATGGCGTATCCGGTAGAAGCCATTCCTCACGAATCCAGCGAGGAGAGTCTCGTGCTCCTTCGCGAACGCTCAGAAGAGGTTGTCCAGGAGCATCTTGGTGAACTCGCGTCCTTTCGCGTCGAACGTCCGGCTGCGTCGGAAGACATCGTGCGGCTGGTCAGCCAGATGCAATTCGGAGTGGCCCATTTCATGCAAGACGATCCTGTGCCGATTCGCGGCCAGGAGATGCGCCTCGTCGACATGCTCCTCTACGTCTCGGGTCAAGTGACGGAAGACATGGTCATCGTTACGCCCTATTTCATTCCACGCTCGGCCATGCTCGAAAGGCTTGTCGGGCTGGTTTCGCGTGGAGTGTCGGTCCGACTTCTGACAGGCTCATTGGCGTCCAACAACCACACGCTGGCGCACGCGCACTACAAGAAATACAGGCGACGCATCCTGGAGGCCGGCATCGAGCTCTACGAATACCGCCATCTCCCGTCCCCTCGCCAACGCGAGTTGACAGACACATCACCCGTCACGTCAGAATTCATCTCACTGCATACCAAGGCGATCGTGATCGATCGAAACAAGTGTTTCGTAGGCTCCCTGAATCTCGACCCCAGAGCCATCGAGATCAATACTGAGAACGGTCTCTACATCGAGTCCGAGCAATTCTGTGGCGAGCTCTTTGAACAGGCAGAGAGGATGATGGCGCCGACCAACGCCTGGCGGGTCTACCTCGACGAAAAGGATCGGATGCGCTGGACCTCCGCGGAAGGGACACGCACGTCCCAGCCCGCTCGGAGCAGATGGCAGCGCGTTCAGGATTTCTTCTACCGCTGGATTCCGATTGAAGGGCAGCTCTGACGCATCGCGAGGAGTACGGCTTCCGGGCCACCGAGAGAACGTTTTTGGTCGAGCATATCGGAAACCGGGTCTAGAGCTGCTACAAACCGTAATCAGTTTATTCGAGGGGGACCCCATGACCGCTGCATCCGCACCGTACGATCTTCCAGGACTGACCCACTATCGTCGGGGGAAGGTTCGCGAGGTGTTCGACCTCGGCGAGTACTACGCCATCGTGGCGACCGATCGCGTGTCGGCCTACGACGTCGTGATTCCGACGGACATCCCCGACAAGGGGCATGTCCTGACCGCGCTATCCGACTATTGGTTCGGGCTGACGGCCGACATCGTGCCCAACCACTGCATCACTGCGAACCCGGACGAATTTCCCGCTGTCTTGCAGCCCCATCGCGACGTGCTCAAGGGTCGCACGATGGTGGTGAAGAAGGCCGAGGTCTTCCCCGTCGAATGCGTCGTGCGTGGATATCTCGTCGGCAGCGGTTGGAAGGAATATCAGCAGTACGGAACGGTCTGCGGTTTGAAGCTGCCGGACGGACTGCTGGAGGGCTCGCGTCTACCCGAGCCGATCTTCACGCCGGCAACCAAGGCGGAAATGGGCGACCACGACGAGAACATCCCCTTCGAGCGGATGGTGGAGATCGTGGGCTTCGAGACGGCCGAGACACTGCGAACGCTCAGTCTGAAGGTGTACGGCTTCGGCCTCTCCCACGCGACGACACGCGGTCTGATCCTGGCCGATACGAAATTCGAGTTCGGAACCTGCGATGGAGAGATCACCCTGATCGATGAGGTGTTGACTCCCGATTCGTCGCGCTACTGGCCCGCCGATACCTGGGCACCCGGCGGCGCACAACCGAGCTTCGACAAGCAGTTCGTGCGCGATCATCTTGATGCGGTCGGCTGGGACCACTCGCCGCCGGCGCCCTCGCTCCCGCCCGATGTCGTCTCCCGCACCACCGCGAAGTACCGAGAAGCCTATCATCGGATTACCGGCGAAGAGCTTCCCACCCTCTAACGGAGAACCCCCGAATGGCCAATCAAGCACCGGTCGCTCTCGTCATGGGCAGCGATTCCGACCTACCCAAACTCGAGAACACCCTCACTGTGCTCAAGGAGCTGAAGATTCCGCTGGAAGTGCGCGTGATCTCGGCCCATCGCACACCCGACGCGCTGCGGGAATGGTTGGACGTGGCGGTGCCTGACGGATTGAACGTGATCATCGCTGCGGCTGGAATGGCCGCACACCTCGCGGGTGCCTGCGCAGCGCACGCGACGATCCCGGTCATCGGAATCCCCGTCGTCGGCGGGGCGCTCAGCGGACTCGACGCCTTGCTCTCGACGGTGAACATGCCGGGCGGCGTGCCCGTCGCCACGGTGGGGCTGGGAAGTGCAGGCGCGAAGAACGCTGCGCTACTCGCGGCGCAAATTCTGGGCGTGGCGGACCCGGCCATTGCCGAGCGGGTTGCGGCCATGCGCGCTGCCGATGCGGATGCCGTGCGCGCCAAGGACGCCAAGGTTCGGGCGGAGCACCCGGCCGACTAATTTTTCGGCGGCGGGCCCGCTTCCGCACGTTCCTGAAGTTTCCTGAGGGTCATGTACGGGAGGTCCTTGCTCGCCTGTCGCACGAGCCAAGCGGGAAGACTGCCGCCTGGATCCGAATCGACCGTGTAGACGACCTGGGTCCCGCCCTCGACCGGCGTGAGATCATACGATCCGACGAGACGCGGCATCCGGACGACGCCACTCGGAACTGCAAGATTCGCATCTTCGGTACTTCGGAACTCGATGCGGATGCTGCCGTCGGTCGAGTTGGTCCGCGTGGATCGCAAGACCACATCTCGATCCGAAACCGGCCAGGGTGAGCCGATCCGGTTGTATGTCAGTCTGCTGCCGTCCGATTGCGGAAGGACGCGTGCCTCTTCGCAATTGTGTTGCCAATCGGTGTAGGTGTGGACGGCCCCGACCCATGCGGCAATCTGGTCCGCGCTTGCGCTCATCGTGGCCGTTCCGGTCAGGATCGGCAGCGCGCGATTCGCATCGACTTCTTCTTCGACCGTGATCCCATTCTCGACGCGCACGACCCGGCGCTCGGCGTAGGCCGGCGTGATGAGGATCACTGTCAGGACGGTCGCTGAAATGAGGATTCGGAGTGCAGTCATTCTGAAAATCATACCGAAATCGGTTCAGTGAGACCTCCCGATCGGTCGATGAAGCGTAGGCTCGAAGCGTCGGCGTACAAACTTCGCTGACTGCGAACTGCTTGGGGAGCGAGTGAGATGTCGATCAGCGCATTCCGGCGTCGATTGGGCCGCAAGGCGGACGCCAACGCGGAGCGATCGGTCAGCGAAGATGGAGAGGGCCTGCTGGACTCGCTGAAAAAGCACAGCGGCGACCTGATGGGTCGCGTTGCTGTCAGCGTCAAGGAGGCCGCGAGCAGCAATCTGCTCAAGCAGGCGATTGCGGCGCGCAAGCGTGGGAATCTGGCCGCAGCTTTCCATCTCGCCAAAGAAGAATATGCGGGCCAGCCTGACGAGCCCGAGATCGCCAACTTCTACTGGGAGGTGGCCGTCGAGTATCAGCGCCCCGTCGAGGCCGTCGCCGCGGTCGTCGGGCTGATCAAGAAGAATGTCATTGGTGCGCACGAGGTCGCGACGGGATACTGGATCGAACTCAGCAGCCAGGTTCCCGACGCGATGGTCGATCCCTCGACCCTGGCTCGAATGATCCCCCAGCTTGCCAACCAGATCGAGGAAGCGGGGGAGTTCGAGGATCCCGACGCGTCAGAGAGCGTGTCCCCAGGCGTGTCGGAGGCAGAGTCCGAGGGCGACGAGCGAAAAAAAAAGGACCCACTGGTCTCGCTGGCGCGCAAGGTGCGACTATCCCGCGAACTCGCGCTTCGGGCGGCGATTCGCGGCGTGATCGACGACCGCAATCGCGACTTGCTGACCGGTGGCGTTGCGATGCACGTGGCCGAGTTGGCGCGTGAACTCGATCCGGAGAGTGCACTCGTGGCGGCTCGTTTTGCGGTCGACTGCGAGGACGTCCACAAGAGCAAGCGCGATCGGCTGCGGATTCTGATCGCTGAACTCGATCCAAGCGATCCCGGAATGAATCCCGCGCGCAACCATCCACTCTACGAGAAGGAAGCGGAGTCGTCGGGCCTGTCCGGCGACGAGGTCAGCGCCCTGAACAAGCGGCTCTTCTCTTCATCCATTTCAGACCAGAGGGCAACAGAGCAAACTGCAGAATCCGCCGATGCTCCGGCGCCGCCTAGCGTTCTGGAACCGACTCGAGCGCCGCGAGTGGTACACGACCCCGAGCCCGAGGAGACCGAACCCACTCCGATTCCAATCGACCTGGCTGCCGAGGCGCCCGTCTTTGTGGATCTCAAATGCGTTCCTGCACAGCCGACCGGGCTCAGCGAGACGATGCTATTCGTTCAGACAGAGAGCGGTCGTCGCTCGGGTATCAAGCTCGAAAAGGTGCAAGCCGTCGCGGTCGTCGAAGTCGACCGCATCACGGACGTTCCCGTCGTCATCGTCGACCTCTTGATGAATGTCCGAAACGACGACGAAACGCCGCTGCGTATTGCGCGATTGCGCACCGACGAGTTCGATCCGCTTGCGCTGATGCCCGATGAATCCGATTCCGGTGCGGCTCTTCAGGTATTTCTGGGTAAGTTGATGGAATACACCCATGCCATCCCGTTGCCCGATCCCGAGGCCGCTCTCGGCCTGGTCGTGCCTCGCTTCGACTCACTCGATGCCTACGAGCAGCAGGTCCTGCAGGTCCGACGCTGAGGCGCGACGAACCATCTTGACGCATCGCCCGGTTTGGTGAGCCGAGGCGCAATCATCATCGAATCGCGAGTCGCCTCACGGGCGCCAGTCGCGATGCCGAACATGCGCCGGTTCTTGTTGATTCTTCACGTTTCCGATTTGATCCCCCAGCCACTCGAACCATTCGCCCCACGAGGGTTGCTGTTGCTCCAGACGGAGATCTTGCATCGTGCATCGGAGCTTGCGAAACATGGTCGTCACAATGCCTCCCGCGAGATCGACGACGAGGTCGAGCGGTGCGATCCGTTTGAAAACGAGAATGCCCATGGTTTCGAAGGAGGTCGTCACCGTCACCGCGGCCTCTACGAACTCCGGCCCCTTCGTTCGAAGCTCTGCGAGACTGATTTCATCGGGGACGGTCTGCAACAAGGAAATCGCATGTGCGAGATCGCGGCTGTAGAAGGTTTGAGTCAGACTCGACGCGACGGCGTCGCGCTGCTGAATCCGATACTGCCTGAGCTGGATCCAACCGAATATCAGGCCGGTGACGATCGTGCTTGCGCCGATGATCTCGGCAATATTGGCGATGGTGCTCAGGGAAAGGTCAGTCATGATCGGGTAAGCATAGACTCTTGGAGGACGTCGTCGATCCGATCAAGCAGGTCTCGTTCGACCTGCTCGACGCGCTCGGCCCAGATTTCGATTCATTCCGGGACGATGAGCAGCAGTTCCTCCTGGTCCGTGGTTGGGTCGGGCTAGAACATCGTAGATTTAGGCTCACTCCAGGTATCCCAATGCCTCGAGGTGTTGCCGGGCCGCTTCGAGGTCGGCGGGATTGGCCGAGCTGGATGTCTGCAATGCTTCGGCAAGTTGGTCGACGATCGCTGGGTGTTTCGCGGAGACGTCGGTCGATTCGTTTGTGTCGAGGGCGAGATCGAAGAGCTGGCCTACGCCTGCGCTCGGGTCTTCGATCCATTTGAAGCGGTCGTTCCGCGCGCTTCCTGGTGATTACGGAGGTCGAGTTCGAGAGGGAGGGAGATTGTGGTTGCGTCTTCGTCCCAGAGCCAGGGCGTCGAGTCGCGATCGCAGGCGACGAGCATCGTGAGGTTCATCGCCAGCGACGTGATCAAGGCAACGGTCGAACGCTTCATGTCCATTCCGGGTTGTGAACCACCCTGCGCAACTCGGAAGTTTCGTTACACGCGTCCGACCTCCACGAGTGCACTGACGAGGCTGCGCGGGAGACCAATACGAACGAGACGAACTTAGCATCCGTTCGGGAGCATGCGTGGCAATCCCCGGCGGAATCGGGTGCGCTCGTGAGCCGACTCACACATATCATCCGAAAAAAAGGCGAAAAGCATCGACAGCAAGGCCAGACATCCGTTCGCGGTTTCATGGCTCCGAGGTCCGTAGCCATGATGTGCCCGAAGCATTCTACAAGCAATCTGATTGCGTTTCTCTTGATCGTCAGTCTACCGACACTAGGAGCAGCGGAAGCGAATTTCCCAACTGTGGTCAACTACTATTGTACGCAGGAGGGGCGGATTCCCGCCGAACCGATTGCGTCAAATTTTCCCACGAGTTGCCAATCGTGCCATCAGCCGGGGACGTTCAATAAAAACTCCGTCGTTCAGCCCGCCTTTGGAGAGATGCAGAACGGCCTGGAAACCGACGACTACAGCTACTTCTGTCAGCTGATTTCGAACACGAATACGCCACCGAGTTTCGTGACCTTCCCATCCGATCCATCGATCGCAGAGGGTGAGTTGCTGTCGTTCCGCATTACCGCCACGGATGCCGACATGGACGCCCTCACGTTGTCGGCAAGCGATCTTCCGCCGGGTGCCGACTTTCTCGACAACGGCGATGGCACGGGAGACTTTGATTGGACGCCGGACTTCGGACAGGACGGAAACTACCCGGTGACGTTCACGGTTGTGGACGACTCGCTCGAGATGGGAAGCGCGTCGTCGCAGCTCACGATTTCGGTCGGCAATGTGAACCGACCGCCGTCTCTCGCGCCGATTGGCGCTCAAGTAGTGAGCGAGGGAGACCTCTTGGCGTTCACGGTCAGTGCCACTGATCCCGATCTTGACGCACTGGTCCTGAGTGGGGCCGATTTGCCGACCGGTGCGACTTTTGCGGATAACAATGACGGTACGGGAGAATTTCGATGGACCCCTGGTTACGACCAGGCCGCGAATTTTGAGGTGACACTCATCGTGACCGATGCCGGTAGCCCTGCCGAATCCGACGCGCAAACCTTCACGATTTCAGTAGGCGATGTGAACCGGCCGCCGGTACTGGCAACCATTGGCAATCGCTCGACCGACATGGGCGTTCAGCTGAATATCCCAATGACTGCGGCGGATCCTGACGGTGACGGCCTGAGCTTGTCCGCAGCGAATCTGCCGGGCGGTGCGCGCTTCGAGGAAATGGGCAACGGAACTGCCGAATTCATCTGGACTCCGTCAGCCGATCAGACCGGCAACCATGCCGTGACATTCAGCGCGACTGACCTGGGGAGCCCCGCCGCCGCCGATTCGGAGGAGATCACGATCACCGTCGGTGTCGTGAATCGTCCCCCCGAACTCGGGGCGATCGGCAACCGGACTGTCGATGCGGGAAGCGCTCTCGGCTTTATCGTGACGGCCTCGGATCCCGATGGCGATGCGTTGACCTTTACGGCGGACGCGCCTGATGGGGCGACCTTCGTGGACCTGGGCGACGGCACGGCTGAGTTCAGCTGGACCCCGACGTCCAACCAGGTCGGTCACCACAGCGTCCGCTGCACGGTCGTCGACGACGGTTCGCCGCCAGAGCAGGATACCCAGGAGATCATGATCAGCGTCGGCGAAATCAACCGCCCGCCCGCATTGGCGCCGATCGGGGACCGCAAAGCTCTGGCCGAAGAGTCGCTGACGATCGTGATCACAGCCAGTGACCCCGACGGAGATTCCGTCGTATTCGGGTCCGACGGCGTGCCGGAAGGCGCGCGCTTCACAGATCTCGGTGACGGGACGGCCGAGCTGACCTGGGTTCCGCGTCTCTACCAACTGGGACGACACGATGTGACCGTGACGGTCTCGGACTCGGTTGCGCCCACAGAGTCCGACATGGAGGCCTTCACAATCCATGTCGATTCGAAGCTGGCTGAGCTTCCGACGGTGGAGCTCGAGGCCAGATGGAAATGCGGAAAATCCAGGCTCGAGGTGAAGGCCCGAGACCTGCCCGTTCGGACGCTGGTCGGTTTCGTTGACGCCACGACGGGTGAGCGGTTGGGAAGGCGGATCTCGAATCGACGAGGGAAGGTCCACTTCCGCGCGCGTTTGCTCCAGGCGCCGCTCTCAGTGCAGATCGAATGGGACGTCGATGGGGGACCAGTGCAGACGGCCCCGGTGCGGGTCGAAGGGCCTGACGAGCGATGCAACCGTAGGGTCAAAAATCATGCTGGACGTAACGACTACAGAGTCGAAATGATGAGGCTCTTGAAGAAATGGATGGAGCGTTTTCGCTGAACGGAGGTCCCGCGGGCGACTGGACCTGAACACCTACTCCGACCAGAAGATGGTTTCCGACCAGAAGAAAGTCGCGCCGACGACGAAGCTGTCGAAATCGAGTCCCGTGTCAGCCAAAGCCCGCGTTCCGAGATAGCCGATCTTGATCCCGAAGTTGCGCGTCACGGAGTAGCCAGCGCTGAGAGCGAAGACCAGGTTCTGCTTCCTGTCGTCTTTGTTTTCTCCATCGATGGTCGATTCCTGACCTATGCCGTAGGCGAGGCCTCCAGACATCCACATGCTGGGGCGGAAGTAGTAGACGACATGCCCCTGGATCGTGTAGAAGGGATCTTGTTCGAGTTTGTTGCCGCCAAAAAAGTCGTCGTTGTCGGTGAAGATCCAGGCTGAGCCAGTGAGCTCGAAGCCCCATTTTTCACGGTTGTGAATGAAGCCCAGCTGCGGGCGGATCGTGAAGCGGTTGTTTCCGAGGTTGATGAGTTTCTCGTCCAGGTACTGGCCGAGCGGAAAGTGCACGGCCAGCCCGGCGCCCACGATGGTTTCGCGCTTCTGCTTCGCACGGTAGCTCGCGAATTCCTCGCCCTTGAGGGGTGGCGCCCCGTAGAGATTGACCGCGAAACGCGCGATGGGGTCGGCCCAGCCGTTCCGCTGCACCTGGGCCGCGACGCCATCGAGCTTGCCCTTCCAGGTTCCGTCCTGATAGGCACCGGCGAGATCGACGCGTGCCGAACGCCCGAGCAGCTGGAAGGTGCGGATGTACTTGAGGGCGACGGTGTGCATCTCGAATGTGGCGTCCTCGATCTTGAGGACCGGATCGAAGGATAGATCGCCGTCGGTGTAGGCATAACCGCCTCCATGGATGTTGATTCCCGTAGGCAAGTGGGTCCAACGACGAGGTTCCAGCTCCTGGGCTTTCGCAACGGGGGCCGAAGCGAGAACGAGTAGAAGCACCAGTAGGCGAGGCCGGTTCATGTTCACGAGGATACTCTGATGTTACGGTTTGTCTGGAATCGCTCGGTTGGATCGTCAGAATCTACGGAGCTTCCAGACCTGCTCCGCTGGCCATTGCTGCGCCCAATTGCCCGGCGTCGAGAAGCGATCGGTGCTGCCCGACGGCACCTGGAGTTCGAGATAGTCGACGACCTCGAATCCGGTGTCCCGGAAAAGCCTCAGCCAGTCGGAAATCGTCAAATTGAATTCGATGCCGCCGGGATCGATTTCGACACTCGTCCAGTCGATGCGATGCAATCCGAAATAGGGGCGATGGAGACGGGGTTCGCAGACATCGCCTGATGCGGGCATGCAGATCATGGCGAGCGGCGAGTTTCCGAGAAACACGAGCTCGCCTCCCGGCCGAAGCAGTCGATGGGCTTCCGGAATCCACACGAGCGGGTCGCACCAGATCGCTGCACCGTATTCGCTAATGGCGAAGTCGAAGGACGCGTCGGGCAAAGGAATGCTCTCGGCGCTTCCGTGGTGGAGAGTGAGAGCGACGCCATGCTGCGCAGCGAGGCGTCGCGCGGTCGCGAGCTGACGCTCGGAATTGTCGATTCCGACGACACGCGCACCGCGTTGGGCCATCCAGCTCGAGACGTAGCCGGTGCCGCATCCGAGCTCGATCGCGTCCAATCCCGCCATGGATTCGGGAAGCAAGCGCAACTCGGCCTCGGGCAAATGCCAACATCCCCAGTAGGGATCGTGCGCATTCCAAGCTCGCTCGCCCGCCGCGATCCAGTCATCGGCCATCCCGTCCCAGTAGGCGCGGTTTTCGCGAACGTGCGGAGGCTGATCTGATTCTTTGCTCATGCGAGTGGCTCCCAGTCGTGGAAACGTATCGAACTCGGTCCGCCTTTTTCGGCTCGAGCGAGGACAATCGTCACGACATCTCCGCGAGTCGGGTCGCCGTGCGTTCCGCGTGACCGGTTGCGCCCATCTCGCTGAAGAGGCGGTGGGCTTCGGTCAAAAACTTTCTGTGCTGGGCCGAATCGGAGAGCAGACTCGCGAGACGCGCACGTTCGACGAGGATCTGCGGCTCATAGGAACGCGCACCGGTTTCGCGGACGAGTGCCTCCGCCCGGTCGAGCGTGGACTCGATGTCGCGCAGGGCCGCCTTGCCATCGAGTGCGCACGACACCCGCGCACGAGCAAGCTGCGCGCGAATTTCTCCGACTAGCGACTGCATGCGCAATGCGATCTGGATTGCCTCGTCGGCGGTCTCGCTCGCACGCTGCTCGTTGCCCAGGCCGAGAAAAGCTTCGGCGAGGGCTGCCACGCTGTAGGCGTCCAAAAAACTGGCGGTCTTCTGATTGGTGCGACTCACCTCCAGGGCGTGCTCCAGGCTCTGGCGAGCAGCCTGCCACTCCCCGCCCAGGACACAGGCCACGCCGTTGCTCGCATAGGCGCAGACTCTCGAGACCACGCTGCCAACCTTCTCCGAGGACTCGATCGCCCGTCGCCCCATCGACATCGCACCCGATGCGTCTCCGGAACGGGCGAGCATGCGCGTCACCCAGCAATCACCCCAGCATGACACTTCATTCTCACCGAAATACCGCGCTCGTTCGTGGCCGACACGGAACGCTTCGCTCGCTTCTCGGAAGTGACCGAGGTCTGTCAGGATCAAGCCACGGTGCCAGAGTGTGTCGGCTGTGCTGATGCCGACCGTTTCAAGTCCCAGTCCGGGGTCGACTTCGCTGGGGGCGATCTGCTCATCATTCATCTTCTTTGCAGCGGCAAGATCGCCGAGTTGCCAGAGAGAGAAGTCGAATGCGGTGCGAGCCGACCAGCGCAGGTCGGGGTCGCCTGTCGCATCGGCCAGCAGCACCGCCTCCTCAAAGATCGGAATGGCGCGTCGCGGATTTCCACTGATGGCATGATTGAGTCCCAGCGCGTAGTGAAGGCGGACCTGATCGCGGCTGTCGCCGCCCTCGATGGCCAACGCCTTGCCCTCGGCGAAGATCTGGGCGGCCCGATCAGCATCCATGCCCAATCGCCAACCGAAATTCAGAAGCGCGTACGCTGCGCTCAGACGCATCTCGACGCTCTCCTCGGACGTGGGCTCGGACTGGAGGATCTCGGCAACTCTCTCCCAATGACGCACGGCTTCGAGGGGGCTGTCGAAGCCAGCCACCCCCGCCGCTCGCACATACCAGCGTGCTGCGGTCAGCGCTTCGCCTGCCTGTTCCCAGTGATAGGCGAGCAGCGCGGCGCGCTCGTCGAGCTTGTCGGAATGCAGCTCTTCGATCCCACGCGCGACGCCCGCATGCAGCTCCGCCCGACGCGTCGCGAGTTGGGACATGTACGCGACCTCCTGGGTCAGCGGGTGCTTGAACGCGTATTCGACCTCCGGGTAGAGCGCCGACTCGAAGATGAATTCGGCCCGGGCGAGGGCGTCGAGCGCGTCGGCGCGTTCGGCATCGCTCAGTGTATGGCGGCCGGATGCCGCGACGACACTTTCGAGCAGCCCGCCGGAGAACTCCTTGCCGATCACCGAAGCGGTCTGCAGCAGACGCTTCTCGCGCTCGGGGAGTCGATCGAGGCGTGCCGCCAATACATTCTGCACCGTGCCCGGAAGTTCGAGCGTTTCGTCGGAAGTCGTCAGCCGATACGCGCCACGGCTTCCGTCCAGACTGCCGTTCTCGACCAGCGACTGCACGATCTCTTCGATGAAGAAGGGGTTGCCACCGGTGCGATCCTGGATGTGCGCGGGTAGAGCGGCCACCGATGGGTCGTTCCCGAGTAGATCCGATAACAAGGCCGCAATTTCTTCAGCGCCGAGCGGTCGCAGCGGCAGCTGCTGATAGAAAGATTTGCTCATCCAGTCGGCGTGGTACTCGGGCCGGAAGTTGACCAGCCAGAGCGTGCGCGTTTGCGCAGCCGCTTCGATCGAGTGTGCGAGAAACGAATCGCTGCCCGGGTCGATCCAATGCAGATCGTCGAGCAGCATTACGGTCGGTTCGCGTTCGCTACGTGCCTGGACCAGGTGCCGCACGAACGCGAAGAGCTTTTGCTGGCGGCCCTCGGCGCTCATTGGCGAAGCGGGTTTTGCGGGATCGGCGACACCCATGAAATCGAACAGGATCGGCAGCAGCGTCTGGAAGGTCTCGTCGAGCAACATCAGCTCGCCCGCGATTTTGCGTCGTACCTCGTGATCGCTATCTCGCGCATCGATCCCGAAGATGTCGCGCAGCATTTCGAGCAGCGGCAGATACGGAACCGTCTTTCCGTGTGCAGGGCAGTGGGCCTCGTTCACGCGGATACCACGCGCCCGGCAGCGCTCGACAAACTCGAGGCACAGCCGGCTCTTGCCCGTACCGGCTTCGGCTACGACGCCGACCACCTGGCCATGGCCCGCAATCGCCGCTTCGAGGGCGGCGTCGAGGCTCGACATCTCGCGCTCGCGGCCGACGAACTTCGAAAAGCCGCGCGAACGCGAAGAGTCGAGGCGCGTGCGCAACGCGCCCACGCCTTGCAGCTCATGAACCCGCAGCGGCGCCGCGGATCCTTTCAACTCGAAGTCGCCGAGATCGCGCAGCTGGAAGTAGCCTTCGACGAGACGCGCCGTGTGCGCCGTGAGGTACATGCTGTCCGCTGCGGCAATTTGCTCCATGCGCTGCGCAAGGCCCACGGTATGACCTTGCGCGGTGTAGTCCATGCGCAGATCGTCGCCGATTTTGCCAACGACGACTTGGCCCGAGTTGATTCCGATACGCGTCGAGAGGCTCACGCCTTGTGTGCGTCGAAGTTCGTCCGCGTAACCGCGCAACGCATCGCGCAGATGCAGTGCTGAATAACAAGCTCGCTGGGCGTGGTCCTCGTGTGCGATCGGCGCTCCGAAGAGCGCCATGATGCCGTCGCCCGTGTACTGGTTGACCGTTCCCTCGAAGCGATGCACGCCCTCTGTCAGAATCTCGAAAAAGCGATCGAGTATGTCGTGCCAGGCTTCAGCACCGAGCTGTTCTGCGAGCTCCATCGAACCCTTCACGTCGGCGAACAACACGGTGACTTGTTTGCGTTCGCCCTCGAGGGCGGATTTCGATTGCAGGATCTTGTCGGCGAGGTGCTTCGGCGTGTAGTCGCGCGGCGTTCGTTCGATCTCTCCCGAAGCCTCCAGCGCAGGCGAACCCACCGCGGCGCCACAGGCATCACAGAAACGCGCCTCGGCCCGAAGCGTCGTGCCACAACCGCCACAGGTGCGGGATTGTGCTGCGCCACAGCCATCACAAAAGCGGGCGTCAGGGCGGTTCTCTCGACCACAGGTACTGCACGACATCGCGGTAGGCTAACTCATATGGGACGGAATTTTCCGCGTTCCAGGTGCAGTGGAGTCGTCTGCACTCCGAGCTCCAACCGGATTGTGGGTTCCCGAATTCTCGCCCCCAGCGCGATCGGATCATGGGTCGGAAACCGGCTACGACTGATATGCTCTAGCGATGGGCAGTCGACGGCGAAAGTCTTCATCCATGAGCGCATCAGAAAGCACAATATGAACGTCCTCAACAGGTTGAATATTTCCACCAAGGTGTTTCTCGGCTTTGGGATCGTCCTCCTTTTGCTGTTGATGATTTCAGCTATCAGCATGTTCAGCCTGATGGGCGCGGACAAGAACTTCAAGACCTATCGGACTCTCGCGCGTCAGACCAACGCGGATGGGCGGGTGCAGGCGAACATGCTGATGACGCGGCTGCTGGCGAAGGATTTCGTCATTACGGCGAGTCGCGACAACATCGAGGGAGTGCGAATTCGCGCCGCGAAGACGATCGAGATGATCGACGACGCCCGCGAACTCACGAACGACGCCGGCTATCTGCTGCTGATCGAGAGCCTGGATCAAGAGCTCCAGGAATACGTTGCCGAATTCGAGAAGGTGACGACGCGGCAGGAACAACGGGACGAAATCGTGCACGGCACCTTGAACGTCGTTGGCCCGAAAATGGAGAAGAATCTGACTCGGATCATGGAGAGTGCGTTCGCGGACGGGGATACGGAAGCCGCCTATCGGGCAGGCCTGACGTTGCGAAACATGATGTTGGCGCGGCTCTACGCCAATCGCTTCTTGATCCAGAATGACGACCCGTCCTATCGCCGTGTCAAGGCGGAATTCCTCGCCATGCAGGAGAACCTCGACGAATTGATGAGCAACCTCGGAGACTCGGAACGTCTGAAGATCGGCCGGTCTATTCGAGACGATCAACGTATCTACGCGAGTGCCTTCGAAGACGTTCATGGCCTGATCACGCAACGCAACGACACGATCCGCAACCAGCTCGACAAGATCGGCCCGAAGGTTGCGGACAAGGTCGAGCGATTGAAGCTCGCCATCAAGGCGGAACAAGATTCGCTGGGGCCGATTGCGGAGGCGGAGATCGACCGCGCGGTGAGCTTTACCGTGTGGTTTTCGATGGTCTCGATCGTCCTGGGTGTGCTCGCCGCCTGGCTCATCGGGTCCGATGTTTCGCGCCGGATTCGCGCGATGGCCGCAGGTATGCACGAGCTGGCCAGCGGGAATATGGCGGCCGATCTGAGGGTCGGCGATCGGCGGGACGAGATTGCCAAAATGGGTGAGGCGGTCCAGGTCTTCAAAGCGAGCATGCTGAAGGAACGGGAGCTGGTCGAGCAACAGCGTCAGGCGGCGATCGAGCTTCAACAGGCCAAGGACGATGCCGAGGCCGCCAATCAAGCGAAGAGTGCCTTTCTGGCGAATATGAGCCATGAATTGCGAACGCCGATGAACGCGATTCTGGGCTACAGCGAAATGCTGATGGAGGAAGTGGAAGAGGTCGGTCAGGAGGATCTCGTCCCGGACTTGAAGAGGATTCATCAATCTGGAACTCATCTTCTGGCGTTGATCAACGATGTGCTCGATCTGGCGAAAGTCGAGTCGGGGAAGATGGAGGCGTTCGCCGAGGATTTCGAGGTCGATGTTCTG
This sequence comes from uncultured Myxococcales bacterium, assembly GCA_965603475.1. Taxonomy (GTDB): domain Bacteria; phylum Myxococcota_A; class UBA9160; order UBA9160; family UBA4427; genus UBA4427. Next base: position 18,841 of record CBFDDD010000060.1, read on the forward strand.
ATCGACGAAGTGAGTGCAACTGCCCAACCGCTGATGAACGACAACGGAAACCGGTTGGTGATCGAGCGCGGAGAACAGATCGGCGCTGCGCATCAGGACATGACCAAGCTTCGCCAGTCGTTGCTGAATCTCCTCTCCAACGCCGCGAAGTTTACGCATGGGGGTACTGTCACGCTGCGAATCGATTGCGATTTGGAGGACGGAGTGGACTGGCTGATGCTGGCCGTTCGAGACAGCGGCATCGGTATTCCGGCGGACAAGCTCGATCGGGTCTTCGAGGAGTTCGGTCAGGCGGATGAATCGACGACCCGGAACTACGGTGGAACCGGATTGGGTCTGCCCATCTCACGGCGCTTCTGCCAGATGCTGGGCGGTGATTTGACGGTCGAGAGCGAGGTGGGTGCAGGGTCCACTTTTACGATCCGTGTTCCGGCGGTTCTTCCGGGTGCAACGATCGCCGCACCGAACGAAGAGGGTATCGAGGGGGGTGAAGTCGAATCTGTGGTGCCGGGCGAACTTGGCGCGGGGCGTACGATCCTCGCGATCGACGACGATCCCCAGGCACGCGACATCATCGAGCGTCTACTGCGCAAGGCTGGGTTCGACGTTGCCACGGCCAACAGTGGGCAGGAAGGGCTGCGTCTCGCTCATTCGCTGCGACCTGCGGTGATCACCTTGGACGTCATGATGCCGGACATGGATGGCTGGGCGGTGTTGCAGGCGCTGAAGGCGGATCCCGTGCTAAGGGACGTCCCAGTCGTGATGCTGTCCATACTCGATGACGAGGCCAAGGGGTACTCCCTGGGTGCTGCCGACTATTTGACGAAGCCTGTCGATGGCGAGCGGCTGCGGGAAGTCATCAGTCGATATCGGATTCCTGGAGAGACCGAGTCTGTACTGGTCGTGGATGATGACGAAGCAGTGCGCGAAATGATGACGCGCACGCTCGAGAAGGCCGGCTGGGAGGTCGACGCGGCGGAGCATGGGCAGGCAGCGATCGCGCAGTTGGCGCAACGACGGCCGACGCTGATTCTGCTCGACCTGATGATGCCGGTCATGGATGGCTTCGCCTTCATGGTCGAGTTACACGCCAATCCAGATTGGCGAAATATTCCGGTGGTCGTTCTGACAGCCAAAGACCTGACAGATGAGGATCTGCGCGCCTTGGACGGTCGCGTCGAGGAGATCGTCGAGAAGGGCGCCTGGTCTCATCAACGCATCGTCGAGCTGATCCAGAAGCTGTCAGGCGAGCGAAGCCGAGGATGAGCGACTCGAGCTGGATGACCGCGTACGTTTGATGAGTTGAAAGGCCCAAACGCCACGGTTCTCTCTATAATCATTCTCAGGAGACAGAATGACGACCAAGGCGAATAGTGATGACCCACGCTTCATCATCATCGGGGCCGGAATGGCGGGAATCCTCGGCGCGATCAAGCTACGAGAAGCCGGCATCCAGAACTTCGCAATCTATGAGAAGGCGGACCGTCTCGGCGGAACCTGGCGAGAGAACGAATATCCAGGTCTGTCTTGCGACGTCCCGTCGCATCTCTACAGCTATTCGTTCGCTCCCAACCCAGACTGGAGCCATCGCTTTTCGCCGGGATCGGAAATCCAGGCCTATTTCGAGGACGTCGCGCACCGCGAAGGGGTCGATCGGCTGATTCAATTCGGCATGGAGATCACACGCTGCGAGTTCGAAGACGGTCGCTGGAAGATCGAGATGGCCGACGGATCGACCGATGAGGCAGACTTCGTCATTGCCGCGACGGGCGTCCTCCACCATCCCGCCTACCCCGATATCGAGGGCCTTGGCGACTTCGAGGGCGCGAGCTTTCACAGCGCACGCTGGGATCACGATGTACCGCTTGCGGGCAAGCGCGTCGGGATCATCGGAACCGGCTCGACAGCGATCCAGATCGTGTCAGCACTGGTCAGAGAGGTGTCCGAACTCTCGCTCTTCCAACGCACCGCCCAATGGGTCATGCCCCAGGAGAACCCTGCGTATAGCGAAGAGGAGAAGACCGAATTCCGGGAGCACCCCGAGGTCATGGGAACACTTCGCTCAGATATCGCTCGCTTGTTCACCGACGCGTTCGCCAACGCCGTCGTCGATGCAAAGTCGCCCCAACTCGCGACGATCCATGATGCCTGCGTGGCGAACCTCGAAGACAACGTGATCGATCTGGAACTCAGGGAGAAGCTCCGCCCCGACTACCGTGCGGGCTGCAAACGGCTGGTGATTTCCGCCGATTTCTACGGTGCCATCCAGCAGCCCAACGCGAATCTCGTGACCGAAACAATCGAGAAGATCGAGAAGTCGGGAATACGCACGAGTGATGGGAAACTGCACGAACTGGACGTTCTGGTTCTCGCCACGGGGTTCCGCGTCGATCGCTTTATGCGGCCGATGAATATCATCGGCCGGGGCGGCACCTCGCTCGAAGATGTCTGGAAAGATGGCCCGTATGCGTACATGGCCATCTCGGTACCGGAGTTCCCCAATTTCTTCATGCTGAACGGCCCAAATGGCCCCGTCGGAAACATCTCCTTGATCGATATCGCGGAGCAGCAGTTCTCCTACATCATGCAGTTGGTCGAAAAGGTTCGCTCCGGATCCTGCGCCGAGATCAGTGCCTCGCAAGCGGCGATGGAGCGGTTCGACGCCGAGCGTATCGAAGCCGCCAAGGCGACGATCTGGCACAGCGGCTGCAACAGCTGGTATCTCGACGCCCGTGGCGTGCCGGCGGTCTGGCCGTGGACCGTCGAGCGACTGAGTGACGAGATGGCCGGGCCGCGATTCGGCGATTACGACTTGAGGTAGCCCACTCCGTCTGTTCGGGGCTCTTCGGAGCTGGATCTCAACCCCGATCTCCCGTCGGCGGGGCCAGGGACTGCCCGGAGCTGCGAATCCCCAGGGTAGGAAAGTTCTCGCGTTCCCGTCTGTTTCGCGGCCCGATCCTTCGAGGGTTGCTAGGCTCTCTCGGACTCAAGAGGAGACTCGACTGTGAATAGAAGCCCCGACCTTCAGGTGGATGCCAGCGAATTCAGCGATGAGAAGATGCGCGAGGTCCTGCAGCGTCAGCGCGCAGCCCACATCGCGGACGGCCCTCCCAGCGCGGAACTTCGGATCGATCGTATCGACCGCGCGATTGGCCTGGTCGTCGACAACGCCGACGAGATCGTCGAAGCGCTGGTGACTGATTTCGGTCATCGCAGCAGAGAGGAGAGTCTGCTGAGCAACGTCTCCGGATCCATCGAGCCCCTCAAATTCGCGAAGAAAAATCTGCGCAGTTGGATGCGATCGGAGAAGCGCAAGCCGATGTTCCCGCTCAATCTGATGGGGGCGAAGGCCGAGGTCCGGCACCAGCCGCTCGGCGTGGTGGGCGTCATCAGCCCCTGGAACTTCCCGATGAACCTCACATTCGGGCCGCTCGCGGGAATTCTCGCCGCGGGCAATCGCGTGATGATCAAGCCGTCGGAATTTACGCCGGAATGCTCGGTGCTCATGGAGCGCATGTTCGCTTCGGCTTTCGATGAGACGGAAATCGCCGTCTTTACCGGCGGTCCCGAAGTCGGGGCGGCTTTTGGTGGATTGCCTTTCGACCATCTTCTCTTTACGGGCGCGACGGGTATCGGGCGTCATGTGATGCGAGCCGCAGCGGAGAATCTCGTCCCCGTGACCCTCGAACTCGGAGGCAAGAGTCCGGTTTTCATCGGACGAAGCGCAAATCTGAAGAGCACCGCACAGAAGATCATGGCGGGCAAGATGATGAATGCCGGCCAGATCTGCCTTGCACCCGACTATGTGTTCGTAGCCGAGGAGCAGAAGGCGCCGTTAGTCGAAGCTTTGAAAGAGTCTGTCTCCGAGATGTTCAGCAGTCTGGCGGACAACCCCGACTACACATCGATCATCAACCAGCGCCACCGTGATCGACTCGAGGGCTATCTGGCCGAGGCGCGGGCCCAGGGCGCCGACGTGGTCGAGATGAATCCCGGCGGTGAGGATTTTGTCTCGTCTGAACATTGCAAGATGGCGCCTGCGCTGGTGCTCGAACCCGACGACAAGATGGCGATCATGACGGAGGAAATCTTCGGCCCGCTTCTGCCGATCAAGAGTTATGACCAGATCGACGAGGCCATCGATTATGTCAACGACCGCGATCGACCGTTGGCGATCTACTACTTTGGAAACGACAATGCTGAGCAGGAGAGGGTTCTTTCACGAACGACTTCGGGAGGTGTGACGATCAACGACGTGATTATGCACGTCTCGATGGAAGATCTGCCCTTCGGCGGAGTGGGGCATAGCGGGATGGGCAGCTACCACGGCCGCGAGGGCTTCAAGACCTTCTCGCATGCGCGCGCGGTCCTGAAACAATCGAGAATCGATGTCGGCGCGATGATGCGTCCGCCCTATGGCGACAAGATACGCAACATGGTGAAGCGACAGATCAAGCGCTGAGCTGCCGCTCAACCAAAATTCGAGACGAAGTCACGGGCTCTATTTTGCCGTGATCTCGATGCGAAGTACCTCGCCTTGCATCGAGAACGCGGCTTGCTCGAAGGTGGGCGGTCCGAACTGTCCCATTGCGTCGTTCGAGAAGCCGAAGCCTTCCTTGGGGAAGCCCACGAAGTTGGTGTCGAGCTCGCCGTTCGCGTTTTCGTCGTGGAACACCTTCACAGCGTAGGTTCCATAGGGAACTCGCTCGAAAGTCACACTGGCCTTGCCTTCGCGTATCGGCACTTTGTTGTCGGATCGGAAGAACCGATCGCCCGCGTCGTATTGGTCCGCCGAATCGAGCAGCGCCACGGATAGAAACCCTTTGTCCGACTCGAGATCCGTGATTTGGACGTGGAGGGTTCCGACGGCCGCATTCGCTACATCGGAGGGCGCCGCTGTTTCGGCGTTCGAATCGGCGGCAGCGGTTCCGATTGCCACGAACGCGACAAGTGCGTAGGCGAGGCAGAAGACCCAGGCTGCCGCCAGACTGCGCCGACCTCGAATCGAAGCCCATCGCAAGCCGCGGCACTGGAAACAATTCATCATCTTCATCCATTCCTCCCCTCTCACGATCGCTGTCAATCTTCGAGATCCTCGACGTTCCACCAGGGTGACATCGCGAACTCGATGGCGTTCTCATAGACGATCACATGCTTCGGTGTTCGCGTCGTCATCGCACCCCATCGCGTCGTGTCCTCGATTGTCACGTTCTCGAGGTCGACGAGTCGCGCTTTGGGCCGAGCCATGCCCGAATCGTAGAACGTCCGATCGCAGATGCCGCTCAGCCAATAGATGTAGTCGTTCGCCTCGACCCACTCGGGAGCGATCTGGACGAGGGGGCCGCTCAGCCGGGAGCGACAGCTCGCCTTGAAGCGCCCACCGGTTTCGTCCACGGCAACACTGTCCAGTGACGCTTCCGTTTCGCGGTGGGTGACCTCGGCCGCCTTCGTGATCAAATTCACGCTGTCGAGAGACCCGGCGTCCGCCTGTGCCTCGAGGATCATGTAGCGTGGCGTTCCGCCGGCATCTTTGACATAGACCGACCACTCTGCTCGGATTCCGTTGACGAGTCCGGATACGCGATAGATGTTGAGCGTGAGACAGTGAAACGGGTCCTCGCCGTCGACGCAGCGGATCGGGGCGAGGGGGAAAGGAAGATCGAGCTCGGACTGAAGGCCTGAGACCTGCGCCGGGTCGAGTTCGAAATTGAAATATACAGACGGGGGTGTCGCTTCGACCTTGAACGGCACGAGGGGCTTCGAACGGCCGAACATCAAGAGGAACATGTCGCGCAGATAGAGCTGTGAGTACAGGAACCGTTTCAGTGCGACACGCCCACGGCGCTGGCGGGGAGAGAGCTTCATTTGGTTTCCTCTTCTGGTCTTTCGTCTTTCGTGTTCCATACGCCGCTATCGGGATTAGACGATTCGGAACGGCTGTCCCATATCGCGCGCATGGTAGCGAGCGTCGGGAGAAGTGCTCCTCGCCGACGCCCTGTCAAGATTACGTCAATGCGAGCTCGTCTCGCCGGCCAGGAAGTCGCGCGTTCGTTCGACGGCGCCGGGGTCCGCGGCGAAGATGCTAGGCGCAAAGTCCGTAACACCGGCTTCACGGTAGCGGCGCAAACCCTCGAGAATCTCCGCTTCGTCGCCAACCAGGGCCACGTCCCCCGGACTCTCGACCCCCTCGCGTTCGAGCATCGCTCGGTAAGAGGGAAGCTTTCCGTAGATGGCGAAGGAATCATTGCAGACCTCGCGCGCCTTGCTGGCGTCACTCGTGAGCGCAATCGGAACGGATGAATGCACGCGAGGCTGGGGGCGCCCCGCGGCCTCCGCGGCGGCGCGAATGCCCGGAACGATATGCCCTGCAAGGGTTCGAAGCCCAGTCATCCATGTCGTCGTGCCGTCGGCGAGTTGGCCGGCGACCTCGAGCATGCGTGGGCCGAGCGCGGCAACGAGAACGGAGACGGGTGTTCCTCCAGCGACGTCGAGTGCGGCATGCACGTTGTAGATCTCGCCCTCGAAGGAGACTGGCTTTCCCTGCAGAAGGGGGACGAGGGCGGAGAGATATTCACGCATTTGACGAGCCGGTTGCGAATACGACAGACCGAACATGCCTTCGATCACGGCTCGATGCGAGAGCCCGATGCCCAGCGTAAATCGGCCACGGCTCGCAGCCTGCGCGGTCAGGGCTTGTTGGGCCAACGCCGCCGGATGCCGCGGTGGCGTCGGGACGACCGCGGGAATCAGCTCGATGCGTTCCGTTTCTCTGCCTGCGACGGTGAGCATGCCGACGGCGTCGAGGCTGAAGATGCTGGGGACGACGTAGAAGGCGAAGCCGTCCGATTCGACGCCACGGACTTCGGCGACGATGTCGTCGAGCGTCGTGGCAGGCTGACCCGCGATGGCACTGACGTATCCGATTCTCATGGGGGTACTCCGATTCCCGATCCGACGGGCAATGAATCAATCATCGGAAGTTAACATGTTGATTCGCGACGGACAGGAATCTCAAGCTGCGTCGTGGCGCACGCTTGGTTGATCTCCGGCAGGCCATCGCCAGCCTAGATCGGGCCTAAGAGCAGTAGGCCGCCGAACTATGCGGTCGAGCCGCCGTCGACCACAATTACGTGGCCGTTCACGAAGCTGGCGAGCTCGGATACGAGAAACAGTGCGGCGCGCGCGATGTGATCCGGCTCTCCCTTGATGCCGAGTGGGTTGGCCGCGATCACCCGTTCGACGTCGATTCCGCCCGCCTTGAGAGGCTCCAGCTGCGCCTGGACGCCGGGCGTGTCGATGACGCCGGGCGCGATGGCGTTCACGCGAATTCCCTTCGGACCGAGCTCGCTCGAGGCCGCGCGTGTGAGTGCGATTACGCCGGCCTTGGAGGCACTGTACGCAGAGATGTTGTTTCCCCCGCCGAGCCCCGCGATCGAGGCAATGTTGACGATCTTTCCGCCACCCGTCATGCACTTCGCGGCCTCGCGGGTTGCGCTGAACTGAGCGCGCACATTGACGTCGAGCATGCGGCCTACGAAGTCGTCCTCCACGTCGATGATCTGGCCCGTGGTCGGGAAGATCCCGGCATTGTTGACGAGGATCTCGAGGGGAGCGCCCTCCGACGCCACATCGAAGGCCGCAGACAGCTGTGTCGCATCCGTGATGTCGCAGCTTACGAAGCCCGCGCCGATCCTGGCGGCGGTCTCCGCGGCAGCCGGATCCATGTCCGCGATCGTCACGCGGGCACCCGCTTCCGCGAGCCGCGTACTGATCGCGGCGCCGATCCCCCTTCCTCCGCCGGTGACGAGGGCGGGCTGGTTACTCAAATCGATGAGGTCTCGGTTCGTGAGGGTCTCAGACATGGTGGAGGGATCCTTTGAAAGCCGTCGGGGTCGCGAAACTTCTTCAGGGAGCTTTAATGCGTTCCGTCTAATCCGCGGCGAGTTCTTCGAAATACGAGCGAAGCGTCGTCTTCCCAACGCTCGGGGCGACTCCGTCGATCTCGCCTGCAGTGACGATGAACTCGAAGAGATCTCCGAACTGCTTGTTCAGCAGACCGATCAGTCTCACGCCCCCGCGCATCAGCCACATCGGAAGCACGACGATCTTCGCCGGCTTTCCCAATACCTCGAACGCCAGTTCGGCGGCCTGCCGCTGTGTCATCGTGTCAGGGCCGCCCGCGCCGATCTCGGGCTGGTCCGATTCCATCGCATCGACACAGACCTCGGCGAGGTCTGCACCGTGAATCGGATTGAACTGGTTCTCTCCGGCGCCGACGAGAAAGGATCGGCCTTTCCGTGCCATGTCCAACAGGACCCCCATATCAGAAAAGTATCCGGAGGGGCGAACGACGCAGTGGGGAAGACCCGATTCCTCGAGCGCCGCCACGACCTTTTCGTGCGCACGGACGATCTCCAGATGACGGATCTCGTCCTGGCCCCAGAGCGAGACGTAGACGAATTTCTCCACGCTCGCCTTTTTCGCGAGCTCGATGAGCAATCGGTTTGCCTGATGGTCGATCTGCTCGAAGGTGAGGCCGTCGCGTTGGCGCGAGATGCCGATGGACGAGAAGACGAGATCAACTCCGTCCATCAAACCATCCAACGTGTCGGGTTTCGTGATCTCGCCGACGAAGACTTCATCGACGAACTCCGCGACCGGCGGAGCCGTAAAGGGGCCCGGCTGCCCGAGCCGCTCCTCGCTCCGAGTGAGTGCACGAACGCGATACCCGCGCTGCTTGAATGCCCGCACTGCAAACTTGCCGAGATACCCAGTCGATCCAGCAATCAGTACCGTTTTCGCCATCGCACCATCTCCTCTGCGTTAGCTCCCGACGAAGTCGATTGGGCCGGCCGCCGACGTAGGATCGAACGTGTCAGACACACCGAATGAGTTAACGTCAAAGGCGATTAGATATCAATGCGATCGAGAAATGGTCCCTTCGCGCCTCGCGCGCGCCTGTTCTCACGAAGGAGGATCGTTCATGGCCGAGAGCCATTTCTCCTGTGATTCGGCCGCGATGAGTGTATGAGACCGCCGAGGAAGAAGTAGAAATGTCGGAGATCCAGCACCTTCTGTTCGTCAGGCATGGCGAAACAGTCGGCAACCTCGAAAAGATTGCCCATGGCCAATCGGAATCGCCGCTCAACGAGCGCGGCATTCGCCAGGCAGAAATCACGGCGCGAATGCTCAGGGACTGGGAGCGGGACTACCACCGGGTCTACACGAGCCCACTCAGTCGTGCTCAACATACCGGTCGACACATCGCCAGCAGTCTCGAGCTACCCGTCGACATTCACACGGATTTGATCGAAGGATTCCTGGGCGACTGGGAAGGTGTGACCTACCAGGAGCTGGATGATTTTGGTTTTGCGAAGCGTTCCATCCGGGACGACGATTTCCGCGGCCACAATGGCGAGTCGCCCAACCAGCTCGGTGAGCGCATGGCCCGCACGATAGATGAGATCCGTGACCGACATCCGGCTGAGAACATCATTCTGGTGAGCCACGGCGCAGCGATCGCCCATCTGATTGCGCGACTACTCGATACACGCCCGGCATTCGGCCCTCAGTATCTGATGCACAACTCAGCGGTCACGGAGCTCGCCTTCACGAGCGGTAGCGAGATACCCGAACTGTCGACGCTGAACTTTCACGAACATCTGCCAGAGGATCTGAAGATTGACCCCAGAGGACGCGACCGACATGACCGAGAATAACATCATGCCGCTCACGGTTGATGAACTCACGACGGACTGGCTCCAGTTCGCAATGGCAGATTTTCTGCAAGGTGAGACGATCGAGGAATTTTCCCCGGAGATCATCGGCGTTGGGGAAGGCTTCATGGGTCAGCTTGCACGAGTCCGGATCCGGTATAACGACGACTCAACGGGTGCGCCCAGGAGCGTGATTGCCAAATTCGCTTCGACCAAACCCGAAACCCGGGAGATGGCACGGGATCAGAACCTCTACCAGCGAGAGATCTGCTTCTATCGGGACATCGGACATGAAGTCGGCGTACCCATCCCGACCTGTTATTTCAGTCAGATTCTGGAGGACTCCTACCGCTTCGTCTTGCTTCTCGAAGACCTTGCCCCGGGTA
>CBFDDD010000061.1:0-28289 GCA_965603475.1 uncultured Myxococcales bacterium
ATCAGGCCAAGACCCATCAGCAGCGACGTGCCCGGTTGTGGAATGACTTGGATGACCGCACTGCTGAACGTGGTACTGCTGGGACCTACGACGGCATCACCGGCGGTGAAGCCCAGGTCGAATGTCACGAAATCGCCAACCGCCACACCCGGCCCCAACTCGAAAAGAATTTGGATCGTGTCGGGACCGGTTCCGGAAGCGCCCGCCTGGAGCGCACACGAAACTGCCTGGACCCAGACCGGGTTGGTATCGCCGTAAAAGCCGGGCTCCCCGCCTTTTGAGTCCCCCGAGTTGAGGTTCAAGAGTGACGGATCGGATGGGCCCGGCCCCTTCAACACCTCCGGAGGGAGAATCGTGCCAGGCGAGCCCGAGATCTGGTCACCCTGAACGACGAGTGAGGCGAAGATCGCCTGGATCGTCTCCGCGGCCGGATTCGCAACGTCAATGCCGATGACGACGATGTCGCCGGGCGCCAATGGGCCCGTCGTCGTATCGCCACTCGGGGCGATCGTCATGCCCGCGATCGGCGTTCCCTAGAGCGCGTCCGCGACGTCCTCAAAAACCCCGAGCACGTTCGCGTCAAGCGTCAGTGCTAGCAGGAAATGACCCAAGCAGACAAATCGTCCCGAGCGACAGCGCGATGAGAACCCGTGAGTTGGAGCCGAGCATTTTCACCCTCCATGGAATAGATGAATTACCACTGTGGAAGTGGTTGAATTTGATCATGGGTGGCGGACTTCTGGCCCGGAACGGGACGATTACGCCTCGATCAGAACTTGATTGTCATATCGCTTCTTACCGGTGGTAAGGAACATGCCGCTTGTTTCTACTATCCGCCCGCCACCGCCACCCAAGGGCTGTCTCAAGACCATTTTTCATCGTCCACGTATCGGTACACGACGGTCTGCCTCAGGAACGGACACGCTAGCCTTTCCTATTTGCACGCGTCGAAGCGGCTAGCTAGGGGTTGGAAGATTCCCGTCGGTCGGTCGAAGAGGTTGCGTCGTTCATTGGATTCGGGTCTGGAGAGACGATGAGTCGCGCGTTTCTTCGTCAGATCGGCGGCGGCCCCTCCGCCGATCGCGAATGCTTCGCAGAATTCGCAGTGGCCACAGCATCCTCGGGAGGAGCGGCCCCGAGAAGAGAGGAGATCGAGAACCATGGCAGAATGGACTAACAGAGAGAGCGCCGGGCCGTTGACGATCGGAATCGTGCTTTTTGATCGCGCGGAAGAACTCGATTGGGTAGGGCCCTTCGAGGTCTTTACGATGGCGCGCGAGGTCGCGGGCGGGACGGGGCCAGCCGCCGATATCCGCGTCGCGTTGATCAGCCAGGACGGTGCGGTGGTGAAAGGCGCGAAGGGCATGCGCGTCGAGGTGGATCATTCGTTTACGGACGCGCCTGGCCTCGATGTCCTGCTGATTCCGGGCGGGATCGGAACGCGCGACGAGATGAAAAACGACGCGATGCTGGACTTCCTTCGAACGAAGTCGGCCGCATGCGATTGGGTGACGAGCGTCTGTACGGGATCAGCGGTGCTCGAACGAGCAGGACTCACCCAGGGAAAGCGAATCACGACCCACTGGGCGTATCTGCCGACATTACGCGAGACCGCCGCTGACACGACGACGGTCCTCGACCATGTTCGTTATGTCCGCGACGGGAATCTCTTGACGGCGGCTGGGGTCTCCGCGGGAATCGATATGGCGCTCTGGCTGACAGGTGAGCTCTTTGGCGTCGCGCACGCACGCTTGACCCAAAGGGCAATGGAATACGACCCGGCGCCGCCCTATACCGCCGATGTTTGAGCGGTCGTCTTTGCTCAGTACCCGAGGTACGGGCCGAGCCAGCGTTCGGTTTCTTCGAGCGAGAGGCCGATTCGCCCGGCGTAGTCTTCGATTTGATCGCGACCCAGCCGCCCGACCGTGAAGTAGCGCGCGTCCGGATGGGCGAAATACAGACCGGAGACACTGGCCGCCGGAGTCATCGCGCAGCTCTCCGTGAGTTCGATCCCGATTTCGGGTGCGTTCAGCAACTGGAAGAGTGCTCTCTTCGGTAAATGGTCGGGACAGGCCGGATAACCGAAGGCCGGGCGGATACCGCGATAGCGCTCCGCAATCAGATCGTCGCTCGAGAGCGACTCGTCGGCGCCATAGCCCCAGTCCGTTCGTGCGCGTGCATGAAGAAACTCGGCAAAGGCCTCGGCCAGTCGGTCGGCGATTGCTTTGATCATGATCGCCCGATAGTCGTCATGGTCCTTCTCGAAACCGGCGGCAAGATCATCCGCCTCCGTTCCGCTCGTGACGGCGAAGGCGCCAACATAGTCCGCGACGCCCGAGTCGAGCGGCGCTACGAAGTCCGCGAGTGAGCGATTCGGTTTGCCGTCTGGCTGGACGGCCTGTTGCCGCAGCATGGGGAAGCGAGTGATCTCGGCGCTCAGCTCTTCATCAGCGAAGAGCACGACGTCGTCGTCGTCTCGCCGGGCCGGCCAGAATCCGTAGACCGCACGAGGAGTGAGCCACTTTTTGTCGATGATCTCGTCGAGTAGCTCTCGCCCATGGGCGAAGAGTTCTCGGGCGGCTTCGCCCTGTCTTGGATCCTCGAGGATCTTCGGGTACTTGCCCTTGAGATCCCAGGTCGAAAAGAAGAAGGTCCAATCGATATAGGGTTCGAGATCCGCGACGCTGACGTCGTCCACGATCTGGCGCCCGAGAAACGACGGCTTTGGAGGCGGGGGATTCGCGAAGTCGAGGGCGCCGCCGTTCGCGCGCGCATCCGCGATCGGAAGCAGGGGCTTTTCCTTCCGCCCAGCGTGAAGGGCTCGAAGTTTTTCCTGCTCATCGCGATTCGCCTCGGCTAATCCATCTCGTCGTTCACTCGAAAGAATGTCCGACACGACGTTCACCGATCTCGATGCATCGAGTACATGAATGACGGGATGGCTGTAGTGCGGCGCGATCTTGACCGCCGTATGCTGCCGACTGGTCGTTGCGCCGCCGATCAAGAGCGGCAGATCCAACCCGCGGCGCTCCATCTCCTTTGCGACCGACGCCATTTCGTCGAGCGATGGCGTGATCAGGCCCGAGAGTCCGATGATGTCTGCGCCTTCATTGAGGGCGGCATCGATGATCTTCTGCGTCGGAACCATCACGCCAAGATCGATGATCTGGTAATTGTTACAGCCGAGCACCACACCCACGATGTTCTTGCCAATGTCGTGGACGTCGCCCTTGACGGTGGCCATCACGATCTTGCCCTGGCTCGATCCTTCCGCCTTTTCGTCTTCGAGATAGGGTTCGAGGTAGGCGACTGCCTTCTTCATGGATCGAGCGCTCTTGACGACCTGGGGTAGAAACATCTTTCCGGCGCCGAAGAGTTCGCCCACGATGCGCATGCCGTCCATCAAGGGGCCTTCGATGACATCGATGGGCTTGCTGAGCTTCTGACGCGCCTCTTCGGTGTCCTCGTCGATGAAGTCGACGATGCCATGCACCAGGGCGTGGGAAAGGCGTTCTTCGACAGAGGCTTCGCGCCAGGAAAGGTCGATCTCACGCTTCTTGCCCGAGCCCCTGACGTTCTCGGCAAAGTCGACCATCCGCTCCGTCGCGTCCTCGCGGCGATTGAAGATGATGTCTTCGACATGCTCGAGCAGATCCTTCGGAATGTCTTCGTAGAGATCGAGCTGTCCGGCGTTGACGATTCCCATGTCCATGCCGGACTGCGTAGCGTGGTAGAGGAAGGCCGAGTGGATGGCTTCTCGAACGCGGTTGTTGCCTCGGAATGAGAAGGAGAGGTTCGAGACACCACCGGAGATATGGACGCCCGGGCAGCGTTCCTTGATCAGCCGCGCCGCATCGATGAAGTTCTTCGCATAGTCTGCGTGTTCTTCGATGCCGGTGGCAATCGCGAGTATGTTCGGATCGAAGATGATGTCCTGGGGCGGGAATCCCGCTTCTTCGACGAGTAGCTTGTACGAACGCTCGCAGATCTCGACCTTACGTTCCGTGGTGTCGGCCTGGCCCGTTTCATCGAAGGCCATCACGACGACGCCTGCGCCGAAACGTCGAATCACTTTGGCCTTCTCGAGGAATTCCGCTTCGCCCTCCTTGAGGGAGATCGAATTCACGACCGACTTGCCCTGGACGCAGCGAAGCCCCGCCTCGAGCACGCTCCATTTGGAGCTGTCGATCATGATCGGGATCCGGGAGATCTCGGGTTCGCTTGCGATGAGATTCAGGAAGCGCGTCATCGCGGCTTCACTATCGAGCATGCCCTCGTCCATGTTCACGTCGAGCAGATTCGCGCCTCCGCGGACCTGGTCGAGCGCAACTTCGAGAGCCTTGTCGTAGTCGTCGGCTTCGATGAGCTTTCGAAAACGTGCGGAGCCCGTCACGTTCGTCCGCTCGCCGATCATCTGAAAATTCGAATCGGACCGAATGACGAGGGGTTCGAGGCCCGCGTAGTAGGTGTCCAATGATTCGTTCTCGGGAACGAGTCTCGGGGCTACGCCTTCGACGGCTCGAGCGATCGCTTTGATGTGAGGCGGCGTCGTTCCGCAGCAACCGCCGACGATGTTGACCAGTCCACTCGTCGCGAACTCGCCGACGAGCTCTCCCGTCGTCGATGGTTCTTCGTCGTATTCACCGAATGCATTGGGCAGTCCGGCGTTCGGATAACTCGAGATGTAGCAATCCGCGATGCGCGCGAGCTCCGCGACGTGGGGCCGCATATCCGTGGCGCCGAGGGAACAGTTGACGCCGACCGAGAGGGGGTTGGCATGCGCGACCGAGCGCCAGAACGCGTCCACGGTCTGACCGGAGAGTGTGCGGGCGCTCGCGTCGGTGATCGCGACGGAGATCATGATCGGTAGCCGGATTCCCGTCGCTTCGAAGGCTTCATCGATCGCGACCAGGGCGGCCTTGGCGTTCAGCGTGTCGAAGATCGTCTCGACCAGCAGGACATCGACGTCGCCTTCGATCAATGCTTCGACCTGTTCGCGATAGGCCTGGCAGAGTGCATCGAAGGTGATGCTTCGCGCGGCGGGATCGTTCACGTCGGGCGAGAGGGACAGCGTCTTCGGCGTGGGTCCGATCGCGCCGGCGACGAAACGCGGCTTCGATGGATCTTTTGCAGTAAAGGCGTCAGCGGATTCGCGTGCGATCTTTGCCGAAGCAAGATTCAGGTCGCGGACAGTGTGCTCGAGCGCGTAGTCGGCCTGGGAGACCGCGTTCGAGCCAAAGGTATTCGTCTCGATCAGATCCGCGCCCGATTCGAAGAACTGGTCGTGGATCTGACGGATGACGTCGGGGCGGGTCAGCGAAAGCAGCTCGTTGTCGCCCTGGAGTTCACTCGGATGGTCCTTGAAAAAGCTGCCGCGAAAATCCGTCTCCTCGAGCCCAAATCCCTGGATCATCGAGCCCATCGCACCGTCCAGAACGAGAATTCGCTCTTCGAGGCTTCGCCTCAGACTTTCAATCCGCTTTTCGCGGGACGCTCGCTCGGTCATCTCGGGGCTCCATTTTGAGGGCCGAAAAGTAACATCACTCTATTCGAATATCCAGATATAACACTTGAATGTCGTGCCCCCCGGGGTAAATTGATCGTCATTCACGCTCTACCTGAAAAAGGCGGGTGGCCGAGGCTTGATCCCTTCTTCATCGTGCCCAACATCCGCGCGTCGCGCTGTCCAAGGCGGCGCCATCTTCTACCCGTTCAGGAGCGCGATCCATGGAAACCCATTCTTTTCAGGCCGAGACCCAGAAGTTACTCGACCTGATGATTCACTCCCTCTACACGAACAAGGAGGTCTTCCTTCGGGAGTTGATCTCGAACGCCTCGGATGCCCTCGACCGGGTTCGCTTCGAAGCGCTCTCGAATCCAGAGTTGAAAACGGAGCATGAACTCGAGATCCATCTCGAGGCGGACCGCTTGGCGCGGACCCTCACGATCTCCGACAACGGAATCGGGATGAGCCGCGAAGATCTCGTCGAGCACCTCGGAACAATCGCGCGCTCGGGGACGCTCGAATTCCTGAACCGCTCGGACAAGGGCAGCGAGGCGGCGCCGGATCTGATCGGGCAATTCGGTGTCGGCTTCTATGCGAGCTTCATGGTCGCCGACGAGGTCGAGGTCGTCAGTCGCCGCGCCGGGGAAGACAAGGCGTCTCGATGGGTCTCGAAGGGCGCAGGGGAATACAGCCTCGAGGACGCAGAGCGGGATGAGGCGGGGACGACGATTCGAATGACCCTGAAACCCGTCGACGGGGACAATGGCATTCCGGACTTCTGCGACGAATGGGTTCTGCGACAGACCATCAAGAAGTATTCGGACTTCGTGGGCTATCCGATCAAGCTCACCATCATCGAAGAAGCGACCGCCTCCGCCGAGGCGGACGGCGAAAAAGCCGATGAAGGCGAGGACAAGACCACCGCGGCTGGCGAAGGGCTGCCGTCGCGGCGAGAAATCGAAGATCCGCTCAATTCGATGAAGGCGATCTGGACACGTCCCGAGGGCGACGTGGACGAGTCCGAATTCGGCGAGTTCTACAAACACATCACCCACGATTTTCAGGATCCGATGCTGCGGGTCAGCACGTCGATCGAAGGCAACTTCGAAGCACGTGCCCTTCTCTACATTCCGAGCAAGGCGCCTTTCGATCTCTACCACCGGGAGCGCCTCCACAATGGCGTCCAGCTCTACGTTCGTCGCGTATTCATCATGGACGAATGTCGGGAACTCCTGCCCGACTGGCTGCGCTTCGTTCGGGGCGTCGTCGATGCCGAGGATCTTTCGCTGAACGTTTCGCGCGAGATGCTTCAACAAGATCGACAGATCAAGTCGATCCGAAAACATCTGGTCAAGAAGGTCGCGGAGAGTCTGAAGACGTTGGCCAAGGAGGATGTCGAGAAGTACGAGACGTTCTGGGTTGAATTCGGTCCCGTCATCAAAGAAGGGCTCCTCGACTTCGAAGAGAAGCGTGATCGGGTTCTCGATCTCGTTCTGGCGCCGTCCTCCGCAGACGAGGGAAAGCTGACTTCGCTCGCGGGCTACAAGGATCGGATGTCCGAAGGTCAGGATGCCATCTATTACATCGCGGGCCCGAAACTCGACGTTCTGCGTCGTTCACCGCATCTAGAGGCGTTTCTCGAAAAGGGTATCGAAGTTCTCTTCCTCACGGACCCGGTCGACGAGGTCTGGGTGAGCCAGGGTCCCATCAGCTACGACGACAAGCCCTTCAAGAGCATTGGCCACGGGGAGGTCGAACTCGGTTCCGACGAGGACAAGGAAAAAGCCAAGGAAGCCCTCGAAAAGGACGAGGAAAGTCTCGGCGATCTCTTGAAGGTGATGAGTTCGGCGATCGAAGACGACGTCAAGGAAGTGCGGTTGTCGAGTCGGCTCAAGAGTTCGGCATCTTGTCTCGTGTTGGAGGAGGGCGACCTCTCTCCGCAGCTTGAGGCGATGCTTCGACAGGCGGGCCAGGAGATCCCGGAGCGAAAGCCGATCCTCGAGCTGAATCCGGAGCATCCGGTGCTCGTGCAACTCGGAAAGCGCTTCGAGAAGAATCCGACGGATCCCAAGATTGCAGATTCGGCCAGACTGTTGCTAGGTCAGGCCGTGCTTGCGGAGGGCGGTCAGCTCGATGACCCGAGTGGATTTGCAGAGTTGGTGAACAAGTTGATGGCGGAGACGCTCTAGACGAGTTCGTCGCGGACTGCCAGACTGTGTCGAACTCGGACGGGGAGTCATTGGCGGCTCATGCAGACCAGAAATGAACTCGGGCAGCCCGTGGGTGAACCCCTTGCGGACTGGTCCGGAGCGAGTGTGCCCGATCGAACGTCGATGCTGGGTCGGATGTGTCGCCTGGAAGCGCTCGACGCAGATCGGCACGCGGAAGCTCTGCACGCTGCGTATAGTCAGAATCCGGATGCTGCGAACTGGACCTATCTTCCGTACGGGCCCTTTGCGAGCGTCGAGGAATACGTACAGTTCGTTACCGGGATACAGCGGGTCGGTGCTCCGTGCTTCTTTGCGATCGTCGATTTGGCTTCAGAGACGCCGGTCGGTGTAGCCAGCTATCTTCGTGATGAGCCCGCGATGGGCGCGATCGAGGTCGGACATCTGAGTTATTCGCCCGCGCTCCAGAGGACGCCGGTTTCGACCGAGGCGATGTTTCTGATGATGAAGCGCGTTTTCGATGATTGGGGATATCGTCGGTACGAATGGAAATGCGACAGCCTGAACGGACCCTCGGTTGCGGCGGCAAAGCGGCTGGGTTTTCGTTTCGAGGGCCTGTTTCGAAACCATGTGGTCACGAAGGGTCGTAACCGCGACACCGCGTGGTTCTCGATCACCGACGACGAGTGGCCGGCGATTCGAATCGCGATGCAGTCGTGGCTGGATCCCGCAAATTTCGACGTCGCGGGCCGCCAGCGGCAGCGGTTGAGTGAGTTGATGCCCCAGGCGGCCGGTCGAGCCATCGTCGTGAATGCAAGCGGCGATGTGAATTCAAGGGTCGATGTAGATTCAAGGGTCGATGATTGAAGGCGAGAGTCCTCACGAGATCCGAGCAGCCCCCAGAAGAGAAAGGCCAATCGAGATGTACATCGCAATGAATCGATTCCGAATCGCTCTTGGACGGGAGGCGGATTTCGAAAAGATCTGGCGAGAACGCGACTCGCATCTCGAGGGTGTGCCCGGGTTCCGCTCGTTCGATCTTCTTCGCGGGCCGGTCGATGAGGAGTGCACACTCTACGCTTCGCATACGATCTGGGAATCTGAAGCTGATTTCCGAGGGTGGACCGAAAGTGAGGCCTTCAAGAAGGCCCACGCCCAGGCTCGTGCACCGAGTGGTACCTATCTTGGACACCCGGTCTTCGAGGGCTTCGAGAAGATCCTTTAGGATTCCAGGGCTCCCACTTTCTGCCGGTTGAGTTAACGTAATCCGAACGCGAGAGCCCTGAACCGCTCCCAGTCGGAGGATCGACCCTGGAAAGCCTCGCCGAATCGTCCGCGAAGGCAGAACCGGCAGAATTGACTGTGGCGGACGCCAAATTCATCGAACTCGAGAAAGTGCGCCTGACCTTCGGTCACCGGAGCGTATTCGACTCGCTCAGCTGTCGTCTTCACAAGGGTGGCGTGCATCTACTCCTTGGCGGAAGCGGCTCGGGCAAGAGCACGATGCTGCGAATGATTGGCGGTCTACAGCGGCCGGATTCCGGTGAGGTTCGGGTGGCCGGGGAATCGCTGACAGGGAAGAACGAGAGGGAGCTCGGGGAGGTCCGCAAGGGGATCGGCATGCTCTTCCAGAACGGCGCGTTGCTGGATTCGATGACAGTGCTCGAGAACGTGGGTCTGCCGCTGCGTGAGCACACGAAGCAATCCATGGAATGGATTCGGAGTCGAGTGTCCGGCGTTCTGGATTCCGTCGGACTCAATGATGTCGAAAGCCTGTTGCCGCGGGAGCTTTCGGGCGGGATGCTGCGGCGCGTGGCCTTTGCGCGCGCGATCGTGATGGAACCGGAGATCTTGCTCTGCGACGAGCCCTTTTCGGGGCTCGACCCGCTCAACGTGACGCGCATCGAAGAGCTCCTCATGCAACTCAATCGAGACCTCGGACTCACGGTCGTCGTGACCTCCCATCACATGGCATCTTCGCTTCGCATGGCGGATCAAATGATCTTGCTGCGGGACGGCGGGTGTATTGCCGGAGAGCCTGAGGATCTCGCAGACCACGCCGATGATGACGTCAAGGAATTTCTGGGCGAAGACGGCAGGGCATTTCTTGCTCGCCTGCACGAGATTCGCGATCAGGGTCACGCATGACGGCCACGATTCGACAACTCGGTGCAATTTCGAGTCGGCTTCTAGAGCGCTTGGGGCGGGTCGGAAATTTCGGCGGAGCTCTGATTGGCTGCATGCTGAGGCCGCCTACGCGTTTCGCCTTCTTCATTCGCGCGCTCTACGATACGGGCGTTCTTTCGATTGCTCTGATCGGACTATCCGGCTTTACAGTCGGGATGGTCCTCGGCCTGCAACTCTATACGACGCTCAGTCGCTTTGGCGCAGAGGAAGGTCTCGGCGCCGTCGTGGGGCTCTCTCTCGTGCGTGAACTCGGCCCCGTCTTGACGGGTCTGCTGGTGACCGGTCGAGCGGGATCTGCCATTACGGCCGAGATCGGCGCGATGAGGGCGACGGAGCAGCTCGATGGGCTGCGCATGATGGCGATCAACCCGATTCATTTCGTTGCGATGCCGAGGGCGCTTGCACTGACGTTGGCGATGCCGCTGTTGAACGGCATCTTCATCACGCTTGCGATCGCGGGTGCCTATGTCATTGGTGTGTCGCTGCAGGGCCTCGACGGGGGCGTCTACCTCTCCGGGCTCGAAAACGCGGTTCGATTTACGGACGACGTCGACCAGAGCCTCATGAAGAGCCTGATTTTTGGAATGTTGTTGGGACTGATTGCCACCTACAAGGGGCATTCGTGCGTGCCAGACGCAGCCGGGGTCGCGCGGGCGACGACGTCGACGGTGGTCACCGCTTCGGTCTGTATCCTGCTGAGCGATTACGTGATTACTGCGCTTTGGAGCGTGTGAATTTGGACGCGCGACAGCGAAAAGTAGAAGGGAAGAACCATGCAGCACAATCCGACGCGTGATCTCGTCGTTGGTCTCTTCGTCCTCGTCGGACTGGGGACGCTCGCCTACCTGTCGCTGAAGGTCGGTGGGCTCGAGTTCGGGGGAAAGGAACGCATTGTTCTCCGTGCGACTTTCGATGATGTCGGAGGTCTTTCAGTGCGAGCGCCGGTCAAGGTTGCCGGAGTCAAGATCGGTCAGGTCTCGGCCATCGATCTGGATGACGATCTGCGGGCGGAAGTCGCGCTCATCGTCGAATCGGATCTGGCGCTTTCGATCGATTCTGCGGCAGCCATTCGAACGTCCGGACTTCTCGGGGACCAGTTCATCTCCGTCGAGCTCGGCGCAGAGGATGCTGTTCTCGAGGACGGTGAAGAGTTCTCCTTTACAGAGAGTGCCTTCTCGATCGACAAACTGATTGGTCGCCTCGTCCATGACGCTGGCGTATCAGACTGAGATCCAGGGGAATTTGAAGTGAAGGTTGTTCGTTTTGCGACATTGGCAACAGTGTTATGTCTTTCTGTCATCGGTTGCGCGACTCCCGAGAAACCCGATCCGTGGGAGCCGATGAATCGCGGAATCTTCGCGTTCAATGAAACGCTCGATAAATACGCGCTCGAGCCCGCCGCGACCGCGTGGGACTTTGTCGTTCCCGGAATCGCCCAGACCGGAATCGACAACTTCTTCGCCAATCTCCGGATGCCCATCATTTTCGCGAACGATCTGCTGCAGGGGAAGCCGAAGGCAGCGATGTTTGATGTGTTTCGACTGCTGTACAACTCGATCTTCGGTCTGGCGGGATTCATCGATATCGCGACGATGGTCGACATCCCGAAGAATGACGAGGATTTCGGTCAGACACTCGGAGTCTGGGGCGTACCGGCAGGGCCTTATCTGGTCGTGCCAATCTTCGGTTCGTACACCCTACGGTCTGGCACGGGGCAGGTCGTCGACATCGCAGCGGCCTCTTATGCCTATTTTACGCCGTTCTGGTACGGCGTGGCGGGACTGAACGGGATCGAGACCTTCGGTGCGACAGCCGGAATGAAGGGTCTCGAAATGCTGAATCTCCGCGCGATCTATCTCGAGGAGCTCGAAGCGAGTCGAAGAGATGCATTCGACTTCTATGTCTTCGTTCGAAACGCATATCTCCAGAATCGCCGCGCGAAGGTTCTCGATCAAATGGATGAAGCTGTCATCGAGGACGACGAGTTCTATTTTCTCGACGAAGATGATGAAGAGGAGGACTACGATGATCTCTAGGAGACGATTCGAGCGGGTTTGGCGAGGCCAGGCCAGCCGTCTTGCGGCTGTCCTTCTGGTGCTTGGCATATCGACCGCTCTCGGCGTTCCGGCGATGGCCGCGGAAGATCCAGATATCACGATCGTGCCGCGCAGTCTGATCGAAGACGCCGCGACCCAGATCGTCACGATCCTCGGACGCAAAGGCCAGGAGTCAGATACTCGAGTCGCTGAGATCGAGGAAATTGCCTACGAACTCTTCGACTTTACGACGATGTCGAAGCTCGTACTCGCACGGAACTGGCGGAAGCTCGACAAGGAGAAGCGCGCCGAGTTCGTCCGTGAATTCAAGCGGAATCTGTCGAGAACCTACGGCACTCGCCTCGACCGCTACGACCAGGAGAATATCGAAGTTTTCGGAACCCAGGTCGAACCGCGCAACGATGTTTCGGTCAAGACGAGGGTCGTGGGTGGGCAGTTCGACGGTGCCGTGATTTCCTACCGCTTGCGCGAGCGGAGCGAGCGCTGGCGTATCATCGATGTCGTGATCGAAGGCATCAGCCTGGTTTCGAACTACCGCTCGCAGTTTGCCGAGATCCTGAATAGCGGGACGATCGACGATCTGATGGTGAAACTGCGCGACAAGAATTTCGAGATCGATGAAGAGAGCTAGCGCGTCTATGCGCCCTTTGCCTAGCGATTCGAACCAGACCGACGGAGCTGACTCAATGATGACGAAGGATGATTCGATGGCGATTCTGATCCGACGGATCTTGGGATCGTTGGTTGTTCTGCTCGTGGCTTCGGGCTGCAGCCCCGCGGACGCGCCTGAGGTCCAGCCTCTTTCCCAGGAACAGTTGCTGTCGGCTCCTCCCGCTGAAGCCCTGATCCTCGATGTGCGCAGCGAGGCCGAGTTCGGTTCCGGACATGTACCGGGCGCGATCAACATTCCGCATGACCAACTCGCCTCGCGTCTATCGGACCTCGATTCTGGGATGGATCGGCCCGTCGTCGTCTACTGCCAGAGCGGAAAACGCGCGGGCATAGCTGGTGCGGCTCTTCTCGCCGCCGGCTACACGAACGTTCTTCATCTGGAGGGCGACATGAAAGCCTGGCGGGCGAATGGGCTGCCTACCGAGTAGCTGGAGCTAGGAGCCTGACCTAAGACTCGTCACGACGCCCATGCGCCGATGCATCACCGCTGGCGGCGTTGTACTCGAAGGCTGCGCCTTCTCCCCTTGCTGTAGCCAGCTACAGCTGCGCTTCTACTCGGAAGCTTCGCTTCCTCCCTAGCCAGCGGCGCGCCTCGACACATGGGCTTCCCACGAGAGTCTTAGGTCAGGCTCCTAGCCTCCGTCGCCGGCTTCTTCGGCTTCGGGTGGGGTGGCGTCCTGGAGGTCGTCACGGAAGCCGTAGGGCAGCACGACCTTCTGGCGCCCGGCTTTCTTGCCTCGCGGAAGGCGCATCGCGCGCGGCGGAAAGTGCAGTTCAGGATCACCTTCGGCAAGGATCGAGTCGAGCTCTTCGAGCGAATTGATTCGGATCAGTTTGTCTCGCATCTTGGTACTGCCAGGGAAGCCCTTCGTGTACCAGGTCGCGTGTTTGCGAAAGGAGCGGGTCCCGATTCGCGTGCCGGCCCATTCGCAGAGCAGGCGGGCATGCTCTCGCATGGTTTCCATCACGCGTCCAAAGTCGGGCGGATTCTCCGGCTGGTTGCCTGCAAAGACCGCCGCGAGATCCCCGAAGAGCCAGGGGCGTCCCAGACAACCGCGGCCCACGACGACCCCGTCGCAGTCTGTTTCGCGCATCATGCGAAGGGCATCCCACGCTTCCCAGATGTCGCCGTTGCCAAAGACCGGGATCGTCGAAACCGCTTGCTTGAGTTCGCCGATGGCGTTCCAGTCGGCCTCGCCGTCGTAGAGCTGAGCGGCAGTGCGTGCGTGGAGCGCAACGGCGCTACAGCCTTCGGCTTCCGCGATTCGTCCGGCGTCGAGAAAGGTCATCCAGTCGTCATCGATTCCCATGCGAAATTTGATTGTGACCGGAACCTTGCCTGCGGCGTGAACGGCGGCGCGCACGATGCCTTCGAGGAGCCGGGGTTTCGCGGGTAGGGCGGCACCGCCGCCTCGGCGCGTCACCTTGCGAACGGGACAACCAAAATTCATGTCGAGATGGTCGATCCGATCCTCGTCCACGAGGAATCGAACGGCCTCGCCGACATAATGCGGATCGACGCCATAGAGCTGCATGCTTCGCGGACTCTCATCAGGGTCGAATTCAGCGAGCCGCATCGTCTTTTCGTTCCGCTCGACGAGCGCCCGCGCCGTAATCATTTCGGAGACGTAGAGTCCGGCGCCGAAGCTGCGACACAGACGGCGGAAGGGCGCGTTCGTGATCCCCGCCATGGGGGCGAGTACGACCGGGGGATCCGCCAGGATCGGCCCGAGGCGAACGGCGGGAAATTCGCCGGGCGCGGCGGGCTTGACGTCCCGATTGATGGGGCTGATGTAGATGGGATCCATGGGCCGGTTAGATACCCCATTTCGGGCGAGCGGGCCGTGGGTGCGAGCGAAGGACATGAGCAGACCACTACTCCCCTGGGGTTCAGGCCCCGGCTTGCCCTTTCCGTCCAGACGGGTTGCACTTGGATCATGATTCGACGACGCACTGCGCGAGGAGGCCTCAGTCTGGTTTCTCTGATCCTCACACTTCCGTTGATGTCGAGCGCGCAGGTTCCCTTGCTACCCGACGAAATCGAGATCGTCGATGTCATTGCGATCGAGCGGGATGGGCGGGATCTGTTCGCGTTCGACGCCCTGACCGGGAGACGCTCGAGGGCTCGACTCGAATCCGGGGAAGACGTGCGTTTCGAGCGTAGCCGGGGCCGAGTCGGCCTCGTCCTGACCGATCGCCGGGCTCTCGCTGTGGCACCTGGGGTCGAATGGCAGGAATTGCGCTATCGGCTTCACGAAAAAGTGCCGGATATAGGACTCGTCGAGAATCGACTGGCGGTGGTGGTGACCGATCGACGTGCACTCGGATTCTCTGGAGCTGGTGCCTGGGTCGAAGAGCGTCTCACACCACGCGAATCAATAGACGCGTTGCGCGTTGGCTCGGCAGTCGGCGTCGTTATCACGAATCGCCGTGCGCTGGGCCTGGCACCCGATTTAGGGCATTTCGTCGAGACCGATCTTCAGCTCAAAGAAGAGCTGGAGTCTGTCACAGCGCGGGACACCCAGGGCACGCTTCGAACGAATCGGCGAATTCTCGTCTTCTCGGCTCCCCGCGGATTCTGGTCCGAGCAGGCTCGTCAGATCAACTAGAAGCCTGAGTCAGGACCCGCCGCAGATGTCGCATTCAGGCTCGGGCTGCGCCGAGGTCTTCTAATGCCAGCTCCCGGATGATTTCGTCGCCTCCTCCGCTCGTGGTTTCGAGATCCAGCCGAATTCCGGTCGCGTCGGCGACGCGATTGATCCCGTCGAAGCTGGCCACGACGGAAGCCGCTTGCGCCGTGGCTTCGTCGCCCAGAACGTCGACGCAGTCCGCACGTGCTTCGGCGACATCATTTGATCGATCCAGAATGGCCTCGGCAAAACGCCGCAGGAGCTCGCCGTTCGGAATGCCCCCATCCTTGTCCGCGGCCTGGCCGGTGACCATCTTTACATCGATCTTGACGTCCTCTTGATCGCCACTCGCACGGAGCAGCCTCGCATGGGAGATCGTTCAGTAGAAGCAGTCGTTCCACGCTGAAGTAGACGAGGCGAGCAGCTCGACCTGGGTCCGATCGAGGCCACCGGGTCGAACCGGTCCGTGGGTCGAGTAGTTCGGTAGGAAGGCCGAGAAGAAGTCCCGCACAGCCTCGGGAACCGAGGTCAGCGCGCGCGCCACATTGAAGACGAACCCCGCGCCGGACAGGAGTTCGTCGTACATCAGCTTGAGCATGCCTTCGGCGCTCTCGGGCTCGACCATCGGGACCCAACCGCGCTCGACGGTCATTCCGGCAACCGATTGGCGATGTGGCTCGCCGTCGCCCCGCGTTGGCAGCGGAGGCTCGGGTTGGGACAGCGCTCGAGCGAGCGTATCGGCGATCGTGACGACCCCGACGATCGACGTGATCTCGACCAGCTCCTCGGGACTCATCCCCGCATCGGCCAGCTCTCCGTACCAGCGCTCGCTCAGCCGCCCCGGATCGGTCGCGATGCGATGGATGGTATCGATGGCGAGGTTGGAGAGGCCGGTTTCGCTCTCATCGTGGTTGCCCTCGACGGCGTAGGGCGAAAGAGCCGCCTTTCGATCGGTACAGAAGCGGCATTGTCGTGCCGCGCGCGCTTGCGCAGCGATCGCGATTCGCTCCTGGCCGTCGAACCAGCCGCCGGCTTGCCCGAGCTGGGCCCAGGCCTGATCGAGGCCTGCCTTCGTATGCTCCCCGGGCGATAGGGGTTGAATCATGGGATCGGGCCCTCCATTGGCTGGCCTCCATCATGCGATGGATGGGTGGGGTCGTGCCACTCGATGTGGGATTGCGTGTCGTTCGGATAAGTAGTGATTTAACCACAGTAAAAGGATCTGCGGTCGCTGGCTTGACGATCGCGGCGAATGGCCCACTCTACGCGCGCTCCCCCCGTGAGACAGTTAGAAAGCAGATTTTCCTCAATGGCGAAGGCCACACCTGCGGCGGAAGTCACTTCCGCCAAGAAGACTTCCCGAAAGGCGTCCGGGAAGGAAAAAGTCGCCTACGACGAAAAGGCGATTCAGACGCTCGATGCGCTCGAGCACATCCGGCTCCGGACGGGCATGTATATCGGGCGTCTCGGAGACGGTTCGACACCCGTCGACGGGATCTACGTGATGATGAAAGAGGTCGTCGACAACTCGGTCGACGAGTTCATCATGGGCGCCGGCAAGAAGATCGAGATCCGTCGCGATGGCCCGACGATCGAAGTCCGCGACTACGGTCGCGGGATCCCGCTTGGAAAAGTCGTCGAGTGTGTGAGTCAGATCAATACCGGCGGAAAATACAACGATGATGTCTTCCAGTTCTCGGTTGGACTGAACGGGGTTGGCACGAAGGCGGTCAATGCGCTCTCTTCGGACTTCGAAGTCCGCAGTGTGCGAGAGGGAAAGTACAAGCAGGCCAGCTTCGTTCGAGGAAAGCTCGAGAAGGAAAAGAGCGGCAAGAGCAGCGAACCCGACGGCACATTTATTCGCTTCACGCCCGATCTCGAAATCTTCCATAAATACGATTGGCACGAAGAATTCATAGAGCACCGACTCCGCTACTACGCCTATCTCAATAGCGGGCTCAAACTCTCCTACAACAAGGAGACCTTTCAGAGCAAGAATGGTCTCAAGGATCTCCTCTCCGACGAATTAGGCGAAGCCCAGCCGCTATACGGTATCGCGCATTGTGATGGCGACCGCTTCGAGTTCGCCTTTACGCACGGTAACGCCTACGGCGAATCCTACTATTCCTTCGTCAACGGCCAGTACACGAATGACGGCGGGTCTCATCAGAGTGCGTTTCGAGAGGGGCTGCTGAAGGGCGTCAACGAGTACGCCAAGAAGAGTTATGCGGGCGAGGACGTGCGCGACGGCATCGTTGCGGCGATTGCGGTCAAGCTCCAGGATCCCGTTTTCGAAAGTCAGACCAAGAACAAGCTCGGTTCGTCGGACGTTCGAAGTTGGCTCGTACCCGCTGTGAAAGACAAGGTCATTCGCTGGTTGCATGAGAACCAGAACGATTCGAAGAAACTCCTCGAAAAAGTCGCGCTCAACGAGAAGGTCCGAAAGGAGCTGTCGGCGATCAAGAATCAGGCGCGCGAGCGAGCGAAGAAAGTCGCCATCCGAATTCCCAAGCTGACCGACTGCAAACTCCACTATGACGATCCGAAGGCAAAGCGGCGCGAGGATACGACGATTTTTCTTTCCGAAGGAGATTCGGCGGCGGGCGTGATGGTGCCGACCCGAGATGTCTTTACCCAGGCCATCTATTCATTGAAGGGCAAACCGCTCAATTGCCATGGTTTGAAGCGCGATGCGATCTACAAGAATGAAGAGCTCTACAACGTCATGCGCGCCCTTGGAATCGAGGATGGTATGGAAGGGCTTCGCTACAACCGCGTCGTGATCGCGACCGATGCGGATGTCGATGGCATGCATATCCGGAATTTGATTCTCACATTCTTCTTGCGCTATTTCGAGGACCTCGTTCTGAAGGGGCATGTCTACATTCTCGAGACGCCGCTCTTTCGTGTTCGCAATAAGAAGGACACTCGCTACTGCTATTCGGAGGCTGAGCGCGACGAAGCGCTCGAGGCGATCAAAGGCCCAGAGGTCACACGCTTCAAGGGGCTCGGCGAGATCAGTCCGAAGGAGTTCGGACAGTTCATCGGTGAGGGAATGCGTCTCGTACAGGTGACCGTCGGGTCGATGGGCGAGGTCGAAAAGAGCCTCGACTTCTTCATGGGCAAGAATACGCCAGACCGGCGCGACTTCATCGTCGCCAACCTGGCGACAGACGTCCTCTGAGGAGAAGTTAGATGAGCCAACTCGAATCCTTGATGAAGGACCACTTCATCGAGTATGCGAGCTACTTCATTCTCGATCGCGCCATTCCGGATCTCCGGGATGGTCTGAAGCCCGTTCAGCGTCGCATCCTGCATACGCTCTTTCGGATGAGCGACGGCCGCTTCCACAAGGTCGCCAACGTGATCGGCGATACGATGAAATTGCATCCGCATGGCGACGCATCGATCGGCGACGCACTCGTCGTACTCGCGAATAAAGAATTCTTCATCGAGCGGCAGGGGAATTTCGGGAACCTGCTGACTGGCCATCGCGCCGCCGCACCGCGATACATCGAATGCCGACTGACAGAACTCGCGCTCGAGACGATGTTCCATCCGGCACTGACGGATTTCGTGCCCTCCTACGATGGACGAAACGAAGAGCCAATCGTCCTTCCGACCAAATTACCTGTGGTCTTGATGACCGGCGCCGAAGGCATCGCAGTCGGGATGGCGACGAAGATCCTGCCACACAACCTCGTCGAGATCTGGAAGGCGCAGATCGCGATCCTGAAGAAGAAGCCCTTCAAGCTCTTTCCCGATTTTCAGCAGGGCGGGCTGATGGACGTTTCCGAGTACGAGGACGGCGCGGGGAAGGTCGAACTTCGCGCGAAAATCGAGGCTCGAGATCGAAAGACCGTCGTGATTCGCGAGATTCCGTTCGGGACGACGACCGAGGGATTGATCGCTTCGATCGAAGCGGCGGTAGGGAAGGGACGAGTCAAGATTTCTTCGATCGACGATTTCACGACCGACAAGGTCGAGATCGAATTGGCGCTCGCCCGCGGTTCCGACGCGAAGGAGGTCATTCCCCAGCTCTATGCCTATACGGATTGTTCGATTTCGGTTTCATCGAATCTGGTGGTCATCGACGATCGCAAGCCCGTCCAGCTAAAGGTCTCCGAGGTCGCCCGGCTTTTGACCGACCAGCTCAAGACCCAGTTGAAACGCGAACTCGAATACGATCGCGAACAACTTGTCGATCGAAAACACTGGCTCACCCTCGAACAGATCTTCGTCGAGAAGCGCGTCTACAAACAGATCGAAGACAAGAAGACCGCCGAGGCCGTTCGAAAGGCGGTCTGGACCGGCATGAAGAGGTACCAGAAGCTCTTCGTGCGGCCGATGGTCGACGAGGACGTCACGCGATTGCTGGAGCTTCGTATTCGAAGAATCTCGGCCTTCGACATCGCGCGGAACCGCGACGAGATCACGGATATCGACAAGAAGATCAAGGCGATCGAGCGCCGGCTCAAGAACATGGTCAAGACGACCGTCGACTACGTCGAGGGCATGATCGAGAAATACGGCGAACGCTATCCCCGCCGCACGACCCTCGCCGAGATAGAAGCAGTCGACAAGCGGGCTGTTGCT
Source organism: uncultured Myxococcales bacterium (assembly GCA_965603475.1). Classification (GTDB taxonomy): domain Bacteria; phylum Myxococcota_A; class UBA9160; order UBA9160; family UBA4427; genus UBA4427. The sequence continues at coordinate 19,817 of CBFDDD010000061.1, forward strand.
CGCCAGAACCTACGCCTCTCGTATGACAAGAAGTCGAGCTTCTACGGCACGGAAGTTCGAGGCGATCAGTTCAAGCTGACCGTATCCGAATTCGAACACGTCCTCGCGATCGCTAAGGATGGCACTTACCGCGTGATGAGCGCGCCGGAGAAGGTTTTTTTCACGGGGCCAATGATCTACGCCGAAATTTTCGATCCGGACAAGGGTGTCGAATTCACGGTCGTCTACCGCGACAAGAATCGGATGGCCTATGCCAAGAAGATCAAGATCGAAAAGTTCATCCGGAACCGTGAGTACCGCCTGATCAAGGACAAGGGCGGACGAGTCGACCTGCTCCTGCCAGCGGGAGAGAGCGGCACGATTCACATGGATTTCGTACCGGCGAAGCGTCAGCGGCTGAAGAAGGCAGATTTCGATCTGGAGTCGCTCGAGCTGACCAGTGCGGGCGCGCGTGGCGCGAGGATGGCACCAAAGCCAGTCGCGAAGGTCAAACTGATTCCAGCCGAAAAAGCGGTCAGTGCGCCCCGGAAGAAGGCAGCGGCCCCAAAGAAATCAGCGTCGAAGAAGAGAACCGGCGGCTCGTCCGGCGACTCATCCGGCGGCCAGGGTGATCTGTTCTAGAACTGTCGCCAACGCCGCTGGATATGCCGTTGCCGCCGATAGACTTCGCGCCGACGTTCGTCTGGAGAAACCTTCCGCGTATCCGGGGGAAGATGGTCTCGAACATTCTCGATCTTGGTCGCGTAGGTCTTGATCGTCGGCATCTCGTTTCGCGGTGGATTCTCACGGAAGATGAAGCGCATAGACATTGTGACCTTCGAAAGACCGGTCGTATTGATCCAGCCCGGCGTCCCTGGATCTGTTTCCGAAACGACGTAGTAGCGAGCGCCATCGCTCGCGACTGGGTTTTGTGCGCCCGTTGCGCTGCTGACGAAATTGGCCTGGTCCGGCGACTCGCCCCATAGATTGCCGAGTTGAAAGCCGACGTAGTGGGGTTCGATCGGGGCTGCGACGCGCACGACGAGCGCCTCGTCCCGGTCGAGCTCGTAGATGCCGGCCGCGTAGAGCTGTCCCGAGCCGGCCGTACCGCTGGCAACGAAGGGGGGCGAAGGTTGGTTCATGTCGTTCAAGGGGAGCGCCATGCGACCGTCCCCGTCGCGGTCGCCCTTGACCTCGAGGGCGAACTCGTGGAACAGATTCCAGAATGCGATCTGATTGGCGAGCTTGCGGCCGATTTCGCCAAGATGAAGGCCCATCTCGGCGCTCGTGCGTGGGGGACGCGGGGCGCCGCGCATATCGAGTCGAACGATCTCGAGTTCGACCGGAATCTCGTCATCCCAATCCGAGAAGATTTCGCGAACATTGATGCGTGTCGCGTCACGGGATCGGTAGGTCGTCGTGCCGAAAGGCGTCGCACAAGGCAATTCGGTTCGTGAAGTCAGGAAGGCTCCCTGGTATTGGGCGGGCTTCTTTGCGGCGACAAGAATTTCAAAGCGGCCTTCACGATCGAGTTCGAGGTCGAATTGATCGATCGAATCGAGCGTTCGATTGCGGCATTCGCGCATTTCAGAGAGACGGCCGGTCTGGCCAATGCTGGCCGTCGTCGTCTGGAATATGACGACACGCGGGGCCCGCTGCCCGCTGCGTCCCCGCTTGCTGGTCTGCCATTCGGATGCGTCGAGGGCCCGGCCGCGGATGCGATAGATTCCATCCGCATCGATCGGAGACGAGAGATACATCGTGTCCGGATTGTCGATCGTCCACTTCGACAACATTCGTACATAGCGCTGGAAATAGGGAAAGTCGGGATGGCCTTGAGTCTCCGCCTCGATGATTCTCGCGAGATGCCCGAGTAGATAGCGGTACCCCTCAGCGAGATTTCGGTCGGTCGGTGCCGGGGGAAAGAGTGCGGGATCTTCGATTGCGCTTCGTGCGTCATTGAGGCCTGTCAGAAGATCGATCCAGCCACGGGTGAGGGCCGGCGGAGCGACATCGGAAGCCGTCGGAAGCTCGATCGTGAGCGGCTGCACGGCCGGATTCGGTTCCGGTCGACCGGCGCAGCCCGAGTTCAAGAGCAGAGCGACGCACCAGACGGCCGAGGACCAGCCGACCCGATGGATCGCGGCGGCACGTGGCATCGAGGTTCGTCGGCGATCGATTCGCCTCAACAAAGACTGAATCTGCAAGAACATCAGACGTCCTCAATACTGGCTTCGCGGACCGGGCGCGGTGGTCCGAACGGTGGGTTGCTTGTTATCGTGACTTTGGATCGAAGAGACGTCAAACGCAGAGGGAGAATGGGCATGGATGCTTACGAGGCGCTTTATACGACGCGTGCGATGCGTCGGGTCAAGAAGGACCCGATTCCGGAGGATGTCCAGAAGAAGATTCTCGATGCGGCGATTCGTGCGCCGTCGGGCGGAAATGCCCAGGGTTGGCGCTTCCTCCTGGTCGATGATCCTGGGATCAAGGGGCAGCTGGGGCCGATCTATCGGGGTTGTATGGAGACGCTCTGGAACACGATCTACAAGTCGCGTATCGACGCCGCGAAGGAGGCACCCAAAGATCCCGAAAGCGTCGAGTTCATGAAGATGTTCCGTTCGGCGAGCTACCTGGCGGAGCATTTCGAAGACTATCCGCTGCTGCTGCTCGGCTTCAGCCAATTCGACACGGGCGGGGGTTCTATTTTTCCAGCGATCTGGAATGCCATGCTCGCGGCGAGGGTCGAAGGGGTGGGAAGTGCGCTGACGAGTGTCTTCAACTTCAAGATCGATGAACTAAAAAAGGTATTGGGCGTCCCAGACGAAGGCCATTGGAAATTCAACGGCTGCGTCACGTTCGGATATCCAACCGGCCGTTGGGGCGTAGCGCCACGACGGCCCGTGCATGAAGTGTCGTTCCGGAACTCATGGGATGGCGATCTCGGCTTCGAGATCCCCGAGCCGCTCTGGACGATCTCTGGACGATCTCCGACGATGAAGACGATGAGATAGGAGACGGTTTTCGAGATCGAATGCCGATTGAGTCGCGATGGACTTCTACGCCGATCTATCCGATCTACAAGTTGTATCCAACCTCGTCATGCAACGCGATGTCGAGGCCTCTCGATTCTTCTTCTTCGTCGACGCGTAGCCCGACGACCGCATCGACGAACTTGAGAAGGACGTAGCTCGCGACCCCGGCCCAGACGGCGGTGATCAAGGCCGCAGTGAGCTGGACGCCGACCTGGGAGCCAATCGCGAGGCCTTCCTGGTTCCCGCCGAGCGCAGCAGCACCAAAGACGCCGGCCATCACCGTGCCGATGAAGCCGCCGACGCCGTGCACGCCGAATACGTCGAGGCTGTCGTCATAGCCGAGGCGGATCTTCAGTATCGTGGATGCGAGATAGCAGACTGCGCCGGAGGTGAAGCCGATCGCAAGACCGCCGATGGGTCCGACGACGCCCGATGCCGGGGTGATGGCTGCAAGCCCGGCGATTGCGCCCGTCGCGATGCCGAGCACGCTGGGCTTCGAGTGGCGGACCCATTCGATCATCATCCAGGTGAGCGCTGCGGTCGAGGCCGAGATGTGAGTCACGGTGATGGCCATGGCGGCGTCTCCATTGGCACCCAGTGCCGAGCCACCATTGAATCCGTACCAGCCGACCCAGAGCATACCCGTTCCCGTGACACACATGGTGAGGTTATGCGGTGGCATTGGAGTCTTCGGGAAGCCCTTGCGTGGCCCGACCATGATGCAGGCCACGAGCGCAGCGACGCCCGCGGTGATGTGGACGACGATGCCGCCTGCGAAGTCGAACACGCCTCGTTCGCCCATGTCGGCGAAAAAGCCGCCGGCGCCACTCCAGGTCATGTGACAGATCGGTGCATAGACGAGAATCAGCCAGAGTGACGAAAAGATCAGCACTGCCGAGAACCGCATCCGCTCGGCAAATGCGCCGACGATGAGTGCGGGCGTGATGATCGCGAAGGTGCCCTGGAAGGAGAAGAAGAGGACCTCTGGGATGGTGCCGGACAGCGTGGTCGAATCGACGCCGAGCAGGAATATCCGTCCGAAACCGCCGATGAAGGAGTGGAGTGTCGTCTGACCTTCCACCATGCCGGTCGTATCGAAGGCAAGGGAATAGCCGACGACCAGCCAGAGAACAGTCATCAAGCCGGTCAACGCGAGACACTGCATCAATACCGACAATACGTTTTTGGTTCGAACGAGCCCGCCGTAGAAGAGCGCGAGTCCGGGGATCGTCATGAAGAGTACGAGCCCGGTGGAGGCAAGGATCCAGGCGGTGTCTCCAGTGTCCAGACCATCGTCGGCAGATGCGGCGAGCGGAATCCCGAGCAGAACGAATGCGGAGACGAGGAGAAACAAGAACGACGAAGCGAATCGAGGGAATTCGAAGCGAGGCATGTGTGTAGAGTTTCCCTATGACGTGAGTGTGCAGCCTTGAACCGAAGCGGGTCTCGTGCGGAACGGATCAACCAACTTTGGCACACTTGGACACAAGATGTATCGGAGCGTGGGCGCTCGGGGTCGTTCTGGATTCGAACTCGATCGCCCGTTCAGGGGACGAGGCACTCGAGCCGGTCCACGGCGTGGACGGGAGGATTGGGACCCGCCATCAGGTCGGTGATCGCGGCATAGACCCGCTGTTGCTGCTTGACACGCGAAAGTCCCTCGAAGACGGCATCGGTGACCGTGATCTCGAAATGTCCTGGGCCCTGGGGGCGGACATCGATCGTGGCTTCGGGCATCGACCCGGCAATTGCGGCGCGGACCCGTTCGGCAATCTCTTCGGGCGGGGGGCCCGCATTGATGATCTGAAGCGCCATGCTGGATAGTTCTCCTGATCCTCTCAAGGGATGAGTGGCGAGGGATTAGTAGCGAGGGACGTCGGGATCGATTTCCAGGCTCCAGGCGTCGATGCCACCGATCACGTTGAAGACCTGAGAGAATCCGAGAGAAATGAACTGCTCGGCGGCCTGTTGGGAACGCCCACCGTGATGACAGTGAAGTACGAGCTTCGTGTCACGTGGCATCGATTCGATCCTAGCCGCCTCTTCCTCGTTCAGCAGTACTGCACCGGGGATCGCTGCAATGGCACGCTCTTCGGGTGTGCGCACATCCAGCAGTTCGATCGTCTCGATCGCGTCGAGTGCGGCCTTGAGTTCCTGAACCGACATCGACTGGATTCGCGGTGCGTTGGGGTTGTCGACCCTGAAGGCCTGTCCGTCCGGGGTATCGGAGACGTCGATGGTGATTCCGTCGGCGCGGGAGGCCGAGATCGGATCGAGGAGCAGAAGCACGCCCGAAGTGATGGCTTCGATGTCCGCAGGAGTACGCGGCGCAATCGAGAGATGGGACTGGAACGTCGCATCGACCGAGAGATGCAGTTCGCGCCCGTCGCCACCATGTTGTGCCGAGGCCTGTTGCAATGCTTCAGCCGCGGTCGCTGTGATCTCGATCGTCGGCTGGACGATCTCGATCGGGTCGACGCCCAGAGCCTTGTAGATTTCCCCCGAGCCAAACATTTCCTGGATGATGTCGCAGCCACCGACGAACTCGCCCTTCACGTAGAGCTGGGGAATCGTCGGCCATGAGGAGAACGCCTTGATGCCGTCGCGGATGTGCGGGGCCGATAGAACGTCGACGGTATGATATTCGGAGACCATCGAATCAAGGATACCGACGACAGTCGCCGAGAATCCGCACTGTGGTGCGCTGCGATCGCCCTTCATGAAGAGCACGACTTCGTTCGATCCGATCAGCTCGGTGATTTCCTGCTGGATGTGTTCGTCGAGAGCCATCTCATTCTCCTTCAATCAACTTGATTGGCGTGCGTCCGAATTCGAATCGGACGGTGGTTGCGTTGCTGGAATCCGATGTCCCAGCTCGGTCGAAGATTCTCTTCCGGCGTCGCCGAGGGGTGACGAAGCACCGGGCAGAACCCGCAGAACTCATCGAAAATGGGACTCCGAATCCGTTTGGGCGCGGCCTTCGGCTGCGGGACATTGGCCCGCGAATACCCGGATCCTAGCAGACAGCAGCTGTGGCGCGCGAAGCTCGGAGCCGAGGCTGTGGTTTATTCGTCACAGCGCCGCAGGCTCGCGCCCGTGCGGCCACATTCGATCGTTTCGGTGACTCCGCCCGTGACCTGGGAGCATGCGCCACTGTGGGCCTGGCTCTCGGCCTGAAGGACGTCGGCGGCGCGGGCGATGGAGCAGGCCGTCCGCCCCTTGTACTCGACACAGATCTCGCATTCGACCTTGGTCTCTGAAAATGCAGCCCAGATTACGGCTGTGACGAAGGCAGCTCCGATCGCGATGCCGATTGCGGTACGTGCCATGGGGACTCTACAGACTCCTGAAGTTCGACGAGGTCGGCCAGAATCCGAATCGCTTCTTCCCGTTGGGGTGTCGGCTCGGGTTCTTCTTCAGTGTATGGCTTCGTAGCATCTTCGCCCGTGTCTGTTTCTTCGCCCGAATTCTCGCTGGTGGCGTCCTCGGAACCGCTTTCGGATTCAGCGTTCGTTGAACCCTCGCCAGCATCGCCCGTTTTGTCGGTGCTTTCAGCGTCTGCCGCGTCTACACCATCTTCGGAATCGTTCGTGTCGCCTGACGTATCGTCCTCGGCGGATTCGCGTTCTCGAATCAGTTCGGCGAGATGGACGACATCGTCTTGTTCCGCTTGTTTGGTCAGCAACTCCTTGATCTCGGTGAACTCTTCGCTCTCCTCGACCCGGGCCGCGGAACGACGCTGGAGTTCAACAACCATCTCGTCGCTCAGTTGTGGCCAATCATGTTTCGGATTGCTCGAGCTCGTCAAGGTTGCTGGTGCCCCCAGGAAGGGCGGGATCATCTGGCTCGCGAGGGAGTACGGGGTGTAGCGTTCCCCGAGATCTTCGGTCGCGAAAATCGAGGGCAGGACGATATCGGCTGCCACTCCCTCGTGTTGGGTCGAAGCGCCGCCCGGTCTGAAGAAGAGTGCTGTTGTGACCTTGATGGCGCCGAGTCTGCCGGGTTGATGGACGAAGCTCTGGACGGTGCCCTTTCCAAACGTGTGGTCATCGCCAACGATGACCGCACGTCCATAGTCCTTCATTGCACCCGCGACGATCTCCGAAGCCGAGGCCGTGAGTCTCGACGTCAGGATAACGAGCGGACCGTCGTAGATGATGTCCTCGTCCTGATCCTCGAGGACCTGGACTTCTGCAAACACGTTCTTGACGGCGACGATCCCACCGTCACGAATGAACAGGCCCGCGATTTCGACCGAGCTTTCGAGTTTTCCTCCGCCATTTCGGGAAAGGTCGAGCAACAGGCCGTCGGCCTTCGCATCACGTACCTGGCGAAGGAGGTCGCGCACGTCCCGGCCGCTCTGGCGTTTGGCCGGGTCGGAATCACCGTAGAAGGTCGGAAGGTCTAGAATTGCGAGCTTTCTGGTTTCGTCGCCGACCTCGATTTCGCGAAACTCGAGGGTCGCGGCCGCGTCTTCGATCGTGACTTTGTCGCGTACGATTTCGACTTCCAGGCGTTCAGTGGTATCCGATTTTCGGAGCACGGTCAGCTTGACCTTCGATCCGCGCTCGCCTCGGATGATCGAGACGACATCTCGAAGGGACATGTCGATGATGTCGACCGCCTCTTCGTCTTCCTGGGCAACGGCGATGATCTTGTCGCCGGGTTCGAGTGCATCGGCTTTGTCCGTCGCACCACCCGGAATGATTCGCTCGACGATCGAGTAGCCGTCTCTCGAGGAGAGGGCTACGCCGATGCCATCGAGCGAAAGGCTCATCTGGATCTCGAAATCTTCGACGGCTTCCGGCGGGTAGTAGGTCGAATGCGGATCGAGCGCGCTGGCGAATGCGTTGAGGAAGATTCCGTAGGTGTCTCGAGGTTCGAGCTCTTTGATCCGCTTCGTCATCAGCTCATAGCGATGAATCAATTTTTCCTTGGCTTTATCGAGTTCCATGTCGCCACTGAGGTAGTTCGACATCTGAAAGTGGATCAGCCGTTCGACGAGTCGTTCGCGGGCCCCTTCGTCTTGAGGATGCCCGCGCTTGTCGGAATCCAGAATCAGTCGGACGTCGGTGTCGAGTTCGTAGTCTTCGCTCGAGAGGAGTTCGCGGACCTGCTTCTCCATTCGCTCGTAGCGTCCAATGAGATCGGCATGGAGCTGTTCGAGGAGCTCGCATTCCCCATTCTGCATTCCGAAGAACACGCCTCGGAGTCGAACCCGCAAGGCGTCGACCTCTCCGCTCAAGAAGAGGGTCTTCGAGGGGTCGATACGCTTGATGTAGGAGTCGATGGCCCGTTCGCGTAGCTCGGGATTGAGTTCGCGAAAACTGATGTGTCGCTTCAACAGACTTTTTACGAGGTCGTAACTTCGCCCGCAGGTCAGCTCGGGCGTCGAGAATACGTTCGCCCCCGCGGGATAAGCGCTGCTGAGTGTCACCACCAGGGCAAGGGCGGCGCAG
>CBFDDD010000062.1:0-28258 GCA_965603475.1 uncultured Myxococcales bacterium
ATGCTTGCCCAAGCGCGCCGTGTCACCCGGATCGTGCCGCGATAGTGGATGTCGATCATCCGATCGTAGTCTGCTTCTGGGATTTTGTGGAATTCACCCCAGCCGGCAATGCCGGCGTTGTTGACGACGACGTCGATTCTTCCCCAAGCATCGAGCGCGGTCTCGACGATGGCCTCTCCTTCCGAGACGACGTCGTGAGAGTCGGCGAGGGCCTCGCCGCCCGCCGCCCGAATCTCGTCAACCACCGCCTTGGCAAGCGTGTCGGAGGCGCCGCTGCCGTCTGGTGATCCGCCCAGGTCATTCACGACGACACGCGCTCCGCGCTCCGCAAGAGCCAATGCGTAGGCCCGACCGAGCCCACCCCCTGCGCCCGTTACGACGGCGACCTGTTCATCGAAGCGAAGTTCATTCATGCCGACTCCTCACGGTGGGTTCAATCTCTCGGTCTCGACTCTCTTCATGGTGCCGACCCTCCTCACTGTAGGTGAATCCATCTACTCGCCGCCTCTCGGCGGCCCCCTCCTTTCGTTCGGTGTTGTCGATCGCTTGATTCGAGGATGTCCAACGATGCGCGGGGCAACAACCTTCCTGTTCTCCGGGGCCTGGGTTGCGGCTCGCAGACGCCATACACTTATGATGCCAATCCGTGGGGGCCCGATTCCATGAATTTCGAAGAGGCCGTCGGGCCGCTGACGCTCTTGTTCCTGATGTCCGTCGTCGGTCTCCAGCTCACACCCGCTGACTTTCGACGCGTCGCGGCCGCCCCGAAATCCATCGTCGTGGGAACCCTGGGGCAAATCGTGTTGCTACCACTCATGACCTGGGCTCTGGTCTCGAGCCTTGGGCTACCGCCCGAGTTGGCCGCGGGCGCGATCCTCCTCGCCGCCTCCCCCGGCGCCGGCATGTCGAACTTGATGACCGCGATCGCCGGAGCGCACGTCGCGCTCTCGGTTACGCTGACCGCGATTTCGTCCGTCCTCGCTGTCATCACGCTGCCCACGCTTACCGGGCTCGGCATGTCGATCTTCATGGGAGACCGTGGCGACATCGACGTTCCGGTCGACCGCCTGATGGGCCAGATGTTTCTCTTCCTGCTTCTCCCGATCGGGTTCGGGATGCTTGTCCGGTTTCGACTCGGCGACCGTGTGCAGAATGCGATTCCCTGGATCAATCGACTGGCGATCCTGGGGATCATCGCCCTGAGCGCCCTGAGTGGCACCACGAACCAGTTGGAGCTGCCAACCGGGAGCACCTTCGCTCTCACGGTCGTCGCCAGCCTCCTATGGACGGTGTTCGCCATGGCGATCGCCTGGGGTCTCGGGGCGCTGCTCGATCTCGACGCGGACGACCGCTTCACGTTTCTCGTCGAGTTCTCCGCACGAAACGTCGCGCTCGCATTCATCGTCGCAGTCTCGTCATTCGGAAGTATCGAGCTCGGTCTCTTTGCCGGCGTCTACGCCTTCACGGGCTTTCCGACCGTGATCGTGCTTTCGATGCTGCGCGGCCGCTGGAAGAAAGCGGCTGCGGGCGGGGCGAAGCGGGAGGATCCCGGACACGGCTGATGTGCCTCATCTGAGACATGCTTGTCAGAAGAGTACCCTGCTGTGGTACTGAGAACGCTGCTTGAATTTCCCATCCGCCAAGCGACGGGATCGCATTCTTCTGGAGCAAGAGGCTCTCGCCGTCAAGATCGCTGGACTTCGAGCTTGCAGTAAACGCGGCCGAGATCTGCGATGATCGAGAGACACGCAAGCGGGGTGAGCGAAGACGGAGTTCGCAAATGCCTTGCCTTCGATCGACATCGATCGACATCGAAAAACGGAGAGCAATTTGAAGTTCGGACGGGTTCTCGAAATTCTGTCTTCTGGACTAATCGCGTTTCTGGTGCTTCTTGCTTTCGATGCGCGAGCCGAGAGTGGTGCTGAATCGGCCGTACCAATTCGGATCGGGTGGCAAATTCCGGCAGCGACACAAGGCCAGGTTCTTCAGGTTCTAAAGCGAACGAGCGTCCTGGAAGGTCATGGGCTGAAACCAATCTTGGTGCCCTTCAGCTATGGCGGGCCCCAGGTGGAGGCCGCGTTCGCCGGCGAGCTTGATGTCTTCTTTTCCGGAGACCAGCCAGCGATCAATCTGATCGCAAGGGGCGGAAAGTGGAAAATCGTAGCCCGACTCTTCGAAGACGGAGTGGGCATCATCGTGCCGCCCAATTCGGCGATCAAGAGTGTCGAGGATCTCAAGGGCAAGAGCGTGGCGAGCCCATTTGGCTCAGTCGCTCACCGAGATGCGTTTCTGGAACAGGAAGCTGCTGGCCTGGACTCAGAGAAGGACGTACTGAACAAGAACCTGGACATCCTTGAAATCCGTCGCCGCGTGCAGGCCGGTGGAAACGGAACTTGGGATGGGTTTGATGCAGCCGTTGCGTGGGACCCGCTCGTCTCGCATTTCGAGTTGGAGGGGCTGGCACACAATCTTACCTCCGGGCGGTATCTGGGTGTGATCACCGCCTCGGAGGAATTCATTGCCAGCGATCCCCAAGCCGTAGTTCAGCTTCTCATTGCCCTGGTAAGGTCCTGGGACTTCTTCTCTCGAAATCCGGACCGCGTTATGCAGTGGTACATCGACGACACGCGGCTCGACTACACGCCCGAATCGCTCGTCGCCGCGAGGCTGGATTCAAACTTCGCAGCAACCTCGCTGAATGAGATCAGCTTGGACTTGAACTCGAATCACATTGCCACGCTCGAACGATCTGCTTCGTGGGCTCGAGATTCTGGTGAAGGATCAGTTGACATCTCCGAGGCCGTAGACACCCGATTGCTGACTACGGCGATGGCGAATGTCAGCAATAACCAGTTCGAAGAAATTCAGGTCATCCTCCCATCGACCCATGAGAAGCGATCAGTCGACAGGGGCATCCTCTTCGATCTGAATTCCAGGCCTCTATGGCTGGTGTTTACTGCCATGGTCGCGCTGGCCATGTTGGCTATCGAAATCGGTTTCCTGCTCGGAAAAAGGAACAGGAAGAAGGTCCAGGACGAACAGGTGACACCCATCTCGACTGTGGTGGGCGCGGTCCTCGCCATGATGGCTTTTGTCATTGCATTCACCTTTGGTTCGGCGAATACGCGATTCGACGCGCGGAAAGCCGCCTTGCTCGACGACGTGACCGCCATCCAGACGGCCTATCTTCGTGCCAATCTCATACCCGAACCCCAGCGCACCACCGTGCGCAGCTTGCTGCGGGACTATGTTCAGGCCCGTGCAGGCATTGTCTACGCGTATGGCCAACCCGAAACTTTGCGATTGGTGCAACAGCGCGCCAAGGCGTCGCAGGAATTGATGTGGTCCCACGTAGAGGCCCTGGCTGAGAAACAAGGCGAGACCAAGGCCTACGTTCTATTTACCCGATCCTTGAATGACGTGTTCAACTTGCATACCAAGAGGGTCGTTCTGGGTGCCTACTATCGAATCCCGCCTGCTATGTGGCTTGCGCTGATTTTCGCCTCTGGTGTCGCGATGTTCGCCGTGGGATTTCAGTTCGGGATTGGTGGCAACCAACGCATCCATGCTGCCCAATTGGCACTGGCGATCACGTTTGCGTTGGTGATGGTGCTCGCATTCGATCTCGATCGGGCGGGCGAAGGCCTGGTCGCTGTGAATCAACAGCCAATGATCGATCTATATCAGAGCATGCAGAAGTAAACTGCGGAGATGGGTGGCCGAGAGGTCTGGGTTGCCCAAGCCGATCCTGCCATCGCCCCGATCGAAACGCTGAAAGTGATCACGAAAGAGGGCGTGATCCACAGGGATGCCTTGTATGGGTCCCGATCACGATCAATGGCTGCGTGAGGCTGTCATTCTGCGCATGGGCGGCGGCCAACACGCGCAGACGTGTGCACCCGTCACACGCGAAGCGTGAGCGACTTCACACAGAGACACCGATTCGAGGCCGAAACTGTAGAAGACGGGAGGTCGTCCCCATGCGAATTGGGCTCCTCATTCTAAGCATCTTCGTGTGCATCGCTCTCTCCCAGGGCTGGATCGCGCGCGGCTACCACCACGCAACCAGCAGGGCTCTGTCCGAAGACGCGCGCCTTGCCATCGAGGTCCGGTGCGGCAAAAGTGGCGGCCGTGCCGTGGCCGAGTGCCGGGCGATGCTCACGAAGCTCTATCTGTCTGGCTCGCTCGACCCGGACAAGACCCTGCGCGCCCACTGCGAAGCGGTCAAGAACAGCCGCTGGGGGGGCAGCCGCCCTACCCCGCCGAAGCTCTGCGTCCGACGCTACGGCGGCTGGCATGAGGGTTGAGTCGCGAAGATCAGCTCCATCCTGATGTAGCGTTTCATCCACCTGCCGCCTGGCGGCGGCTCGCTCCCTTTGGTGGGCGTTGTTGAGCTCTCAACTCGAGGCTGTCCAGCGATGCCGGGAGCCACCAACCTTCCTGTTCTCGCAGGCCTATGTCGCGGCTCGCAGACGCCATATCGCTTCGAGCCGCGCTTCATCGCCATCCTGGAGCGGATTGGCCTGGACGAGTGAAAATGAGGAATTCGACCCTACTGTGAAGTAGTTCACACAAAGCCGATGTCGAATACGACAAGCTCAGTAGGTATGCAGTACAACGGTCGAAATCCTCTCCTTCGATTCCTCCACGAAACGGAACTCCATCTGCGCCGGCCAGCGATCGAAGAACTGATCCGATTGCTTCGCTCGCCGCATTTCAATTTTTTGACTCAGCAGCATATTCGCTGCGTCGCCCAATATCAGACGATCGAAATTGAGGGCGAACGCTATTTCGAGCGCGCATTTTCCCCGGGCAAAGAGACTTCCTCGAGCTTGGCGCTCGCGCAAATGATTGGCCGCGACGCGTCCCTCGAGGACCTCCTCGATCTTCGCGCCAGCCTTCTCGACGCCGCCTAAGGCCCCGGCTGATTTAGGATCGATCCTGCAAGATTTCCCAAGAGCGCGATCTCGCGCTCCGAATCACCCAAGGGGTCTTGTCTTGCAGTGCTCGGTCTACCAACGCGCCAACCCGGCTGACGCCTTGCCATTCGTGCCACAGCGAAAGTCATTCGCCCGGGCCCGCACGAACACCGGAACGGCCGATTCCTCCGCCGCCACTTCGACCCGTCGACAATATTCGATGATCGTCTGTCCCATTGTCTGCCGGGTCACGCTGTAGGCATCGACCCCTTCGGTGCGAGCCATCTGCTTTTACTGCATCGGCTGCAGAATGGACTCAGCATCCTTGGCGAATGCAACGCCTGGCAGGATCAGGCCGGCGAGCAGTAAGCAGACTGAATGGATGAGCGCGCTATGACGACAGGCGCGCCCCGAGATGAACGTGACCGCGCCGCACAGGCCCTGCCCTCTGTCGCCCCCCCGCTCGTTCGACGTCTGGCGATCGAGGCTTCTCCTTCACGGCGATTCTGTAAACCTGGGTCTCTTCCGTCGCCGCTCGACGGCGGCGGGAGAGACCGATCGGATTCGGACTGGCATTCCCTTCGCGGTCTCCGGCCGCTCATACTCGCTGCTCGCTAATCGTTCGTACTCGCGGCCCAAGATTTTATCCGCCACGCGTCCTACGCTCCTAAGGGGTCGCGCTTCCCTCAGTCGACCGGGCTCCGTTGCTCGTGGGTCCGCGCGCCAAGATTTCCGTAGCGGTGATAGTCGATACAGAGACTTTGTTCGCGTACATAGTGAAGCAGCTCGATCCGCCCGATCGATAGGACAGGCTCCGTAGCGAGATGCAATCCAGTCTCGGCCGCGGCCGCCAGGACGGGCGCAGCCACCCGATCGGGTCCGGCATAACGAATGCCTTCGGTCTGGCCCTGCCGGATCGCCTCGGCGAGCGCCTCGTCACTCTCTTCGAGGAACTCGATCGACGCGGCCCACGACTCGGTGAGATCATGGACGAGGGAAACATGAGGCGCGTTCAGCCCGCCTGGCGTGCTCACCGTGATCGCACAGCCGGCCGCGCGCGCCGCCAGAACCCGCGAGAAGAGATCGAAGGGTTGATCCCCCGCTTCGACCCGTATCCGAAGCGAGCCGACCGGCCGGTAGCGACGCAGATTATCTTGCCCCACCAACCGGAAGAAATCGTGCTCGCGGGCGAACTCTTCGTCGACGGCCTTCGCATACGAGCGCGCAGCCCTCCGTAGCCGGCGCATTTCCATCTCTGACAACGTCGAGCGTCTTTCGAGATCGTCGAGCAGTCGCGCGACCCGTGCGTCGACATCCGAAACGCCGCCCTGCTCTTCAGGCATCGGGCCGGACGGATCGACTCTTTCCGTCTGAACCAGTTCATCAGAGTCTTCATGAAAATTCATCAGCGCGCTGACGTAATTTGGCCCACCCGCCTTCAGCCCAGGACCAATCGCGCTGCGCGCCATGCCACCGAAGGGCTGTCGCAGCACGACCGCGCCCGTGGTTCCGCGATTTTGGTAGAGATTTCCGGCACGCAATCGCTCGGACCAGCGCTCTTGCTCCCGATCGTCCAGGCTCTGCAGTCCCGATGTGAGCCCATAACCCGTGCGATGAACAAAATCGATCGCCTCATCCAGATCCCGCGCGCACATGACCCCAAGCACCGGTCCAAAGAGTTCGGTCTCGTGTGTAAAGCTGCCAGGCCTAACGCCCCACTTGATTCCAGGCGACCAAACTTGAGGATGACCTGCCATCGTCCTCGGTCTGAGCGCCCAGTTTTCTCCCTCGTCGAGTTCCTTGAGGCCCCGCTCGAGAGCACCCGTGACGGGTCGAATCAGCGGCCCGACCACGGTCGTCAGATCCCAGGCCGAACCGACCTTCAGACTGGCGACGGCATCACACAACGTCTCGCGAAAAGCCCCGTCTTCGTAGACCTCTTGCTCGAGGATCAACAACGAAGTGGCTGAACATTTCTGACCCGCGTGTCCGAACGCTGAATGCAGGAGGTGCTTGATGGCCAGATCACGATCCGACATGGCGGTCACGATCATCGCATTCTTGCCACCCGTTTCTGCCAAGAGCGGAAGTCCAGGATCCTGCTCGATGAGCCGAAATGCCGTGGCCGTTCCGCCGGTGAAGATCACTCGATCTACTCCGGAATGCGTCGCAAGGTGTGTCGCTGCCCCGTCGTTCTCAGCAAACACGAACTGCAGCACATTCCGACTCACACCCGCTGCCCAGAAACATTCACACAACAACCAGGCCGTCCCGATCGTCTCCGGTGCCGGCTTCACGATCACTGTGTTCCCAGCCGCCAAAGCGGCAGCGATCCCGCCGCAGGGAATCGCGATCGGAAAGTTCCACGGCGGAATTACGGCCACCACGCCCTTTCCATGCGCCTCCACGCCGGGAAGCGATCCGATCGATTCAGCGCTTCGCGGATAGAATTCGCAGAAGTCGATGGCCTCGGAGACCTCCGGGTCCGATTCGATCAGGACCTTGCCACCCTCGGCGAGCGCAATCCCCATCAGCTCGGCGCGCCGTTCGCGCAAAACCTGCGCGACCCTTCGCAAGACACCGCTGCGCGTGCTGAATGATTCGTCGCGCCAGCCGTCCGGATCCCTTCTCGCGCAGTCGACAGCCGCGTCGATGTCCCCTTGGTCTCCGATTCGACAGCGCGCCACGACATGTTCCGGACGCGACGGGTCATGGGTTTCGCGGATGGGTCGGTTCCCGCGTTCTTCGTGCCCGGCCACAACGAGCGGCACGTCGAGTGCCCGACTCCCGTGTCGCCGCAACCAGGTGTCGACGATGCTCTGTGCCCATTCCGCATGGTGCGCGAGGGCAAAATTCGTATCTGGCTCGTTACGGAAGGTCTGCAAAGGGAGCCCGCCTTCCCCTCCAACTGCGCCCTCGGCCGCTTCTGGCGCCGGTTCTCGCCGGTCCTGCTGGTGGCGAGGCGCGTCGGGCAGAGTCGCAATCAACTCAAAGGAGTCAGCGAAATCTCGCTCGAGAGCCCGCCACTGCTCCGAATCCACCGAGAGCCGGAACGCGTGCCGCAGGAAATTGTCGGGACCCGTGTTCTCGTCGAGGCGCCGAACCAGGTAGCCAATCGCGTTGATGAAATTCTCTTTGCGACACGCTGGCGCGTACAGCAGCAAGTCATCTATTTCTTCGAAGAGCGCCCGGCGTTGATGGTTCACCATCCCTTCGAGCATTTCGAAATGAATGTGTTCTCGAACGCCTCGACTCCCCGAGAGTACGAGTGCATAGGCGAGTTCGAAGAGATTATGTGACGCCACACCGATATTCACGGCGCGCACCCGTGCGGGGTCGAGTGCGTAGCGGAGCATCCGCTTGTAATTCGCGTCCGTTTCACGCTTGTTCTGAAAAGTCGCGGAGGGTCGTCCGTGAAGCGAGGCCTCGACCCGCTCCATCTCCATGTTGGCCCCCTTCACGATTCGCACCATCACGGGCGCGCCGCCGGTAGCGACACGCCGCATCGCCCAATCGGAAAGACGACGCTGGGCCGCAAAAGAGTCCGGGATATAGGCCTGGAGGGCGATCCCCGCCTGCGCCCCTTCGAGACCCGGACGGTTGAGTGTCCGCACAAAGGCCTCGACCGTGATCCAGAGATCGCGGTACTCCTCCATGTCGAGATAAAGCAGCTTCGGTACGACGGTACCGTCCGCCCGTTCATAACGCGCCTTCGCCGCGGCGCGAAACAAGAGTTCCAGTCGATCACAGAGCTGGGCGATCGTCTGCTCTCGGGCGATCGCCGAAATCTGGGAGTAGACCGTCGAGATCTTGACGGAGACGACTTCGATCGCAGGATTCTGAAGCGCCTCGAGATAGCCTTCGAGTCGACGCTCCGCTTCACGCTCACCGAGCAGTGCCTCGCCGAGAAAATTGACGTTCATTCGGACGCCCTCGAGGCGCCGTTCTTCGAGATGTTGGGCGAGCAGCTCGGGCTCGGCCGGAAGCACGACGTTCGCGGTCTCCTGTTGCATCTTCTCCTTCACCAGGGGGACCGCCACGCCGGGCAGATAGCCTCCGAACGATTGAAATCCGCGCAATAACGTGCGGTCGAGCGGCGAGAAGAATCGCGGGATGCCCTGCACGTCAAGCACATGCGTGAGCTGATCGGCGGCTCGACGAGAGGCACTCGAACGAAAGGCCTGATCGGTCATTTGGACGAGCGTGGCTTTGTCAGCTGGATGCTGGATCATGCGATCGAATTCAGCTTGCTGGCGCTTTTCTTGGGGTGTCTGAAGAGCGTTGGCTCGCTCTTGAAGCCGACGGGCAAGTTGGATCGCCTCGTCAATCAGATTCGACTCTGCGGCTTGATCGCCCGGCTCGTGTGGCCCGTCCGCTTCCGTCATCGGCTCAATCGTAGCGCGAGGTCGATTGCGCGCCGATTTTCCAGGTACGAGTCGGAGTGTTCAGACACACAGATCCCGTGCCAGCACATTGAGAAACAGCCCCACATCGGTCACGATCCCCGTCGATTCGACGCTCCCGCGATCTGCCAACTTCGTAACGACGGAGGGACTGATATCGACGCACACCAAATGCGGACCGGCGGGCGTCATGTTGCCAGTGCCAATCGCGTGCAGCATGGATGACAACATCAGAATCATGTCGGCCTCTCGAATCGCGGCCGCATACGCCTCTTGGGCCACTTCCAGATCCATCAATGTGTCGGGAAGGGGCCCATCGTCACGAATAGAGCCCGCCAGGACGTAGGGCACGTCCGCCTGCACGCACTCGTACATGACACCGGCTGTCACGACGCCCGCGCGAACGGCAGCCTCGATCGAGCCCGCTTTTCGAACGGCATTGATCGCGCGCAAATGATGTTGGTGACCGCCGTGGACGCCGACGCCGCGAGCCAGATCCACGCCGAGCGAAGTCCCGAAGAGGTTCGTCTCGATATCGTGCACGGGCAGTGCGTTGCCGCTCAAGAGCGCGTTCACATAGCCTTCACGAATGAGTTCGGCAAGATGTGGCCCG
The DNA here is from genome assembly GCA_965603475.1 of uncultured Myxococcales bacterium. Classification (GTDB taxonomy): domain Bacteria; phylum Myxococcota_A; class UBA9160; order UBA9160; family UBA4427; genus UBA4427. The sequence goes on from CBFDDD010000062.1 coordinate 9,936, forward strand.
CCGCCCGTATGAATCACGACAGGTCCTGCGACCACGACGGTCTTTCCGCCGCGTGCGCGGATTCGTTTCATCTCGAGCGCCACCTCGTTGATCTGTCCCTCGGCCCGGCGTTCGCTCGAAACGCCCGACGACATGAACCGGAATTCCCGTTCTGCCTTGCGCAAGTCGGGGGTATGAACCCGAACGCCCTCACCCGAACACACGACGCGATCAGCCAAGGCGAGATCCCGGATGAGAACGCAACGCGCATTTTGTCCGTCCGGCGCAAGCACGATCACGCCATCCATTCGTTGGTTTTCGACCGGATGCCAGCGGCCGTCATTGAAGATCTCTGTGCGATAGATCGTGCTGCAATAGAAATCATCTGGAGCCACGCCCGCTCGTTCGACGGATCTCAATACCACATCGCGAGCGGGGTCGACTTCTTCTATCGAGAAGCCCCGCATTGACGCGAGAATATTTCGAAGGCGATCCTCGCTGGTCGCCGCGATTCGAATCCTTGCGTCCGACGTCTGGTCCTGCCGTTCACCCGCCCTGAGTTGCTCGACCTCGAAGCTCCCGCCGAAGCCCGCGATGACTTCGAGCGCTGCGTTGAGCTTGTTTCCCTCGAGAAGATGACCCCTCATCGACACCGTCGTGGTACGGATCGGGGACGGCGGACCGTCGATCTCCGTCGAATAGCCGTCTTGCTCGAGGAGCAAGGTCAGGCATTTCGCCGCGCCACCGGCCTTCAAGAATTCATCGAGCGGCGTCGTGTGGGTCTGATAGCCCCAGCCTTCCAGACGGGCGCGGAGCTCCGCACTGGCGTCGTTCATGATCATCGTGGTGCCGATCCGCACGGCGTTGCAGGCGAATCGCAACGCGTCTTCGACTTTGATTTCGAGCCTCTGCTCCGGCGCCGTCCGCTTTTCGATCTCCGCGAGCGAATACTGATCGAACGCATCACGGAAATACATCAGCCGCCCATCCGGCAGCGGTAGGAAACAGGTATCCAGGTGATAGAAGCGTTCATCGACCAGGCGCAGCGACACGACTTCGATCCGGATCGCTTCGGCCAGATCGCGATGCGCTTCGAGATCGCTGCGAACTCCGTATCCGGCCCAAACGAGAGGCGCGCTATTGGGACCCGGCCACCAGAGGGCATCGCCCTCCCCTTCGAATGCACGTTCGGACGGTAATTTCACCACTTCGACTTCTGCCCGGTCGAACCACTCGCGATGGAGATCGGATTCCGGCGATCGTTGCGCGACGCTGAACCGAGCCGGAACGAAACGTGATCCAAAGACCATCCCGCCATTGGCCGTGAAGCACATATCCGGTAGCCCGGGGCCGGGCGGAATCAGCTCGACATCCGCAACCCGCTCGATCAGGGCTTTGAGACCCTGCCACTGCTCTCGTGCGCGATCCGGGCTGGCATTCCCGACATTGCCGTGCATCCAAGGATTGATCACATACTCGACGCCAAAATATGTCGGTTCGCACATCAGGACGCGCGGTCGGTCGGGCATCGAACCTCCTTGAGAGTGCTTGAACATCCCTGAGAGCATACGGGAGGCCATCTACGGATGTAGGCAGCATCGTCTCCACGTCCGGAACCTACCCCGCCCCCCCCTCGATCGCTTCGGACGTTCAGTATGCTCATCGGAGACCTGTTTTCTCGGCGCGAAAATCTCGTTGGACATAGAGATGCTGGCCCAGTCGATGCTGATCCGGAAATCCGGATCGGCCGGGATCGCCCTGAACTGTCAAAACGTTCAAAAATCGACGAAGGACGGGGCACGAGCTGGGCTTGAGGTGACAGCTGCCCACCATTCGGATAAGTACTGACCCGTCAATTCATCCGAGCCTGGAGATCGTTGAAGATGGAACTCCTTTTGCTGTCGAACTCCACCAATTTTGGCCAGCCTATGTATTCCCATGCCGCAGACGCATTCGGCGAAGTCACTCAGGGCCGGAAAGTGGTATTCATCCCCTTTGCTCTAGCCGATTGGGACGACTACGCGGACCGCGCCATCGCGGCCATGGATGCGTTCGGAATCGAGTCGACTTCAGCCCATCGTGCTGCCGCTCCCGACCGGGCGATTCTCGAGGCGGACGTGGTGATGATGGGGGGTGGCAACACGTTTCGGCTCCTCGACTCCCTCTATCGCCTGGGCGTGATCGAGGGGCTGAGCCAGCGCGTGCGATCCGGCGCAACCCGCTACATCGGCGCATCCGCGGGTACGAACGTGGCCTGCCCAAGCATCCGCACGACGAACGACATGCCAATCTGCCACCCTCCACACTTTGACGCTCTGGGTTTGGTGCCCTTCCAAATCAACCTCCACTACATCGATCCGGACCCCCATTCAACTTACATGGGCGAGACGCGCGAGACCCGTATTGAAGAATTCCTCGAAGAAAGCGACTGCCCTGTGCTCGCCATGTACGAAGGCTCATGGCTGCGAGTCAGCTATGAGCGGGCAACGATGACCGGCCCTGGCCTGTTGTTCCAACGCGAGGGCCGTGAGGCTTTGGGTGGCGGGGTTGACGTATCTCAATTGCTAGGTCTGTCACCGACTTTCGACAAGGGGCCGCGCCCGCGTCCGGGGAGCTGACTTCCACGCTGTGATATCGGGCCTGATGCGCACTTGGGGTAAGAATGAGTGGATTCAATCCCTCCAGGAGTTCATGTCGCTCCATGGCGACATGGGTCGTGCCGTCTCGCCTGCGCGTCTTGAGTCGGCACGCGAGTCGGCCGTCGTGCATCAATTCAATGGAGCACGAGACCAGATTCGAACTGGCGCCCGCTCGCAGCCGCCGGCTGCTCCTACTGGTCGCTCGCTGATCGGTCGTACCCACGGCCTAGCGGCCGCTTCCCCCTTCCGTCTGCAACATGTTGCGACCCTTGAATTCATCGCTGTTTACGACGTGTACGGTGCGTAGAGGGGCATCACGAACATTTTGGGGCAAGTTTAGGTCGACTCAAAAAATCGAACGGGACCGTGGTCGAAAGGCGGAGGTTTACCGCTGTGTACAACGACTGGGCAGAACATTCCCCGCCTATCCGCTCGTGGACGACGCGCAGTGAGGCGCGCTCGAAGCTCACAACGGGGCGACTTGTGCCTCGGATTGCGGTCGACGTGCACCGCCAAAGGTCGGCGTTAGTTCCATAAACGGAGGATCCACGTCGACATGGTGGAGATTGATCTGAAGGGGCACGAGTCCCAACGCGTCGAAGACTGGAGTGCAGCAGATCGTTTAAGAAGCGTGACGTCAACAGCTTGCCCATGGCGTCCTACACCGCGGAACACAGTAATGCGAATGACGACGTCAACGCGCGCGCGTTGGACTACCAACGTCAGCTCGCCGTCATCCGAAAGCCTGTTCGAGGCGCGCTCGAGAGGCAAACGTGCTAACGTCTGTTTCTAGAACCGCAACTTAGCGGGGACCCCTCGTTGACATTCGGCCAGTTCTGACCGGAAACATGCGGGTCGCCTCCTCTGAGCTCTACCTCGAGGAGTGCCATGAGTACGCACGTCACAGTTTCCCCTGCGCCTATATCTAAATCTGGACGCGGCTCGGTCGTCAGCCAAGACGATTCGAAGGTCGCATTTGCATTATCGCAGGCGGCCGTTGCTGATGGTCTCTGTTCGAGGCGAGCGACGGCCGTTGTGTATTGCGAAGGCAACTTTGGCGCCATCGATGGGAAAACCGCCAATGGCCTCGTTCGGCATTCCGAGAAATACGAAATCCTATCCGTGATCGATAGCGCGAAGGCGGGTCTCGACGCTGGAGAGGTGCTCGACGATGTGCCTAACGGAATTCCTCTCTGCGCGAGTCTGGAAGAGGCAATCGCCGGCGCAGATCGAGTTCCCGACTTCCTCATCTTCGGCATGGCCCCTTCGACCGGCATGCTGTCCCCCGCTGAGCGGCTGCTCATGCTCGAGGCCATGAGTCGCGGGATGGGCCTGGTGAACGGGCTGCATGAGTTTCTCAATGACGATCCCGAATTTGCCGCGGCGAGCGCTCTGCATCAGGTAACGATCCTGGATGTCAGACGTCCGCGCGACAAAAAGGACCTGCGCATGTGGAGCGGCCGCATCTCGACCGTCACGTGCCCCCGCATCGCTGTCCTTGGAACCGATGGCGCGATCGGCAAGCGGACCACCTCGACGATCCTGACCGCCGCGCTCCGCGCTCGCGGAATCAACGCAGTTCTGATCGGAACGGGACAGACGGGCATCATTCAGGGCGCGCGCTACGGCGTGGCACTGGACGCCATCCCGTGCCAGTTTTGCTCGGGCGAGTTAGAAGCGACGGTCGTCGAGGCGTTCGAGCGCGAGCGCCCGGACGTCATCATCATCGAGGGTCAGGGCGCGCTCAGCCACCCCGCATATTTGACGTCGACGTTCATCCTGCGCGGCGCCCAGCCCGATGGCGTCATCTTGCAGCACGCACCACATCGACGGACCTTGTGTGACTTCGACCAGATGCCAATGCCCACGCCCGCAAGTGAGATCAACCTCATTCAGACCTTTGCCCAGACTCAGGTCATCGGCTTGACCATCAACCACGAGAATATGACGGACGCAGAGATCACTGGGGCGATCGTCGAGTACGAACGCGACCTGGGCATTCCCGTGACTGACGCGCTGACGCGGCCTGCCGGATTGCTGGCAGACATGGTGGTACGGGCCTTCCCCGAGCTCGAAAGGAACCTGACCGCGGGCGCCGCATGACTGCGCCGAGGTTGGAGATTCGCCTCGATCGGATCCATCACAACGCCAAGACACTCGTGAACCGCCTTGCTCTACGCGGGATCGGTGTGACTGGAGTGACGAAAGCCGCCCTCGGCCTACCCGAGATCGCAAGCACGATGCTAAGAGCGGGCGTGACTTCGATTGGCGACGCCCGCATCGAAAATATCGAGGCGATGCGACGGGCTGGATTGACTTGCGAGTTCACTCTACTTCGGTCTCCCATGATCAGCCAAGCAGAACGCGTCGTTGCGTCGACGGATATCAGCCACAACACGGAGATCGAGGTGGTCGAGAGGCTCTCCGCCTGCGCACAAAGTCAGGGACGCACCCACGGGATCTTACTGATGGTCGAGTTGGGAGATCTGCGGGAGGGCATCCTGCCCGCCGAGTTGCCGTCATTCGTCGAACAGATGCTTGGCCTGCCTAACATTTCCTTTCGTGGCATCGGAACCAATCTGGCCTGCCAATGCGGAGTCGCACCCGATCGTAAGAATATGGGTGCCTTGTCGTCGCTGGCCGACTCATTGGAATCGACCTTCGGAGTTGAGGTGGAGACCGTGTCCGGCGGCAACTCTGCCAACCTGGGCTGGGCTCTCGGCACGGATGACATCGGAAGGGTGACTACGCTGCGACTCGGCGAAGCGATATTGCTCGGACGTGATCCGCTGCGACGAAACGCAATAAGCGGACTATACACCGATGCCTTCACGCTCGTAGCTGAGGTCATCGAACGAAAGCGCAAGCCCACCAAGCCGTGGGGAGAACTCGGCCAGGCTGCGTTTGGTCCGGTCGAACCGCGAATCGATCGGGGAATCATCTCGCAAGCCATCCTGGCAGTCGGTCGGCAGGACGTCGATCTCGATGGGCTCGAGGCCCCCGTTGGAATGAAGTTACTCGGTGGCAGTAGTGACCACCTTGTCCTTGACACCGGCCAAAGCACCCCCGCGATCGGATCTGAAGTCAGGCTCCAGCTCAACTACAGCGCGCTACTGCGAGCCATGACATCTCCCTTCGTCGCACGGGAGATTTCGGAAGACGACGGCAATACCGAGAACGACCAAAGTGGACCGGCCGTCGCCTGTCGATGATTCCAATCTCCCGCGTGACGGCGCTTGCAATTTTCGGGGACGACCAAGGGTTTGGAATCGCGAATGGTCGCGCTGATCTGACTCTCCAGAATCGCTCGCGTCCAGCTGTACATCGCATCCTGCTTTCACGACAAGCGACGTCAACAGTCTCTGGAGGAGAACCCGCCTGCCCCGAAGGCGAGCTCCCGCTCAGTTGACGTCAAGCGTCACCAGATAGCCACAGGCTTCCGACGAACAGCTCCTGCGAAGCAACTATCTTCAACCCCCTGGTTGACACGCTCGGTCGCGCGCCGAAGTCCCCGAAGTTGGCAGGCGATGCCATCGACTGCCAAAGTCGCCCGAGAGTCGGCCGACCCGATCCCCAGCAGCCACGGATCCATTCGTTTGCAAGGGCTCCCGAGACTCCTTCTCGAACGAACGCAACAATCGGCTCTCTCGATGGATCGAGGGGGCCATTCATCCATGGGCTCAGGTGTTTGCCGAGTCCGAAGGAAGACAACTCATGAAGATTCGTCCGCTCCAGGACCGCATCCTCGTCAGACGCATGGAAGATGAGGATACGACCAGTGGGGGCATCATCATCCCCGATTCCGCAAAAGAAAAGCCGCAGGACGGCCTCGTCGTGGCCGTAGGGCCCGGCAAGACCCTCGATAGTGGTGAGATCGCGAAACCCGGCGTCAAGAAGGGCGACCGAATTTTGTTCAGCAAGTACGCCGGCACCGACGTCAACGTCGATGGCGACGAACTCATCATCATTCGCGAAGACGACGTCCTCGCGATCTGGGAATAAAGGGGCATTTGCGACATGGCAAAAGAAGTCATCTATAACGAGGACGCCCGAGCGAAGATTCTCGCGGGTGTGAACGGACTCGCGAATGCGGTTCGTGTGACGCTCGGCCCCAAGGGTCGAAACGTCATCATCGACAAGAGCTACGGCTCTCCCACGATCACCAAGGACGGCGTCACCGTCGCCAAGGAGATTGAGTTCGAGGACAAGTTCGAGAACATGGGCGCTCAGATGGTGAAGGAGGTCGCCTCGAAGACCTCGGACATCGCCGGAGACGGAACCACGACAGCCACGGTGCTCGCGCAGGCGATCTTCCGTGAGGGCGGCAAGCTCGTCGCCGCCGGGATGAACCCGATGGACCTGAAGCGGGGCATAGACAAAGCCGTCACGGCCATCGTCGATGAGCTCAGCAAGATCGCCAAGCCCACTCGGGACTCGGCCGAGATCGCCCAGGTCGGCACGATCTCCGCCAACTCGGACGAGACCATCGGCAAGATCCTCGCCGAGGCGATGAGCAAGGTCGGCAAGGAAGGCGTGATCACGGTCGAAGAGGGCAAGAGCCTCGAGACCGAACTCGACGTGGTCGAGGGGATGCAGTTCGATCGCGGCTATCTCTCGCCCTACTTCGTGACCGATCCCGAGAACATGGAGGTCACCTTCGATGAGCCGCTGCTCCTTCTCCATGAGAAAAAGATCAGCAACATGAAGGACCTCCTTCCCCTGCTCGAGCAGGTCGCTCGCGCTGGGAAGCCCTTGCTAATCGTCGCCGAAGACATCGACGGGGAAGCCCTCGCGACCCTGGTCGTGAACAAGATCCGCGGCACGCTCAACGTGTGCGCGGTGAAGGCGCCCGGCTTCGGAGATCGTCGCAAGGCGATGCTCCAAGACATGGCGATCCTCACGGGTGGCCAGGTCATCGCCGAAGAACTCGGTCTCAAGCTCGAGAACGTGACGCTCGAGGACCTCGGTTCGGCCAAGCGCGTCTCGATCGACAAGGACAACACCACGATCATCGATGGTGCGGGAACGAAGAAGGACATCCAGGGTCGGTGTGCCGAGATCCGCAACCAGGTCGAGAACACGACCTCTGACTACGACCGGGAGAAGCTCCAGGAGCGACTGGCGAAGCTCGTCGGCGGCGTTGCGGTCGTAAAGGTCGGTGCGGCCACCGAGTCCGAGATGAAGGAGAAGAAGGCGCGCGTCGAAGATGCGCTCCACGCGACGCGTGCGGCTGTCGAAGAGGGCATCGTCCCTGGCGGTGGCGTGGCGCTGCTTCGCTGTGCCCACGTTCTCGACAAGCTCGCCGGCGAAAACGACGAGCAGATCGCGGGTCTCAACATCATCCGCCGGGCCATCGAGACTCCTCTTCGCTACATCGCCGACAACGCGGGTATCGAAGGTTCGATCGTGGTCGACAAGGTCAAGGGCCTGAAGGGAGCCCACGGCTTCAACGCGGCGACCGAGACCTATGAAGACCTGATCAAGGCCGGCGTCATCGACCCGGCCCAGGACGTCCGAACGCCGCTGCAGCACGCCCCCTCGCTCGTGGGCCGCCTGCACACCACGGAAGCCAAGTTCCCAGAGACGCCGCAGCCCGAGAGCGCCGGTGGCGGCGGCATGCCGGACATGGGCGGCATGGGCGGTATGCCGGGGATGATGTAAATCCCGGCATCTCCGATTCGCCTTCGGCGAAGCTCTCGATCCGCGGAAGCTGCCACGCTGGCCCCAAAGCCCAGTGTCTGCTTTCCAGGAAAATGGACAAGAAAAGCTGAGCCCCCGTCACAACGCCGTGGCGGGGGCTTCTTTCGAATGGATCGGAAGACGAAATCAAGGCCGGCTACGACCTAAGTGGACTGGCCGTCGCCTGTCGATGATTCCAATCCCCTTCGCGGCTGAACGCGCTTGCAATTTTCGGGGACGACCAAGGGTTTGGAATCGCGAATGGTCGCGCTGATCTGACTTTCCAGAATCGCTCGCGTCCAGCTGTACATCGCATCCTGCTTTCGCGCGCCGTCGGGTTTCATGCACATCTTTTCTCGTCGGCCCCAGAGCAGCATGTACGGCCTGTCTTCTTCCTGTGCGATCGCCAGTTCGAGAGAAACGAGCATTGATTCGTGTGTGTGCTCGCCGCAGATCACGAGAATCTCGTCGGCCGCCCGGATCTGGGTGCGGGTATCTGTATCCCAACCTGGATGGGCTGTCTTGCGATGTTGGGTCTTCATGACATCAAAGGTCGAACCGGGCCTGTGCGATTGAGCGTTGAGCAACTCGCTGAGATCCGAGTCGTTCTCCCGATCAAAGCTGACGTATATGCGGGTTCGATTCATGAAGGAGATCTTCGGGACCGAAGAAAGGCCAGATATTTCAACAATTCCTCCTCCTCTTCGGCTGTGAGATCATCGATCGCAAAGGCCGCCAACCTCCTGCGTCGGCCGGAGTTCCGGCCCTCTGAAGGCAGCAAATACCCCGCCTTCTCCATGAGCGTCTCATAAGAAACGACGTAGACCTCAGCCAGGCTGTGCAACACATTGGGTGAGGGCTTCTTGATCTTCCCATTCTCGAGCTGACTCAGGTAAGCGTTCGAAACTCCGTTTCCCGTAGCCTGCTCGACTTCTCGAAGAGAGAAGCCCTTGGCCTTGCGTAGATCCGACAGGACTACGCCGAGTTCGCTGGGTTTTCCCACGAATGCAGATTGCTCCGTTCTCTCACTCGCTGTCTTTCTTCGCGCAGCCATCAATTCGTACTCGGAGACATCCCCTGCAGGAACTTGAAGAGATCGCTCGTGGTAGAGAGAACGAGCGTTGTTTCGTCGGAGAGGATGGATTCGTAGGACTGCATCGTCCGTGTAAATTCGTAGAACTCAACCGCTGCCGGACTCTGATTGTAGGCCGCAGAGTAGATTTCCGCGGCCTTCGCATCAGCCATGCCGCGAATCTCTTCCACCTCTCGGTATGCCTCAGACTGGATCTTATTCAATTCCCGCACTCGATTGCCCCGAATTCGGGCCGCCTCGCCATTGCCTTCCGAGAGGAACCGTTCTGCGATCTGTCGCCGTTCACTGATCATACGGTCGTAGATCTTCGGACGCACGCTCTCGTTGTAATTGATGCGCTTGAATCGGATGTCGAGGAGCTCGATGCCAAAGACGAGGACCTTCTCCGCCGCAGCGGCGAAGATCTCTTGTTCTACCCGCTTGCGGCCTTTCTGGATCGGAACGAGCAAGCCCATGTCGTGATCCTGATCCGCTTCGCCGAGAAGCGTGTCGCGGAGCGGCACCCGATCCTTGGTGGTCCGAATGATCTCGATCAGCTCGTGTTTGGCGACGGCGTTTCGCGTCTCGCTTCCGAGTATGTCGTCCAGACGCGACAAGGCGCTGCGTTCGTCGCGCATCCGAAGGAAATATTGAAGAGGGTCCGTAATGCGCCAGCGAGCGAAGAGATCGACCGAGATGTAGAGCTTGTCCTTGGTCGGCATGTCCGACGGCCTACCGTCCCATTCGAGCACTCGACTGTCGATCGGATTGACTTCCTGGATGAACGGAATCTTGAGTTTCAAGCCGGCGGTCGTAACCGGACCTCCAACGGGCTTACCGAATTGAGTGATGATGACCTGCTGGACTTCGCTCACAACATAGATCGAGTTCAGTGCCGCATAAGCGAGCAATCCAAGGATCACTGCAGCCATGACACGCCTGCCGTCCCTCATGACTTCTCTTCCCGATGTTGATCGAGGTTCAGCAGCGGCAGAAGATTGTGTGTGCGCTCGTCGATGATGATCTTGTTTCGAATGTCGGGCAGAACGCTCTGCAAGGTTTCGACGTAGATACGGCGACGCGTGACTTCCGGGGCCTTTTCGTATTCCGCCAGCAAGTTCGTGAAGCGAGCGACATCTCCTTCGGCCTCGTTGATTCGCTTCAGCCGGTAGCCGTCAGCCTCCCGGATCCGCTGATCCTTCTCGCCCTCAGCCAGTGGGATCACTTTGTTGTAGTCGCGACGCGCTTCGTTGATCAGCTTCTCTTTTTCCTGCTGAGCCTGGTTCACCTCGTTGAAGGATTCCTGAACGGGCTCGGGCGGGTTGATGTTCTTTAGCTGAACCTGGTCGATGCTGATGCCCATCGCATACTTGGTCGAGAGCGCCTGCATCTTCGTCAGCGCTTCCGACTCGATTTCCTGTCGTCCGATCGTAATCACCTCGTCGACCGTTCGATCGCCGACGACCTCGCGCATCACGGATTCGGACACGTAGCGGAGAGTCTCGGCTGGCTCGCGAACCTCGAAGAGGTACTTGACCGGATCAGAGATCCGGTACTGAACCACCCACTCGACCAGAGCGGCATTCAGGTCACCGGTCACCATCTGGGTCTCTTGCTTGCCGTCGTGTCGACGCGAGCCTTGATAGGGATCGCTGGCGCCCGGCGTCGTAAAGCCGAACTCCTGTTTGAGCTGACGCTTCACGGGCAGAATCGTCACCACGTCGACGCCTAGGGGGAGCTTGAACTGCAGCCCGGGCGGAACTTGCTCGAGGTATCGCCCGAAGCGCTGCACCACGGCAACCGAGTCGCTCGGAACGGTGTAGAAGCTGGTCCAGGCACAGAGGCCCACCAGCGCGAGTACGGCGGGGATGATGAGCCCGCCGGCCTCGGCAAGGCGCCTCCTTACCTGTCCGAGTAGGTCGTCAATATCCGGCGGCACAAGTAATCGTCCTTATCTGCACTCAAGGGAGGCGGGAGGCAGGCGTCAATGTAGAATTGAATGCTTTGTATATCAAGCAGATTATGTGTTTGTTCGATAGACTATGCATATGATCCATACTGAGCGACTCCCCGAATCGGCCCTCTTCGATCGATTGGAGGGATCCGAGGAGGAACCGCTCGTCCACTGTTTCTGGTGCGAACGGCAGCATCGGGGCGAGCACCCACTCGCCGTCTGTCCCGAATGCACCGCCCGGCTCGCCACGATGCGCTTGGTGGAGATGAACAGGTCCTATCCTCTCACCGCCGAGGCGATCGACGACGCCCTGAAGCGGAGGTCGCCGGGCAACCATGCGCTCGGGTATATGGACGGCGACGCCTTCAGCGTGTTCTACGTCGGACGATCTGACTCTGACGTGAGGAAGGGTCTCTGCAGTTGGGTGGACAAGCCCGCGGCCTATGGTCGCTTCACCTCTGGAACCAAGTCGGCGTGGAAAATGCTTCGACGGGGACGACCTTCCATGTATTCGCCTCCGCTGGACCACGCAGTCAACGACGGGAACGGTTATACCCGCTTCGCCTACAGCTACGCCGGCTCTGCTGAGGACGCCTACGCGAAAGAGTGGCGCAACTACGATTCGTACGGTGGGCGCCAGGAGCTCGATAACGAGGTTCAGCCCAGCCTAGCGGTCGGCTGACCAATAGCCGGATTTGGCGTTTCGGCACTGAGCAAGTGACGCGATGGATGTCATGCGCCGATTGGAATGGATTGAGGAGTGACATGAAGAATAATTGGCATAGCAAGACACGGGCCCTCATCACGGAGTTAAGGAGCAGGACACGGACGCTCCTGCTCGCAACGTGCGTGTTGTTCCTCTGGCCGGGGCTGGCGTCCACTCAGGAGGAATCCGTGCAATCGGTGCCTGAGCATGCTCACGTCAAAGACTACGGCACCACCTGGGAATGCGACCGTGGATATGAACTTTCCGACGGCAAGGAATGCGTGAAGGTCGAAGTTCCCGAGAACGCCTTCCTGTCCTTCGGAGGAAACAGCTGGAAGTGCCACCGTGGATTTCTAATGGTGGACGAATCCTGCGCCATGATCGAGGTTCCGGACAATGCTCATCTAGCGGACTTCAAGCGGGAAAAATGGGCATGCGACCGCGGATATCGAAATGTTCGCGGGTCCTGCACGAAGCTCGAAATCCCCACGAACGGATACCTCAATGAATCCGGTAGCGAATGGAAATGCGATCGGGGCTTTCATATACGCGGAGGCAAATGTATCGCCCTTGAGGTCCCCACCTCTGGGTACATCACTCGGTCCGGGAACGATTGGCAATGCAGTTTTGGCCATCTGAAGCGCGGGGCAGCGTGCATCGCGATTGAGGTTCCTCTGCACGGATACCTCGCATCGTCCGGAAAAGATTGGAACTGTGACCGTGGGTTCGGGAAGAGAAGGCGTGCATGCGTAGCCATTGACGTCCCGACAAATGCACGCCTCACCGCTACGGGAAACGCCTGGATGTGCAATTCAGGATTCCGTCGTCGCGGGCAGATTTGCAAGGTTGACTCGAAGGGCTAGCCGGGCGCGAGCAGTCGTGTGCTCTGCCGCGCGGTAAATTTTCTCACCACGCAACCTCGAAGCGCATCGCTCCATTGATGCGTATTCGAGGAACCACCTCGTCCATCATGGTCCAATCAATTACGTGCTTGATGCAAAGCTCGAGCAGGAAGTGCACCGTGGAGAGGACGCCGGCCGGTGCTGGGAACACTCCATCTTGGCTTTTGCCGTGACCGGTAACGCACACAATCGTCAAGAGCGCCATTCCGACGTTTTCGAGACGGATGGATTGCGTGGCCAGTCGATCGCCGAAATCGCGAGGCAAATCCGCCGGACCGAAGGATCCCTGATCGCACTCGACGGGTTGCCTGGCGGCGGAAAGTCAACACTCACAGCCAGTCTTTCGGCACTACTGACCATCCGGGCTGTCCATCTGGACGACTATCTCGTACACGGATCCGTTGGCTTCACCGATTATCTCAGGTACGAAGATCTGCGGCACGCTCTGTTGCAGCGCCCCGTCATCGTCGAGGGTGTCTGCATGCTGGACGTGCTCGATCGCCTAGAGCTTCGCCCGGATCAATTCGTTTATCTTCAGGCACCATTCGCAGAGCGACACCTTGACCAAAGTCACCCCCTAGTCCGAGAGGTCCGCGCCTACACGGACAGATCAAACCCCGTAGAGCGCGCGAATCTCGTCCTCGCTAGATCCGAATGTGGACCGAAGAAGTGCAAAACCCATAAGGGTAGACAGTCGAGCATTGACGCGTGTCTCATGAGAAATCGACCACGGATCTCGCATGGGCTTGCTGCAGCCGGCATCATCATGCTGGCCACGGGTGCAATCTTCGTAGTCATCGGATCGTCCGCGCATGGTGAAGCGGTGACTCCGATAGACGACAGAGATTTCTCGCTTGTCGGCGCTGGACTGCTGACGATGTTGATATCGAGCATTTGGATCTTCTTGGCCCGGTTGGCCCTCCCGCGGACGCATGCTCATGGCTCACCGGGATCAAAGGAATAGGCCAGGCCTTTCGGCGGCCTCGTCATCGAAATTGGGTTCACGCCGCCACGCGTCCTTCGAATCCCCTCTACACTGCATGGCACCATGATCCATCCCTATTCGAACGAAACACAGACACGCTGGGACCGCGGCGACTTCAAGGTCCAGCTCAACCAACCGAACAACACACGCCCGATGGGGTTCTGTGACGGATCCGCGGCCGACCTCGCCGAACTGGAGGAGATGGCCGAGAGCGAGGGGGCCGACGAGATGCGAATTGAGAAGAAGGAGCTGAAGTCGGGTCGCGAGATCTGGACGTTGCACGGCGGCGGGTGATTCAGGATCGGCGACTCGGCGAAAGGCAGCCCTCCTGGCCGAAGGCGCACAGGTCCTCGTGGTGGTTCGAGAATCCAATTTGCCATTTCCAGACCGCGGCTAACTCTCCTTGCGGCAGAAGGCTCAATGCGCACAAAGCCCGCTAGTTGAAACTTACGGGATTTTTTTCATGTGGAGCACGAGACCAGAGTCGAACTCTGTGAGCGAGCTGAAGGTTTTCGAGACATCGATCATGCTATGTCGATCTGGCGGCAAGGCATCGAACGATTCCCCGATGACTACGCGCCGACCTGGGCCCCGGGTGAAGGGCTACTTCGGGCCTATCGCGCGAGTGCCGCACTTCCTTATCTCGAACGCGCCGTTTCGATGCGGCCCGAAGACGAACGGGCGCGCAAGGCCCTCGCGACCGCGCTAGCGCGAACGAATCACTGAGCGCGCACTTTACCCTATATTGAGCCGGCCAGATCGGGCCCAAGCGGTCAGAAAGGTCGGAAACGACGTGTCGCTGATGCAGACTGAGGATCGCGAAGAGCCCGCCGCTCGGCCGACTCGCCTCGCGTTCTACCCGAGTCTGGACGGCCTGCGCGGCGTCGCTCTCATTGCCATTCTCTTCTATCACTCGGGCGTCAACTGGATTCCCGGCGGCTTTCTCTCGGTCTCGACGTTCTTCACGTTGTCGGGCTTCCTGATCACGTCGCTCCTCCTCTATGAACGCGAAAACACCGGGCGCATCGACTTGGCCCGCTTCTGGTCTCGGCGTTTTCGTCGCCTCATGCCCGGCGCGCTGACGGCCTTCGTCGTCATCGCAGCCCTGGGCAATGCAATCGGTGACGCCAGCCAACTTGCGCGTCTACGTTGGGACGGACTCTCGGCACTGTTCTACGTCTCGAATTGGCGCTTCATCTTCCTCGGCAACGACTATGCCGATCTCTTCGCATCACCATCATTGGTTCAACATTTCTGGAGCTTGTCGATCGAGGAACAGTTCTATCTGACCTATCCCCTGATGGCGATCGCGCTCTATCGATGGGGCGGACGGCGCGCACTCGCTGTGACACTCGGATTCCTCACGCTGCTCTCGACCGCTTGGATGGCGATCCTGTTTGAACCGGATTCGCCCACGTCGCGTCTCTACTTTGGTACCGATACCCGCGCCGCGGAAATTCTCCTTGGTGCGCTCTTCGCCCTCTGGCATGCGGGACGTCCCGAGCTCGGGCGAACCGGGCGCCGCGTCGCCGTGGCGCTGGGCGGCGTCGGCGTCGGCGGCACCTTCGTATTCTGGTTCTTGGTCTCGGAGTCGACCGGATGGCTCTGGCAAGGCGGATTTTCGCTCTACGCGTTGTTCACCGTCGCAGCGATCGCGGGCGGCGTCCAGTCCGTCGGGCCGGCGCGTTCCCTGCTCAGCTGGGGCCCCTTCCCGTGGCTGGGCAAGATTTCATATGGTGTCTATCTCTTTCATTTCCCAGTCTATGTCACGCTTACCCCAGAACTAACGGGCCTCGACCACTGGACGCTCTTCGCCGTCCGAATCGCCGCGACGTTCGCCCTCGCCATCACCTCGTACTACTTGCTCGAACAGCCGATTCGCGCAGGACGGCTGGTCAAGGGGCGAAGCGGCTGGCTCGTGCTGCCCATTACTGTGGTCGTCGCCAGCCTCTCTCTCGTCGTCGCAACGATCGACCCCCCGAATCCAGCGGTCGACCTGCGTCCGCTCTCGGACGAGGACCGCCGGACGGGGATCGGCGGACCGCGCATCATGATCGTCGGCGGCTCGGTGGCAGTCGGGATCGGACAGGGACTCCAGCGTTGGGCACTCGAGACGAAGGACGCAAGCGTCTTCAACGCGGCGCGGCGTGGCTGTGGCATCGCCCGGGGCGGACGCCTCGAAGATCAATTCAAGCGCCGCGGTGACAAATGCGACGATTGGCCGGAACTCTGGGCGCGCCAGATCGACGACTTCGATCCTGACGCCGTAGTCGTACTCACCGGCGGCTGGGACATCGCCGAACGAAAGCGACCCGCCTGGGAGCGCACGCGTATCATCGGCGACGAGGTCTACGACGCATGGCTTGCCTCGGAGTTCGCTCTGGCCGTGGATGTGCTCTCGTCGCGGGGTGCGCGCGTCGTTTGGTTGACGACACCGTGCTATCAGAAATTTGCTCGCGGCACCGGAGTCTGGGATCCTGAACGGGTCCATAAGCTCAACGAGATCATTCAGGCCTTGGCTGAGGAACGCGACCCTGACGCGGCCGTCCTCGATCTCTTCGACCAGGTCTGTCCCGGCGGCGAGTTCACGGACACGCTTGGCGGGATCACACCGGCCCGTCCCGATGGCGCGCATTTCTCGGACGCGGCTGCAGATTGGCTTGCGCGGTGGCTTGGGCCGGAGCTGTTGACGCATGCGAAATCAGCATCCGACAGTGCGAGACGCCGCGCGATTCGACTGAACGATTCGCCCGAGGCACAGTTCCAGACGAAGCTCGACTCCGGCGACTCGAGCAACTCCAGCACCACCAGCGACACCAGCGACCCGAGCGAGGCGGCGAGCGTCGTCGTCATCGGCGATTCACTCTGCGGCAGTTCGAATTGGGTCGAACAGGCCTTCGACCGCCGAGCCCTCAACCTCTGTATCAATGGCTCGACCTCACGTTGGTGGGCGGTCGAGCGAGGTCAGTGGACCTCCCAGATTCGACCGAATCGCCAATGGCTGATTCTCGTCGGAACGAATGACGCCGGTCGTGGAATCGCCAGCGACTACCCGACGAATCTTGCCAGCATCGTCGAAGAGCTGGTGGCGGCCGGCCAACGCGTGCGGCTCATTCATACGCCCCACGTCCGACCTCAACCAGGAAACCGAGAAGACCCAGGGGCCCCGCCCAAAGTCGCGAAGATCGGCGGCCGCCAGATCGTCGAAGTCAACGCGGAACTCGATTTCGAACGCGTCGCAGACCGAGCGCTCTGCGCCCGGTATCCCGAAGTCGAATGTGGACCCGATCTGATCGAAGTGCTCGACGCCCCGGAATATTTCAGCGATGGCGTTCACTTCTCCGAGATCGGTTCACGAAGGGTCGCCGAGGCCGTTTCCCTCGAGCAGTGGTGACGAGTCGAACTCCGATCAAGGGGACTCTCTTCGTTAGGCGCGAGAGGTCTTTGTGGGAATAGGTAAAATAGGCCCCGTTTTCAGCAGCACTGATACTAGGCATTCTGACAATCAAGCCCCCGGCGGGGCTAGTTCGCCCTCTTCCGGGGAAAAGAGTCGAGTCATCGAATTCGAACTGGCATTCCCTTCGAGGTCTTCGACCTCTCCTATTCGTCGCTTGCTGATCGCTCGTACTCGCGGCCGAGCGGCCGCTCCCCCGTTCCATTGGCAACGAGGACTCGAAATCTCCCAAGGATTTAAAATCAAACGGGAACCTCGGAATGTTGGTCCGGTCACCCCAGGTAGCGATGTGCACTGACGGGCAGTCACGGACCTACCCACTCTTTATACCGATAGACGCGGGTTGGAGATTCATCCGACGTTTCTCGCACCGCCGCCAGCTCCAAGTAGTCTTCTGACAAGTCGCCTTCGGATGAGGCGACAAGGGCCATTTGGGGCCATGACCAGGCGGGCCGCCCGCAGCGAGGAGACAAGTCCGGCTCATCTCTCAACACCCGGGCCGGATCGGCTCGACTGGAGACGCGTGCCGGATCCTTGCTTCGGGCTCTTACAGCTATCTTGATTCAGCGGTCTGGGTTCGAGCCCCCGAAGGCCCATGACGGAACATGCCGGAACCGTTGAAGAATCTGTTGCAATCCAATCTCCGACCGAGACTTCGTCCGGTCGCAGCGGTCGCAGAGGCCGAGCCTCCCGAACGCTGCAACCGACAGCAGCTTGGGTTCGTGCTCCTGGATGCTCGCCAGCGGGCAGGTGAGATTCTTCTTGACGTTGAAGCGCGCGCGGTGCATAGAATGGAGCTTCGTGATTCGACAAAGGAGATGGGCCCGTGATGAGTTTGAAGTCCGCGACCGTTTTTCGTTCTCTGCTCGCCTTACCGCTGGGCGCGCTTGTCGTGCTCGCCGCGACGCAGGCCGTTGCCTTCCCTGGGCTCCTGCGGGACTGGCAGTCCCGGT
>CBFDDD010000063.1:0-27651 GCA_965603475.1 uncultured Myxococcales bacterium
GCGGCCGACGCGGCGGCAGCCGCAATGGTCGCGCTCCACGAACGCACCCGCTCTGGACGGGGTCAGCATGTCGATGTCTCGGCCCAACAATCGGTCGCGCTCGCGACCCAATCCGACATCGTTTCCGCAGCCGTGAACAGTCCCGGCGCGTCGCGCGCCTCCGGCGGGGCCAGGTTCGGCAGAATGCTGGTTCGCCTTGCCTATCCGGCTCGCGATGGGCACGTCTCGATCAGCTTCGCGTTTGGTTCAGCAATCGGTCCCGCAACGGCGCGACTGATGCGCGTCGTCTGCGAAGAAGGCTTCTGCGACGAGGTGATGCGGGACAAGGATTGGATCGGCATGACCGAAATGCTGGCCAGTGGAGTGGAGCCCTTCGAGACCTTCGAACGAGCCAAGGCCGTCGTCGCAGAATGGACCGCATCCAAGACTAAGCGGGAGCTCCTGGAGCTCGCAATGCAGCGCGGTCTCTTGATCGCGCCGGCATCGACGACGCGCGACATCGTCGAGAGCGATCAACTCGCTGCGCGAAATTTCCTCCAACCGCTCGAACGGCCCGATGGCGGTGGCATGACTCGGCATTTGGGACCGTTCGCTCGATTCGGGGCTAGACCTGAGCGACCGGCACGGCGAGCGCCTCGAATTGGCGAGCATTCCGCCGAAATTCTCGACGACCAACGAGGGCCTCATCGAAGCACGGTCGGCAACTCAGAGCCGACAGAGGAACAAAGCACTCTCCCACTTGCGGGCGTCAAGATCCTCGACTTCATGTGGGCCATCGCTGGCCCGATGGCGACGCGGATGCTCGCGGACTATGGCGCTGAGGTCATTCGCGTCGAATCGGTTGGTCATCCGGATGCGTGCCGCACGATGAGACCCTATGTCGACAACCGGGCCGGACTCGAAAGCGCCCCACTCTTTCACAACTGCAACGCGAGCAAGAAAATGATCAGCCTCGACCTCGCCAACCCGGCGACGGCGGAGGTGATCTTCGACCTCGTACGCTGGGCCGATATTGTGTGCGAGTCGTTCTCTCCCGGAACCATCGCAAAGCGGGGCTTCGGCTATGACGTCTTGCGGAAGGAGAATCCGGCCCTGATCATGCTGAGTACCTGCTTGATGGGGCAGACCGGACCGCTCGCCCGATTCGCAGGCTACGGAAATCTCGCCGCAGCGGTCGCGGGCTTTCATGAAATGACGGGCTGGCCCGATCGCGATGCGGCCGGTCCGTACGGCGCGTATACCGACTACATCGCCCCCAAGTTCAATGCCTCGGCGCTTCTCGCGGCCCTCGACCATCGTCGGCGCACGGGAGAGGGTCAGCACATCGACCTCTCCCAGGCCGAATCCGCACTGCATTTCCTCGCGCCCGCACTACTCGACACCCTCGTCAACGATCGCGATTCGACCCGAGTCGGAAATCGAGACGATCTTTTTGCACCGCATGGCTGTTACGCAGTCGCCGGCAATGACGCATGGATCGCAATCGCCGTCGAAGACGATCGCGGTTGGAAGGCCTTCTGCGAACGGCTCGGCCACCCGGAACTCGAATCGGATGCGCGCTTCGCAAGTATCGAGGGTCGGCTAAAGCATGCGTCCGAACTCGATTCGATCGTCGCGAACCTCGTCGCAGAACGGGACGGCGCAGAACTCGAAGCGTCGTTGCAGGCCGGCCGTGTCGCCTGCCATCGAGTGCAAGACACCACTGCAGCGGTCGCAGACGTCCAATTCGCGGCCCGCGGGCATTTCGTGCCGTTGGAAGGACCAGAATCGAACTCGCTCATCGAAGACACGCGCTCGAAGCTCTCACGCACGCCCGCTGAGATTCGCCATGATCTTCCCACTCTGGGACGGGACAGCTTCGAAGTCCTCGCGCAGGTGCTCGGCTACGACGACGACAAGATCGCCGAACTCACAATCGCCGGAGTGCTCGACTAGCGATTGGCGGGTGCACTTCCGACGCCCGCATGCACATGAGGCGCTAGCCGTTCAATCTCGAGCCGACCCTTGAGGCCGCGCGAAACGCATGCGACACATCGCCAGCTCGGAACGGGGCGACCCCCGACTCGCTTCGCGTGACAGATCGGACAACGATGCAGCCAGCCGACCCGCCTCGAGCGTGCAATCGGGATCAGCCGCTCGAGTTCGACACCTGGAATTCGAACCCTCGGCTCACGTCCGGCAAGTTGCATGAGTGAACGCCATTCGTGCCCGTGCGGTCGACCGCGTCGTCCAAACCGCTCGTCGACTGCGGCGTGAGCAAATTCATGACAAACCACTTCCTGCAAAAGGGACGTTGGCCCGTCGAAGAGAAAATCGGCAATTCTAATTTCTCGACGCCGAGAGAGGTAGAAGCCCAGAGAGACACGCATCCGGGAACTGGCCACG
Source organism: uncultured Myxococcales bacterium (assembly GCA_965603475.1). Lineage (GTDB taxonomy): Bacteria > Myxococcota_A > UBA9160 > UBA9160 > UBA4427 > UBA4427. The sequence goes on from CBFDDD010000063.1 coordinate 2,386, forward strand.
AATCGAATTCTTGATTCGAGACCGGCAACACCCCATGTGTCCGCCCACTTCGAAAGCTGGCTGGGCCATGGCTCGTGGTCGAAGGGCGGAGACAACTTCACAATGAATATATTACACGAATCAGCCGGCGACCCGCGACAGGAGCACTCGTTCCGTCGACGAGCCAACACTGCTCGCTAACCTACTCCTGTGGAAAGTCACGATACTCTCGTATTGATTGCGGAGATTGCGGTCGGCCTCGCTGGTTTCAGCAGCGTGGTCGTGGCGCTCGACAATCGGGCCGTCCGTGACTGGAGTGCCGTGCGGCGCTTCAATCTCCGAATTCTTCTTCAGGTGAGCGCGGTCGCGATCTTCTTCTCGCTCTTTCCGCTGATCTTTGAGCGCGTGATCGAACCACCGACTTCCTGGCGATGGGCATGTGCTGCCTACGGTATCGTCCACCTCATCGACGTCGGCACGTTCGCTCTCCGGCTGCCTATAGGTGCCGATCTCGCCCCGCGAGTCACGAGCCGTGCCGGGGTCCTGATCGCGCTCTGTCAACTCTCCGTGGCCGCGCTGGGATCACTCCAGGCCTGCGAAGTGACCTACCTCATCGTGCTCGTCTGGCATCTCTCGGTCGCAGCCTTGGGATTCGCTCTGCTGGTCTACTCGAGCGATGGCGCCGGCGGGGGCCCCTAGTCCGATCGACCTTCTGAGGCGCAGATCGGCAACCGTTTCAGACCAAAGAGCCGGTTGTTCTCGACCCATTCGTGAGGTCCCGCGAACTCAAAGGAGGCATAGCGCTCGAGTAGCTCCTCGAACATCACGCGCATCTCTAATCTGGCCAGATTGGCGCCCAGGCAAAAATGCACTCCATTGCCGAATCCCATGTGAGGATTCGGGCTGCGGCTGATATCGAATTCGAAGGGTTTATCGAAGACAGACTCGTCGCGATTCGCAGACATCTCCCAATACGTGACCTTGTCACCGGCCCTGATCTTCTGGCCACAAAGCTCGACATCACGCGTCGCTGTGCGCCTCTTGTAACAAGAAGGTGTCGTCCAGCGCACGATCTCTTCGATCGCCGTCTTCATGATGCCCGGGTGCGTGCGAAGCGTCTCCATCTGTTCCGGATTTTCGATCAGGGCCTTGAGGCCACCTGCGATCGCACTTCGCGTGGTGTCGGCTCCAGCCGCGAAGAGAAGCAGGAAGAAGGAAGCCAGTTCCTCGTCATCGAGTGGTGGGCTTCCGTCGTCGAGTCTCGCGTGGACGATAACGGAAAGGCTGTCCTCGGCAGGCTCCAGGCGCTTCCGCGCGCTGAGCTCGGCGCCATAGTTCGCGATCTTTCGAGAAAACTCGACGGCGAGTGTCGCCGAGCCAGCCATCTCGACACCCTGGTCGATCCAATCCCCCAGCTTGCCCCGATCTTCCTGGGGGACGCCCAATACAATGCAGATCGCCTGGAGCGGCAGCTCTCGCGCCACGCGAGTCACAAAATCGAACGGCTCAGCGTCGGGAAGGTCGTCGAGAATCTTTCGCGTGCGCTCCCGCAGCTCCCCTTCTAGTTTTCCAATGTTATGCGGTGTGAAACCGTGATTGACGAGACCCCGCACACGACGATGCCGAGGATCGTCCATCATGTTCAGAATGCGACCCGCTCCCCGCACATCCTCGATCCCCGTACCCCCGAATGGGCGATCTCCCCCCCGATCGGAGGAGTAGGTGGCGTCATCGCGCGCGATTTGCAGCGTCTCTGCATGCCGGCTGATGACCCAGAAGCCCTCGCCGCCGGGCGTTCGTTCTGTCGGCTCATGCCAGTAGACGGGCGCTTCCCGCCGCAGCCAGGTGAAGAACTCGTGCGGAAAACCTTGCTTGAAGGAATGGCCGTCGGAGAGATCGACGAAAGGAGCGGTCATCGCTCGCCTCCCGGCTCGGGAATTTCGACGCCGGCTGCTTCTTCGAGCGTCTTGAGGGTCGCGTAGAATACCTCGTCTCCCAATCCGCTCTCGCGCGCTCGTTGATAAACCGCGTGACCCGCCTCGGTCAGCGGCATCGGCACACCCAGCTCCCTTGCCGATTCGAGAGCGAGCGCGACGTCCTTCTCGGCGATGCCCAACTTGAAGATCGCATTCTCGAAATCTCGACCCAGAAAGAGACCGGCCAGGCCCGTGTAGGCACTCGCCGAACTCTCCTTCAGGACACCGAGTAGCTGAGCGGAATCGAGCCCCGCCTTGGCAGCCAAGACCAACCCCTCTTGCACGAGGATTCCACCACACAAAAAGATCAGATTGTTGACGAGTTTCGTCAGCGTACCGGTCCCGACTTCCCCGAGATGGAAGACCTTCTTCGAGAAAGCGAGCAGAAGAGGCTCGATCCGCTCGAACGCCGCCCGCTCTCCACTGGCCATCACGGCAAGAGTCCCGCGCTCGGCCCCGGCGACTCCACCGGAAACCGGCGCATCGATCAAATGCACTCCAGCGCGTGCTTCCAGTTCGTGTAGCCGGAGAATGGCTTCGTAGGCGTTGGTCGACAGGTCGACGTGGATGTCCCCATCACGAGCGCCGGTGAGAATTCCCTGCGGACCCGTGACGGCCTCCTCTACCTCGGTCGGTCCGGGAAGAGAGGTAAAAACGATCCGGCAGGCCTCCGCGACCTGAGCGGGCGACTCCGCAAGCCTCGCTCCCTCCTCCACGAGCGCGGCGCTCGCCTCCGCAATCACGTCGAAGACCACCAGCTCGTGGCCCGCCTCGAGCAGACGTCGTGAAATAGGCCGACCCATGGTGCCCGTACCGACGAATCCTATGCTGCTCATTTCGCACCCGTTGATTCTTCTTGTTCCAGTTCGGCGACGACCTCCGCGAGCACGCGGGACGCCCCCACAGCGACAGGCCAGCCGCCGTAGTGCGCCAGGTGCACGATCACCGCCTCGAGCTTAGCCAGGGGAATACCGAGTTTGAGGGCGCCGCGAAGATGGATCCGTTGTTCGCTCTCGCGGCCGAGCGCGATCAGCGCCGAAACGGTCACGAGCGAGCGCTCTTCGAGTTCGAGACCGGGCCGATTCCAGATGTCACCGAAGAGATGCTCGACGGTAATCGTCGCCAGGTCTTCGGGTAGCGGGGCACCGCCTCGGATGCCGAGCTTGCGGATGATCTCGATGCCCTTGTCGGCGCGACCGCCCTTCTCTTCGCTACTACTCATACGCGACTCCTTTCGGCTGGTTTGATGTCCTTGATTGCCGCTCCGATGCGACGCTTCGGGGCGCGACTGCCGTGCATGCTCGCCGGTCGCTCACATGTGGCGGACCCATAGTGAACGGAAATCGCGCGACCAAACCCCTTGCTTCGGTCTCGGCCACTCCCGTGCACCAACAATGGAGGCAAGAGAAGCGTGTCTCCCGGCTCCATTTCGACGTGGACCCTGGCGTCGAAGTCGTCTCGCCGCTCACGAGCGCCAGAAAGCGAGTCCCGATTCTGTCGAGCGTTTCTTGGTCGATGAGCCCGCGGAATAGGACGTAGCCGTCGCGCCAATATCGCTCGCGATCTTCGCCAGTCAGCGTGGTCGGCGGCCTGGAGGACGACGGGGAGCGCATCGGCTGAGCATAGTCGAAGCCTCGCCCTCACACGCAATCAGCGTCGAGATTCGCTGGTCTCCGGGCTCTTCGTAGCGCGTCACCCGATCGATCGGTCCACTCGGAGCCGACGCCAGACCATGAGATAGATGGCCAGGTTGACCGCGAGCACAACGAGCGCGAGAAATGCTTGAACCTCCCGGGTGAGCTCTGCCGGATAGATGATGGGGACGATGTAGTGCTCGATGAAGCCGCCAGAGTATCCGGCCGAGCCGCTCGCCCGGCGTAGCGAGTTCTCGAGCGGGGTCAGAGGACAGAACCATCCAAAGAACTCGACGAGCCCGCCCCAGAGAGCGGCGGGGAGATGAGCCCATGGCATCCAACGCCAGCGAAGCGCGAGGAACCCGCCGAGCACCGCGAAGATGATGAACGCGAGATGCGTAAGAACGACGAAATCAGCGAGCACTCGGTAGAGCATTCGTCACGCTCCCCCTTCTCGCCCATTCTAGACGATCGACGGACACACGAAAACGCGGAAACTGGGATTGCAGCAATGCGAACCAAGCGGGACGCTGTGCACTAGCGTAGATTCTTCACTGGATCTTCGTATGGCATGCAGCCGTACTAAGGAGACCAGATGGCCCAGGTCGATGGCGGGGTACTCGCCGCACGTCAGTTGATGAAGCTTGGAATCGACACACTCTTCGGTGTCGTCGCGGGCCCCATGATCCAACTCTTTTCGGGAGGCCAGCAGGAAGGTCTCCAGGTCGTGGGTTGCAGACACGAAGTGAACGGTGGGTTGATGGCCTCTGCCTGGGGATGGCAAAAACGGCTACCCGGCGTGATGGTCGCGGGCTCCGGGCCGGCGGTCACAAACTGTGTGACACCTTTGTATGTCGCGACCGAGAGCGCAATGCCGCTCGTCGTGTTGGGTGGATCGGCCTATTCGAATACGACGGGTCTGGGTGGCTTTCAAGAACTCGACCAGGTCGCCGCAACGCGGCCGGTGTGCAAATGGACGGGACGTGTGGATTCGACGGAACGGATCCCCGAATGGATTCGTCTGGCCGTGGGAAAGGCGCTCGAGGGCAAGCCCGGCGGCGTATACCTCGACTTTCCCGGCGAACTGGTCGCGAAAACCGTCGATGACGAGAGCGTTCGATTCCCAGTTGCACCCGAAATTTCGCGGCCGTATCCGGATCCCGCCGTCATCGTGCGAATTGCCGAACTATTGGCCAATGCAGAGCGCCCGTTGATCCTCGTCGGCAAGGGCGCGGCCTGGTCGGATGCCGGACCTGCGATTCAGAAGTTGGTCGATCTGGGCATTCCCTATGTCTGCGCGCCCATGGCGAGGGGGACGCTGCCCGACGATCACCCGAATTTCGCGAATGCCGCACGCTCCCAGGCCCTGGCCGGCGCGGACGTGGTTGTGATGTTTGGCGGCCGGTTTAATTGGATCTTCGGAATGGGGCGGCGTTTTGCGCAGGATGCGACGCTCGTTCAAGTCGACATCGAAGCGGAAGAGCTGACCTCCGGTGCACCGGTCTCGCTAGGCGTGGTGGCCGACGCCTGCGCCACGGCCGATGCCCTGGCCAACGCGCTTTCTCCGGCTTCCATTTCGTCCTCCGGAACGGGCTGGCTCGAAGGTCTACGCGAGAAGACGCAACAGAATGAGCAGCGCGTCCGTTCGGCGCGGGTCGACGACTCGCAGCCAATCAATCCGTACCGTGTCGTCGCGGAAATCGAAGAAGTGCTACCGCGCGATGCCATCGTGACGGCCGAGGGCGAGACGACGATGGGAATCTGTCGGGCAATCCTTCCCTCCTACGTGAATCGCAGTCGATTGAACGCGGGGACGACCGGCTCGATGGGCGTCGGCGTTCCCTATGCCGTCGGCGCGAGCCTCGCTTGTCCGGACCGTCTGTCGATCGGCGTGCTGGGCGACTATGCCTTTGGCGCCGCTGCCATGGCGGTCGAAACCGCTGTGCGGGTGGGTGCGAAACCGGTCCTGGTCGTGCTCAACAATGAAGGCATTGCGGGACATATGCTTCAGGACAACATGCTGCCCGCCGACTCGCCCATGATCGCTTCACTGCTTCCAGCGCGCTACGAAATGATGGCCGAAATGGTTGGCGCGCATGCCGAATACGTGACGAAACCTGAAGAGATCCGTCCCGCGCTCGAGCGTGCGATTGCGGCCGACCAACTCGCAATCGTGCACGTGCGGGTCGATCCCAAGGCATCCCGCATCGGTGGCGGCAACTATTTGCAGTAGCCTTCGAATCGGCGAACGCCCAGAGTCACCGGACGTTGACGCTGATCGCGAACGTTTGACATCTGACATTTAGCAGAGGAACGAAAGGAATAACTCATGCCCCTCCCCCTCGAAGGAATCCTGGTTCTCGATTGGACGATCTGGCAACAGGGCCCCGTTTGCAGTGCAATGTTAGGCGACATGGGAGCCGAGGTCATCAAGATCGAGCAAGCCGGAACGGGTGATCCGGGACGCTGGCTGACCGCGGCAGGCGGTCAGGATACGAGCGACAAGCCAAATTGGTACTTCGAAGCCAACAACCGCAACAAACGATCGATCACCCTCGACCTCAAGAAGCCTGAGGGCGTCGAGGTCGTGCACGCCCTGGCCGCCAAATCGGATGTCTTCGTGCAGAACTTCAGAAAGGGTGTCGCCGATCGCCTCGGGATCGATTACGGGGCTCTACGGGCCGTCAATCCCAAGATCATCTACGCGAGCGCGACGGGCTACGGAAAGGAAGGTCCGGAAAGCGCGGAGCCTTCCTTCGACCACCTCGGGCTCGCGCGTTCGGGCATCATGAACGCAGCCGGTGAGCCGAACATGCCTCCGCTGGCCATCGCCGGCGGAATCGCCGACCAGATGGGAGCGATCATGCTCGCCTATGGCGTGATGACGGCACTGGTTGCTCGGGAGCGTCATGGTATTGGACAGGAGGTCAACGCTTCACACCTTGGCTCCATGACCTTCCTACAGGGCCTGTCGGTCTCGATGAAGCTGATGGCCGGCATCGCCATCCCGCGCGGCTTCCGGCACCAGGCCTACAACCCGCTCTGGAACCACTATCGATGCGCGGACGACCAGTGGCTGGCTCTCGCGATGCTTCAACCCGATCGTTATTGGGCCGATTTTGCGCGCATCGTCGAACGTCCCGATCTCGCCGAGGATCCACGCTTCGACAACATGGCGAATCGTTCCCAGAATTCAGAAGCCTGTGTCGCAATTCTCGATGAGATCTTCGCGTCGAAGACGCGCGACGAATGGCTGGAGTGTATCCGCTCGGACGGCGCGGATCTCATCTACACGATCGTCAATTCGGTCGATGACCTACCGAGCGATCCCCAGGTCCAGGCGAACGGCTACGTGACCGAAGTCGAGCATCCTCAACACGGCCCGACCCATATGGTCGGTCTGCCTGTCTCGCTCTCCGAAACCCCGGGCTCGATTCGACGAGTCGCACCCGAACTCGGCCAGCACACCGAGGAAATTCTCATGGATGTGCTCGGCTGGGACTGGGATCGCATCAGCGAGTTGCGCGAGAAGAAGGTGATCTGATCGCCGCGGCAGAATCGGTTCCCGACAGGCAGAACACACGCATAAGGGGCCTTCTCGACAGGGTCGAAAGAGTCAGGACAAATGAGCGTTGGACCGATGGATGGGATGGGCAGGACTCGATTCTGGGTTCGATCCAAGCCGCTGAGTCTTGCCTCTGAATCGCCGATCCAGGTCTGGACGCTGCGACGTCGTGGGCCCAGGCACGAGAAAGGAACCGAAATCGATGCACGATTCTCAGCGTTCCGGATTCGCCCTGCTGTGGCTTGCGATTGCAATGCCATTCCTGGGCTGTGCGCATTGGGCCGATAGCGCGAACTCGTTCCGCTCGCGCGGTGAAATTCAGGGTCAAGTCAAAATTCTCGCGGGTGCGCTCGCATCTCCAGAAATCACCGAAAATTCGAGTTCGGCGGAGAATGAGATCCTTGTCTTCCTCGAGCCGATCACCGCAAGATTCTCGCTCAGCTCCCTCTGGCAAGTACAGGAAGTTGCGATTCAAACGTCGCGGCGCTCCTCCGGGATTCAACTCGTGACCGTCGACCGACCGATCCGCATCCAGAATCTGGATTCGGTTCATCACGAACTCTTTACGACAAACACGGACGATCCTCTGCGAATCCAACTCATGGGAAAATCCGAATCGAAAGCCTTCCGTTTGGTGAGCACAGGCCTGGTGCGGCTGTATTGTGCGCTGCATCCAGACGAGAATCACACCTTCGTTGCGAGCTCGAGTTCTGCCTATCACGCGTTCGTCGACTCCAGCATGCGATTCCGGATTCCACACGTGCGCCCGGGGCGATATCGCGTACGCGCCGCGAGTGCTCTGGACTGGGGCCAACCGGAAACGGTTGAGATCGTGACCGCCGAGACCGTCTCGCTGACCCTTCGACTCGCGTCGGGACAAAGCCGCTGAACGATAAATTTCCTACGATGACGAATCTGAGCGTGCTCCAACGCATCACGCTGAGCCTTTGCGTGATCGCGACACTCGCGACCATCCTTGCACTCGCGGGCCCTCGCCATCGGCTGGCACAGGATCTCGAGCAAGCCAGTCGCGAACGTTTGGAGCGTGCCGGCGCTGCGACTGCTCAGCTCATCAGTAGCGCCCAAGAGAACCTGCGCGAACGACACCGCTCCATGTCGCGCACGCCCGAGTTTCGGGCCAACCTCGAGACTGCGGATGTGTCGACACTGTCCGCACTGGCCCAGACCCTGGTCGAGCGCGAGCAATCGATCGATGCAGTCGTGCTCACGAACAGCAGTGACATGCGAGTCGCCGTCGCAGGCAATTCTCTAATTGCTACTCGACTCCTCGAAACACGTTTCTCCACCCCGAAGTCGGCTTGTCCTAGCCAGACGCCAGATCGGAACTGCCTCGACGATGTGACGGGCTTTGGCGATCCACTTCTCTTCGCCTTCAACGATCAGATGATCATCGGTACATCCGTTCCACTCTTCATTCGAGATCGCTTCATCGGCCGCATTGCCTTCGCCGAGCGTTCCGATTCGACACTCCTCGAAGATTGGTCTGCCCTGTCGGGCGCCAGTGTGACTCTGAAGGATCCAAAACGACCGCTCGGTGACCTCGAACGAGCTGTCGTCTCTGTGCCCCCGCTCGAACTTCGCGTGGCTAATTCATTCGAAGCCGAGAGTGCGGCACTCGACCGGATGAGCGCCATGATGCTGATCGCAGGACTCTTCGCGCTGGCTGTCGCGTATGGATTGGCGCTACCCCTCGCCCGAAGTCTCCTTGGGCCGCTCGCCGAGATCAAATCGGCAGCAGATCGAATTCGAGACGGCGACCGATCGACGCGGCTCCGGAGCCTACGCACCGACGAGTTCGGAACCGTGGCCCAGGCCATCGATACCATGCTCGACCATCTCGAGTCGTCCCAGACGAGTCTCGAGCGAGCTCAATCGATCGGTCGACTTGGAGGTTGGTCCCGAGCCGCGGGCGATTCGGAAGTCGTGATTTCAAGCCAGCTGCGATCGCTTCTGGCGCTCGGCACAGAGAAAGATACGTTTCCGATGGCGTCGATCTACGATGGAGTTCATCCTGATGATCGCAGAGCCCTCGAGCTTGCCATCGAGCGATGCGAGACACAAGGATTGCCCTTCGCTCTCGATCATCGGGTTCTTCCTGGAAACGGAAGCGAGCACGTCGTCCATACCGAGGGAGAGCGCGTTCGGGCAGAAGACGGATCGTTTCGAATCGAAGGGATCGTTCAGGATGTGACCGAGCGCAAGCAGGTCGAAGAGCAAGTACGCACGCTCGCCTACCGCGATGGTTTGACCGGACTAGGGAATCGACGGCTCTTCGCGGAATCACTCCAGCGCGCGATCAGTCTTGCGCAACAAAATCTGTGCCCCCTCGCCGTGCTCTTCCTGGATCTGGACGACTTCAAGACTGTGAACGATACGTTAGGTCATACCGCGGGCGATCGACTGCTCTGCGTCGTTGCCGATCGGCTCATGGAAATCGTTCAAGAAATGGGTGATGCCTCCGCTGACCCAACCGTACATCGATTGGGTGGCGACGAGTTCGCCGTCATCTTGCCTCAGATCGAAGACTGGAACGTCGTCTCGAACTGTGCTGGAGCGATCGCGACGCGACTCGGAGCGTCGGTCGATGTCGACGGATACGACGTCCAGGCGAGCGCCAGCATTGGGATCGCGACCTGGCCCGACGAAGGGCTCGACGCCGAGGGTCTACTCACGGGCTGCGACACGGCGATGTACTACGCAAAACGCGCGGGGCGCGGGCAGTACCGCTTCTATGACCGGTCGATGCGCGCCGTCTCGGAGCGGCGTTTGCGGATGGAAACGAGACTCCGACAGGCAATCAAAGAAGGGCTGCTCGAAATCGTGTACCAGCCCAAGGTCGAAATGCACTCCGGTCGCGTTGCGGGCTTCGAAGCGCTGCTTCGATGGCGCGATCGCGACCTGGGCGCCGTGTCGCCTGACGAATTCGTGGCTCTGGCAGAGGAGACCGGTCAGATCCTGGCAATCGGCGAGTGGGTTCTCAAGGAAGTCATCAGTCAGGCAAAATGCTGGCTCGATTCAGGCGTCACCGACGTACCGATTTCGGTCAACGTCTCGAGCGCGCAAATCGAGGCGGGTATTCTGGTCAACTCAGTCCTCGAGGCTCTTCGCGAGACGGGTCTGCCCCCCGAACACCTTGAACTCGAAGTCACAGAGAGCGCCCTTCTACGCGACAAGAGTCGCGCCATCGAGGCACTTCTGGAGCTGAAACGTGCCGGCATCAAACTCTCACTCGACGATTTCGGTACTGGCTATTCCTCCCTGAGCTACCTCCGCTGCCTGCCCATCGATGTCATGAAGATCGATCGCAGCTTCGTCGTCGATATCGTGGAGAACGAGCAGGATCGCGCACTCGTTCTGTCCATCATCTCCATGGCGAAGGTTCTCGGCCTTGCGATCGTCGTCGAAGGCGTTGAAGAGGCTGCTCAGCGCGACCTGCTCTCGGAGATGGGTTGCGACATTATCCAGGGGTTCCTGTACAGCGAAGGCGTCTCTGCGGAACAGGTCCCGGAGGTCCTCGATCGCATCAACAACGCCCCTGGCCGTCCTCGCGTTCCATGACCCACGATTCAGGAAGGGTCCGCGTCCAGCGTCAATAATTGGTCATCCCGCCGTCGACCGTGTAGAACGAGCCGGACACGAAGCGGGCATCTTCGCTGCAGAGGAATGTGATGATCGCGGCCACCTCATCGGGCGTTCCGTAGCGTCCGAGGGGGATCTGTTGCTCGATGCCAAGCTTGACGGCAGCCTCCTCTCCCGGTGCCATGCCAGCCTCCAGCGAGCGCATCATACGCGTCTCAATCGGTGCGGGACCGACCGCATTCACGCGGATGTTCTCGGCCCCGTATCCGATTGCAGCGGATTTAGTCAAACCGATCACCGCGTGTTTGCTTGCCGCGTAGGGGGCGACGGTCGGACCACCATTCACGCCCATGACCGACGCCAGATTCACGATCGCCCCAGCGCCGCGCTTGCGCAGCTCGGGAATCACCGCCTTCATTCCAAGGAAGACGCCCTTGACGTTGACCGCCATCACCTGATCGAAGACGTCCTCGGGTGATTCCTCGATGCTGCCAACCGCGCCTTCTATCCCCGCGTTGTTGACGAGATAGTCGATGCCGCCGAAGCGACTCGCGCTCTCCGCGATGATCCGCTGCCAGTCGTCCCAGGACGACACGTCGTGGGCGGCGGTCAGCACTTCGCCCCCGATCTGCTCGACCGCCGCAGCAGTCTCCTCGATCGGCGCGTCCTTCAAATCCGTCGCAACCACCCGCGCGCCGTCGCGAATCAAACGTTCCACGGTTGCCCGGCCGATCCCGCCTGCCGCACCGGTGACGACAGCCACCCTGCCCTCGAATCGCTTGCTCATGCTGCACTCCCCGAATTGTCGAGTTCTTCGACCTCTGAAGCGAAAGCTAGCCTATGAAAAGCCGCGCTCGGGTGACGAAATTCTAATTCGCCCAGCCCGTCACGCGAGTTGTCGAGCCTTCCGCGCATGATCCAGGACGAGCTCGACGAGCTTGGGTAGCAGCCCGTGCGGCAGGTCGTGGCCCATGCCTTCGATCTCTTCGAGGCGCGCACCCGGAATCTGTTCTGCCGTGTGGCGGCCACCTTCTGGATGAACGAGCGGGTCGTCCGCTCCGTGAATTACCAGACTCGGCGCCTGGACACTGCGCAACAGCTCGACGCGGGATCCGCTGGCGATCACCGCAGCCATTTGCCTCGCGACACCCTGAGGATGGTTGCAGCGATCGAAGGCCTGGCCCAGCTCTTGCCTGACTGTGTCGTCCGAGTCGACGTATCCGGGGCTTCCGACGACTCGACGACCCTTCAAACCGTGCTCGACGACACAATCGCGATCCTCCGGTCGTTCCGGCGACTCCGTCAGAACGCGCATCGCTTCGGGTGTGGCCGGCGGCACTGACGGATCGCCCGAACTCGACATCACGGAGATCAAGCTATGCGTGCGTTCTGGAAAACGCCCGGCCAACTCCTGGGCGATCATGCCGCCCATCGACATTCCGAAGACATGCGCACGTTCGATCCCGTAAGCATCGAGCACACCGACACAATCGGCGGCCATGTCCCGGAGCAGATAGGGAGCCTCTGCCGAACCGCCCGGTGACATCAGGCTTCCGAGATCGGGTACGCCAGCCTCGTCGAATTTCTGGGAGAGACCCACGTCGCGATTGTCGAAGGTCACGACCTGGAACTCGCGGGCAAGATCGTTCAGGAACAGGGCCGGCCACTGGCACATCTGAGTGCCGAGCCCCCGAATCAGCAGGATGGCGGGCGCGTTCTCGTCGCCGATTCGCGTCGCTTCGATCTGGATTCCGTTGGCGCTGACCTGGGGCATGAGAATTTCCTTGTTGTGGATCTGAGAGCAAACGCTAGCAGGGAACGTTGAAGGATGGCCGCCTACTCCGACTGACCGGGCAGGCCGATCTCTTCCGTCGTTCTAACCAGTCGCTCCCCCAGATCGCGAGCGACCTTGAAGCTGAAGGCCGGATCCTGTCTCATGGTCTCGAAGAAGACTTCGCGATTGAGGCGAAGCGCGGTCAACCTGGTCTTGGCGCGGGCAGTCGCGGATCGCGGAGTATCGCATAGCATCGCCAGCTCACCGATCATCTGACCCGGCCCCAGAGAGTAGAGAACGACTCTGTTCAGATCTCGCTCCACAACGATATCCGCGTTTCCAGCGAGAATGACATAGGCCTCTTCTCCTTCGTCACCCTGTCGGAAAAGAACATCCCCAGGGCTGTACTCCAGCCGCTCGCCTGTAAACGCCAAAAGCTTGAGCCGCGCTGAATCCAGACTGGCGAGCAGCGGAACGTTGCGTAGTGCGGCGGCTTCCTCCAGGAGCGGATCCTCGAGCCTCGGAACCGGGGTGTCGACGCGACCCGACCGACCCCCTGTGCCTGACTCCGGCTCCTGCAGATGAGCTCCATCGATACTGTACCGACGATCGAAGACGATTCCGGGCGGAAGGCTCGTATCCAGCCATATCAGGGTCGCATCTCTCGTCTGCTCGAAAATCCGCTCGCTCAACCGCGCACGCGCGGCACCATCGAGCGCGTTCAGCATGTCATTCACGACCACCAGGTCTGGGCGCTTGAGCAAACTCCTGACGATGCCGAGCTTTTGACGAACACTCGCGGACAAACGCTTGCCACCGATCCCGGCCGGAGCCTCGAGAGCCTGAATCAAGAGCTGATCTCGCAGACCACGCCGCTCGACCACTTCGTCGACCACCCGGATAACGCGCGCCTCCGCGTGAGCGCGTCCGAACATGATCTTACCAAAGATGAGATTCGAGAGAATCGAAAGCCGCCCGTTGTATTGGTCTACGTCGTACGGACTGACCAGGTCTTTCACGATTTCAGGATGGTAGTGCCGCAATACGCGACGCAACTCCAGCACGCTCGCCTTGAGGTCGTCATCGATCAGTCCGAAACGATGACGCTGGGGGGCGAGCCCGAAAGTGAGCCTCATGATTCGGCTGCGCTGTCGATCCGAAAGGCTGCGCTCCCCACTCTGCTCAACCTGATTCACGATTTCTGCGAGCTTCGGCAGATCGGCTTCCGAAACGAGACTGTACTGTTCGAAGAATGCGTGCCCCTTAGGCAGTCCGCTCAAGATCTCGAGCAGGATCGAACCACATCGAAGCCCTATGTCGAAGAAAGCCTCGTCAAGGTTCGATTCGCACAGAAGCCGGCGGACCGTGGTGCTCTCCGCCAACCGATCGGAGGCGATGCTGACGTCATCGGCTTCTCCGAACAGGATATTCTCGCCCAACGTGCTGTAGTTATTGAATCGATAGGGATCGAAGGGCTGAATTAGATCGTCCAAATGGAGGCGCGCCAGGTTCTCCAGAACTTCTGCTCGCGCTTCGACGATTTCCTCCTCGAACCCCGGATTCTGCCCAAGCTCGGGATGTTGGTTCAGTCCGAGGGAGTAGAGATCCGCATCGAGTTCCAACTGGTGGAAAAGTTCGAGCGTCCGCTTGCGGAGCGCCTTTCGATCGGGGAGTCCGGCGAGATGGGGATTGACCCAGGGGTGGTTCGGCGCGTCCGGACGAGACGACGAAACAGATCTCCCGGATGACTGTTCCAGACTCCAATCGGACGTGCGACGGACGTTCGGAGGGGTCGAAAGAGCCAGATAGAGATTCTCACCGACGGTCGAATCGAAGAACGCAGGCTGTGAGTCGAGCAAGGCGATGCGCGTCCCCGCGGTCGTCTGGTGAATCTCCGAGGCTTCGACACCGGAGAATCGAAGACTGCCCACAGTGGGCAGGTAGAGACGCGAAAATATGGATGCGGCAACGTCTCGCGAACTGCTCAAGGAAGACAGGATGACGATCTTTTGTCCATGCTCGAATCGAAGATTGACATCGTCCAGAACCCGCCATCCGTTCTCATCGACATAGCCGACCCCAATTGCCTCAATCGGTCCGGTCAAATGTGGAACTTCATCGGGAGGGCTCTCTCGAAGAATCGCTGGCCAGATATTCGCAGGATTGAACTGTCGGACCACGACATTGAACTTGGTCCGCGCTTCAGCAAGGTCTCGATAGTAGTCGAGCAGATCGGTCCAGGGCTCGGCCAGATTTCGGTGAGCCGCCAGCGCGGCCACGAGGGCACCGAACGAAAGGTCCCCCCGAATGACCAGCCAACCGCCGACCAGATAGAAAAAGAAGGGCGTGAGGTGGCCGAGGAGCGTCGTACAGAGTTTAAGGAACGAAGCGCGGGTGGATGCTTCCAGCCGGTCGACCGTGACACGCCCGAGCCGCCGTCGGATCTTCTCGAGCACGTGCGCCGAGCCATCCTGGGCGTGCACTTCCTGTACGCCGTCCACGACCTCGGTTATCTGGGTCGAGAGATCGCGCTCGCGCATCACGATGGTTTCCGTGAGCACGTTCACCCGACGCTGTAGACGCGGCACGAGGTAGGCCTGGAATGGCACGAGGGCGCTCGCGGCCAGTCCGAGATACAAATCCTGCATGAACATGAAGACCAGGATCGTTCCGAACATGGCACCTTCGAACACCGGAACGGCTATCGAATCGCCGAAGAATCGACCGAAAGGCGCGACCTCGGACATCACCATGCTCGAAATTTCGCCTGGCGAAACCCTCTTGAACTGTGACAACGGGAACCGCAGCACTCGCTCCATGAGTTCGAAACGAAGCTGCGAGAGGAGACGAACCGAAATCTGCGCCTTCAGGACATTGACTCGATGACGAATGAACGTGTTGATTGCAACCAGGGAGATGAATGCGAGACAGAGCAGCAGCAGGTAGGGCAGCTGATCAATCGATCGCGAGAGCAACTGCCGGGGCCACTCATCGCCTCCGATTGCTTCGTTGATGATCGCCTTGGGGAGTGCGAGCGATAGGTAGAGGAGAGGCAGGGAACCAAGCGTTAGCGCGATGGCGATGATCTGCCGCCGCCGGCTTCGCGTCCATATGAATCGAAAGAGGCCTTCTTCCATGTCGGGAGGCATGGTAGAAGAGAACGAACCCTCAGTCGTATGCAAATTGGAGTGCGCTAGCCCGGTAGTCCACGCATTGGGTCAGAGACCGACGGCGTATTTTCGCCCATCAGCGAGTAGAGCTGGCGCTTCCCGAAGCCCTTGACATCGAACTCGCCGCGCTCCTCCCAGCGAAAATCCGAGCGTATCAGCGGCAACATGTTGTCGCAGAACGTAATCTGCATCGGGTCGCTGGCGGCCTCCATTCGGGCGGCGAGATTAACGCCCGGACCGAAGATGTCGTAGACGTATTTTTGGATGCCCACGATCGAGCCGATCACGGGGCCGGTGTTGATTCCAATCCGGCAGATCCACTTCTGCGAGCTGGCGTCGTTGCGCCGCTCGACATGCCGGAGAAAGAGGAGCGCCGCCTTGGCAATGGACTGAGCGTGGTCCGTCACCGGCTCCGGCACGCCGCATACCGCCATATAGGCGTCCCCAATCGTACGCAGTCGTTCGATCCCAAATTGCTCGGCAATCTGGTCGAATGCCGTGAAGACGTCATTCAGCTCCGCGATCAGCGCGGTCGGGTTGCGCGAGATCTCCATTTCCGTGGAGCCCACAAAGTCGAGCAGAAGGACTGATGCCGATTCGAACAGCTTGGGAGTGGTTACCCCGAACGTCTTGAGCTCCTCGTAGACCTTCTTGGGCATGATGTTGAGGAGTAGCTTTTCGACCCTCTTGTTCTCTCGCTCGAGTGTGCGGTTCTGCTTCTCGACCATGGTCGAGTATGACTCGATCATGTACTCGAGCTGCTTGATCTTGGAGATGTTCTGACATTCCAACATGAGCAGGGGGCGGTCGTCTTCGTCGTGAAGGGTGAAGTGCAGCGCCAGCGAGATCGGGCGCCGACCCGGCGTCACCTCGGCGTTGATCGACCAGGTTCCGGCGGCGACACCCTCCCGCAATGCCTCAAGATCAAGATCGGGGAGTAATGCCTCGAGTCTCGCGCCTGATCCGACTTCGGCCGACGCAAACCACTCGCCGAAGCGCCGGTTGTGGAAGATGATCCTGAGCGACTCTGGATCGAGTAGCGCGAGCCCCACCCCGGTAGATTCGAGGAGCATGTCGTTGAAGCGCTCGCGGTCGAGCCCCTGGGCGGATTCCTCCTGAACCATCAGCTGGACGACCCCACCGGTACGATGATGACTGGCGCGCTGGCGCGAAGCTCCCCAAGGACGAGCTGAATGTCTTCCTCCTCCAGTTCGAACTCGCGCACTGTCGCCTCGAATAGAACGATCATCTCATCGAACGCGCGTTGGTCTATCCCGAGGCCGGCGTGGACATTCCGCAGCATATCGTCGGTATAGGCTGCAGGCCCGCCTAATGCCTGGGAGATGAACTTGGTTTGATGATCTGTGAGTCGACGCATGTCTACATCGTCGAAATAGGGGGCCATGATGTCTGAATCGAGGACCCGGTCATAGAATGCCATGACGATCTTGCTGACCATTGCGAATCCGCCGTATTTCTCGAAAGGTGTGCGCGCCATGGTGGTGGGATTCGGGTGCTCCAGCGGAATTCGAGTGGGTGTCCCTACGGACCAAACGAGTATCTCTCCCCTGGGGAGTTCTCGCAACTGCAACTTGGAACGAAGCGAGAGACAAATCGCTTCGAAAACTTCAGAACCCGCCCCTCAGCTCAATCGGAATCCCTCGTACTCGTTGGCCGCGACGGATTCACACTTCTCGACGTAGGGCGGAAAGCCGAGATAGGGCATGAATACGCGCGGCTTGCCCGGCACGTTCGCCCCCAGGTACCACGAATTGCAACCCAGAAGCAGCGTCTCTCCCGCGACCTCGTTCACATGGTCGACCCAGTCGTCTTCCGCCTTGACGGTTGCCTCGACACGCGCGAGCCCCCGTCCCCGCATGTAGTCGACGCAGTCGGCGATGAACTCCACGTGCTGCTCGATCGACGTGATCATGTTGGTGAAGACCGAGGGGCTGCCCGGGCCACTGATGATGAAGAAGTTCGGGAAGCCGGCCGTCGCGAGGCCGAGGTAGGTCCGGGGACCGGCAGCCCATTTATCCTTCAGCGCCTGCCCACCGGTGCCACGGACGTCGATGCGATCGAGGGATCCCGTCATGGCGTCAAAGCCTGTGGCCGAAACGATGGCGTCGAGGGTGTATTGCTCGTCGGCCACGCGGAGCCCATCAGGGGTGATCTCTGAGATCGGAGTGCTGCTGATGTCGACCAGCGTCACGTTGTCTCGGTTGAAGGTCTCGAAGTAGTCGGTATCGGCACAGATCCGTTTACAACCGAAGACGAAATCCGGCGATAGCAAATCGGCGGTATTCGGATCCTTCACTTTCTCTCGAATTTTGTCCCGCACGAATCCGGCGACGACATCATTCGCCTCCTGGTCTTCCAACATGTCAGCGAAAGTGCCATAGAAATAGAGGCCACCCAGCTTCCAGCGTCGCTCGCATTCCGCACGCAACTGCTCGGGGCTCATGTCGGCTGCATTCAGCTCGTTCGCCTCGACGTCAAAGGCGATCCCCTGTTCACGGTCGCAGGCGCGGAATTCCGCATAACGAGATTTGACGTCACTTTGCAAATCAGCGTCCAGAGGCGCGTTGTGTGCTGGCACCGAGTAGTTTGGTGTGCGCTGGAAGACGGTGAGATGCTCGGCCTGCTCGGCGATGAGCGGAATCGATTGGATCCCGGAAGAACCGGTGCCAATGACGCCGACGCGCTTGCCAGCGAAGTCGACGCCTTCGTGGGGCCAGCGGCCAGTGTGGTACCAGTCTCCTTGGAAAGAGTCACGACCCTTGAACTTCGGGTCGTTGGCGGCCGAGAGACAGCCGGTCGCCATGATGCAGAAAACAGCGCGGAGTTGCTGACCCGATTCGGTCACGACTCGCCAACAGCCTTCCTCCTCATCGAAAAGGGCTTCAGCAACGCGTGTGTCGAATTGGATATGCGGCCGAAGTTCGAAACGATCGACCACGTGATTGGCGTACTCGAGGATTTCCGGTTGTGTGGAGTATCGCTCGGTCCACTCCCACTCCTGCTGGAGTTCGTCGGAGAATTGATAGGAGTAGTGGAGGCTCGGAACATCGCAGCGTGCGCCCGGATAGCGGTTCCAATACCAGGTACCCCCGACCCCGCTTCCGGCTTCGAGGATCCTCGTCGACAGTCCCATGCTGCGTAGCTTGTGCAGCATATAGAGCCCGGCGAACCCGGCCCCGACGACAACGGCATCCAGCCGATCTTCTATATCAATGGAATTGTCTGACACGAGTCGGTCCTCGCAGAGCTTGGGCTGTAAAAATGGATTGTCGCTCATCAAGCGTTGGTTGGCCCGTCGGGCGTGCCGACTCACGTCGAGGGAAAGAGTCAGGACCACTGACCCCGTTTCGAGATCAGGTCGTGACGCGGTCGCAATAATACGGCAGTCTTGATGCCAATAACCAGGAGTCATGATGTCCAAGCAACCATCGATCGAATCCCTGCGAACGCCCGACGACCGATTCGCGTTCATGCCCGGCCTCCCCTGCGCACCACATTACGTCGACGACCTTCCGGGCTACGCAGGTTTGCGGCTCGCGTATCTGGACGAGGGGCCGGCGGACGCGGAAACCACCTTCCTTTGCCTCCATGGCGAACCGACCTGGAGCTATCTCTATCGAAAGATGCTCCCGGTGTTCACTGCCGCGGGCCATCGTGTCATCGCGCCCGACCTCTTCGGCTTCGGCCGCTCGGACAAGCCGGTCGATGACGCCGTCTACACGATCGACTTCCACCGCAGGAGTCTGCTCGAGCTCATCGAGCGCCTCGATCTGCGCGACATCACGCTCGTCTGCCAGGACTGGGGCGGGATTCTTGGACTGACCCTGCCGCTCGACCTGCCCGATCGCTTCACTCGATTGCTCGTCATGAACACGGCTCTCCCGATCGGTCAGCCTTTATCCGAAGGCTTCGCCGGATGGAAGTTCTTCGCCGCGACAGCTCCCGAGATTCCCGTCGCCGGGCTGATCGCCTCCGATGCTGCAGGAGCGACGAATGCAATCGACGCTCTTGCCTACGACGCGCCATTCCCGGACAACCGCTACAAGGCCGGTGTCCGTCGCTTTCCCCAGCTCGTCCCTGTCGAGCCAGGGATGGACGGCATCGACCTGATGCAGCGCGCCCGGACGTTCTACCACGAAACGTGGTCGGGCGAGAGTTTCATGGCGATCGGTATGCGCGATGGCGTGCTCGGTGGGGATGTCATGAAAGAACTTCGGAGCACGATTCGCGGTTGCCCCGAACCCATGGAATTGCCAGAGGCAGGCCACTTCGTCCAGGAATACGGTGAGCCCGTCGCACGCGCTGCGCTCGCGCATTTTGGAATCGGCTAGCCAGCGGCCATAACGAACCATTCAGCCAGGCAAGAAGGAATTGACGGATGGGCAGCGCACGCCCCGACTTAGCGACGGAGATGATCGATCATGCGCGGCCGCACGCCGAGGTCATCGATCCGGCGACACGAAAAGTCTGGCAGTCGATCGAGCCATGTGATGCCGGCGAGCTTGCTGCGCTCAACCTGCCCGAGCCGCTGCGGCGGGTGGGCGTTGGGAACGGCGCGATGGACGAGCACTGGTTCGATCGCTCACCGGGCGCGACAGAGAACGGGCCGATGGAGGAGCGGGTGATCGATGGACGTCGTTTCGGCCATTGTGCCTGTCCGGCGTCAGCTCCCTCGAAGCCCTTCGGAAATGACGGTCCGACAGAGATGATGGTCGATAAACATCACGCAATGCGGTTCGCCGCCGGGCGTCGCGTGGCGGTTCTCGAGACGCCTGAAGGCGAAGCTTTCGTCCATGTGATCGATGGGCGGGGCGAGTCGAGCATCGGACTCGACGGCGACCCTCGAGGAACGCTCGTCGTCCCCGATGGCTGCAGCCGCAGCGAGATCAGCCTCGAAAAGGATTGGGTCCTGAGATTGCCCCATCCGACGCGCGTCTTCTTCTTTCCGAGCGGAGACAGTTTTCAAGGACCGATCGAAATCCCGGACCTCTAGACATGCAGACCGATCTCAAACTGATTGGAAGTGGCTCTTCTCCTTACACGAGAAAGCTCCGGGCTGCGTTGCGCTATCGACGTATCCCCTATCGATTCGTGATCCAGGGAAGCAAGGAACAGCAGGCGCTGCCGGAGCGCCCGCTACCACTCTTGCCCTGTCTCGTGTTTCCAGACGCTGATGGCCGACCGACGGATGCCGTATCGGATACGACGCCAATCTTGAACCGACTGGAGACCGATTTCGCAGCGCGTCCGCTCCGGCCCGTGGATCCGGCGCTCTGCTTCATCGATGCATTGATCGAAGACTACGGGGACGAGTGGCTCAGCAAATGCATGTTCCACTATCGCTGGGCGTTTGCGCCCGATACCAAGAAGGCCTCGTCCTATATGCCCTACGGACAGATGATCACGATGCCGCCCTCCTCCGGCCAGCAATTCGAGAAGATGATCGCCGAGCGACAGATCTCTCGAATTGGAGTCGTCGGCTCGAACGCGACGACGGCTCCGGTGATCGAAGCCAGTTGGTCGCGTTTCCTGACGATCTTCGACGGCCATATCCAGAACCAGCCCTACCTGCTCGGCGACCGACCGGGAGCGGGCGACTTCGGTTGTTTTGGCCAGATGACAATGTTGGTCATGACGGATCCGACACCCATGAAGATCGCGCTCGACATTTCGCCGCGGGCTTATGCCTGGACCGAAAAACTCGAAGACCTGTCGGGCATGGAAGTGTGCGATTCCGATTGGCTCGACTTGAATGATCCGCCGGAATCACTCGGCGAACTGATCAGCGAAATCGGGCGCGTATACGCGCCCTTTCTACTCGGCAACTCAGCGGCGATCGAAAATGGCGACGAGCGTGTCGAATGCGAAATCGACGGGCAGCCCTGGGAGCAGGATCCTTTCCCCTATCAGGCCAAATGCCTTCGCTGGTTGCGCGAGCAATATTCCGCGCTGCCGGAGTCAGCCCAAAAAAAGGTCGATCGAGTCCTGGCGGGTACAGGCTGCGAAACACTCTTCGAGGTCGTTTAGCCCGCGCTTGGGTCGCGGCCGGGATGACGGTCGGAAAACCGTCTGAAACGACACGCCGGGCGAGCGGCCGCGCTCGCCTCCCACCGTTGCTGCTACCAGTTCTCGACCCAGGGTCGCAACACAGCCTCGAAGGTCCAGGTGGAGCGATGCTGCCGGTGGAGATGGAGGTAGGTCTCCGCGATATGTAACGGATCGGCCATATTGTCGTCGGAGGTCGTTCCGGCGAGACGATGTGCGCGCGTTCCGTCCTCCTGAGTCCAACCGATCGCCGCATCGATCGGAACGTGTGCGACGTGGATGCCCTGGGGCATGAGTTCGCGCGCCATACTCTGGGCCAGCCCGGACTTGGCATGAGAGGACATCGCGAACGCGCCGCTCTTCGGGTAGCCCTTGAAGGCCGCACTCGCGTTGGTAAAGATGATCGTGCCGCGATGTCCGTCAGGGGGCGGCTCTCCGACCAGCATGCTCTGGGCGGCTTGCTGTCCGACGAGGAAGGCGCTGAATGCGGAGTTCTGCAGCGTCTCGAGAACCCGCTGCGGGTCGGCTTCAGTGATCTCCTTGCGAAAAATTTCGGGCGTCCTTCCGTCAATATTGTGCACGACGAGCTTCGGCGGCCCCAGCTCGTCCGCAACGACCCGAAAGAGTTCGACCACAGATCCGGGATCTCGCGCATCGCATGGGTAGCAGCGCACACCATGGTCACTCGCGAGCTTCTGGAGCACCGTCTTCTCGGGATTTCGCGCCGCGACGGCGACTCGCATGCCCGCCTCCGAGAAGAGCCGAGCACAGCTGGCGCTGACCCCAGGGCCCCCACCCACGATCAAAGCCACTTCGGGTCTACTCTCACTTTCGAATTTCGTCATTGCCTCAGCTCGTACCCTTTCCGCGCTCACCAAGCTGCACCTCCCTCACATCGATCGGCACGCCGGTCCGCTCGTTTACGACCCGCGGCGAAACCGGATCACCGGTCTCTCGATCGAAGAGCTGAAGCGAAGGCTCACTGCCCTCTTCCCAGAGCCAGTCCTCGCCGAAACGCCACATCGCCGCGAGCACCGAATAGAACGCACGGCCCTTCTCGGTCAGGATGTATTCGAAGCGAGGCGGACGATCTTCGTAGGCGCGCTTCTCGAGCATGCCCTCCTCGACCAGGCGCAAGAGGCGCTTCGCAAGGACGCCGCGCGATAGTGAAAGTGCCTTCTGAAATTCGTCGAAGCGACGTCTCCCAAGGAAGGCCTCCCGCATCACCATCGGCGTCCACGAATCGCCCATCAGATCCGTCGTTCGCGCGATCGGACAGGCCGCATCTTCGAATCGCGTACGTCGCATCTCAGGCAATCGCCTCGACACGAGCGCGCACGTGCTTGTGCCACGGCGTGAGCGCGAGCCAATCACGGTCTTCGGACGAAGTCAGCTCGTTGGGCGGTGTGCCGTGGATCTTACGCGTCCCATCGGAATCCGGGTACTCGAGTCCGTGACCGTTCGGAAGTGTGATGTGGCCGTCTCGGAGCGTATCGTTCACTTCAACGACGGCTTCGGCACTGCCGCGCTTGGTCGAGAGTCGAACACGAGCGCCCGTCTCGACGCCGAGACGTTTCGCGTCTCCCGAACTCATGCGTAGCGCGCCATGCGCATCCTTCCTTCGCCAACTCGGATCGCGGAAGATCGTGTTCGCCGTGCTCGTGCGACGTTCTCCTGCCGCCAGGATGAAGGGGTAATCGTCGCTGGGTCGAGGCGGCTCCTCGTCGATCAGATCGGCGAGTTCCTGGACGAGTTCCGGGATCACGAGTTCGATCCGCCCATCGTCGGTCTTGATGCGCTCCATCGTCACTTCGTAGGGATCCGACGTGATGACCACACCATTCGTGTTGTCGAGGATCGCGCGGAAGAGTGCGTTTCCGAGCTCTGCCCCCTCCCCTTCGAAGCCCGCTCGACGCACAGAGTCCGGATGTTCCATGGCCAATGTCTGGGCAGCGCCCCAGATCAGCGCCGAACCCTCGAGTCCCTTTCCCAGCGAACGACCCAGGGTTTCGTAGAGAACGACGGGCATGATCGCCGCCAACTTCGGCTTATTTGCCATTGCCTGCAGAAACGCCAAGCCGAATTTCTCGACGCTTTCGTTGGCTGCCTCGCGCAACGTCGTGAGGTCCTCGTCCTCGAAGGCGCCCAGTGCGCGGCACAACCGACTGTGGATCTCAGGCTCGGTCAATGTCCCGGCCGCGACCGGAAAGAGCGGCTGCCGCAACAGGAATGTGTTGTTCGGAAAGCCACCGCCAAAGAAGGTTGTTTCGACCTTCTCGTATTGTGAGGCGGCCGGCAGGATATAATCCGCGTGCTTCGTCGTCTCGGTCATGGCGACGTCGATCACGACCACGCATTCGAGTGCATCGAGCGCCTCTCTCATGCGCGGGCTGTCCGCCAGCGAGTGGACCGGGTTGCCGCTCTCGATGAACATCGCACGAAAGCGGTCGGGATGGTCCGTCAGGATCTCCTCGGGTATCGCGTTACAGGGGACCAGGCCCGTAATGATCTTGTGCCCACCAACCGGGGTGGTCCGATTGTCCTTCCCACTCCCAATCAGCTTGCCGATATGGGTGCCGAGATTCATTGCACCGGGACGCGCAAAATTGCCTGTCAGCGCGTAGAGGAGCTTCTCGAGATACGAGTTGAGCGTGCTATGCGGCGCCATCTCGATTCCCAGATCCTCGAGAACGGCAACGCTCTCGGCTCCGCCAATCAACCGCGCGGCCTCGCGCACCAACTCTTCCGAAACCCCGGCCCGTTCGCAGTAGTCGGCGACCGGAACCGTCGCGAGCACATCGAACAACGCCTTTCCGTCCCCCGCATGCGCTTCGAGGAACTTCTGATCCGTCATTCCCTCGTCGATCAATACCTTCAACATCGCAGCCAGCACGAATGCATCTGTTCCCGGAATCACCTGGAGAAAGACGTCGGCCAGGTCCGCACTCTCGGTGCGGCGTGGATCGACAACGATCATGTGTCGGTTCGGGTCCTTCGCGATGGCCCGTAGGATCGGACGCGCTCGCTCGAAGCCGTGGGACTGCCAGGGGTTCTTGCCGATGAAGACCGCCACCTGTGCGTGTTCGAAATCCGGCTCCGGACGTCCGCCGAACATCTGTCTCTCGACCCAGAATTCGCCGGTCTTCTCCTGGGCGAGCGCGTTCGACGAATAACGCATGTCCAGGGCTTGACGGGTTGCCCCCGAGTAGGCCCCACCGAGGTGATTGCCCTGACCTCCGCCACCGTAGTAGAGGATCTTCGAGCCGCCGTGCGTGTCGCGGATCTGCGCGAGCTTGTCAGCGACTTCCCGGATTGCCGTGTCCCAGTCGATCGCCTCGAAGCTTCCATCCTCGCGTCGGCGCAGCGGAGTCGTGATCCGATCAGCGTGGTTCTGGTAGTGATCAAGTCCCGCAGCCTTCTCGCAGGTATATCCCTTCGAGCGGGGATTCGTCTTGTCGCCCTTGATCTTCTTGAAATGACCGTCTTCGAGCTGGACGTGCAG
>CBFDDD010000064.1:0-27103 GCA_965603475.1 uncultured Myxococcales bacterium
AGATTCCGTTCGATGCAGTAGCGGTAGAAGAGGCTCTTGTCGCCGAGTAGCTCGAGCGATTTGGCTTGGGGTAGAAGGAAGTCGGCATGAGATTCGACGATGTCGCGGTTCTCGTTCAGCCAGAACACGAACTCGTCCATGCATGGAATGACAACCGGTCTGGCCGTGTACTCGGCGCTCAACTTCTTGAAGAACTGGCTCGGATCGCGCTCCACGTCCAGGGCATCGACGATCTGAGTCGCCGCACGGGTTCGGCAGTAGTGTGATTTCGGGTCGACGGCCACACCGATCGTGGGGATGCCGTGCCTCCACAGAATTCGTGCCAGCTGGAGCCCGAGCAGACGATCGATGCCGAGGAGGACGACCGGTGCTTGTCGATCGGCAACCGCCCTTCGCTGTGAACGGCCGAGAAGGCCCGGGCTCGCGGATCGCCGAACGCTGTCGGGGCGCCAGGGCAGAGCCGCAAGTTTGCGGACGACATCCGCGAGCAATGGCATCGGATCGTCGAGCTGGATATCGGCTGACCACTTGTGTCCCCGGACTGATTTCAGCCATTCGCGAAAACTGAGCTCGCCTTGCCGCCACGAGACGAAGGCCGAGGCCAGATCCCGTTTCCAACAGATCCACTTGGCTCCGGGATGAGTCACACCGCGACTCGCGGGAAGGGGAAACCCAGCCGCAGCGCAGTACCAGATGTAGGTCAACTCCACACCGCTCGCTTCGCAGAGTGGGAAATTGAGCGAGGCCCGGCTCGGGTTCATTTCGATGATGTACAACTGGCCGTCGGTTTCACTTCGCTTGAATTCGATCTGGCAAAATCCGACGTGCGCAAACCTCCGCAATATCTCGAGCCCGGTGGTCATCACCTCTTCATCGTGAATCTGTACAGCGAGTGACCCCGTTCCCGTCTCCGGAGGCCACTGCCGAATTTTCTGTAGCACGATGCCCGCCAGAAAATGGCTCTCTGCGTCGAGACAGACCGAAAGCTCTCGAGTGAGAGCGCTTGGTCCCGGCACCCACGCCTGTAGGATCAGCTCGTTGACCGCCGCGAAAAGCGAAGGCGCGAGTCGTAGAAGTTCTTGCGGGCTGTGGACTTTGCAGACTTTCGAGCCGCCACTGGCTTCGAGCCAGCTCGCCGTTCTGTGCGGCGGTTTTACGACTAGGGGGAAGGTCATCTCTTGCGCTGTCTGCGCGAGGTCTTCTGCGGAATCGACGAAGCGCGTTTCGGGGAGTCGGAGGTCGTGCTCGGAAGCCCATCGGTAGAAACGAGACTTGTCCGACATCTTGTCGAGAGTGTCCCGGGCGGGCAATAGGGAGTCGGCATGCTGGCCGACGACGTCCCGATGCTCGTTCAACCAGACCGTAAATTCATCGGTGCATGACAGGACCACCGGCCGTATCCCGTAGTCGGTGGTGATCTGGGTGAGCATCGATATCGGATCCTCGAGCGCTCGAGCGGGCAGGATGCGCGAGACCGCGCGAGACCTGCAGTACGGGGACCCTGTCTGCTCGGCCAATCCAATCACGGGAACGCCCCTGCGCCAAAGGATGCGGGCGATCTGTAGCCCGGTCAGGCAATCGCTGCCGAGCAGAATGACGGGAGGACTCGTGTGCATCTGGTCTTTCGTTGAGTCTGATGGTTGCGCCGTTCGTGGGTCACATCCTTGCGATTCGGCACATAAGTGGATAGCAGGTACAACGCGATTGTCCGAGCTGAACCGACATCGATTTTCGAACGCCGATGAGCCACACCGCGAGGCAGGGTATTGCTTGTAGCCTGCTTACGCGCTGCGCGTCCAAGAAGGGGAGGTCGCGCGAGTCGTGATAGGCCTATGATGATTCAGTCCTTCAGGGCGCTGGGAGAATTGGAGTCGATGTAGGAGTTGATCGCTTCGGCGTTTCGGATTGCATACGAGGTGTGTTCATCATCTGATGAGGGCTCGCTTGACGCGAGTGATTCGAGAAGTTGTGCATTCAGACTCGATTCTAGTGATCAGGGCCAGCGGGCAGAAGGAGGAGGGACCTGTCCGTGGCATGGACCGGGTCTTCGGTGAAGCACGCCGTTTTCTCGTCGAAGATCGCGGCTTCGGAAACCGTCGGCTCGCCGTCGTAGGAAATCTGGCGGCCTCCGGCGTCGGAGATCCCGGCGCCCAGTTCGCGCATGGAGGCTTCGATATGCGGCTGCGTCGCAATGGGGTTGTCCACGTTCTCGTTCTGATGTCCTCGGAATAACATCATCAAGGAGCCCACCGTGGAGGCCCTCGGAGTTGACGGGCCGTTTTAGGACGCCGGCATGCCCGGAACGGGGTGTGAGAGGAGCCTCGGTTCGAGGCTTGCTTGTCAACTCGGCACGGGGCGGGGCTTAGAAATCGACCTCTTAGGGTCCTCTATTCGATCTGAGACTAAAATCCGACATAAGTGTTGCAAATAAAAATTACGACGACTATGTTGGATTTCGTCAGACTGGCCTCGGCGAAGTGAAGCCGCTCCGGGACGGTCGTGGCTAGGGAGCGCCAACGGTTTCGGGCGAGGGTCATCCGCGGCGGTGGGTCTGGTCCGACATACGAGTGGTTCGAGGGAGAAGAAATCATCATGAACGAGAGAACGCTTCGCTTCGCGATCATCGGGGCCGGCATGGCTGGCATCCTCGCCGCCATCAAGCTCGAGGAAGCGGGTCATCCTGACTGGACGATCTACGAGAAGGCCGATCGGCTCGGCGGCACCTGGCGCGAGAACACCTATCCGGGCATCGCGTGCGACGTCCCGTCCCATCTCTACCGGTATTCCTTCGAACCGAACGCAGAGTGGAGTCAGCGATTCGCGCCCGGCGAAGAGATCCAGGCCTATCTCGAGCGCGTCGCAGACAAGTACGGCGTCAGCGGTCGCATCCAGTTCGGACAGGAACTAACACGCTGTGCGTTCGAAGACGGCCGCTGGCACATCGAGACGCGAGCGGGGGTGTCCGACGTCGCCGACATCGTCATCGGGGCGACCGGAGTCCTGCATCACCCGAACGAAGCCGGGATCGCTGGTCGCCAGAATTTCGAGGGTGCGATCTTCCATAGCGCTCGATGGGACCACGATGCGCCCCTCGAAGGTCGACGGATCGGCGTCATCGGGACCGGGTCGAGCGCGATCCAGATCGTAACAGCGCTCGTCGAAAGCGTCGGAAAGCTCTCGCTCTTTCAGCGCACGGCACAGTGGATCATGCCCCAGGAGAATCTCACCTACACGGAAGACGAGAAACGCGCATTCCGCGAGGAACCGGATCGCATGCAGAAGCTGCAGGCGGATCTGACGAAGAGCTTCTCTGAAACCTTCTCCAATGCGGTCGTCGATGCGAATTCCGAAGAACTCGTTCGGATCGAAGCCCTCTGTCGAAGGAATCTCGAGGAGAGCGTCGTCGATCCCGAGCTACGCGAGCAGCTTCGGCCCGACTATCGACCTGCCTGTAAACGGCTCATCCTCTCGCCAGGATTCTATAACGCGATTCAACACGCCAATGCTGAACTCGTGACTTCTGGGATCGAACGCATCGAAGCGGGTGGCGTGCGTACTGAAGACGGACAGCTCCACGAACTCGACGTGCTCGTCCTGGCCACCGGATTTCGTCTTGATCGCTTCATGCGGCCCGCGGAGATCATTGGCCGCAACGGCATTCGTCTCGACGACGTCTGGGGCCGTCATCCGAGCGCGTATCTCTCGGTCTCGGTTCCGGATTTTCCGAACCTCTTCATGCTGAACGGCCCGAATGGACCGGTCGGGAACTTCTCGTTGATCGACGTTGCGGAACATCAGATGGCCTACATCCTGCAGCTGGTCGAGAAGATCCGAAGCCGCGAGGTGCGCGAGGTGAGCGCTTCGCACGAAGCGACCGAGACTTTCGAGGCTGAACGAGTCGAAGCGACGAAGGGCACGATCTGGACGAGCGGGTGTCAGAGCTGGTATCTCGACGATCGCGGGATCCCGATCGCCTGGCCATGGACCGTGGCAAGATTTCGGGCCGAAATGGAGAAGCCGGATCTATCCGCATATGAGATGATCTGAGACGCTGGCCGGCGCGAACTCAATCTTGATTCGACGCTCGCTGAGGAGGGGAATACGCATGGATTTCGATCTGATGACCGGTGGTTTGACCTGGAAGGAGAGCGCGGAACTCGCCACGGACCTCGAGTCGGTGGGCTTTTCCGGAATGCTCTTTACCGAGGCGGGCAACGTCCCGTGGATGATGATTCAGGCCGCAGCGATGGCAGCACCGAAACTCTCATTCACGACGGGAATCGCCGTTGCGTTTCCGCGCAGTCCGATGATCTCGGCGCAGGTGGCGTGGGAAATGGCGCAGAACACCGAGGGCCGTTTCCGTCTCGGACTCGGGAGTCAGGTGAAGAGTCACGTCATCCGCCGCTATGGCTCGGTCTTCGACAAGCCCGCGCTCCAGATGCGCGACTATGTTGAAGCCTTCAAGGCATGCATCCGAGCGTTTCGGCGTGAAGAAAATCTCTCGCACGAAGGGCCCTATTACTCCCTGAATCTGCTCCCCGCGCAGTGGGCGCCGGCGCGGCACGATTTCGAAGACGTGAAGATTGATATCTCCGCCGTCGGACCCTTGATGTGTCGTGTCGCCGGAGAACTCTGCGATGGTGTGCACGTTCACCCGCTGCACTCGATGACTTATCTCGAGAACCGCTTGCTGCCTGATGTGGAAAGGGGTGCTGCGAAGGCGGGGCGAACGATGAGCGACGTCGATCTGATCGTCCCTGTCTTCGCGATTCCGGGCGATTCGCCGGAGGAGCAGGGGCGGGCGACTCAGGTAGCGCGAACCCAGATCGCCTTCTACGGCTCGACGCCGAACTACGCTTTCCAGTTCGACGATCTCGGATTCGAGGGCATGACGCCGAAGCTCGGCAAGATGATGAAGGCGGGTGATATCGGGGGTATGGGTGCTGCGATCACGGACGAGATGCTGTCGCATTTCGCCGTGAAAGCACGCTGGGACGACATGGCGGACGCCTTGCTCGCACGGTACTCCGGGGTCGCGAGCCGGGTCGTCTCCTACCTGGCGATGGACGACCTGCGATGCAATCCAATGAATCTTTCGAAATGGGGCGAGATCGCGAAGGCGGTACGCGGGGCGCGCTGATCCGAAACGCCGGGTGTCGCATTCGGGCCTGGGCCTGCTCGAGTCAGCGATGCGCTATTGGCCTGGCCGTGAAGTGAACTGCTTGGCCGCTTCCAAGAGCTTTGCGTTATCGGGTCGAATCTTGTAGTCGGGATTCGAGTAGACCCAGAGAATCTTGCCATCTGGATCAATCAGGAACACGCTCGGAACGGGCAGCTGGTGGTGAGCCTTGCCGGACGCATCCTCGAGATCGATCCCGTACTTGGCGTACTCCGCGACCTGCACGTCGTCGAGCTGATAGACGATCCCGAATCTGCGGGCGACGTCGAGATTGCTGTCCGAGTAGAGCGCGTAGCCGAGCCCCTTGACTTCGAGGCTCTGCTCGAGCTTCTCGGGTCGGTCGGGGCTCAACGCAATCACCTTGAACCCGAGCGACGCCAGCTCCGCCTCGATCTTGCGCAGCTCACCGAGCTGCGTGTTGCAATACGGTCACCAGCCACCGCGGTAGAAGACAAGAAGCGCCCCACCTTCGCCGATCGCCGCCTCGAGGTCCATCGGTTTTCCGAGAACGGTTTGAACAACCGCCTTCGGGATCTGTGTGCCTGGCGAGAGTGGCTGTACGCCTTCCGCTTGGTCGTGCACACGAACATCGGCCGATGCCGACGACGTTTCCAGCACACTGAACGTGACGAGCGTCGCGAGCGCGGGAACAACGAGAAGCCAGTTGAACCTGAGGCGCGACACGACGAGGAAGCGGCTTCGCAGGTCGAAAGTGGCGTAGGTCATTGCGTCAGGATAGTCGATCGGACGAACCTGCCCAGCCAACACGTGGCCACTTGCGCAAAACTATGAATGGGGGGCCGCTGGCTCGATCTCATGCATCCACCGACACCCCTCCCGCCGCCAGTGGAATGCGGTCGCGGGACTCCATTGCCGAGATGAGCGTTGGGAGAAGGCGATTCTTTGGAGCCCTCAGGGCTCTGCAAGAACTCAGAACGACGCACCGAGTGTCTCGCACTCCGGCCTGAAGCCCTCGAGATAGGCGGCCCGCGCGTCGGCGCTCGGCTGCGTGGTCTGCCATGCGGTGATCACGCGGATGTCGCGGAGCCCGATCGAGCCGAGCACGTAGCGCAGGTACGGAAGCTGGAAGTCGGCGTAGTCGCCAGGCGGTGTCGACGAGCGCGTCAACAGCAACTGCACGGGCCGATTTCGCAGCAGCCCCACGTGCATCATCTTTTCGAAGTCGTATCCGAAGGTCAGGATCGGCTGCACGATGATGTCGAGGTAGTGCTTCAATGCATAGGGAATCGAGTAGTTCCACATGGGGGCCGAGAGGACGAGCTTGTCGCAGCCGTCGAAGTCGGCGATGCGTTCCTTGACCTGCTGCCAGACCGCGACCTGGGCTTCGGTCAGCTTCTCCTGGAAAATAGACGCGAATTTCGCATTGGCGGCATCTTCTCCGAAGGGCGGGAGATCGGCCTCGAACACATTGAGGACGTCGATTTCGTCCTCGGAACGTGCTTCCCGATAGGCAGAGAGGAACCATGCGGCGAGCTGTGAGGAGCCGGATCGACTTCCTTTTGGACTTGCTTCGATGTGAAGGACCTTGGCCATACGGTTTTTCGTTCCTTGTCTGGGTTGCGGTTGATTAGACCGGGGTGATCGGATCGAATCCGAGGAGCAGGCGTCCGTAGTTTTCGGCGCCGATGTCGAGATCGAAGACGGTGTGGCAGGAGAGCGTGTGGATGTCGCGATGGATGCGCTGCATGGGGTGCGGCCGCAGGTGCGCGCTGGCCCCGCTTGCTTCCATGACATTGCGGACGATGTCTCGACACATCTCGACGATCTGTGCCGTCTGCAAACGGAGCCGGGCTCGTTCTTCCGGCGGACACACCTCGTCGCTCGTACCCCACACTGCGAGGCTCTGACCCACTTCGCGGAGCAGCGTCTCGGCACTTCCGACCCGGACCGCAGCGTGGGCGAGCCGCATTTGAGCCGAGGCCCGTTCGGCCTGCTTGCTGGAGGTTCCGTATAGCGTGCGAGTCCCTAGTCGCTCCTTGAAGAGTTCGACCGATCGCTGAGCCGCACCGAGAGCGGGAATCGCTGCGGCGATCCCGAGCAAGGGCAACATTGGATGTCGATAACAGGGCGAGTCGTGCGACGCGGACCCAGAGCCGCGGCCCACCGACATGTCGAGAAGCGACTCGCTGTAAGCGGCGGGTACGAACACGTCTTCGGCGATCATGTCGTTGCTTCCGGTTCCCGCCATTCCGGCACAGTCCCACGTGTCCTCGACTCGGATCTGGTCGCGGGGAACGAGGAAGAGCCGTATATCCGGCACGTCGCCCTCGATGATTCCGTTCAGCAGGACCCAGTCCGCGTGCATTACCCCCGTTCCCCAGGCCCAACGTCCAGAGACCACGTAGCCGTCGTCCTTGCGCTGGGCCTGGCCGGTCGGACTGATGCTCCCAGGGGCGAGCACGTAGGGCTGTGCGCCAAAGAGCTTTGTCTGCGTCTCCGGTGGGAACTGCGCGAGCATCCAGTTGTGTTCCATATAGAAGGTCGTCACCCACCCGGTCGAAGTGCAGGCCTTGCTTACGGCGAGGCCGATGTCGATGAAGGTGTCCGCATCGATCTCGTAGCCGCCGAAGCGTTTCGGTACGTACGACTTGAAAACGCCGGTCTCCTCCAACGCAGAGATCACTTCGTCGACGGGCTTGCGTTCCTGTTCGGCTCGCTCCGCGTTTTGCGCGATGAGGGGTGCGAGCGCACGAACCCGCTCGACGAGCTCCCGACGCTGCACTTGGTCGGCCGTTTCGGTCATTCTGGTCTCTCTTTGGCTGGTTGGTGGACTGACTCGTACCACGTCCGATGTAGCGAACGAACGACTGTTCTGAATTCGTAACATACTATATGGTATGTTTCATCACGGACTGGTCGAACAGTCGCCAGAATGAGGAAATCCGATGAAATCCTTCGTTACACACGGTCAGTTCGATCGACTGGATTGGAAGATCGTGGCGATCGACACCGCACGTCCCCTGCGCGTCGCAGCTGGTTCTCGCGATTCGGACATCGAACGATGAGCCAGATCATTCGCTATCCCTACATGATCGGATTCCAGGAACAGGCCGGTTTCAAGGACACCTACGGCGGGGAGCCGGGCTGGGTGTTCATCGAGGGGATGCAGGTACGGCCGGCGGATCGCGAATCGAAGACGGTGATCGTGTTCAGCCACCCGATCGGAGGCGGCGCCTTCCTACCGATGATGACTGGGCTTGCGGCGGCCGGGCATCACGTCGTGTACGTGAACACGCGCTACCGCGGAAACGACAGCGCACTCATCATGGAAAAGTGCGTCGCCGATCTGGGCGCAGGTATCCGCGATCTGAAGCAGCGGTTCGGCTACGAAAAGGTCGTGTTGGGTGGGTGGAGCGGGGGCGGGAGCCAGGCGCTTTTCTACCAGGAGCAGGCCGAGCGAGCCACGGTCGAACAGACGCCCGCCGGTGAGCCGCCGGACTTGACCCAGGAAGATCTGCCCCCCGGCGACGCACTCTTCCTCGTGGCGGCGCATGTGAGTCGCTCGGCGACGCTGACCGAATGGATGGATGCTTCGATCGTCGACGAAAGTGACCCCGACCGACGGGATCCGGAGCTCGATCTCTACAATGCGAGGACCCCGAACCAGCCGCCCTACGCCGACGCATTCCTCGAGCGCTACCGGACGGCCCAGGTCGAGCGAAATCGCCGGATCACGCGTTGGGTCCGCGACAAGCTGGACGTGCTTCGAGAGGAGGGACGGGGAAACGAGGAATTCGGTTTTACCGTGCATGGCACGATGGCCGATCCTCGATGGCTCGATCCGGCAGTGGATCCCAACGGGCGTCCGCCCGGGATCTGCTATCTCGGTGACCCGCGCCTCGTGAACAACGGCCCGGTCGGTCTGGCTCGCTTCTGCACGCTGCGCAGTTGGCTCTCGCAGTGGAGCCTCGATGAGTCGAACGCCCACGGTGAGCGCAATGGTCGCAATACGCACGTTCCGACCCTGGTGGTCGGGAACGGGGCGGACTCGGCCTGCACGCCCAGCCATACGCGAAGACTCTACGAGGCGATTCCCCACGACGACAAGGAAAAACACGAGATCGAAGGCGCGACGCACTACTACATGGGTCAACCCGAAAAGCTGACCCGATGCATCGAAATCTATTCGGGCTGGCTCGAGGAACATGGCCTCAACGACTGAGCCAAGGCGACGGCTGTCGCGCGAAGACTGGATCGATGCAGCGCTGATTGCACTGGTTGCGGAAGGCATCGAAGGGGTGCGGATCGATCGCTTGTGCCGCGACCTTGGCGTCACCAAGGGCAGCTTCTACCACCATTTCGAAGGACGAGATGGATTGCTGGAGGCGCTGGCAGCCTACTGGTCCGACATCGCGCCGCAGGAGGCGGTGGCGGTTGTCGATTCGTTTCAGGGCGATCCGATGAAGCAGCTGATCGAGGTCGCCCGTCTCGTCGCGGACCGGGACATCGGACGTCGCGACCACGCCATGCGCGCCTGGGCCGCCGCCGACTCGCGTGCCGCTCGCTCGGTCCAGCGCGCAGACCGGAAGATCCTCGGCGTGCTCGAAAAAATCATGGCCGGGATCGGCGTGCCGGAGGATGAGATCCACCCACTCACGAGAGTCCTGTTCTTCACTTCGCTCGGGGCTCACGACGCACCGATGCTCTTCGACGGTCGCTCCCGCGACTCGCTTTCGAGATATTTGCTTCGGCTGGTTGGGGAACGAGCGGAGCGCTCTACGGAATGACTGCCGGCGCGAAAGCGCGATTGCAGCCCGCTCGCTGCCGTTGTTAGACTCCTCGGCCTCACTTCGATCGATTCTCCGACGCTCGGGAATCCTCGCCCAGCCAGGAGCATCCCATGTCCGACGCCGATTCCCTCGTCACGATCGAAGATCGCGCTCGCGTCCGCATCCTCCGCCTCAATCGCCCGAAAAAGAAGAACGCACTCACGGGTTCGCTCGGCTGGGCGATCGTCAACGCCATTCGCGACGCGACGGCCGACGACGACGTCTGGGTCATCGGTCTAACGGGGACCGGTGACGGGTTCTGCTCTGGCCTCGATCTGAGTGACGCCGGTTCTGACGAGGGCAATCCATTCTCACCTCAATCCCAGATGACCGACGACCTCGGCTGGGTGAGTCACTTTCCGATCGTGATGCGCGAGGAATGTGAGAAGCCGATCGTGGGTGGCATCAATGGCGTCGCGATCGGGGCGGGCTTCTCTCTCGCGATGGCGACTGATATCCGCATCGCCAGCTCGAACGCGCGCTTCCTTGCGGGCTATGCGCGCGCGGGCACTTCCCCGGACGGCGGACTCACGTGGACCCTCGCGCAAGCGCTCGGCTATGAGGGCGCGCTGCGCTTCTTGCTCGAGCAAGAGATGATTTCTGCCGACGAAGCCCTCGCGCGTGGGATCGTCGGTGAGGTCGTTGCGGCGGAGGACTTCGAAGCGCGCTTCCTCGAGTATTGCGAGCTTCTCACGCGCGTCTCGCCTATCGCCGCGCGCCAGTCCAAGCGCATGGTTGGCAAGGCGGTCGAGCTTCCGAGCCTGCGCACCCATCTGAGCGTCGAGATCGGGGCGGCGCGTCGCGGTCTTCAGACTGAGGACAGCAAGGAAGCCGTGCGCGCGATCATGGAGAAGCGGAAGCCGGTCTTCACTGGACGTTGACGCCGTGCTCTACCAAGCGTTCGAGGCCTACTGGTCAGAGTCGTACTGAGCGGCGGTGTGAAACGCGCTGCTTGGAACACCGA
Source organism: uncultured Myxococcales bacterium (assembly GCA_965603475.1). GTDB lineage: Bacteria > Myxococcota_A > UBA9160 > UBA9160 > UBA4427 > UBA4427. Next base: position 10,934 of record CBFDDD010000064.1, read on the forward strand.
TCCTCGCATCGTATGCGGTCGAAACCTCATTTGCGGAAGAGGTGCGCATTCGTCCTTTCGAGCTCACCTTTTCAACCTGCGTCAGCTAAGCGCCGCTGGCCGAAAACAAGCTGCGCACGAGCTCGATGGTCTCGGGTGACGCCTTCGAGACGCTGCCCGAATCGAATGGCGGGCTCGGGTCATACTCGAGCCCAAGCTGCGCTGCGCGCGCAATGTCCTCACCCGCGAGTCTGGCCATCAATGCCAGGCCGAAGTCGATACCGGCGGTCACGCCACCGCCCGTCGCGCGATTGCGATCGATCACCCAGCGCTCTTCAACTGACTCGGCGCCAAAGCCGGCGAGTGCATCGAGTGCCATCCAATGGGTGGTCGCCTTGTAGCCGTTGAGCAGTTGCGACGCCCCGAGGATCAACGCTCCGGTACACACGCTCGTGACCCACTCCGCGCTCTTTCCTTGAGCGGACATGAAGTCCGTCACCTCGGCATCGGCCATTGCGCGCGCCGTGCCTTCGATCCCGCCTGGCGCAAAGAGAATGTACGGGGATTCGGCCGCGTCCGAGAAAGAATGGGTGGGCACCACCGCGAGACCACAGTCCGTCATGAGCGGACTCGCGTCCTTCCAAACGAATTGGATCTCCGCTTCGGGCCAGAGCGACCATACCTGGGCGGGCCCAACAAGGTCGAGCAGCGTCATATCGGGGTAGACGAGCATTTGAATTAGCAATGACACTCCTGTCCCGTGGATACTTCGATGATTCGCGCGAACATATCGGTCGTTCTCCGTCTGATCAAGGACATCACTCCCACATATTCTGCCACGTGGCGCGCTGCAGCGAGTTCTCCAGCCTGGTGGTGGATTGGCGAACGGACTTTCGCGCTGAACGTCTCGAATCTATGCTTCAGGCCTATGGACGGCATCCACGATCTCGGTGGCATGGCGGGCTTCGGACCTGTCGAGACGGAGGCGGACGAGCCGACCTTTCACGAAGCGTGGGAGGCGCTCGCTTTTAGGCTGAATGTCGTCTCGATCGGGATGCTGCGTGCCTACAACGTCGATGAGTATCGCCACGCTATCGAGCGCATGGACCCCGTGCATTATCTCCAGGCGCGATACTACGAGCGCGTTCTGACGGGGGTTGCGACGCTCCTTGTCGAGAAGGGCGTCTTGAGCCTTTCCGAACTCGAACAGCGCGCCGGAGGGCAGTTTCCACTCGCCCGACCCCAACGATCCAATTCGGACGATGGTCGCGATGAAACCGCGACGCCGCGCTTCGTACTCGGCGCGCGCGTGCGGGTTCGTGAGATTCATCCTCCCGGTCATACTCGTGTGCCCCAGTACGTACGCGGTCGAACCGGTGTGGTCGTGCATGTCGCTCCACCGTTTACATTCCCAGACGCGAGCGCTCACGGTCTGCCGATGAGACGCGAGCCGACATACCACGTCGAGTTCTCGGCGGCCGAGTTGTGGACGGAGGCCGCCGAAGAGGGCGATTCGGTGGTCGTGGATCTCTGGGAAAGTTATCTGGAGGAGTTCGCATGAGTCGCGATGGGGTTCCGTCGCCTTCGAAACGTACGGGCGCAGTCGTTGATGCGCTCGAAGCGAAGGGACACCTTACAGAAGGTTTGCTCGATACGATCGAGCAGATCGAGGAAACACTCGATTGGCATAACGGTGCGAAGGTCGTCGCTCGTGCGTGGACCGATCCGGCGTACAAGGAACGTTTGCTGGCGGAGGGTACGGCGGCGTGCGCGGAACTCGGCTTCGAGGGCATGCAGGGCGAGTACATCGTGGTCGTGGAGGATACGCCTCGGCGAAAGAACCTGATTGTCTGCACCCAGTGCTCATGCACCGCATGGCCCGTACTCGGTCTACCGCCGGACTGGTACAAGAGTCCCGAGTATCGTGCACGAGTCGTTCGCGAACCCCGACGCGTCCTGCGCGAAATGGGCCTCATACTCGACCCCGAGGTCGAGGTTCGTGTATGGGACACCACGGCCGAAACGAGATTCCTCGTTCTTCCACTACGCCCCAAGGGCACAGAGGGCTGGACCGAGGAACAGCTCGCCGAACTCGTCACCCGCGAGTCGATGATCGGCGTCGCGTTCGTGCCGACGCCCGCTCGATGATCAATCCATTCCGGAAGATGTGGTAGGGGTGGGTCGACCTGCCATCACTCCTTTAGTCTCTCAACGCAGCGGAGAACCTCCGCCTGATAGGTCTTTCCTCGCTCGTTGAGGATGTCCAGCACATGCAGCGAAGTGGGTACGAAGCCGAATCCAATCTCGTGCCGTGGATGCCATTGAAAGATCGATCCACCAAAGCCCATCCAGCCATAGAATCCTTCTCGACCGACATTGAATGCCCGATCGAGCCTGGTGCTTTTCGCGCTGGTTTCAGTGAACAGATTTACGCCGCCTTGAGTGAAGTTGGTCACGCCGAACCCCATCTCTGCCTCGACAGGATATTCATGCATGGCCTTCCAAGCTTCTTCACTCAAGTATTCTCTTTCGGCCCATTTTCCACCGGCCGACATCATGGCTGCGATCTTCGCCAGTCCACGCGCCGAGCAGTTCGCTGCCGCAGAGGGGGTTTCGCCCATTGCCACGGCAGGCTCATTGAAGAATCCGATTCCCTTCATTCCCTTGTATGGCGCTGGGGCGCCGCGGGTGGTGGCGTGCCGCATCGACGGAATGATCCGGAGTAGCCTTCCGAGAATCTGGAAGAAGCTGTGTTTGATTTTTCTTCCCAGGATCCTGGGCTTCAGACTCTGGAGGAACTGAAAGACGAATCCAAGAGGCGAAACCTTCGAGATTCGATCCAACTCGGCTTCCTTGACCCCGATGATCGCGTCGGCCTCGAGCGGACTGCTGATTTCTTCACTCAGAAATTCACCGACGGTTCGGCCTCTGGGATCCACTCGTCGAAAGACCTCGTTCACGATCCAGCCTCGGGTAATGGCATGATATTCCCGCCTACTCCGGTTTCCCTTCCGGAACCTCAGGCGGTGGCCCTCGATGACCCTCCCGATTCTATTCTGTTTGATGTTCTCAGCGAGCAGATCTTCGGGGTCGAGAGAGGTGTTGAAGGCGGCCAGCCCCCCTTCGTGGCGCATCAACTCAGCGACAGTCAGTTCGCCTTTGTCATTTGCACCGAATTCCGGCCAGTATTTCACGATTCTTGCCTTGTAGTCGAGCAGCCCTCGTCCCACGAGGTATGCGATCGCGATGGCTTCGAGGCTCTTCCCACTGCTGAAAATATTGACGATGGAGTCTGGTGAAAACCGAGCGTCGTCCGTTGCCGACGCCCAGAGATCGACCACCCTTTCGCCCTTGTAGTAGACGCAGAGCTGAGTGTTCTTCTCCGCCATCGTTTCCATTTCGTGCTCATACACTTGTTTCACCGACTCGAATCCAGGCGCCACCGTGCCTTGGACTCGAGATTGCTTTCCAGCGCTATTGCTCATCGATCTCTCCGATCAGGTTGAATGGCAAGGGTATCGTTGCAAGGGCTGCGGTTGTTGGGTCGCTTCTATCGGTGCGTCTGCATGAACCCCTGGATCAGCGCCACCAGCGTCTCCGGCACATCTTCCTGGCAGAAGTGTCCCACCCCCGGCAGTTTCACAACCGGTGCGTCCGGATAGAGGCCCCGGAAATCAGAGATCGAATGGGCCTGGGCGATACCAAAGTCCGCATCCCCTGATGCGAGCATGGCCGGGATGGCCTTCACCTTGTCGAGGTTGCCCGTCTCCAGGCCTGCCATCACGTAGGGGATGAACCGCTGGTAGTGCACGTCCAGCGGAAAGTTGATGGCGCCGATACAGCTCTCACGGTCAGGGAACGGCGCCGAATAGGCGCGGATCCAAGTCTCGTCCACCGCGGCCGAGTTTTGGAAACCAATGATTTTCATGACCGACAGCACCGTGGAACCGAGTTCACCCAGGATGCCGTTGAGGGTGCCGGCTTCTTCGTGTTTTTCGATCCATTGGAACCAGGGTGTCTTCTCCGCGCCCGCCTGGCCGCCACCGTAGCCGAACAGGGTGTTCATCAGAAACACGCGTTTCACCCGCTCGGGATGGCGGATGGTGTAGGCCCCGGTGATGGGGCCACCCCAGTCCTGGCACACGAAGGTGATGTCCGTGAGTCCCAGGTCGTCGATGAACCGCTCCAGGTTCTCGACGTGGGTCTGCACGGTGTAGACCTTGTCTTGGGGTGTTTCCGACTTGCCGAAACCCATGTGGTCCGGCACCACGACGCGGCAGGTCTCAGCCAACCTGGGGATCATGTTGCGGTACAGGTAGCCCCAGGTGGGTTCGCCATGCAGGCAGATGATCACCTCGCCGTCGCGGGGGCCTTCGTCGACGTAGTGATGACGGAAGCCCGATGTGGTGGAGAAGTGGGGCGCAAACGGCCAGGTGCCGTCGAAGGTTTCGTCTGCGGCGATCATGGGCGGGCTCCTTGAGTCTGCTGCTGGGGTGTGCAGATGACTGTCAGTGGGTACGCGCGGCGTGCACACCCGTCCAAGGCACTTTGCCACACTGGCCCGAGACGGGGCAAACGCGCCTGATCAGATGCCTGCTCGTCAGAACGGTACATGGCGGTGGTGAGAAGAGGGCTGTAGGGCGGTGGCCGCTGACAGCTGAAATGTTGGGACCCGGCCAACGCGCCGGACTCGCTCTCAGCGTCGTCGGATCTCGAGAATCGTCCAGCCGTTGCCGGCGATGTGCTGCGCCTCGGCACGCGCGGCGGCCTCGTCGTCGCTCTCGACGACGATCCGACGTGAACGCGGGCTACCGGGCTTCGCCAGCCGCACGTCGAAAGCGAACGCCGGCCGAAGGGGGCGCGCATCGACGGCAGCCTCTGTGTTGTCCGCCGCGATGGGACTCGATTCGCCCGTCGCCGGCACGCCGGTGACGCTGCTCCCGTCGTCTAGCAGCCCGCACATCATCTGTTGCCATTCGGATGGTTGACTCAGGAGTCGCAGTCCCATGCCGCTCTGGGTGACGCCGGTCATGCGAGCCGTCACTCGTCGCCGCCAGACGACTGTGGCCTCCAGCGGGATCGCATCGCCGTGTAGCGGATCGAGCACGTCAAGATTGAGCAAGGTGCCGGGCTTGGCGGGTAGGCTCGTCTGGACGAACAATCCCCGCTCGGAGAGATTCAGGATCATGCCGTTGTGGCTGCGTGCCTCCGTGCTGAGCGTGCACGGAAGCCGCTTTCGAACCCGCGGATCGGTCTGTGTCTGCATGCCCACCTCACCCATGGAACGACGACGTACTCGTTTTCGGACGCACGGTGCGTTGCCTTGAGGAGCCCGCACGGGCGCCCTCGCGTACTGCGCAGTAAGGTGGTCTGCGTCACGTGTCTCCGCTCTCGCCGCAGCCGGCGCGCTGCGCCAGACCACCGAACAGACGCGATGCGTTCCCACAGCGGACCTGTGCCTGCTCTTCGGTCTCGAAGAGGGCGGTGATCGCCCCGTCCGCAAGCCGCACCAACGGATCCGGGGCGAAGGGATAGTCGGTTCCGTAGAGAATCTGGGAGAGCGGGACCAGGCTGCGCAGCGCAGCAATCTGCTGGGGCGTTGCGGAGAGCGCGGTGTCGTAGTGCAGGCGCGCGAAGGCCTGCATCGCGTCGGGGAGTGGTACGGCGCGCTCGCCCAACGCGGGCGCCGATCCAACGGCCGCGATGCGCGGCGCGAGAAAGGGCAACGTTCCGCCGGCGTGGGGCAGGATGAAGTCGATCCCGGGATGTCGCGCGAGTGCGCCTTCGTAAAGCAGGCTAGCGACCGTGCGAGTGGTGTCGAAAGGAAACTCGATCATCGGCGCGGGAAGCTCGAGTCCGAATGCTTCGAAGCAGCACGGCGAGGTCGGGTGCACGAACACCGCGACGCCGCGATCGTCGAGGCGCTGGAGGACCGGGGCGAGTTGCTTGTCGCCGAGGTAGCGGCCCGCCGCGTGAGTCGGAAGTGCCACGCCGTCGAGTTCGAGCTCGTCGAGCGCGCGATCCAGCTCAACGAGGCTGGCCGCGACATCGGGTAGAGGTAGGATCGCGAACGCGCCGAACCGCTCGGGGTGTCGGTCGCGTAACTCGGCCGCGTCGTCGTTGACCGAACGGCAGAGAGCCGCCGCCTCCGTGCCCTCGAGGAAGCTCACATGAGGGGAGGACACGGAGAGCAGCGCCGCGGTGATTCCCACCTCGTCCATCAGGTCCAGGGCACGCTCTGGGCTCCAATCCGGAATGGGCATTCCACCGTCGACGGACTTCAATCCGGCGCTGCGGAGTGCCTCTCGGTAGACCGGAGGTAGGAAGTGGGCGTGGACGTCGATCGTATGGGGTCGGGACATGGTGCTCCGGGTCTCGAAACGGGGCGAATCGGGCCTCCTAGCGGTCTGGACTTTGAAAAGCCAGCTTAGCGGTGATACAGAGCGCACCCAATGAAATCTCTATCAGCGCGTCGTGCACAGCCATCTCCCTCCATCTTCGGAGGACGCGCCAGTTCGAATCGGTCCTTGTGCTCCCGACAGATGCAAGGTCTGTCGAGCACATGGGGCGGGAGCGTTTGCTAGTTTTGGGCTGGGAGCACTAGTCCATGATCTCACATGAAGACATTCGAAAGATCGCGATCGGGTTACCCGATGCGATGGAGAGAGCGTCCTACGGCGGCCGGCCCTCCTGGCGGACCAGGTCGAAGATGTTCGCGTGGATTCGCGAGAATCCTGAAGCGCTCGTCGTATGGGTCGAATCGCTGGACGAGAAGGAAGCCCTGACTGCTGCGCAGCCAAAGAAGTTTTTCACCACGTCGCATTACGATGGCGAGCCGATCGTGCTCGTCCGGCTTGAGAATGTGACCAAGAATGAAGCCGTCGATCTGCTCATCGAGTCCTGGCGAAACCGGGCCACCAAGACTGCTGTGAAAGCGTGGGATGCAGCACGGCCATGACCCGAGAAGGGGATAACCTGCCTCGTCCGCGGCCTATTTGTCAGAACAGTACTTGACGGTGTTTTGAATGACGCCGTTTGAAATAGCGATCCGCACCCTAGTCGGCGGCGAGCCGCTTCGCGGTTTCGAGATCACGCGGCAGGTTGCGAGCCGCAAGTATGAACATCAGAACCCCGATGGACGCGATCAAGCCTACGACGATCATCGCATAGCGCAATCCGTCTGGCCCATGGGTCTCGGTGAACAAATCGCTCAGAATGCCGGCGGTCAAGGGACCCATTCCCAATCCGATCAGATTCAGGACGAAGAAGAGAATGGCAGAGGTCAATGCGCGCATCGCCGGTGGCACGAGTGAATGCGAAATCGCAAGGCAGGGCCCGAGGTAGGTATTGATCAGAATCGTGACGATGAACATGAGGCCGATGACGATCGTCGTGTTGCCCAGCAGGAGGTACGGAATGCTCAACGGGAACGCGATGCCGCCCGCAATTGCAGGTACCCAGAAATACCACCGCTTGTCAGTCTCGCCGAATCGATCAGCGAAATAGCCGCCGAGAAGCGTGCCGAGCACGCCTCCTCCGCCTCCGAAGATCGCGAGCAGGATGCCGACGTTCGCGACTTCGAGGCCATGGCTTCGCATTAGAAAGGAAGGCGTGAAGTTGCCGTTTCCGTAGCCGGCGAAGGCGGTCAGCCCGGCGCCTGCTGCGAGATACCAGAAGGACCGGTACTGGGCGAGGACGCGGAAGGTTTCAACTAGCGTTGGTTTGTATTGCGCTTGTGCGCTGGACTCCCAGCGGCCGCGCTCGGGCTCCTTGACTGTGAAGAAGAAAATCGTCGCGAAGATGACGCCGGGAAGTCCGACCGCCATGAACGCGGCCCGCCATCCGAGCGTCTGGCTGATGAATCCGCCGGCGAGAAATCCGATCAGCACACCGATATGGACTCCCGTCGAATAGATCGACAACGCCGTCGCTCGCTTCTCGGGCGGGTAGTAGTCGCTGATCATCGCGTGCGCGGGCGGACTCCCTCCAGCTTCGCCGATCCCCACACCGATTCGTGCGAGCAGGAGCTGCGAGTAGTTTTGCGCGAATCCGGACAGCGCCGTCATGCCGCTCCAGACGGTGACCGCGAGGGCCACGATGTTGCGTCGATTGCCACGGTCCGCCCAATACGCAATCGGGATTCCAGCCGTGATGTAGACCAGAGCGAAGGAGAATCCGCTGAGTAGACCCAGCTGCGCATCGCTGAGTCCCATGTCCGCCTTGATGGGCTCTTGAAGGATTACGAGGATCTGCCGATCGATGAAATTGAAGGCGTACGCGATCGTCAGCATGATCAGGGCGTAGCGCGACGCGCCCGCCCCAATGGCTGGTTCGGTCTTCGTCGTCATGGATTCTCCGCCTCGGGTTCGCACATCGCGTGGCACCGATCCGGATCTCCATCGCTGGCCGCATTCGGGAGCACCCGAACGGTATAGCCGATCCGTTGCCCCGCACGACCCCAATCGACGAACCACGTGGTCTGGCAAGGCGAAAGCGGGGCGCAACCTGCCTCCCGATCCCACTTCGGACGCTACGCATCCGGCCCTTTCGCTGCGTTCGGTTACCCTGCCACCGGTGTCAACAGTCTGCGCCGAGGTGACGTGCGATGCGTTGCTTCGCCGAGGACAAAGTCGCCACGAGAAGTCGCCCATTTTTCGGACGGCAGACGGCGAAGGAGAAAATTGTGTTCAGTCATGTAATGCTCGGTGTGAACGACCTCGAGGTTTCCAAAAAATTTTACGACGCGGTCCTCGGCACAATTGGCGTTGGGCCGGGGGTTGCGAACAAGAACCGCTATTTCTACATCTGCCCGACGGGAAACTTTGCGATCTCGACGCCAATCGACGGGAAGCCCGCAACGAACGGCAATGGCAGCACGATTGGGTTCAGCGTGGAGTCGGCGGAGCAAGGAGACGCCTGGCATGCCGCGGGCGTCGCAAATGGCGGAACCACGTGTGAAGACCCGCCGGGACTTCGGGACGGTGCGATCTATCTCGCCTATCTCCGTGATCCCGATGGCAACAAGATCTGCGCGCTGCATCGCCCGGGCTGATCGGACGAAAGGCCGAGCCGCCCGATCTCACGTCGAGGCGGCTCAGTCTGAATCTCCACACCGACTTCTGGGAACAACAGATGACTGAGCTGAGAGCGGTGGCGGCGCCCAATCCCGCCGCCGCTCTTGGCAAGGCACTCGCGATTCTGCGGGGCGAATGAACTAGGCCACGGCTGCGCGCAACTCCTCGAAGGCATCCTCGATGGCGCTCGCCAATTGGTGCAGGTCGGGGACGAGATCCCAGTCCGCCGAGAGGCCCCAGGAAAGAAGTCCGTCGTAGCTGAAGAGCGCGATGCCGATGCCCATGGTCCCCATCAGCGGAACGTGCGGATGGATCGCGAGCAAGCGCGACTCGAGAAGGTAGAGCGGGACCTGCGGACCCGGGACGTTCGTGACGACCGTGTTGAAGGGCGTGCCGGCGCTGACCAGCCGGGCGGTCAAGGACAGCAGCCCCGCGCCCGTCCATTCTGTGACTTTGCCGATGCTCTCGGCGCCGAGGGCGGCGTGGCTCTCCTTCAACTCCGCGGTTTCTTCTCGGATGTACTCGACCCGTGCCTTGGGGTCACGCTCTGCGATCGGCAGATCCACGGTCCACGCCGACACCTGGTTGCCGAGCGCTCCGCGTTGGTCTTCGCGACGCACACTGACGGGCGCAAGCACTCGGAAGCGCAAGTCTTCGAGGTCCATGCCGCGATCTTGTGACAGGAATCGACCAAAGGCGCCCGCGGCCGTCGCAAGAACCACGTCGTTCAGGGTTGCGCCGAGGGATCGGCCCAGTTGTTTGATCTCGTCGATGGGCAACGTCACCCAATCGATGCGCCGATGCGGGCCGACAGGTTGGTTGAAGGCGACCGGAGTGGTTCCGCCGGAATCGCTGAAGACTCGCCGCACCGCACGCATGCGCTCGGCTAGTTGATGGCGACTGTGATCCTCGTCGCGCACGAGGCGCCCGACTGCGCTGCCGAGTGAGATCGGAGCATTGACGACGCGCGCGATTTCTCCGGCGCCAAGGGCGACGTCGCTCGGGATCGGGCGAGGCGCCCAGTGGGGCGGTGGTTCTGGTTTTTCCTGGGGCGTCGGGCTGAGGAGCGCCGCGATCAACTCGGACCCGGAGACGCCGTCGACCATGCAGTGATGGACCTTGGAGAGGAAGGCGAGCCGGTTGTCTTCGAGGCCCTCGATGACCCACAACTCCCAGAGCGGTTTTTCTCGATCGAGACGTTGGGAGAAGATGCGACCGGCCAGGCGCTTGAGTTGTCGTTCATTTCCCGGATGCGGCAGTCGGGTATGACGGACGTGATAGTGGATGTTGAAAGCAGCATCGTCGACCCAGACTGGGTGGCCCTCGAGGGGGGTGCGATGGATCCGCTGGCGATAGCGGGGGATCTGATCGAGACGCGACAACACGTATTCCTCGATGCGTTCGATATCGAGCGAAGCGTCGGCGCGTTGCAGAGGCGCCGCCTCGTGGATCTGGGTCGAGGCCACGTGCATGGCCGCCGCGGGTCCTGCGTCTTCGTAGATCAGAAAGGAATTGTCGAGCTGGGTCAGGCGGTCGTAGTGGGGCTCGTTCATGACCTGTCTTCCTACAACTTTCTCAGGGATTCGAATTCGTGCTCGATGGCGAGGACGAACTCGTGGAGTTCGGGCATCCGGTCCCAGCAGGAATTGAAGCCCCAATAGAGGCCGCCGTCATAGCTGAAGAGCGCGATGCCGAGCGCCTGGTTCTCGTAGAGAGGGACGAGGGGATAGGACCCGAGCAATCGGGCGCCATTGAGATACACGGGATTCGGCGGCCCTGGAACGTTGGTGACGACCAGATTGAAGGTTCGGCGAGATGCAGCCAGCCTGGCCAGGGACGTAATCAGACTGGTCGATGTCCAATCCCCGAGTTTTTCGAAGGCTTCGGTCCCCTCGGCCTGACCCGATTCCTTGATGCTTCGGGTCTCCGCGATGATCCGTGCGAAGCGCTTTCTGGGCTCTTCCTCGTCCACGGGAAGCGATGCAACGACCATCGAGACCTGATTTCCGAGCTTGCCACGCTGTGCTTCGCTGCGTGTGCTCACCGGAATGAAGACCCGGAAGTCGATGCTGTCGACGTCGAAGTCGCGATCGAGCAGGTACCTTCGAACGGCGCCCGAGACACAAGCCAGGACCACGTCGTTCAGCGTGCCGCCAAGCTTCGTCTTGATCTCGCGAACGACGCCGAGATCGAAGCGCGTCCAATCGAAACGTCGGTGGGGACCGATCGGCAGGTTGAGCGGTGTCTCCGAAGCCGGCGACAAGGCCTTCGAAAGTCCTTCGACGAATCCAGTGGCCTTGTGCGAGACATCCCGCAGAGAGTCACTCGGGCGACCGAGGGAGCGGAAGATTCCGCGGACGGCCTTGCCGGGGAGTGTTGCTCGGCGTCGCGCCTCGTCGAGGACGAGTTGGACCGGACCTGGTGCGGGCCGAGGCATCCAGCGATGCTCGTTCGCCGGCGCGCTGTAGGCTTCGCTGATCCCCATGAAGGAGGACAGGAGATCGACGCCTGAAATACCGTCGATCAAGCAGTGGTGGATCTTGGAAACCAGTGCGACGTGTCCGCTGTCGAGTCCCTCGACGATCCACATCTCCCACATCGGCTTCGAACGGTCGAGTTTCTCGGACATGATGCGTCCGACCAGACGCTTCAGCTGACGTTCGTCGCCCGGAAGGGGGAGGGCCGTGTGCCGCACGTGATAGTGCAGATTGAAATGCTCGTCGTCGACCCAGACGGCATGACCCGAGATCGGCGCGATCGCGAGCTTCTGGCGGAAGCGCGGCGCGCGGAGCAGCCCGGCCTCGATCTGCTGCATGATGAGGTCGAAATCGACTCCACCGGCCTCGTCGACCCCGGACCCGGGATCAAGGATTCCGACCGATCCCACATGCATGTGAACGGCTTCGGATTCCAGATCCAGGAACGAAGCGTCGAGGGCGGTCAGGCGGTCATAGTGTGTATACGCCATGTTCAACTTTCGGCTGCAAGATTCGTCCCAACGGGTTGTGCACCTTGCGGGCCAGAAACAATACCAGAACCCGAGATCGCGGAACCGACCGGGACATTCGTGAACGACGCGCGACAAAAGGCCACGCTTCGCACTGGGCGGCGGCAGGATCGTTGGGCCGGGCCCCCACCCTCAGATCCCGCAGGTGCCCGCTCTTAGAAGAGATGCGGCAGGGGGGCGAAGGTCTCGCTGGCGCTTGGCGCTCCTATGCTTCGGGGTCGTCGGGATTGTCGATTGCGGCGCACTCACCGAAAGGAGGCGTCGAAGCTTTCGTACCCACAAAGCATATTGCTCAGCAGTACGCGGGGTTCGCCGACGTCGATACGGCGTACCGAAGCGACCAGAGCGCGAAGCAACGACTCCATTTCGAGCTGTGCAAGGTGGCTTCCGGCGCAACGATGCACGCCATGCCCGAAAGCGAGATGATCGCGCGCCGCGCGCGTGACATCGAAGCGATCCGGATCCGCATAGTGACGTTCATCGCGATTCGCGGCTCCGTAGAGAATCAGGACGCGATCGCCTTCGGAAATTGGGACTTCGCCGATCTCGGTTGACCGCGTGGCGACACGCGTAAACGCGCGCACGGGGGAGCCCACGCGGAGTGCTTCGTTGACCGCCGAGGGGATGAGTTCTGCGTTTTCGCGGAGCTGATCGTATTGTTCGGGATGCCTGCCTAGCAGATAGAGCATGTGACCGATCCCGAGCAACGTGGTGTCGAGGCTCGGAGCGATGTAGTCGATCAAGAGCCCGCGGGCAGTGTCCGCCTCGAGGGACCCCGCGTCGACTGCGTTGAAGACGTGTGCGGCCCAGCCGTCGGGATCGAGGCGAGCACGCTCGACCGAGACCGCGTACTCGATCATGCTGCCGAGCATGGGAAGCGAGGCTTCGGCGCGCGCATTCATCGGACCAAGTGCGTTAAAGGTGGCCGCGGCCCATTCGAGCATGCGCTCGCGGCCCTCCTCAGGAAGACCGACCAGATGTGAGACAACCGCGACGGGCAAATGACGAGAGAAGTCTGCGATCCCGTCGAAGGAGTCACGCGCGAGAAGGTCGGCGACGAGAGCATCGGCCAATTTTTCGATCCGCGGTCGCACGGCGGCCAACGCGCCAGGCATCATCGGCTTCATGAGCACGCTGCGACGTTTGCGATGGGCTTCGCCGTCGCTCATGAGCGTCGTTGTTCCCTTTTGGCCGTTCAAGAAAGCATTCAGAGCGACGCCCTGGCTCGACACGAGGACATCATCATCGTGTAGAGCGGTTCGGACGTCCTGATAGCGGGCGATCGCCCAGACCTCGTGCTTCGGCAGCCATACGGCAGGCGCAAGGTCACGAATCGCGCGATAGGTGGGATAGGGGTCGCGAAGCTCGGCATCCGTAAAGAGGTCGAGTGAGAGTTCGGGTCGAAGCGACATATCAGGTTTCCTCGAACGGCAACAAACTCGGCGTCTGGTCGGAAGCGAGCCGGCCCAGATCGGCAGAGATTTAGCGCAAATCCTATCGGGTGGGGGTGGCGGGCCGTTCGAATGCCACACCATAGGTTCTGGTCACGAAATTGCTCGAGGGCCAGGTCTCGACGGTGCGGATCGGGACGAAGCCGGCGGCTTTTGCCTCGTCGATCAACAGGTCGATCGGAATGCCGTGGCCGCCTCGATTTTCCGGGATCCCCTTCGGCGTGAATAGGGCGAGCCAAAAGGTCGGAGGGAAATCGATTAGAACCAACCGGCCGCCCGGGCGTATCGTCCGATAGAGATCGGCGATGAATTTTTCGGGCTGCGTGATGTGGTGGTAGACATCGCGCAGGAACGCCGCATCGACACTGGCCGTCTCGAGTGCCGTGTCTTCGAAGTGTCCTTCGATGACGTGGAGTTGAGAGAGACCTCGCTCCTGCTCCAGCATCCGCAGCGCCTCGAGTTTGTCTTCGTCGAGCTCCGTCGCGTAGACCGCCCCGGTCTCACCGACGATTTCGGCAACCGCCAGGGCGTAGTCGCCTTTTCCGGCGCCGATGTCGGCGACGACTGCACCCGGTCTAAGGTTCAACAACTCGGAGAACAGGCGCATCTCCTCGTCGAAGGTGGATTCGGCGAACGCCGATGCCGGAAGGGCGACGACGAGCAGATATGCGGCGAGCAGGGCAAACCGAACATCAGAGCGAAGGCAATGAGCATTCATCAGGGTCTTCCTTTCATGGGCGCGTCGAGTGACACGCCGGCATCAACCTGGGCGCGAATTCGTCGCAGCCATTTTGGCGCCGGAGACGGCACAAGTGTGCCCCATCCCCCACCTACCCGTCAGAGGATGCGCGCGCTCGAATCTTTGAGTTGACTCGAACTCGAGTGAGTGCTCGCCACGCTCCTCTGGCGAATTCGGGCGCAAGTTGCGTCCAGCAGAGCGGATCGGTCATGCTGGGTCCAAACAATCGTGAGGGCACTGCCGGTGAAATGGATTGTTGGAGTGCTCGTACTCCTGGGCATTGGGTTTGTGGGCGTGTGGCTGAACCAGGTCCACCTCGCGAATCCGCGGGTGAGTGATGAGTTGCGCGAGGATCCTCAAGGACAGCGCGCCCAGCGGGTGATGTTGCTTACGCTACCGGACGGCCAGATTCTCCCGGTGAACTATCTACGCGAAGGTGATTCAGTCTTTGTTGGCGCAGACGGACGTTGGTGGCGTCAGTTTCGTTCAGGCGGCGCGCCGGTGGGCATGTTGATCCTGGGTGAAAATCTGACTGGCCACGCGGTGGCGGTGGAAGATGATGCGGACTACACGCACGAAATCTTTGCGCGACTCAGACCCACCGCCCCGGCCTGGTTGCCGGACTGGTTGAACGGTGTGCTTGTGGTCATCACGGTTAAGCCGGGAGGAGGGGCCTGAAATTGCCAAAGAGCGGAAACAGATGAGAGTGGGCGTGTCGCTTCCCGTCAGGGAGATGGAGAATGACCTGGGCGCGATCAAAGCCTATGCCCAGCTCGCGGAAGCGTTGGGGCTTTCCCACCTGCGCGTGCCCGACCAGGTTCTGAGGGTCGGCAGCGGCCATCTTCACGAGCCCATGACCCTGATGGCCTACCTTGCAGGCGTGACGGAGCGGATCGAATTGGTGCCGTCGGTGATCGTTCTCCCGTCCCGCCAGACAGCGCTCGTCGCAAAGCAGGCAGCCGAAATCGACATCCTCTCCGGAGGCCGGTTGCGGCTCGGCATAGGCGTTGGGGGTAGCGAAGATGAGTATCGCGCGATGGGCGTGGATTTTTTTACGCGAGGTGCCCGCTGTGACGAGCAGCTGGAGCTGCTGAACCTCCTCTGGACCCGGGAGACGGTTGAGTTCAATGGCCGCTTCGACCAGATCACTGGCGCTGGCTTGAATCCACTTCCCGTACAACGACCGATTCCGATTTGGATCGGTGCGCGCGCAGTTCCAAGCGACCCCGTTATCAAGCGCATTGGCGAATACGCAGCGGGCTGGTTCGTATTGGCCGATCCAACGCAGTATCCGGAAGTGGCCGCGCGAATCGCTGAGGTTGCCACGGCCTGCGGTCGCAACCCGGCGGAGATGGGTGCCGAGGCGGGTGTCGCCGTGGTCGGGCCTCGCGAAGCGGAGTGGAAAGACCGTGTCAAGAACTGGCGCGAGACGGGCCTGACGCATCTTTGTCTGCGGACGCTGGGGGGTGGGCTCAATGCAGACCAGCATCTCGCGAAAATCCGTGACGCCGTCGCGCAATTGCCGGAGACCGAATAGTGAGTCGTCAGAAGGTGGATCTGGACGCGAATGCTGAACCGGCGCTGCACGAAATTCGTGTCAATGACTGTGAACTCGCCTACGTCGAGCGGCACCTGGAACTGAAAGGGCACGGACCCACGCTGTTGTTGGTTCACGCGACGGGATTTCACGCCCGGGTGTGGGATCAGATCATCGCTCGATTGCCGGCCTGCCATAGTATTGCGCTCGACCAGCGTGGCCACGGGCGCAGCGAGAAAAAGAGCATCGATGACTGGCGCATCCTGGGACAGGATCAGGCGGCGCTCGTCGAAGCCCTGGACCTCGATGACATCGTCGGGGTGGGTCATTCCATGGGTGCGCACGCCATGATCGACGCTGCAGCAAGTCATCCTGACCGCTTT
>CBFDDD010000065.1:0-26906 GCA_965603475.1 uncultured Myxococcales bacterium
CGTCGATGAAATCGAGGCCGTCGATGTCGCTTCCGTCGACCGCTCAGACGACATCGATGGGGATCCTGCGGAACGCTAGTCCCATGCCCCACGGTCAATCTCCGAAACACACTCGAAAAGCTCGCAAGAAGAGCGCGGCGAAAACGACCGCTGCGCCGAAGGCAAGCGCGCGCAAGAAGTCGCCGTCGAAGGGCCCTGAGGCTCGCGTCGGTTCGGTGGGCCTGGTGCGTCTGCAGAAGCTATTGGCTGGTGCCGGCTTCGGTTCACGGCGTGACGTCGAGCAGTTCATGGTCGAAGAGCGTGTGACCGTGAATGGTCGAGTAGCGACTCTGGGTGACCGGGCCGATCCGAGCGTCGATGACATCCGATTGGACGGCGAACGTCTTTTGCGCGAGAAACCGAGTTATTGGATCATCAACAAGCCTCGCGGCGTGGTGACGACGGTTCGTGACGACGAAGGGCGCCGAACCGTCATCGATCTACTGCCACGAAACGTCGGTCGACTCTTCCCAGTCGGCCGACTCGACAGGGAAACATCAGGGCTGCTGCTGCTCACCAACGATGGCGACACTGCGCACGCCTTGCTCCATCCCTCTCTTGGGAACGAGCGTGAGTACAAAGTCAACGTGAAGGGCGAAATCGACGAACGAGCCGTCGGGCGTCTCCAGAAGGGTGTCCATCTCGAAGAAGGGAGGACTGCACCCGGCCGTGTGAGTGGCGTACGATTTGATTCGGACTCGGGTACGTCGAGCTTCTCACTCGTCCTTGTCGAAGGGCGCAAGCGCCAGATTCGACGCAGCCTGCTCATCCTCGGCTTTCCCGTTAGGCGATTGGTCCGGGTCCGGATGGGCCCGCTTCGCCTGGGCCGACTGGCCGTGGGTGAAGCACGGCCTTTGCGGGCGGATGAGCGGCGCGCCTTGCTCGCTCATGCTGCCAAGTTACGAGACAACGAAGAGCGGCCAAGGAAGCCTGCGAGGAAATCGGCTTCCCGAAAACCTCAGCGAACGGTCAGCTCGAGGAAGGGCGCCAGGAAATAGAAGGCCAGGAGCAGGCCGAGGAGAAAGCAGAGACCTTGGGTCGCTGTCTGGTGCATACCGATCAGGCTCCTTTCTCGAGGGACCGACATTCCGGTCATCGCGTCCTACTTATGCTGTGGCGCGCGCGCTCCGCATCAACAGCAACAAGAATCAAAGCAAGAATCGTGCACAGCACTTCAGCTTCGGCCATGTGACGCACAGAATCCGAAATCGAGCGAGAACTCGGCTGTTTGGGATCCGAAATGCGGGCCGCTGATTGCGAGCGGGTACGCCGCCAGACACCGTTGCGCGGAAGAATTTTGCCCAACCTGGCGGTCGCGTGGGTCGACCAGAAAGCTCAGTCGGAATTCGTGCCCGGTGGATCCTCGGGCTTCGAGCCCAGTCGTGAGATCGCAAAGGTGAGCAACAATCCGATCGCGATCGTTCCGCCCGACGCGGCGAGCTCACCCGAAGTCGGTCTGAACCGTTCCAGCGGCCAATCCTCCTCGGGCACATCTGCCAGCTCTGCCTCTGGAACCGGACGCCCATGGTCTTCGAATCCGAGTTCGGGCGGAACCGGTGCTTGAAACGGGTACAGACCGACCACCGCGCCGAGAAGGAGACCCAGGAGAACACCCAAGGTCGGCTTCTCATATCGGTCGAGGAGCCAGCGAAGCAGGTTGCTGACGCCGACTACGCCGAGAACGACGCCGATTCCGACGGGGATGACGACATTCATCGAGTCCAGAATGCGCGTCAGATCGAAGCCAGCCGGTCCAATCAGCCCCTGTTTCACTTCGTCGATCGCCGCGAGTATCGGCTCATACTGACCCAGGAGCAGAAGTAGGTAGCCACCCGAAATGCCAGGCAGGATCATGGCCGAAGCACCGGCCAGGCCGGAGAGCACGAGCAGTGGAATGCTCGCAGATTGGCTGCCATTGCCGCCTTCGGTGCCGAATGCCATCGCGACCATGAGCGCAAAGGCCACGGCCGCAGCGATCCAGACGCTTCTCGTAACCGGCTGCGCCAGACGCCAGACCAGAGGCAATCCACCGAGCGTCAGTCCGATGAAGAAGCTGTACATCAGGGGGCGTTCTTCGATCACGAGGGCCCGGGTCGGTCCGGCGAGAAGTCCGATGGCAAGAGTGGCGGCACCCGCGATCGTGGCGAGCACGATCAAGGGACGCGGTTTGAATTGCAGCCTAGTCAGGTCGGCGATCGCATTGATGAAGCTCGGGTAAACGCCAACCGCAAGCAGCATGGTTCCGCCGCTGATGCCGGGAACCAGATTGGCCAGCCCCATCAGGGCCCCACCGAGCAACCCGCGCGGAACAAAGTTCGCAATCGACGCTACTTCGCCATCTCGATTGATCGAGGTTTGGTCGGCCAAATGATCCCCCCTGTTTGGCTACACTAGCAGCCCGCTCAGGAACTCCCGACTTCACACAGCACGAGTTTTTCAGCGGATTGCTTGCGCCATTTATGGATTTTTCGAGTGGAGGGGTGGTCGTGTGTGGACGAATGACGCTGACTCGCTCCGGAAGCGAAATCGCCGACTATTTCGCTCTAGAGATGGCCGATGCTGGAATCGTCGAGTTGAATGGTGCGCCACTTCGTGCGCGCTACAACATCGCGCCCTCACAACTAATCGCGACGGTCGCTCCGCTGGGCAGCGGCGGGCGTCGCTTCGGCTGGAGGAAGTGGGGCCTCGTCCCGTCGTGGAGCATGGACCCATCGGTCGGAGGTCGTCTGATCAACGCGCGTTCGGAGACCGCCGACGAAAAGCCTTCATTCAGGGCAGCCTGGAAGCGACGGCGATGTCTCGTCATTGCCGACGGTTTCTATGAATGGAGTCAACGCGACCGCATCCGCCAGCCCTTTCATTTTCGTTCACACGCGGGATCGCTGCTCGGATTGGCCGGACTCTTCGAGGAGTGGCATGGGCAAGACGGCGAGCTGATCGAATCGTGTACGGTCTTGACGACCGAGGCCAACGCGGATCTCGAAGGGGTTCATCACCGCATGCCTGTCATCCTGGATCCAACGTGCTTCGACGAGTGGCTCGATCCGGCTTCGGAACTCGCGGGTCTAAAGGCCATGATGATTCCAGCAGCGCCTGGGACGCTCGACCGACGGGAAGTTTCGCGTCGAGTAAACAGCCCGCGCTTCGACGATCCGCAATGTCTCTTGCCAGAACCAGATTCCGAACAGAGCCTGCCGCCGAAGGTCGAACAGGGTGAATTATTTGGCCCGGATGGAGGTCCCTCGAAATGAGTGGTCGGCGTCAGCGTAGAGCCGTGCATTTCGTCTGCATGGTCTCGATCGTTCTACTCTACGTCGTTTCGGTTCCCTGGTATCGGGAAGCCGACGCGCCCTTGCGGATCTGGCTCGGACTGCCGGATTGGGTCACGGTGGCATTGCTCTGCTACGTGGGTGTCGCCATCGTGAATGCCGTCGCCTGGATCGTCACGGATGTTCCAGACACATTCGACGAGTCAGAAGAGTCCGACAACTCCGTAGAGTCCGAGTCGCCGCAATGAATTTTGGGATCTGGGGCGTCGTATCGCTGGTCATCTACCTCGCTGCACTGCTTGGTGTCGCGGAAATTGCGCGCCGCGCCAAACGCGATACGTCACCCTCCGATCACTTCCTGGCCGGTCGCTCACTCGGCACGTTCGTCCTCTTCCTGACACTCTATGCCACGGCGTACAGTGGAAATTCGCTGCTCGGATATCCGGGTCGCGCCTATCGCGACGGCTACTCGTTCATCATGGCTACGGGTTTCATGATGGCCATCATCGTGATGTTCCATGTCATCGTCCCGCGCCTGCGCCCGATCGCGGTACAGCATGCCTTCGTGACCCCGGGCGATTATCTCCGACTGCGATTTTCCGGTCCCTGGGCCCGCCCCGTGAGACTGGCCGTTGCGGTTCTGATGAGTCTTGCTCTGGCGAATTTCTTGCTGGCTCAATTGAAGGCGATGGGGGACGTCGCCAGCGTTGTCACCGATGGGCGGGTCTCCTATCCGGCGGGCGTGATCGGGTTGGCGGCTGTGATTCTCATCTATGAAACGCGGGGCGGGATGCGTGCGGTTGCCTGGACAGACGCGGCCCAGGGCATCGCAATGTTGCTAGGGCTCGCGGCGTTGCTTGGCTGGCTCTTGTCCGAGGCGGGTGGGTTCACGGAAATCACCCGTGCGGTCGCGGAGCGCCGGCCATCCGCAGTGCGCATTCCATCGTCGACGGTTTGTATCAACTGGTTCAGCACGATCGCCTTGATGGGTCTGGCGAGCGTCCTCTACCCGCAAGCCATCCAGCGGATCTTTGCCGCCAGGAGCGGTCGTGCCCTGAAACGTTCGTTCTCGGGAATGACCTTCATGCCCCTCGTGACGACGCTGGTCGTCACCCTGATCGGTGTAGCCGCCATCGCCCGGTTTGATATTACGAACGCGGTGGATACGGATGAGGTCGTTCCCATGTTGCTGCGGGATTGGGGATCGGCCGGGGGTTTCTCGACCTGGGCAGCGCTGCTGGTTTTTCTCGGGGCGTTGTCGGCGATCATGTCGACAGCGGACTCGTGTCTGCTCTCCTTGGGATCGTTGCTGTCGCGAGATCTGCTCGGTCAAGAAGGCCGCGACGAAAAGGCAACGCGTCTCGGCAAACACCTGGCCGCTGGAATGCTGATCGCGACCATACCCTTCGCGTTGTGGCGAGAGCTGACGCTCTGGCGACTGATCGAACTGAAAATGGAGCTCTTGATCCAGTGCGTTCCGGCGTTTCTCATCGCATTGCATTGGTCACGACTTCGCGCGGGGCCGGTGTTTGCGGGCATCGTCGTAGGAACGCTCTTCTCGGCGGGACTCTCACTCATCGGAATCACCCGGCTCGGCGGAGTGCATGTCGGTGTGGCGGGCTGTGCGTTGAACACGCTGGTCGCGGTTCTCGGGTCGATGCGATCAGTCGACGGCGAGCCCCGATCGCCGGAGGTAGCGACTGGCAGCACCGCTTCCTGAGATTTCATGTCCAAAACCAATAGCTTATGACTCGATCTTTCGAGTAATTTCAGAAGGAAAGATCAAAACACTCCAGCCACACCGGCGTGCGCGGGCTCACCGGGATTCTCGAGTCGGACCGCATCTCCCTCCGCTATTTTCCGTGCGCAGCTGGCGACTTCGAAAGAACGCTGCCCCCACGACTTCATCAACCCCTAGCCCGCGAGGAACCAGCCACTTGGCATCGGTCGAAACCAACCCGCTTCATCTCCACGACGCGCTACCGCGCTTTGATCTCATCGAGCCGAGCCACGTCGAGCCGGGCATCCGCTCGCTCCTCGCCGAGCTGGGCGTTCTCCTGGACGAGCTCGAGGCGAATATCCAGCCGACCTGGGCAAGTCTGATCGAACCGCTCGAGGCCATGTCCGAACGCCTCGGATACGCATGGGGCCTCGTCGGACACCTGATGGGCGTCCAGAACAGCGACGCCCTGCGTGACGCCCACGCGGCGGTCCAGACCGAAGTCGTCACGTTCGGACTACGTCTGGCACAGAGTCGGCCCATCTTCGAAGGTCTCGAAGCGCTTAAGGCTGGAGCGGGATTCTCTTCTCTCGACGCCTCACAACAACGCATCGTGGAAACCCTGCTGCGAGAGGCAAAGCATGCTGGGGTGGGTCTCGACGAGACGGCGCGCACGAGGTTCAACGAGATTCAAGCCGAGCTCGCGGAGCTGGGAACGAGCTTCAGCAATCACGTCCTCGACGCGACCCAGGCCTACGCGATGTTGATCACGGATCCTGCCGAGATGGCGGGCGTGCCCAATAGCCTGAAACAATTGGCAGCACAGAACGCGAGGGAAAACGGAGTCGAGGCGGCGACAGCCGAGCAGGGCCCATGGCGAATCAGTCTAGACGCCCCAGTTTTGATCCCCTTTCTCGAGCACGGTGAGTGTCGCAAACGTCGCGAAGAACTCTATCGAGCGTACGTCACCCGCGCGAGCAGCGGTGAGCTCGACAACACCGAGATCATCGAGCGAATTCTCGTATTGCGACATGAAATGGCCGTGATCCTGGGCTTCGCGTGTTTTGCGGAACTGTCGATCGATTCGAAGATGGCGCCGAATATCACGGCGGTCGAAGGACTTCTCGAAGAGCTGCGAACGGCGTCGATCGAGGCCGCACGTTCGGATCTCGATGCGCTTCGCGATTACGCGGCAGAATTAGCGGAGGCGGGAAAGGCCGGCTCCGCGCAGACGCTCGAGCTCTGGGACGTGGCCTTCTTTGCGGAGCGGCTCCGAGAAGCGCGCTTCGACTACTCCGAAGAGGCACTGCGCGCGTATTTCCCCTTGCCGCGGGTACTCGAGGGGTTGTTCGCGCTGGCCAAGCGACTGTTTGGCGTATCGATCGCCAGCGCGGATGGAGAGACCTCGGTCTGGAATCCAGACGTTCGATTCTTTCGCGTCTTCGGAGAGGGCGCCGAGGAGGAGGGGGCCATCGCGGAATTCTTTCTGGATCCATACAGCCGGTCTGGAGACAAGCGCGGCGGTGCCTGGATGGGCGAGTGCATCGGGCGGAGCGGCGATCGACTGCCGACCCCCGTCGCCTATCTCGTTTGCAACCAGACGCCGCCGGTCGACGGAAAGCCCTCACAGATGTCCTTCGACGAAGTCTTGACGCTCTTCCATGAGTTTGGACATGGCCTCCAACACATGTTGACGCGTGTCGAGTATGGCCTGGCCTCCGGAATCCGAAATATCGAGTGGGACGCCGTCGAATTGCCGAGTCAATTCATGGAGAACTGGTGCTACCACCGTGAGACGCTGATTGGTCTTTCCCAGCATGTCGAAACGGGCGAGTCGCTGCCCGACGAACTCTTCGACAAGATCGAGGCTGCTCGCACCTATCGCGCGGGAAGCCAGATGTTGCGGCAGCTGTATTTCGCATCGATGGACCTGGCGTTGCATCGCGAGGATCTGCAGCGTACGGGCCAGAACGTGTTCGACGTCCAACGCCGCATTGCCGAAAGCACGACCGTTCTTCCGCCCCTCGAAGAGGATCGTTTCCTGTGTAGCTTCGGGCACATTTTTGCCGGTGGTTATGCGGCGGGCTACTACAGCTACAAATGGGCGGAGGTACTCTCGGCGGACGCCTATTCGGCCTTCGAGGAAGCCGGTCTCGATGATGCGGCCGCAGTCGCCGAGATTGGACGCCGATTTCGAGACACCGTGCTTTCGCTGGGCGGTGGGACACCACCGATGGAAGTCTTCCAGGCGTTTCGAGGACGCCCACCGTCACCCGCGGCGCTCTTGCGTCATTCGGGCCTGGGTTCGGAGGCGACGTGAGCCAACCGGCAAGCACGACCAACGGAAAGGGCTGGCGACCGGTCTATCGCGTCGTTCGGCGGATTCCAGCGGGCCAGGTGGCGACCTACGGACAGATCGCAGCCCTGGCCGGAATGCCCGGCGCGGCCCGGCAGGTCGGGTGGGCGCTTTCGGCGCTGGATGCCCAGGATGACGTACCCTGGCATCGCGTGATCAACGCGCAGGGCCAGATCAGTCCTCGCGGAGCCCGCGAGTCGGTCGACCTTCAGCGGGCGCTGCTCGAGTCCGAAGGAATAGAGCTCAACCATCGAGGGCGTGTGGATCTAGGTCGCTATGCCTGGGAGCCCGGCGCAAAGAAGAAGAAAAAAGGAACCAGCAAATGATCAAGCTCGCGATCGACTTCGAGAACCCCGCCAAGGAATGGTGGCAGAGTGGCGGTCAGGAATTGTGGGATTCCATCACCGAGGGCTTCGACAACAACGACGTAGCGGTCGACGAGTCGATCGCACAGTCGTGGCTCGCCGAGGCCGCGCGAATACCGGGGTGGACGGGCGGACCGGAATGGTCGCCGCATCCCGTTTGTCTCAAGGAAGTCGACGAGGACGAGATCGTTTGAATCGATCCGGGCCGGGCTTGTCCGAGCTGCGTCTGCCCGAGCGATCACTGGTTCCGGCGCTGGCGCATACGCTGGAGCGCGCCGGCGGACGGGTCGTGGTGGTCGGGGGCTGGGTTCGGGACCAACTGTGCGGTGAACCATCACATGACCTCGATCTGGAGATCTTCGGCCTCTCGCCGGAAGCGATTTCGGACATTCTTGTGCCCATTGGATTTTCGGAGCCGGTCGGTCGCCATTTTCCGGTCTGGCGAAATACTCGCGAGGCGCTGGACGTGTCGGTTCCACGAGCCGGTAGCGAACTCTTTTCGGCGGACGATGCGGATTCGCTCGAGGCCGCATTTCGCGAGGCAAGCCGACATCGAGACTTGACGATCAATGCGATCGGATGGGACCCCCTGGCTGCTCTAAAGGGCGATTCAGCCGCGGAATCAGGGACGAGGGGCCTGATCGATCCCTGGCATGGACGCGCCGATCTCGAAGCCAGACTGCTTCGAGCGGTCGATGTAGGGACCTTCGTTTCGGATCCACTTCGGGTCCTCCGAGTCGCGCGGCTTCGCGCACGCCTCGATGCTCGAGTCGATCGAACGCTCATCGAACTGTGTCGACAGATCGACCTCGGCGCGCTGCCTCCCGAGCGGATTGCGACTGAATTGCGACGCATCCTTTGTGAGTTGCGCCGTCCCTCGAGCGCCTTCGAGTTTCTAGAAGAAGCGGATCAGCTCGACGTGTTCGAGCCCGTTGCCGCTTTGAAGGGCGTGCCGCAGGATCCCCGTTGGCATCCGGAAGGCGATGTCTATGTCCATACGATGCAGGTTGTGGATCGCGCGTCCGAGATGGCCCGTTCGCTGTCGGCCGAGGATCGTGAGATCCTGCTCTTTGCTGCGCTCTGTCACGATCTCGGCAAGCCCGGAACGACGTCGACCGAGGATGGCCGCATCCGATCGACCGGGCACGAAGCGAAAAGTGCCGAACTGGCTCGCGAATGGCTAGAAGGATTGCGGATTCTGGGTCGCCACATACGGGCGATCGAGGTTCTCGTTGCGCATCACCTCGCCCCGGCCCAATTCGTGAGTCAGGGCGCGGGCCCCAGCGCCTATCGAAGGCTCGCGCGAAAACTCGCTGCCGGTGGCGTGACGGTCGTCGCCCTCGAACGCCTCGCCCGAGCCGATCAGCTGGGTCGATCGACGCCGCAGGTTCGCGTGGACCGATTCGAAGCCGGCGAGACGTTTCTCGAGGCAGCGAAGGCGGCTGACGTTCGCGAAGGCGTGCGCCCCGACGTCGTCTCGGCATCACAATTGATTGCGCGCGGAGTGGATCCTGGCCCACTCCTCGGTCGACTCCTGGCCCGCTGCCGCGAGATCCAGGACGAGACTGGTCTCGAAGACGCGGAGCAACTCGTTGAACGCGTCCTCGACGAGAGTCGACGCTAGCGTGCGAGCTCTGCCATCAGCTCGAACATCTCGATCGGTCCGGGCGGCGGCGAAGGATCACCGAACTCGCGGTAGAGCGTGAGGACGTTGACCGCGATGCGTTCGGAGTCGAGCCACGCTGAATAATCGCCGAGTTGGATGTCCAGGGCGGCCTCACGAGCGGTCAGACCTGCATCGAAGCGCTTGCGCGTTTCGTCTCGCACGTAGATCAGATAGTCCCGGACGGCGAGGGCACCCTTCGTGTCGGTGAGCGGACCGTGTCCCGGAACGACGACCTCTGGATCCAGGGCCACGATCTTCTCACAAGCGTCGATCCAGTTCGCGACGGGTCCCTCCCACATGATCGGAGTGCCTTCGATGAAGAGGATGTCGCCGGTAAATATCGCGCGTGCGTCCGGAACGTGGATGATGACGTCGCCTCGCGTATGGGCGGGACCGACCTCGAGAAGCTCGACCGTGCGATCGCCGACGCGCAGGTCCAGTCGTCCGTCGAAGGTTTCAGTGGGCGGCGTAAGCGTGATCCCGTCGAATTCGAAGGCGCCAAAGGATTGGCGGAGGAACTCTCCAGCCTTGCCCATCTCGTCGGCACCCTTCAACAGAGCGGCCATGATCGTTGGGGTGACCGCATTCATTTCCTCGGCGCTCGCCGTCGAGGCGATGATACGAGCGTTTCCGACGAGCTCGTTTCCATAACAGTGATCGCCGTTCGCGTGGGTATTGACGAGCGTGTCGATCTGCCGTGCGGCTGGTGCGGCGGCGGTCATGCAGTCGAGCATGCGTTGAGTCAGGGGTAGATCGTAGAGGGTGTCGATCAGCAGGGACTCTTCCCCGTCGCAGACGAGCCCTGCGTTGCTCAGTCCCCAGGATCCGTCGGGCTGGAGATAGGCAAAGAGTCCGCCGCCCAGGTCTTCAAGTCGTGCATCGTCTCGCATTCGTGACCCTTCGCCTCCTGAATCAACGATTCGCGGCTGAAATGTCGCACAACGCGACGGGACTCGCAGGCAGGAGCCGGCATCAGGGCGCGTCTAGTATCCGGAAATGCTCAACTTCTGCAGCGAGTTGCCGAAGGAAGAGAGACATACTTTCAAGGGGAACGAATGACGACGAATGCACTGATTCGGGTGGCCTATCGAGAAGCCGGCCGCGCCACGATCTGTGAAGTCCTCTACGGCCCGAACGTCCTCAAGTACGCCGCCATCGATGCGGAGGCAGGCGAAGGCGAGGTCGTCACGTTCTCTGGTCTGCCTCTCCCGATCGATTGCCGACCCCCGCCCGGCCGCCGACGTGGTGAACAGGTTGGCGTGGTCCCTGAAAAACTCGTCGATGCCCACGGCATCTTCGCCTATGCCGGAATTGCCTCCGAACGAATCGCGTTGCGCAAAGGACGATTCGAGGGCGCCGACGTCGAATCCGAACTGGCCTGGAATCGATGGTTTGGTGCCGCAAGACGAGGAAGAGAAGAGCTCTCGCGAATCGCGAAGCTCCTCAGCCTCAGTCGCCCTCCCGAAGAGTTCTACGCGGCCTACTGCGAAGAGTCGGAACGCCTGCTGGAACCCGTCTGGAACACAGTAGAGGAGCTTGCTGAGGCCCTTCTCGAGCGACGCGAGCTCATGGGTCATCACGTCGACCGCCTGGTCCACGGAGAAGAGGTTCTCGAGCGTCCCGCTCCGCCGATCTGAGGGCGAAAACCACCAGTCCTCGCAGACGGGATTTCTCTCTGTCATCGTCTCGGTCGCACCCCGTCTGGAAGGCCAGGATGAACCCAGGTAGACGACCAACTCGATTGTGGATTCGAGCCACAGGTGGGCTCGGCCTCGGAATCCTCGCCATCATGTTGGGCAGTATCGCCCGGGCTGACGACGACCCGAATCCCCCAAATTCAGAGGACATCAACCGTCGTCTCTATCAACAGCTCGACGGAAACCGTTCAGCGGGCAAAATCGAAACAGTCGCCGGTCAGATGTATATCCCCAAGGAGCACATCGATCGCGACGTCATCAACGACGCAGTCGCTGAGATGCTCGCTCGGGATCGCGGCTCCGAATCCTCTGTCGCCATTCGGCGTCCTTCGCGACTCAACTTCGAGATCCACTTCCACAAAAACTCAGCGGAGTTGACCGACGAGTCGCGCCTGGGGCTCGACCAACTCGGTGAGGTCCTCGGCTCGAACTTTCTCGAAACCCGATTCATATTGGGTGGACATACCGATCTCGATGGCAATGACGCGATCAACGCGCCTCTTTCCCAGGCCAGGGCTGAATCGGCGCGGGCCTATCTCGTCGAGACGTACGAGATCGCATCAGATCGGATCGTCGCAAAGGGATTCGGAACATCGGAACCCCTGCGCGAGGTCGAAGAGAATGCGCAAGACAAGCTCTACAACCGGCGCGTCGACCTCCGGCCAATCCGAAACGACCCCTAGCAGGGTACGCAATACTCATTGGATTGTGGTGCTATGTGGTCCGGGCGGTGAAGCCCGTCGCTCGCCGGTCGTCTTTGGCGGACGGTTCCGCATGATGCATCGCGACGCACTGCCGCCGCCTGCGACTCCAGGCTCCCGTCGAGCTTCCCCGCCCGGGCCACTCGGAAGGCATTCGCGTCAGGATCACGCAGCCTGGCCCCCCCCGCCCAAACACCGACGATTCCGTCAATCGCCTGCAGCGGAAGAGTCCGGTGCGGTGCGGTTTTCGCGAAGTAAAGCGCAGGCCAGAACTCGATTTGGCGCCGAGATCATTCGATAGACGGGCTTCCAGAGTGCAAGTCGGGTCGCACTCTGATGGCCGAGCCATGAGCGAAAATCGCGCCGTACCGGGCTCGATTCTCAGCAATCCCTACCTCTGACGGAACCGCCTAGCTCTGCAAACCACACTCTTTCATCTTCTCGAAGACGGCACTGCGATGTGCTTCCGAGAAGCCGAGGGCGTTCGGATGCCATTCACTGCCGTCGAAGCCGTAATATCGCGCCATCGAGAGCCCCAGCCCCCCCCCGTCAAAATCCCGTTCAATTTCGCGCCACACCCGACAGCTGATCGCCTCACTCTCCTCGAGCCGATCGATCTGGCCCGATCGATCGAGGTCATATTGTTCGAGAAGCTGGCCCGACATCCGATCATGCCAGCGAGTGGAGCCACCCTCTGTAAAGGAGTGGGATTCAAGCTCGCCCTCCAGCAGATCCTCCCGCGATAAACGCTCGCCCTGCGCCCCGGAAGCAAACTCTTCGCGGAGGTTCTGAGCAGCGGACGGCTCGGGTGCGACCGCCGTGCCCGGAGCAGCCGAGGGCGAAACCTTCTCGACAGGCATCGGCCGACCCACCGGCGGTCCACCTTCGGATTCTGCGATCAGCTCCGCGCGAAGCGTCAATTCTTCGCCGGGGCGGATGCGAACCTTGCCGACGAAGGGCGCGTAGCCCGCTTTTTCGACGCGAATTTCGTGATCGCCCACGCCCAGGAGATGCGGCTTCTCCCTCGTCGGGCCGAGCTCGAGTCCATCGATCTGCAGGCGATCGCGAGACACGTTCGAGCGAACCGTGAGCTGCCCTTCGCCAAGGCAGAGGAGCGGTTCGTAGCGATAGGTCGCGCCTTCCTCGAATAAGATCGATCGCGTCCAATGATCGGGACAGTCCTCGCGACTGACATCGAGGGCATATCGGCCGGCGGCCAGCTCGATCTGTGCGCCTTCGGCCGGCACTTTCAAGAGAAGTTCCTCTTGGTCCGGGTCGAGCACACGCAAGGTCGCGCCTGGCAGCCTGCCGACGAGAACCAATTGTGCGGGCGCGGCGACGACGGCCCCTTTTTCCAGCTTGACCACCCGAAAGCCCGCCGCGTAGGCGATCAAGACCGCAAGCGTGAGACCGGCACCCAGTAGCGCCCCGAGGAGCTTCTGACGTCGGCTCTTGTCGTCATCTGCCAAGTCTTCGTCCTGAGAAGCGACGAAATGCGAACTACTCGATTCGAGATCGGCAATCTCTTGTCGGAGAGCGCTGGCGTCGGCTTCGTCGGCCGAAGCGAGTCGTCGTAGCAACTGAATCAGCAGGCGCGGAGTGGCTGCCTCGATCTGCTCGGGTGACGCGTCATTCGGAAGGCCGAGAACCCGGCTCAGGAGGCGGCGCGAGAGGGCCGGGGATGGATTCGTCATACCGCTTCAGGCTAGCAGGCGCGGCGCCAAATTCGTTTCGGTCCTAGTCTCTGGATCGCGAGCGGTCGAGATCTGGCAGATCGTTCGCTGGAAGGAAATTGTATCGATGGCTCGAGTCTGTCCCTATTGCAAATCTGTCGAGGTCTCCGGGAACACGGAGGGCGGCGTACTTCGCTGTCGCGAATGTGGTCGGTCCTCGCTCCCGTCGGTCGCAGATCATGACAGACCGCCGTTCGAGGCCGAGAAACCAGCGCCACCGCCAACCTTTGGACTCTCGTCGCGTGCGTTGGCTTCGAAGCGACCTCGGGAGAGTCGAGGTGCGCCCGCGGAGATCCCGAGTTGGCCTGCCGCACTGGTCGGATTTGCCGCGACGGGCCTCTTCTATGGCTTGCTCTACATGCTTCCCGCTACCGGGTTTTCGGTGCTCTTCACCGACCGTGGCTGGGTGCCCTACGTGATCACCCTGATATCCGTCTGGGCGCTTTTGTTGCTGGGGGCCAAGATGCTGCGCCTGCAGAGCGAGCGGACGATGCTCGAACAGAACTTGATTGCCGTGGCGGCCGATGGGCGCCTGGGACCGGACGACACCGAGCCTGCGCTTGCGGCGCTACGCGCAGAGCCCACGAGAATTGCCGAGAGCTTTCTCGCTCGACGATTGGAGCGGGCGCTCCGGCACTTCCAGTCGCGCCGGCGCGCTGTGGAACTCGTCGAATTTCTGGCGACCGAATCACGCGCAGATGAGGGGCGGGTCGAAGCGAGCTACGGGCTCGTGAGGGTGTTCGTCTGGACCGTCCCGACCCTCGGGTTCATCGGCACCGTGCTTGGAATCGGTGCTGCGGTGGCTGGCTTCTCGGCGACCCTCGACGCAGCCTCGTCCCTCGATGGCATGAAGGAATCGATCGGACTGGTGACCGGCGGTCTGGGTGTGGCGTTCGATACGACCTTGCTCGCTCTGGTCATGAGCATCCTCATCATGTTTCCGGCGAGCGCGATTCAACGCAGAGAAGAAGCATTCATCAGCGAGGTCGATGACTACTGTGCAGAGCATTTGATTCCGCGTTTGCGCGACGAATCGACGACCGAAGCCGACGAGGCCGCGATTGCGGCTCTAGCGCAGCGCCTGGTCTCGTCGATGCAGACGAGCGAGCGCCGCGAGGGCTAAGCGTGGCAAGCCGCGGCGAACCCAAGATCTCCCTTTTTCCCTTCATGAGCGTGCTGGCTTGCACGATTGGTGCGCTGATCATGTTGTTGGTGGCGATGTCCCTCGCCGCCGTCGGAGCCAGTGATGCTTCGATGAAGGCCTATACAGAGACCAAGGAGCTGGTCGAGACGGACCGCCAGGCAATCGAAGAGGAGAGACTGCGACTGGAGCGCGCGGAGGCGCTCTGGTCCGAGATCGATGCGGCGCTCGAAGAGCGGGGGATGACCCCAGGCATCTCGAGTTCGTCGATCGAGCGGGAACTCGAATTCGCTCGAGATCGAGAGGCGATTGCAGAGCGACTCGATGAGATCGAAGACGAGAAGCGTCGATTGGCGGAAGAGCGTGACTCGATCGAAACAACGGTTGCGGTCCTCGAAAGCAGACGAGAAAC
Source organism: uncultured Myxococcales bacterium (assembly GCA_965603475.1). Lineage (GTDB taxonomy): Bacteria > Myxococcota_A > UBA9160 > UBA9160 > UBA4427 > UBA4427. The sequence goes on from CBFDDD010000065.1 coordinate 15,100, forward strand.
CCTGCCGATCTTGATCGATTCGACCGGGCTTGCTCGTCACCTGGAACCCTTCTTCATCGAGTGCGACGAGGGCGGGGCGACCGCCTATCGCGCGAGTGACGATTTTCGCTATTTCGTCGCCAAAGAGGATCTGTCGACGAGTGGCGACTTCGGACGCTATTTGCGAAGGGTTCGTGCGGTTCCGGGCGCGCTGCTCGTGTTGTTGGTTCGAGCCGACGGGATTGGAACGATGATTCGTGCTCAACAGGTCGCGACCGCTGCAGGTATTCGCGTCGCGCGCCTCCCGCTTCCCGGAAACGGCGAGTTGGACTGGAGCCTGCTGCGTCGCGCGGAAACCGGGGGGGGCTGACGATGGCGCCGCCGGCTCGCCGAACCATTCCCGACAATCTCGACCCCCTCGTCGATACCCTCTCCAATGTCGTCGGGATTCTCGTCATTGTCGTTGTGCTCACGCAGCTCCAGTTGGGGGATGCACTGACGCGAGTGGCCGAGCTGGACATTCTGCGAACGCGGGAAGCGCGCATGCGAGATTCGATGCCCGCGGAATCAGAGGCCCTCGCCGAGCGCCGCGACGCACTTCTTCGACGAACGGATGGCAGCGTCGAGGAGGCGATCGCGCTGGCCGAAGAAACGCTGGAGACGCTATCCGAAATAGAGGCAGTCGCGAAGGGGGACGGTTCGCGCTCGCTCAGCGAGCTGCGCGAGCGACTGGACAAGTCGCAGGTCGAACTGAAGGAAGAACGTGCCGCGCTCGAACGACGAGACGACCACATTGCACGTCTTCAACAAGTCCCCAAACGAATGGTTGCCCGTTTGCCGGACCCCAAGATCATGCAGGGCAAAGAATCCTGGATAATCGTGCGGAACGGACGAATCTACCTGGCGGATCGCGAAAAACTCTTCGATCAGGGCCAGAACGCGATCAGCCGTGTTCTCGGAGAGAGCACCAAAGATCGTTTCATTCGTCCAGACGAATTCGAGGCGGTCAGCCGCTATTTCCGGAAGCGAAACGTGGGCGCGGGGAGCTTTCGCTGGCGGCTGGAAACCGAACCCGATGTTCGTGTCGAACTGGTCTGGCGTTCCCCTGACCAGGGTCTCGATCACACCGGACTCGCCGAGAATCTGGCGATGCGATCCTGGCTCGCGGCACGATCGAAGGAGATTGATGTGATCCTATTCCAGGTCTGGGCTGATAGTTTCGAAGCCTATCTCGCCGCTCGGGAGGTCGTCGAGGCGGCCGGATTCAATGCCGGATGGCGGGGCTATGAACTCGAGGACGAACTCGCGCTGCCCATCCGAATCGGTCGAGCCGCGCCCGAGGTCGGACCGATCCGCGTCGACTGAGCCTGGACTCGACTCGCCGAGCCGTTTCGGAACAAATCGACGTTTTCAATTTCGCAGTCCACGAGAAAGAGTCTGGGCAGCCCTGCAAAAAGCGCGTATAAAGAGAGGTCCGCAAATTCAACGGGAAGAGGAACGGGATGGGCGATCGGCCGGACGACATCGTGCTCGAGGAGCTGGCCGCACTCGAGAAGGTGACGGCACAACTCGCGAAAATACCGCCTGCCAAGGCGGCCAGTCAGGCTCCGATCATTCGCGAACTCGAACGCTTGCGCGAACGGTTGCTGTCGGGCGACGAGAACAAGGACCTCTCCGCCCTCACTGAGCAGTACCACAATCAATCCGCCATCTTGAACCAGCTTCAAAGCGTCGGGCAGTCGATCCAGGTGGACGCGGCCTCGCCCTATTTTGCTCATCTGCGACTGGAGGAGGAGGGTCGACTCCGCGATCTCTATCTCGGACGCGCGACCTGTCTCGAGAAGGGCGTGCGGATCATCGATTGGCGCGACGCTCCGATTTCCAAGGTTTTCTACAGCTATCGACAGGGGGAAGAATTCGACGAGGAAATTTCCGGTCGTGAACGCCAGGGGTCCGTTGTGGCACGGCGAATGGTGCGGATTCGAGATGGTGTACTCGAGCGCGTCCAGGCTCCGGAAGGCGACTATCGCAAGGATCTGAACGAGGCTGCCGGTTGGCGCCGGGAAAGCCTGGGGATACCGAAACTCGCGGGGGGCGAAGCCGCGGCGCTTCGTTTTGGCGAAGAGGATCTCGGCTCGCAACGCAGAATGGGTGAGGGGCACGACGGAGAGATCCTTCGTGCCGATAAACACCTTCCCGAGATCACGAGCTTGATCGACCCGAGCCAGTTCGATCTGATTACGCGCCCCGCCAATGGTTATCTCGTCATTCGCGGCAGCGCAGGCTCAGGCAAGACGACCGTGGCGCTCCATCGAATCGCCTATCTGGCATTCGATGATGCTCGAATCGATGGACCCGATACCCTGGTGGTCGTCTTCTCGCGAGCACTCGCACGCTATGTCGCGCATGTCCTGCCCTCCCTCGGCCTCCAGGGCGTCCGTATCGTGACCTACCGAGAATGGGTCCACGAAGAACGCCGGCGCTGTTTTCCTCATCTGCCCGCTACAGCACGCGAGGACACGCCGGCCCTGATCCAACGTCTGAAGCTGCATTCCGGGATGGACGTGGCGCTTCAGCGTCAGGTCGCACGTGTGCCGGGTGCTCGAAATGGCGAGCAGGCCTATGACGATTGGGCGAGTGTCCTGACCCAGCGAAGACTGCTCGGCGAAGTCTTTGCCGACGTCGCGCCGGGGCAGTTCTCCGAGCGCGATCTGGATCGCTTCGTCGAATGGAATCGACAAAGACTCGACGAACTCAGCTCGGCCATCGCGGGTGATACCGCCGCAGACGCGCGACTCGATCCCGAGGATGATGCGCTGCTCCTTCGTGCCTGGCAGCGGCGCATCGGCAAGCTGGTGGGTCGATCACGGCGTCCGCTCGCCTTCCGCCACATCGTGATCGATGAAGTGCAAGATTTCGCGCCGTTGGAGGTCCGGGTCTTGCTGGACAGCATGCAGCGTGAATCGAGCATTACGCTTGCGGGCGATACCCAACAGCATCTGATGGAGCACTCGGGTTTCACTTCGTGGGCGGGCTTCTTTCGCGAGCTCGGACTCGATGGCGCGGAAATCGAGACACTCAAGGTCAGTTACCGGTCTTCTCTGGAGGTGATGCAGTTTGCGACTTCGCTGCTCGGCGATCTCCAGGAAGATGAGGAGACCATCACGACTCGATCCGGCCCGCCGGTCGAATTGTTCCGACTGACGGATCGCGGCGCCTGCGTCGCATTCTTGTCCGATGTCCTGCGCGACCTGATGGCGGCAGAGCCGATGGCCTCGGTCGCTGTGCTGACGCCGAATCCGGTCGCCAGCGACGTGTATTTCGAGGGCCTCGAACGCTCCGAATTGCCTCGGCTGCGGCGAATCCGCGATGGCGAATTCCCCTTCAAGGCTGGCATCGAGGTCACCGAGGTGACCCAGGTGAAGGGTCTCGAGTTCGATTACGTCGTCGTGCTGGACGTGGACTCGACGAACTACCCCGATACGCCCGCCGCGCGCCGCATGCTTCACGTCGCAGCGACGCGAGCGGTTCATCAGCTCTGGATGATGAGCGTCGGAACACCGTCGCCGCTCGTCGAAGCAGTCCATGCTCGCTGAGCCTTTCGACGTCATGCGCACTGCACGGTTCGATGCAAAATGATCGACCGAATTCAGGTCGAGCCGAAGGGGCAGGGACTCTTCGAAGTCACGGAGTCGGTGGCCGAGGCCGTAGTGCGAGTAGTGCGAGGAGGCCGCTCCGAGGGTCTCTGCACGCTCTTCATTCAGCACACTTCGGCGAGTCTTCTCGTCCAGGAGAATGCGGATCCCTCGGCACAACGTGATCTCGAACGTTGGCTGGCTCGCCTCGTGCCGGAGAACGACCCGCTGTACACGCATACACAGGAGGGCCCCGATGATATGCCAGCCCATCTGAAATCCGCATTGACTGCGACGTCGCTTTCGATTCCGATCGTCGACGGTCGTCTCGCCCTCGGGACCTGGCAGGGCATCTTTCTATGGGAGCATCGGCACCGGCCGGGACGTCGAACGATCGTGATTCATATCGGCGCTTGACGTCACACACCTGCTCCGCGCGGGATCATTTCGCGTGGCGCCTCCTGATCTTCGATCACGCGCACCTCCACGATCTGTCGGCGACGCTCGACCTGGGCTCGCAGCGCCCTGCGTGTCTCTGCCGCGATCCAATCTTCATGGACGCGCTTCCGAACCTCGTCGAAGCCGGAGATTCGGCTCTCGATTCGATCGTGAATCCAGACGAGGTGTGCACCAAAGGCAGATTCGATAGGCCCCACCCAACTCTGCGTCGGCGCTTCTTCGAGCTGCGCCGCGAAGACTGGCCCGAAGCGAGCGACGATTCGATTCGGCGTGGCTCCGGGAACGCGATGACCCGAAAGAAAGGGGTCCGCCAACGCGACTGCAGCATCGGGCTCGATGCCTTGCTCCGCTAGTTCAGGGAGCAGCGTGACCGCATCGATTTCCGTCCGCTCACCCCGTTTGTCACGTGAAAAATAGACGTGACTGAAGTCGAGAACGGCAGGTTCACGCCAGCGCGGAGCGGTGCTCTCGTAGTGAGCCCGCAGTGCGGCCTCGTCGGGCGTTCGCGATCGAACGCCGGCCCGGATCATCGCCTGAACGCGATCGATGAGCCTGCGTTGAACGACCGTATCACTCCGGTCCATACCGAGTGAGAGCGCCTTCTCGAAAAGTTCTTCTTCGGCTGAATCGGTCTGGCCTTCGAGGAAACGCATATTGAGAACCAGGCGCTGCCGTACGACCGAATCGGTTCTGTGAAGGCCGAGTGCCCGCGCTTGCTCGACCCAGAGAGCATCTTCGATGATCTGATTCTCGATCGATCGCGCTTCGGCTGCGCTCGCCTCCCGCCCCGTCTGGGACTGGTACGCGACGATTCGTTCCGATATCTCGCTGCGCAGGACCTCGACCACGATCGGTTCAGAAACCAAAGACCGTGTGCTCTGCAAAGCGTAGAGCAGGGCGCCAATGAGCAGGAAATGGACGAGGGGTGAACGAAGCAACGGAATCCCTTTCGAGCGCTTCCCGGAAGCCTAGGAGCCTCATGCTCAATCCGGAAATAGTCGATATATTTCATTGATCCGGAGAAACCGCAATCGGCTGCCAATTTGCTTCGAAGCGGTTCTTCAGAGGAGAGTTCCCCGCCATGACACTCGCAACAATCTACCTCGTTCTCGCCTGCTTCGGACTCAGCTTCAGCGCGATGACGTTGTTTCGTGTGCGGCTGTTTCCTCAATTGACGATTCCGACGTTCTTCATCGGCTGGCTGCGGGGTGAGCTCGCATTGCAGACAATTCTCTTCGAGGCCGTGGTCACCGTTGGCTTCTGGCGTGCCGGCGTATTCGAATCCGGAGCGGGGCAGGTCGGATTGGCGATCACGTGCGTGTCCTGGGGAATGCTGATTGTCTCGCATCGGCGCGGTCTCAGGGCCGGGAAAGAAATCGCAGCCGCGCTCGAATCGGTCGGGGTTGTCGTCGAGCAGGAGGTTTCTCCGTTTCACGGACTCTGGAAGCCCTTTGGTTTCAAACATCCTGATGTCAAGACGATTCGCAACATTGAATATGGCGAGTCACTTCCAGGGGACAAGGGGGGCCGGAACCTTCTCGACATCGTGCTCCCGAAGGCGGCGCAAAAAGGGGATCGACGCCCGGTTCTGCTGCAGGTCCATGGCGGCGGATGGATCATCGGAGACAAGCGAGAGCAGGCAAAACCCCTGATGACCCATCTCGCTTCGCGCGGCTGGATCTGCGTCACGGCCAACTACAGGTTGAGCCCGAAGGCCACGATGCCCGATCACATCATCGATGTGAAGCGAGCCATCGCGTGGATCCGCAGCCATATCGAGGAGTACGGGGGTGACCCGGACTTTCTATGCATCACCGGCGGATCCGCGGGCGGTCATCTCTGCTCGCTGGCTGCGCTGACCCCGAACGACCCACGCTTCCAGCCTGGCTTCGAGGGTGTGAATACGAAGCTGGATGGCTGTGTTCCGTTCTACGGCGTATTCGACTTCCTGGATCGCGCCGACGATCGACCCCTGGGCAAGATGAGCGATTTCCTCGGACCCATTGTGTTCAAGTGCACGCCCGAGGAGAATCCGGAACTCTGGGATTCAGTCTCGCCCCTCACGCGCGTTCATTCTGAAGCCCCACCGTTCTTTGTGGTCCAGGGCAGTCATGACAGCCTGGTCTTTGCCGAGGAAGCGGTCACTTTCGTATCCACACTTCGCGAGAAGAGCATCGAGCCGGTTCTGCACGTGGAACTCCATGGTGCGCAGCATGCATTCGAGATGTTCCATTCGCCACGGAGCGCCCATGCGGTGTACGGAGTGGCGGGATTCCTCGAAAAAGTCTACGCGGACTATCAGGCGAAGGACTGATCCCGTTCGAGCATCTCGAGACCATCGAGGATTCGATTGCGCAGTTCGCTCGGATCGATGATGTCGTCGTAGACCAGGTGGTGGGCCATCTTGTAGGGGCCGGAGGTCTGCGCCTCCTCGGCCCGGGCTTGCGCCTCGGCGTCCAGCTTTGCAGAGCGCCCTCCGCTTTCCGCCGGCATGGACCCCATTGTGACACCCGGCAGCGACAGGCAGAGCGTCTGCTTGTCAAAAGGGTTCTGGGCCATCGTGACGGCACCAAATCCGAACGCCTTGCGCAACGTGACATGAATCTTGGCGTTCTCGAGACGCCTCTCGGCGCGAAACATTTTTCCGCCCCACTTGAGAATCCCACTGCGTTCAGCCTTGCTGCCCGCCATCACCCCGGGATTATCGGCGAGGAACACGACGGGGTGACCGAATTGTCCCAATAATTCGATGAAATCTGTGGCTTTGATGGCCGCGTCGCTGTCGACGGCACCCGCATAGCGTGCCGGATTGTTGGCCACGATCCCAATTGCCCGTCCTCCGAGGAATGCCAGTCCCACGACGATCGCACGACCGAACCCGGGCTGGATCTCGAGAAATGAATCGCTATCGACGAGGCGAGTGATGACATCGTGGATGTCATAGGGCTTGCGATCATCCGGTGGAATCACCTCGACAAGATCGTCCAGGGGCCGAGGCTCGACGTCGCCGCCTCGACCGATTGGCAGTGCTGCACCGCTTCGCTGAGGGAAATACGACAGATATCGGCGCGCAAGAGCCAGCGCGCTCGTATCGTCAGAAGTGACATTATGCGCGGATCCCGCGATCTCGGCACAGATTCGAGCGCCCCCCAATTCTTCCTTCGTGATGTCTTCGCCAGTGGCAGCCTTCACGAGCGGAGGACCACCCGTGAACATGGACGCGGCTTCGCTCATGATGACGAAGTCCGAAAGCGGCGCTGCGAGGGCGCCATGCCCAGCCGACGGCCCGAGGACAACGCACACCATCGGTACATGGCCCGAAAGATCGGCCAGGGCAAGCAGATCGTTTGGCGTACGACCCATCCCCTCCGTCTCCGTCAGACGGTGGCCGGCACCCTCGAGGATCATGACGAGTGGGGCGCGTTCCTGCAGAGCCAGTTCGGCGATGCGAAAACGCTTGGCCGTTCCACCCGCCCCGATCGAACCGCCGAGCACACTGAAATCTTCGGCACCTGCGAAGACCGTCCGGCCATTGATCTTGCCGCTTCCGCAGACAAAGCCTTCCGCAGGAACACCAGAGACGGTGCCGACCAGCTGCCCGATCTCGCGAAACGTATCCGGGTCAAACAGAGCCGTCAGGCGCTGGCGGGCGTCGAGCTTGCCGCGATCGTGCAGATATTTCTTGACGCGATCGGCGCCGCCCATCGCCGTCATGCGGTCTCGCCGGCTCTGCAATTCAGCTTGAATCGGGGCCCACGCAGACCGATTCTCTCGGGCCGCCTGTTTGCTCCGGGTCTCTCGCTTACTCGCCTTGCCGCCGCTCGGGGGCACGTCGCTCAAATCGAAATCTCCTAGCGCGGCGCACCGCCTCGCTCGACCTTTCGTCGATGGACCTCATCTGGCCCGTCGGCCAGGCGGAGCCTGCGCATCTGGGAATCGCTGCGGGAAAGGCCGGAGTCGTCTGGCCTGGCCTGCTTGATCCTGAAAGACTGCGAAGTCCAATACTACGACTTTCAAGGGCTTCCCTCCATCCGCCCGGATCATGCATCGCGCTTCTGCGGGCAGTTGCCCCGCTGGCTGGCTAAGATCCCGCGCCATGGAAATTCGACTCGACGGAAAAGTTGCATTGGTGACCGGTGGCTCGCGCGGAATCGGTAAAGCGATCGCACAAACCTTCGTTCAAGCCGGTGCACAGGTGATGCTGACCTCACGGAAAGTGGAGGCCTGCGAGGCCGCTGCGAAGGAGATAGGCGAAGGAGCGTATTTCGAGGCGGGCCATATCGGCAACGACGAGGATACCGAGCGAGTCATCGAAGCGACGATGGACCGCCTCGGCCGGGTGGACATTCTGGTCAACAATGCCGCCACGAATCCGTATGCCGGTCCGATCATCCGAATCGACCGGGCTCGCTGGGACAAGACCTTCTCCACGAATCTCACCGCGCCGCTCTTCTGGACCCAGCGTGTCTGGGAGCGTTGGATGAAGCAAAACGGCGGCGCAGTGATCAATATCGCGAGTGTCGGCGGGTACGGCACGAGTCCGATCCTTGGGGTCTACGACATCACCAAAGCGGCCTTGATCCATATGACAAAACAGCTGGCGGCGGAGCTTTCGCCCGGCGTGCGCGTGAATGCGCTCGCACCCGGTCTGGTCAAGACGGATTTCGCGAAGGCGCTCTGGGAGGATGGCAAGGGCGACGAGGTCGCGAAGGCGTATCCGCTCGAACGACTGGGTGAAGTCGAAGATGTCGCGGGGGCTGCGCTCTTTCTCGGCGCGGAAACGAGTCGCTGGATAACAGGTCAGACCTGGGTACTCGATGGCGGAGGGCTCATCGCCTTCAAGCCGACGTCCTAGAATCATCGGCCCCTTACAGCCGCGCGGCACTTCACTGCAATACGATAGGGGAGAGACAACAACCCATGACCGACGAAGCGATCGCTAGAAATCTCGGACCACTCGCCCCGCTCGCAGGTATCTGGGAAGGCGATCAGGGAATCGACGAGGCCCCCTCCGCATCGAGGGGAATGATGCAGACATCGTATCGTGAACGGATGGTCTTCGACCCGATTGGGCCTGTCGACAACCACGAGCAGATACTCCACGGACTTCGCTATTCAACGACGGCCTATCCCATCGGTGAGAAGGAACCCTTTCACGAAGAGCTCGGATATTGGCTCTGGGACGGCGCAGAAGGGCAGGTGATGCGCTGCTTCCTCGTTCCGCGGGGCGTGACGGTGTTGGCGGGAGGCGACGCGGGGCCCGAGGATCGCCGATTTGCATTGACGGCGGAGGTGGGCTCCGAAACTTATGGAATCTCGTCGAATCGTTTTCTCGATCGAGAGTTCAAGACGGTGCGATACGAGCTGGCCGTGACGATCGAGGACGCGGACGTATTTCGATATGAAGAGGATACGCAGCTCCTTCTCAAGGACCGTTCGGACGTCTTTCATCATCGCGATTCGAATACACTGCGCAGGGTCGGCTGATCGACGGACACGGCCTGAAAAGCGCTAGTCGAGTTCCATCTCGAAGACCGGATCCGGAAGACCCTGCTCGACCACGCGAAGGACGACGACGTCGCGTCCCTCCCGTAACCCGACATCGACGACGACGAAGCCCGGCGCTGCATGCGCAAAATGTGATTCGGGTAGATTCGTCACGGTCGAGACGCGCTCCGCTGACCCCGCCCCGCTCACGACATAGATCCCCGCCACGTCACCCGAGTCGAGTACTTGAAGGCTGTGGTCGTGGCCGGCTGCATAGATCACCGGCGGGTTTCGTCGCAGAACGGCCTGTGCCTGCTCGATCCAGTCGGCATAGCCAGCCTCGTAGGTATTGAGGAGTCCGCCCATCATCCAACCCAACGGCGTCACGATCATGTCTGCAAGGAATCCATAGGTGAGTCCCCCGTGCGGCCCGCCCGTCAGCATCGGATAGTGTGAAGCAACGATGACGAGATCGTCTTTGTGTTGCTCGAGCAGTGAATCGAGTGCGGCGAGAAATTCGTCATGGGTCTGGGGCGTCGGGCAGTCGTTTCGCAATCTGTCGTTGATCCAGGGCGTCGGGTCGAGCGCGATGAAGACCACTGCCGCCTGGCGGTCGCTGCCTTTCAGGAGGGTTCGGCTCATGGGGCCCATACAACCTTCCTTGGGGATGAACTCGGCCTGGCCTGCGGGCCAGTCGTCGACGAAGGCCTGCTGGTTGCGAATCGCGTTCGCGTTCATGTCCCTGGGCATCAGTCCCCAGTCATGATTGCCAGGGATGAAGATCTTCCGTGCGAGAGTCGCTTCCAGCTGTTGGCCGAGGATGTTTTCGCCGTGTTCGCGATCGTCGTCCGTGAGTCCTTCGTTGTAGATGTTGTCGCCGAGAAAGATCACGCTGCTCGATTCGACCGAGGACGCCCATTGATCGAGTGCTTCCAGCGTGGGGTCTTCTTCGAGGAAATATCCGGTGTCGCCTATCATCACGACGCGGTGACGAATCTCGATTTCGGGGGCTTCGCCTGAGGCTCCTTCTGCAACCCAGGGCGGTCCGTCCGCCGAATGAATCGGCCCCGTCAGGCGATGCACACAACCGGAAACGGCGGCCAGGAAAAGAATCACGAGAACAGCGCGAAATGGGATTCGGGGCATCAGCGGACGATAGTGGACATGTCAAAAGGCGAGGGGACCGCTTGATTGCGCTTTCACCGTCGAACCACACCCGAGGGGTAAGGTCTGGACCGTGAACGCCGATACAGTACTCTTTAGTACTAGAGCGATCGACACTCCGCACGATGCGAGTCACCGATGGCGATCCGCCTCGACAGCCTGAAGGGAGTAGATTCGTGGCATCGATTCGACGGCAGGGCGAAGCGTATGAGATTCGCGAGTGTGAATCGTCCGAAGCCGGGCCAAGACAGAGAGCCCTCACTCGCTTTCGGCGAATCTTGACTCCCGAAGTGCTGGATCGTGCAGCGGAATCCGCGCGCCGACCCTTCGATCGAGAGGCTGTCCTCCGGCGTGCTCGCGCTCGCGGTATCCCGATCGCAGAGACGCGTCATGAAACCGGCTCACACACGCTGCTCGGCTTTCTCCGGCGTGGAGGTCGGCTCGATCCCGTCGTCGTCGGCTTGCTTCGCGAGGCGCTGGTGTCCATGGAGGCACGCGAGGTCCCCAGCCATCTCGAGGATGTCGTCGACTGGGTCGGGCAGACCGAATCTGCTCGCGGCCGTGCGCTGCGTGGTCTGTCGCGTACGGCGAGTCGTGTAGCGCACTCTCGAGCCGCACTCCGACCCGCACCGGCGAAGCCCTTTCCACGCTTCAGCTCGATCGTCGAGCCGTCCTGAGGATTTGACGATGTTGCTCGACGAACAGATCGTGGCGATCGAGCGAGCATTCGGCGCCGCGGCGATTCCACATGCCTTCGGCGGTGCCCAGGCGCTCGCCTACTACGGTCCAATTCGCGCGACGCATGATATTGATTTGAACGTCTTCGTCTCGGCCAGCGAGGCACAGGGGGTGCTCGATAGCCTTGGATCGCTCGGAGCGGAGGTTTCGAACCCGGGTCTTCTCGTCTTGATCGAGCGGGACGAGCAGGTTCGAATTTTCTGGGACGCGACACCCGTTGATCTCTTCTTTGCCTACGACGCACTTCATCAGAGCTCGATGGAACGTCGCCGAGCAGTCGATTTCTATGGGGATCCAATCCACATCCTGAGCGCCGAAGACCTGATGGTCTACAAAGCGACCTTC
>CBFDDD010000066.1:0-26852 GCA_965603475.1 uncultured Myxococcales bacterium
CTACCCGTCCGCCTGGACGATCGCCCGGTACCAGATCGCGCAACGCCCCTATCTCGATCCCACGCCCTACCACATCGCAATCCGCTCGGCGCTCAAACTCAACCGAGTCGATGATGCGACCCGGGTCGCTGACGCGCTGCGCGAAGCGGATCCAACGGCGCCCGCTGTGATCGTCGAAACGGCTGCGATCGAGCGCAAACAACATGGCGCAAAGGCTTCGAGTGAAGTCGTCTTCGCAAGCCGCCGCGACCTCTCGGATCCGAAGAATGAACCGATCCTGCGCTCGCTCGCAAACGATCTGAACTCACTCGATCGTGCAGCTGAGGCACTCGAACTCATCAATACCGCCATCGCGCGCGATGATACTGCTGCCGACATACACGATCTACGCGCTCGCGTGTTGTCTCATCTCTCGCGGATCGAGGAAGCTGCCAGCTCGACAGACCGTGCACTCGAGATCGATCCGAGATTCACACCGGCGCTCGAGATGAGAGCGTTCCTCGCACTCAAAGGAGGGGATCACGCAGTCGCGCTCGCCGCATTGGACGCTGCGACCGACGCCGCACCGGCCAACGCAAATTATCCCTACAGCGCGGCATCCGTAGCGCGCGAAATGGGTGACACGGCCGGCGCGATTTCACGACTCGAAGAGAGCCTTGCGCGCCAGCCCCTGCTTGGACCCGCTGCGAACGATCTTGCGTGGATTCTTGCAAGCGATCGGCTGGATCTCGAACGTGCTCTCCGTCTCGCGCAGATCGCGGCCCGTCAGGATCGCTCGAGCAACACCCTCACGACTCTGGGCTGGGTTCGGCACCAGCGCGGAGAATACGACGACGCGATCAAGAGCTATCGCACCGCTCTCGAATCCGACGCTAACCTCCCGACCGTGCGCTACAGACTTGGCCTCTCCCTATCCGAAGCCGGCCATACAAACGAGGCGCAAGGACTATTCAATGAACTCGTCGAGGGCCCGGACTTCCCGGAGATCGAAGCGGCGCGCGCGGAGCTTGCTCGGATCCAGGGCTCCTGACGAATCTCACGACCGTGTTCAACCCGAATGCGCAAGGACCGTCGCTTGAACGCCATCCAACCGAAGGGCCTCGATCACGTCGTCATCCGCGTCACCGATCTGGAACGATCGATCGCGTTCTACCGAGACGTGCTCGGGTGTCCAGTCGAGCGTCGTCTGGACGAGCTTGGACTCGTACAACTTCGAGCGGGCGACAGCCTGGTCGACCTGGTCGACACCGACTCCCCGATCGGAAGAGCGGGTGGCGGAGAGCCGATCCAGACTGCACGCAATATGGACCACTTCGCCCTGGCCCTTTCGGAGTTCGATGAGACCGCGATTCGCGCACACCTGGCGCGTTTCGGTGTCGAAGCAGACGAGACAAAACGACTCTACGGCGCAGAAGGATTTGGACCCTCGATCTATTTGAAGGATCCAGACGGCAATACGGTCGAGCTGAAGGGGCCACCCGATGCTCGAGATCGAAACGCATAGTCCACAAATCCGAAATCTGGATTTCATACACAGGAGAATCTCATGCTCGTCCAGGGAAAGACCGTCGTCGTTTGTGGAGTCGGACCGGGCCTCGGTCGTGAAGTCGCTGAAGCGGCTCTTCGCGACGGCGCAAACGTCGTCCTCGCCGCTCGTCGCGCTGAAGCATTGTCGGAGCATGCCAAGGAATTGGATCACAGCGGGGAACGCGTTCTTGCGGTTGCGACGGACGTTCGCAACGAAGACGAATGCAGCGCGCTGATGTCGGCGGCAGCCGATCGTTTCGGGGCCGTGGATGCGACCATCCAGGTTGCAGCCCTCGATACCCTCTTCGGCACTCTCGAATCGACGTCTGCCGAAGACATCGGCAAAGCGGTCGCGGTCAACGTCGCCGGGGCGGTTCAAATCGCGCGCGCAGCCGTTCCACACATGAAGAAAGCCGGAGGCGGATCGATCGTACTGATCGGATCCCAATCGATGTGGCACCCTTCGATCGCACCGCAGCTCGCCTACGCCTCCTCGAAGGGCGGTCTGCTTTCCGCGATGTATCACATGGTCCAGGAACTCGGCCCATCGAAGATTCGCGTCAACATGGTCATCCCGACCTGGATGTGGGGGCCGCCCGTACAGGCCTTCGTCCGAGCCGACGCAAAACGACGCGCGATTTCCGAAGAAGACGTCATCGCGGGAATCACCAGGAACATGCCCCTTGGCGAGATCCCGAAAGATGACGATGTTGCCAACGCGTGCATTTTCTTCTGTTCAGACTATGCGCGAATGATTACGGGCGAAACGCTATTGGTGAATGCCGGAGAAATCGTGCGCTAACGAACCATGCGCAGTCAGTCGAACGCGCCGTGACGGCCGGAGCCGCTCGCAAAAAGCTTTGCACCCTGTTGCGTTTCGCCGGACCGGATGACTTCCAGGCCGAGACGCGTCTCTTCTCGTAGGGCGTCGTCGAGGCTGGCACTCCACTGCGTCATTGAAGACAAGCGATCAGATCGCATACAACGCTGGGGAAATTTCGCGATCGAATCCGCGAGTTCAATGGCTGCGTCGAGGGCCATGCCCGGCTCGACCACTCGATTGACTAGACCCATCGCGACGGCCTCTTCGCCCGAAACCCCGCGTCCTGTCAAGATCATGTCCATCGCGTGGCTCTGGCCGATCAGCCGAGGAAGTCGAATCGTTCCACCATCGATGAGAGGCACGCCCCATCGACGACAATAGACACCAAATACCGCATCACGCGCGGCGACTCGGAGATCACACCAGACTGCGAGCTCCAACCCCCCGGCGACCGCATAGCCCTCGACGGCCGCAATCACGGGCTTGCTCAGCAGCATTCGCGTCGGACCCATTGGCCCGTCGCCCTCTTCTCGGACCCGATTGGATTCCGTCGAATCCGCCTCGCTCACGGCCTTGAGGTCGGCTCCCGCACAAAACGAACCGTTCTGCCCCTGCAGAATCGCCACCCGAAGATCATCATTTTCGTCGAAAGCGCGAAACGCGTCGGCCAGCGCTTCGGCGGTTTCGCGGTCGACGCAATTGCGAACTTCGGGGCGGGTGATCGTGACGATCCAGAGATTGTCGCGAGCTTCGGTTCGAACCTTCATATCGACCTCGTTTTGACCTGGAGTTCATCGGCGGAGTGCAGGACTAGGCGAGCTCGAGATTGGCGAATCGCACCATCACCGTCTTCACGCCCGCGCGTTCGAATTTGATTCGTAGCTTCTGGTTGAGATCCGTCCCGAGCAAGGCGAGCACCTCACCGCGACCAAACACCGGATGACGCACACGAGTCCCGACGCTCACTCCGCCAGATTCTTCGGCGTCCTGCTGACCGTACGAATAGTCGAATCGCGAACTCTCCGTCGACCTGCTGGAAGCACCCGATCGGGATCGTGCACCACGCGTCGCCGTTCCGAGCGTTTCGATCAACTCGTCCGGAATCTCCTGCAAGAATCGACTCGGCGTCTGGTAGGTGCGATCCCCGAAGCGGAAGCGCTCTGCAGCGCAAGTCAGAAACAGATGCTCCATGGCACGGGTCATCGCGACGTAGCAGAGTCTACGCTCCTCCTCGAGGCCGGCCTCGTCTCGACTCGACGATGCATGAGGGAAGATTCGTTCCTCCATCCCAACGAGAAAGACGATCGGAAATTCGAGTCCCTTTGCCGAGTGGACCGTCATCAGCGAGACGCGGTCATGCCGATCCTCGTAGCTATCGAGATCCGAGATCAACGCGACCTGATCCAGATAGAGTTCGAGTTCAGTTCGCTCCTCGTCGGCGAGCTCGTCTTCGTTTGCCACATGAAAATCTCGCGCACTCGCAATGAGTTCACGGAGATTGTCGCGGCGAGCTTCCGCCTCGGGCGTATCTTCCTTTTCGAGCGCGCGCAGGTAGCCCGTCTCGGCCAACACACGAGCAATCAGATCGTCGAGCGAAAACCCAGCACGAAGATTCGCGAATGCATCCATCATGTCGAGGAACGCGGCCATTTTTCCCGCTGCGCGACCGGCCTCCTTCGTCTCCACGGCGACACGCATCGCCTCGAGAAGCGGAATTCCCCTTGCTGCCGCCAGGCTCTCCACCCGCTCGAAGCTGGTCTTTCCGATGCCGCGGGTCGGCTTGTTCACGATTCGTCGGAGTGCCTGGTCGTCACGCGGATTCACCAGCAGACGCAGGTAGGACATCACGTCCTTGATCTCGGCACGATCATAAAATCGATGGCCACCAACGATCGTATAGGGCACATCGTATTTCAGCAGCTCTTCTTCGAAGACTCGCGATTGAGCATTGGTTCGGTAGAGAATCGCCTGATTGCCGAAAGGAACGTCTTCATTGCGATTTGAAACGAGAATATTGCGAACGACGAATTGCGCTTCTTCCCGGTCGTTCTCTGCTTCGAAGTAGCGGATCGCCGAACCGCCCTCGCGATCCGTAAAGAGGCTCTTCTCCTTGCGTTCAACGTTATTCGATATAACAGCGCTGGCACCGGACAAAATCGGTTGGGTCGATCGGTAGTTCTTCTCGAGCTTGATCACCTTTGCGTCTGGGTAGTCCTGTTCGAAATCGAGAATGTTTCGAAGATCCGCGCCGCGCCACGCATAGATCGACTGGTCGGGATCCCCTACCACACAGAGATTCCTGTGGCCCGCTGCTAGCTGGCCCACTATCCCGTATTGAACGCCGTTGGTGTCCTGATATTCGTCTACGAGGACGTAGGAATATTTCCGCTGATAATATTCGAGCACTCGTGGATGCTTTCGGAAGAGCTCGGCGGTCAAGAGAAGTAGATCGCCGAAATCGAGTGCCTCCGCGTCTGCGAGCTTCTGTTGATATTTCGCATAGAGCTTCGCCGCCAGCTCCTCGTCTAGATCGTGGGCGCGCTCCGCGGCCGCTGGCGGCAGTAGGCCTGCATTCTTCCATTGATCGATCTGCCATCGAATCCGGCGGGGCTCATGCACCTTGGGATCGAGACCCTCGCGCTTGAGGACCTCCTTGATGACCCCGATCGAATCAGAATCGTCGTAGATGACAAAACCCCGACTGCGCGCGAGGTGGCCGATATCTCGACGCAGGATTCGCACACCGATCGAATGGAACGTACCGATCGAGATTTCGCCCGCCTGGGGTCCGAGAAGCTTTTCGACCCGCTCCTTCATCTCGCCCGCAGCCTTGTTCGTGAAGGTGACGGCGAGGATCTGGTCTGCGGGAATACCGCAAACACCAATCAGATAGGCGATCCGCGAGGTCAACACGCGGGTCTTTCCGCTGCCAGCACCGGCCAGGACGAGCAACGGCCCTTCAGTCGTCTCGACCGCTTCGCGCTGTTCGGTATTGAGGCCTTCGAAAATCGAGTCGGCGAGCGTATTCTGGTTCAGGTTATCCACGAGTCATCCAGGAGTCGATCGCACGCGACCGAAGGGGTCGTGAACGGTTCGGACTTGATCGGGCGTACGGGAACGTCCGGTTCGCTGGGGGAGCGATCCTGCGAACTTACTCGACGGTCACGCTCTTGGCGAGGTTCCGCGGCTGATCCACGTCCGTGCCCTTCAGCGTCGCGATGTGGTAAGCGAGGAGCTGGAGTGGCACCACGACGAGGATCGAGGTCAAGAATTCCCCGAGGTCTTCTACCTCCAGGACCTCGTTCGCTTTCTCGGCGATCTCGAGATCGCCCTTCGACGCGATCGCGATGACCTGACCGTCTCGGGCCCGAACCTGTTCGAGATTCGAGACGAGCTTGTCGTGTAGCTCCCCCTTCGTCGCGATCACGACCACCGGCATATTTTCGTCGATCAGCGCGATCGGGCCGTGCTTCATTTCGCCCGCTGCGTAGCCTTCAGCATGGATATACGAGATCTCCTTCAGCTTGAGGGCACCCTCGAGCGCGATCGGAAACATGATGCCGCGACCCAGGAAGAGGAAATCCTGCGCCTTGAAGTAGTGCCGCGCGATCTGCTGGATATCGCCATCGAGTTCGAGGACCCCCTCGACCATCCGCGGAAGGCGCATCAGATCATGCAGGCGTGTCCGGATCTGGTCCTTCGAAAGCAGGCCGCGGACGATCCCGAGCTTCAGCGCAATGAGATAGAGTGCGACCGCCTGGGTCACGAATGCCTTCGTGGAGGCAACCCCGATTTCGGGTCCGGCGTGGGTGTACAGAACGTCATCGCTCGCTCGGGCGATCGTCGAATCGCGCACGTTGCAGATCGCAAGCACCCGCGCACCTTGATCCTTCGCTTCCGCGACCGCCGCCAGGGTGTCTGCGGTCTCCCCCGACTGCGAGACGGGAATCACGATTCTCTTCGCGCCGACGATTGGTTTCCGGTATCGAAACTCGCTTGCGAGATCGACTTCAACGGGGATTCCCGCCAGCTGCTCGATCATGTACTTGCCCAGCAGGGAAGCGTAATAGGATGTGCCGCAGGCGACCAGAGTCACACCCTGGAGCCCATCGAGCTCTTTGCGCGTAAACTCGATCCCGTCGAGATCAACGTCCTGCTCCGCCTCGTTCACTCGAGTACCGATCGTGTCCGTGATCGCGCGGGGCTGCTCGAAAATCTCCTTTTGCATGAAATGATCGAAACCGCCCTTCTCGGCGGAAACCGGGTCCCACTGGATGATCTGGAACTCGCGATCGATCGGACGCCCTTCGATGTCGACGATTTGAATACCGTCTTCGCCCAGCACAGCGAAATCGCCATCGTGCAGGGAAATGATGTCGCGGGTATGGGGAAGCACAGCGGGAATATCGCTGGCCAGAAAGGATTCCTTTTCTCCCTGTCCCACGATGATCGGGCTACCCCCGTTCTTCGCGGTCACGAGCAGGTTCGGCTCGTTCTCACAGATGGCACCCAGAGCATAGGAACCGGTGAGCTGCCGACATGCCTCGCGCACCGCGGTCAAGAGATCCCGCCCTTGCTTCACGCGATCGTCGATCAGGTGCGCGATCAGCTCGGTGTCGGTATCGGACTGAATTTCAGCACCACCGGCCTCCAGATCAGCCCGCAGCTGACGATAGTTTTCAATGATTCCGTTGTGGACGATCACGACCGAACCTGCGCGGTGTGGATGCGCGTTTCGTTCGGACGGCTTTCCGTGTGTCGCCCATCGGGTGTGGCCAATGCCGAGTCGGCCCTGGAGCGGACGCTCTCGAAGATTGCCTTCGAGATTGATCAGCTTCCCCTTGGCACGACGAACCTCGAGCACATCGCCTTGCAGGATCGCCACCCCGGCAGAGTCGTATCCGCGATATTCCAATCGGCGAAGACCGTCGACCAGGACATCCGCCGCACGCGGTTCACGTCCAACATAACCCACGATTCCACACATATTGCTACTCCCGAATACGACTCAGCGAATGGCGCAACACGCCAATCCCGCGAGCGCTTCTAATCCGTTTTGCGTGCGGCTATTTTTCTGGCCGACTTCTTCTTCGATGCGAGTGTCCCGGTCTTCGATCCCGTCTGACTCGTGGGGGACACTCCGCTGACCGGATCGGTTCCCGAATCCCCTTTCACCGGGATTGGTTTCGCCGACCTCGATTTCGTCGAAGATCGATTCTCACGGCGGGCAACCCAACCCTCGATATTTCTCTGACGGTCCCGGGCAATCGCAAGGGCGTCCTCGGGAACGTTCTCGGTAATCGTCGAACCCGCCGCAACAAACGCGTTCGGCTCGATTTCGACCGGCGAGACGAGATTCGCGTTACAGCCTATGAATGCGCCATCCCCGATCGTACTTCGTGTTTTCTGAAAACCGTCGTAGTTCACGACGATCGCACCGCAACTGAAGTTCACGCCCGCGCCCACGTCAGCATCGCCGATATAGCCGAGGTGGGCGGCCTTGGTTCCAGACCCGAGCTTCGAATTCTTCAGCTCTACGAAATTACCGATCTTCACACCCTCGTCGATCTCATTGCCCGGCCTGAGATGGGCAGAGGGCCCGATCGTGACATCTGCAGCAATACGGCTGTCCTCGATCACGCAACCCGCTTTGATGTGGACACCCTCGCCAAGCACGCAGCCACCCGAAATCACGACACCCGGCTCTATGACCGAGTCGCGCCCGATTCGCACATCCGCATCGATATAGACCGCGTCCGGATCGACGAAACTAACCCCTTCGTCCATCAGTCGTTCGACGATGCGACGTCGCATGACGCGAGCCGCGTCCGCGAGTTCTTTGCGCGTGTTGATCCCCAGACATTCGTCGGCGTCCTGGATTTCCAGCGCTTCGACGCGCAGGCCCTTGTCGACTGCGTACGCAACAACATCCGTCAGATAGAGTTCGCCCTGCTCGTTCTCGGGCTCGAGAGAAGCCAGACCCTCGCGAAGCAGATCCGCACCAAAAAGGTAGACGCCCGTGTTCCGTTCCTCGATCTCGAGTTCAGCCGACGAGGCATCGGAAGCTTCGATGATCCTCGCGACTCGCCCCTCGGCGTCGCGCAGAACGCGCCCCGGAATATTATTCGCGCATGCTGTCAGGATCACCAGGTCCGCACCACGCTCGTGCTTCACGGCGCGCATGCTCTCGATCGTCTCCGGACGAAGCAGCGGGGTATCTCCGTAGAGAACCAGTACGTCGCCCTTCACGGAGCCCAATGTCGGCTCGGCCACGATCACCGCATGACCCGTACCGAGCTGCTTCTCTTGCACGACGAACTCGACGTCATCATCGAAACGCGATCGCACTTCATCGGCGTCCCGACCGATCACCACAATCAGTCGGGAGGGAGAAAGTGCCTTCGCATTGCGCAACACATGACCGAGCATGGGCACGCCACAGATTTCGTGCAGCACCTTCGCGCGGCGCGATTTCATACGAGTACCTTGCCCTGCGGCCAGCACGATCACGGCGGTATCGCTCAATTCAATCTTCCTCTCGTCATCCGTCTCAGAAAATCCAGGTTTCAGACACCGTCCGCCCGCGTTTGTGAGTGACCCGCGGCGGCGAAAAGGATGCCGGAATTCTCGCCGTTCTGATCGGCCGACGGGCGACCCATCTTGCTGCCATCCCGCGCTCGCGCCTATCGCGCAACGCACCGGAATCTCGGAGAGTATGGCGAATGAGCGATCGGGGCCTCCGCTGCGCGCTCCCCACAGCTCGAAGCCGAATCAAGTCTTCGATTTCACCCTCGGGGGCATTCAGGCTGGGATTCGTCCGGTTCGCCTGTCCGCTAGCAGCCGGCTCCCCTACCCTCGCATCGAACGCGTCGCACCCCTGCGAGTTTCGCGGAGTAAACCCATCTCGATCCAAGTCCACGGCAATACCAGCGGTCTCAAGGCGAGCCAGACGAAAGCCCTCGAGCGGCTCGGTCGACGACGTCTCAAGGCAGACCGCCTCGTCACGAACGACCTCGCTCGCGCAATGACCGAACTCTCGGCTGAGATTCGTCGCCAGGTCGGTGTCCTGATCGACCGCAGCGGCAACGTCCAACACGTGATGGTCGGTAGCCCGTCAGGCACCGAGCTACCCGATTGGGGTCGCCTGCGCGCCGGCCGCGGCCGGCTCCGCGGCCTCCGCCTGATCCATACCCATCTCGCCAGCGAGGGGCTCACGCGAGACGATCTGACCGATCTCGCCCTCCTGCGGCTCGACGCGGTCGTGTCGATTGCTGTAGGGGAGAATGGCCTTCCCGGACTCGCCCATGCGGCCTCGCTCTGTCCCGCCAATGACGACGGCCGATCGACGGAGAATCTCCCGCCCTGTCACCCTGCCGAGTTCGACTTCGACTTCAGCGCCTGGATTCGCGATCTCGAAAATGACCTCGCCCGAGCCACCGCAACCCGAGATGTCGGCCCAGGCGAACGCGCCATCCTGGTCTCGGTGACCGCGGGTCGTGACCGCGAAACGCTCGAGATGCATGTCGACGAACTCCGCGAGCTGGCCCGCTCAGCGGGCGTCGAGGTGGTCGAGGTCATCACGCAGGCACGGCCCAAGGTGGATCCTCGTACAGTGCTCGGCGCAGGCAAGCTCTCGGACCTCGTGATCCGATGCTTCCAGAACGATATCGACCTCGTCATTTTCGATCAGGACATCTCACCCGCACAGGCTCGCACGCTCTCGGAACGCATGGAACTACGCGTCATCGATCGAACGCAGCTGATCCTCGACATTTTCGCCCAGAGGGCCACCTCCGGAGACGGCAAGCTTCAGGTCGAACTCGCCCAGCTTCGCTACCGCATGCCCCGCCTCGCCCAACGCGCCGACCTGTCACTCTCACGACTCGCCGGCGGAATCGGTGGACGCGGCCCCGGCGAGACGAAGCTCGAAAGTGACCGACGTCGCGTACGTGATCGCATCACCCGGCTCGAACGAGAATCGAAACGGCTCACGAAACAACGCGAGGGGCGTCGGCGCAGACGCGATCGTCGCGGCGTGCCGGTCCTCTCGATCGTCGGTTACACGAATGCCGGGAAGAGCACGCTACTGCGCGCACTCACCCAGAGCGAAGTGCATATCGAAGACAAGATGTTCGCGACATTGGACCCGGTTTCGCGGCGACTCCGTTTCCCGCGTGAACGGGAGGTCATCATCACCGACACCGTTGGCTTCATCCGCGATCTGCCCGAAGATCTGATTGCCGCCTTCCACGCGACCCTCGAAGAACTGCGAGATGCGAGTCTCCTGCTTCACGTCGTCGACGCCGCCAGTCCGGACATCGATCGGCGAATTCGAGCTGTGCACGACGTACTCGGCGACTTGGGCCTCGATCAGAAACCCGAACTGCTCGTTTTCAACCAGATCGACCGACTGCCGGAAGAGGAAATCGAGGCCTTGGCACGCCGCTACAAGGCCATTCCGGTTTCGGCTCTGAAGGGCCGGGGACTGCGCGAATTGCTGGCTCGAGCAGAAGACATTCTCTGGGACGACGACGATCGTCGTCCAGGCGAGGAAGAGCGATTTCTCGACCTCGCCGCCCAGGGCGGATAGCGAAGCTTTTTTCTTTTCGTTGGGGGGGATCGAATGGTGTTGCGTTCACGCGTCGTCGGTACGGGGTCGAGCTTACCGGATCGGGTCGTGACCAACGCCGACATGATGCAATGGATGGATACGACCGAGGAATGGATCGAACAACGCACGGGCATTCGTGAACGACGTTGGATCGAGGAGGGACAACGACCATCCGATCTCGCACGCGGCGCGACCCTCGACGCACTCGAAGACGCCGCGCTCGAAGTTTCGGACATCGACTGCATCTTGCTTGCAACCCTTTCGCCCGAACACGACTTTCCCGGCACGTCGTTCTTCCTGCATGAAGCGATCGACGCCGGGGACATCCCGTGTATCGATTTGCGCGCACAATGCAGCGGATTTCTGTTCGCACTCCAGATGGCCGATGCCTTGATCGTGGCGGGCAACTACCAGCGTGTGCTCGTCGTAGGCTGCGAAGTTCATTCGACGGGACTCGACAAGAGCACCGCTGGCCGCGACGTCACGGTCCTCTTTGGCGACGGCGCGGGCGCAGTCGTGCTCGCAGCGACAGATCGAGTGGACGGGCCGGGTGTGCTCGAAGTCCAGGTCCATTCTCAGGGCAAACACGCGCGCCGACTCTGGATCGAAGCGCCGGGTGCCGCACTCCCCGGCCGGATTACGCACGAAATGATCGACGATCGCCGCACCTATCCCTACATGGACGGCCGCTTCGTTTTCAAACACGCAGTGACTCGCATGCCGGAAGTTCTGCTCGAAACACTGAGCGCCGCGAGTGTGAAGTTCGATGACATCGACCTGTTCCTCTTCCATCAGGCCAACCTGCGAATCAACGAATTCGTCGCACAGAAACTCGAAATACCGGAAGCCAAGCTCATGAACAACATCCAGAGGCTGGGCAACTGCTCGGCGGGGGCACTCCCGATCTTGCTCGCCGAGGCGTCCCGAGAGGGCCGAATCAAAGCGGGTCAGCTGGTCTCCCTCACGGCCTTCGGATCGGGATTCACCTGGGGCTCGGCGGTCGTACGCTGGGGCTGAGCGACATCGGAAGACAACGTCAGAGCACCGCGCCGCCGAAGTTCCACACGAACCCCCCGGAATTGTCGCGACGCAGCGCATCAAGGCAGATTTGATTCGCCCCGGGTCCTAAATGCCGCACTGCATCAGACTCAACCGGCTGTTTTATCTAATTTTGTGAGTTTGTTTCCCGATATATTGATTTCATGACGCACTGTGTCTAAGATCGCCACCAACGCAAGGGCGAGCCTCATCGCGATCAGGCAAAAAAAGACCGACGCAGCGCGTCACGCGAAGAACTTGAACCTGCAAGACAGAAATCAGAAACGAAACTTTCAAACAGAACTGGGACTCGGCGCTCATCGGCCCGGATCCCCGTTCGTGAAAACCGGAGAAACCAAGATGGCCAGCAAAACGGCAACGAAGACGAAGAAAAGAGTGAGCAAGAAGAGCGACTGGGACTGGGAAGATTTCCGACCCGACTGGGCGAACGACGGCATCGAGCGCATCAGCAGCGAGCTCGAAAAATGGAACGACAAGCTCCAGAGCCGCAGCGAGAAGTTCCGCAAGGAGAGCCAGAAGCGAATCGAAAAGGGCGTGAAGCAGGTCCAGGACGAACTGCGCAAGGTCCCCGGCGTGAAGCGTGCCGAAGAGCTTCGTAGCGAGATCGAAAATCGCGTCGAGAAGAACATCGATGCCGGCGTCGACCGAGTGTACGCCCGCCTTAATCTCGTTCGCCTCGACGAAGTCAAGAAGCTCGAGCGAAAGATCGCTCAGCTCAACAAGAAGCTTCGCGACCTCGAGAAGCAGTGGGCCGCCTGAGCACGAAATCACGCCGCCAACTCTGCGGCCAATCGCGCGGGGCAACCCCTTCGCTAGACGGCTGCTGATTCAGAAAGAGAGAGGCCCGAGCATTTGATGCTCGGGCCTCTCTGTATTCGGACCTTCCTTCAGATCTTCGCTCCAACTTCGCACAAATTCAGTCGGCAGGGCCAAGCCTTTCGAGTGCGGCCGCCAACTCATCCAGCACCTCCTGCTCTTCTTCGGTGATGCCGATGCCCAGCGAGACCGACGCGCCCTCATCGAAGGGGCGCTCGTCCATCTTGGCGATCGTGGTCGCCTCTTCGAGTAGTCGCCGCTCGACCTTTCGCGCAGGCCGGCTGCCACTCTCGGCCAAAGTCGGCGCAAGCAGCCGACGCCATTCCTGAAGCGCCTCCGTCGGTGGCCGCTCGGTCAACCAACGCTTCAGGGTCGACCTACAAAACTCGCTGCGCTGATCGAGTCCCAGGGCCCTGGCTGCTTCGTGCACACCCGCTCGTTCGCCCGGCGTGACGTGACCGTCGGCCCAAGCGACCTCGACGAGGGAGCCGAGCGCGAGCGCAGCAATTTTTTCGATTTCTTCCTGGCGTGTAGACAATGCGATGCTCCTCGAGTCGGAGCATAGCCAATCGCGGCTCCGATCAGCTCGAGTTCCCGGCCTGTTCCGCGGCGAGGATCTCGAGCGCCAGTTCCACGGAACCCTCCGTCACGCGAAGGATCTCGCGGGCCCGATCTCGATCGACCCCGCCGAGTTCCATCACGATCCGAACGGCGCGTCCGCGCAACTTGCTGGAGACCGGTGAAACATGCGTCATGTGATGACCCCGCACACGTCCCATCCGCACCATCACCGACGTCGAAAGTGCGGACAGGATCATCTTCTGTGCGAGTCCCCCCTTCATCCGCGTCGATCCCGTGACGACCTCTGCACCCACACGCGGCGCAATCGAAATCTCCACCGATTCGGCGAGGGGCGAATTCGGATCGCAGGTCAGTGCGATCGTTCGCGCGCCCAGCTTTCCAGCCGCCTCGATCGCACCGAGTACGAACGGCGTCGTTCCGCTCGCTGAGATCCCCAGAACGACGTCACCAAGGGTCAATCCGCGCTCCTCGAGGGCGAGTGAGCCCGCCTGCAGATCGTCCTCCGCTCCTTCTACTGCGCTGCGGAGCGCGCGTTCGCCACCGGCGATGACCCCCTGCACGATGCGCGGAGACAACCCATAGGTCGGTGGGATTTCGGATGCGTCGAGCACACCGAGGCGACCACTCGTTCCGGCGCCGACATTGAACCAGCGACCGCCACCCGAAAGCGCGCACGCCAGAACCTCGACGGCCGCGGCCATTTGCGGGAGCACTTCGCCCACGGCGGCATGGGCCACCGCGTCCTCGGAATGGATCAGTTGCAGGATTTCTTCAGAGCTCATGTCGTCGAGCGCGCCCGAGCGCTCGAGTGATGCTTCGGTGGGGCGTCCATCGGCCATGGCTCTTCGTTTCGGCTCCCCGGACTCGAACTGAAGACACGCGCACGCGCCTTTTGCCGTGCAGGCTTCTACACTTGCGAGATGCCCTTCGACGTCGCGCAATCGACTCTCGAGAGCCTGGAATGGGCTCGACTGATCGAAGAGCTGCGCACGTGTTGCCGCACGCCGCAGGGAAAGGGACTTCTTTCCGAATCTTCCGACGAGTCCGTCTTCGCAGTCAATGAAATCGACGTGCACACGCGCCTTCGCGAAACGACCGAAGCCCGCGATCTGCTCGATCGCGAACTGATCCCTCCACTCGGTGGATGCGCAGAGCTGAAGGTGAGTCTCGCGCACGCCGAGAGAGGCGGGGTACTCGAACCCGCTCAGTTGGCCGAGGTCCGTACCACGCTCGAGGCGATGCACGCCACGACTCACTTCTTCGATCGTCATCACGAACAGACACAGACTTTGGGTGAACTCGCGAGGCAGGTCGAAGAGAAATCCGACCTCGAAACCGCAATCGGTCGCTGCCTCGACTCGAACGGCGAAGTTCGAGACGCGGCGTCACCCCCCCTCGCCTCCGCTCGCCGCGAGGCACGCAGTCTCTCGGGTGACCTGAAGAACCGAATCGAGCGGGCGCTGCAACACCCCGACGTCAAGCCATATCTCTCGGACTACTTCTATACCGTGCGCAATGGCCGCTTCGTCCTACCCGTAAAGGCCGACGCGAAAGGACATGTCCGCGGCATCGTGCATGACGCGTCACGATCCGGAACGACCCTCTTCGTCGAGCCGGACAACATGGTCGATCTCAATAACCGCCATCGTCAGGCGGATCTGACTGTCGAACGCGAAATTCTTCGCATCCTTCGAGAGTTGTCGGCAGCCGTGGCCCGCGAGGCCACGGCTCTCCGCACGAATCTCGAGTGGATCGCACGTCTCGATCTCGCCATCGCGCGCGGACAACTCTCGCGGAAGACCGAAGGTGTCGAGCCCGAAGTCGGCAGACAGGGCATCTTCGAACTGGACGGCATCCGGCATCCGCTCATTCCTCCAGACCAATGCATCGCCAACGATCTCCGGCTCGGCAGAGATTTCACGGTCCTGATTCTGTCGGGGCCCAACGCGGGCGGAAAGACCGTGGCTCTCAAATCCGTCGCGCTCGCCGCATTGATGGTGAGAGCAGGGTTGCACGTCCCCGCAAACCCGGGCGCCCGGGTCGATCTCGTCGATCGCGTACTCGCCGATATCGGCGACCATCAAGACATCCAGGAGAGCCTGTCCACGTTCTCCGCTGCCATGGCCAATCTCGCTGACATTCTCCGCGGAGCGGGCCCGAATACGCTGGTCTGTCTCGACGAGATCGGGGTCGGCACCGACCCGTCCGAGGGTGCGGCGATCGCACAAGCCACCCTCGAAAGCCTCGCCGACTCCGGCGCACGTGTTGTCACGACGACCCACTACAACCTGCTCAAGGAGATGGCCGAAATCGAAGACCGTTTCGAGAACGCGAGTGTCGAGTTCGATCCCAGGACACTCGCTCCGACCTACCGAGTTCGAATCGGATCTCCGGGTGCATCTTCCGCCACGACCGTCGCGGCGAGGATGGGAATGCCGCAACGCGTACTCGATCGCGCCGCAGGATTACTCGATCGTGAGGATCGACGGCTCGACCAGATGCTGGCCGAACTCGGAGCAAACCGCGCGCTTCTCGAATCCGAACAGATCGCCGCCGAGGCCTTGCGCGCCGAAAGCGAACAGACACGCGAGGAATACCGCACCAAACTCGCACGCCTGCAGGAGCGAAGGGACAAGCTCTTTGGTGACATGCGCCGCGAGCTGGATGACTCATTTCGCGATGCGCATTCTGAAGTCGCGCGCATCATCGCGGAACTTCAGCGCCAACCCTCATCACGACGTGCAGCGACAGCGCGCACGCAGCTCGAGACCCTCCGAGATAACACGGCGCAGACCCAGGCGGATCGCGGAATCGAGCCGACACCGACGACCGCGAAACCGACGACCAACCCGATCGACTGGCCGCGGGCCCGGGTCGGCGATGCCGTCCGGGCTCCCGGTGGTGGGGTCGGCACACTCCTTTCGCTGCCCGATCGAAAGGGACGCGTCATGGTCCAGGTCGCCGGTGTCAAACTCACGATCAGCCGCGACCACCTCGGCAGCGCGACTCGTGAGCCCGACATACGGACATCCACGAGTTCGTCGAACCCGCTTGAAATAACATCGACACCGCCACTGCGCATCGGAGGAACCGTAGAAACGGATCTACGAGGCCTCCGCGTCGATGAAGCGCTCGATCGACTCGATATCGCTCTCGATCTGGCCGCTGCCGAGGGGCGAGACGAGATTCGAATCATCCACGGAATTGGAACCGGTGCCCTGCGAAGCGCGGTGCGCGAACATCTTCCCCGATCGCACTATGTCGTGGAATGGGTCGAGGCAAAACGCGAAGAGGGCGGTGCCGGTGCGACACGCGGAATCCTCAGAAAGGATTGAATTCGTGAGTAAAGCCTATGAGTGACGACAGCAGCGACGAGGAGAACCCGGACGACTTCCCGAACTTCGACGAGTTGATCGGCAGCTTCATGCATGAGACCTCACTCTGGCCGGTGCTGGTCGTCGTCATGGGAAGCGCGGGGGCATTTGGCGCGGCCCTGCTCATCCTCACGGGAGTCGACCGCAATCCTTTCGCCGCTGCGGCTCTACTCCTGATCTTCGGCATGTCCGTAGACGTGTTCGTACAAGCCCGCCGCAAAGCTGTCTATCGCAACCTCGTCAGACTGATCGGACTCATCTGGTGCGCAGCGATCGCGCTCGCCGGTATCGCGATCTGGACCGGTATCGCGTTCTAGATCATTCCGAGATGCGTTCGGAATCGGTTTCCAGTGCGTTCGCAGCGCGCAGTCCCGACAGACTGGCGGCCTCGAAGGTCGGGCCTGAAAGATAGTCGCCCGCCCAATAGAGTCGACGTCCGAGCGCTCGCCGGTCACGCTGGACTTTCTGGAAGGTCGCGAGCCGACGGTAGCTACCTACCTCGAAGAACGGCACCGTTGCGCGGCTGAGACGAGACGTCAGGATTCGTTCGCCAATGCCAGGGATAGCCAGTTCGAGCGAACTCATGAGATTCTTTGCAACCACATCGTCCGCCATCTCACCCCAGCGATCTGCAAAGGCGTCGCGTGCAAGCGCGACGATTTGACTTCGGCTTTCAGGAACACGGCCGCTCGGCTGCCCCGGCTCGACGACGAGTGAGGAGATCGCCGATCCGTCGCGCCGCGGTATGCGAGCTTCTGTGGGCAACCCACCTTCGACACCCTCGATCGCGACCGAGAGTGTCACAGCTGTTCGTAGCGCGACGGCATGAAAAAAATCCTGCTCCGCGGGCGTGAGCAGCGAAGCTGAAACCACCGCGGCCTGCTTCGGGCCTAGCGCAACCACGATTGCATCAAAGGACCCTTCGCTCTGCGGGCCGTCTTCGTCGATCGTCTCGATACGAAATCCGCCTGCCGGCTCCTCGTCGATTCGCTGAACTGCGGTCCCGCGACGAATATCGAGTCGCTCAGCTGCGGCTTGCGCCAGTTCTAGTAGAGGGCGACGCGGCAGACCCGGCAATCCCGGCCTTCGTTCCCCGAGACCCAGCGACTGCGCCTGGAGCAACAGCGCGACCCGAGAAAGCTCTTCGACCGAGTCGCCATAGAGACCTTGTATTTCCGGTGCTAGCCAGAATTCGAGGTTCCCCTTCCCGAAATAGAGCGCGACATGGTCGCGCATGCTTCGGTAGTCGAGGTCCGCGGCGCGTTCTGGAAACATCGGGTCGAGCAGAGACGCATAACGCTCCATCAAGCGACCCCATCGCAACAGCTTGGGGCGCTCCCACAACCGTGGACCCCGAATTTTCGAGGCAGCTCGAATGCTCAGACCGTCGACGGGGGTCATCTCGCCGTCCTGAAGCAGCGTCGTCTGTACTGGGCGCAAGGGATACAGCGAATCGCCCAATCCGAGATCTCGTGCCCAACGTGCAAGTGATTCGTCACGACCGCAAAGAACGGGCCAGGCTGCATCCATCCAATGACCAGCACACCACTCACCGCCGGCTCGCCCACCGACCTCCGCTCGCGCTTCGAAAACAGTTACAACGAATCCACGTCGTTGAAGTTCGTCTGCAGCACGTAATCCGGAGAGCCCCGCGCCGAGCACGGCAACGCGACGTGGCGAAGACGTCATCGTGTCTCGCCACCCCGGTTGGAGAGTACGGCGAGGACGTCATGCAAGGTATCGAAAGCAACGTAGGCGTGTCCGGCCGCTTCGAGTGCCGGCGCGAGCGTATCCTTCGCGAAGGCCAGATCCGCTTCGAGCGCACCGCACAGATCGGAGACACGACCATTCCCGATATGAACGCAGTAGGCGCCCGGATTTTCATCCCGGTAGGAGGCGATGATGCCGCGCTTGCAACTCCCCGTTCCGCAGCCACACTCGTCATTCGGTCGGCCGGCTCGGAGCTTCCAGAGATCCCCCTCGTACTCGAGATGGTTTGCTTGATAGTCGAAGCGAATATGGTTCATTGCCTGGAGTCGTTCGAGATTCCAGTCGAAGCCGTCCGAAAGGACCCTGAATGGAACATCCGCGTCCCCACACCAGTCGAGCAGCGAACGCGCGCCGGGATCGAGGTCAATCGTTTCGAGGAAGCGGTCGAGATCTTTCTCTGGCAGTTTGAGTCCGTCGAGCAAGGCCATCACGTAGGTCCAGGCGGTGAATTCGCCCTGCTCGAAACGCTTCCAGAGCTGCTTTCTCTTCTCGGGTAGGAGTTTCTGCGCAAGCGTCGAACCGACGTCCTGCACCGAGAATGTCCCGTCGAAATCGCAGAAGATCGCGAGCGGTCGATCGTCAGGAAGCTTGGGATTTTCCAGCTCTGTCACGTGGTTCTCCGGGCAATCGTGCCGGCTAGGTGGGTAGCGCATCCGCCCACCGTCGGGAATGCGCCCCGCCAGCCCAGGAGTCCACTCGGTATCCCCTGGGGATCAGGCCGATCCAACTGTCAGCGAATGAAATCGGCCGCCAGATTTCGACCGCTGCGACGCAATTTGCGGCACCCGCCGAATTCGGCTGCCGTCAGCATGCAGGGCGGCTGCGGTCCGCCCTCACCATCGGGAAGCATCTGCAGCTCGAAGCCACCCTGACATTGAATAGGGGCAATTACCCTCACTTTGGCACACGGCTTGCTTTTGATCCCCTTGATGACAGTGGGGTGCTTCTGAGGAGCGGGCCCCTTTCCCGCGCTCGGGCTGGCTACCCCTCCCTTCGCACAATTTGTGCGAGGAGCCAGCTCGGGCGCTCTGTCTTCCCAGATTCCACTTCGACCTTCGATTCGAAATTCATTTCCGATCCAGGGTCCCTCGTGGCGGCACTCCGCCCGGGGCGCCCAGGCACGCCGCCCAAATCCTGTTCGCCCGCCACCGATTGGCGGAACCGATCATGCCCCTGTGACGCCGAATCGGACCCGCTGATGTCAACCGTTCTGTCATACGGTTCTGTCATACAATGGCGATCGATGAAGGCTCGAAAATCCACACGCCAGAAAGCGGGAACCAGCGCGATCCTGCCGCAACCGAAGCGCCTAACGCGGCGGAGCGGTGAATTTCGTCTGGCGCAGGGGATGGCACTCGAGCTTCCAGAAACGAGCGCGCCGCTCGATCGACGACTGCTCGTGGCCGCTGAACAGGCGCGTCGAGATTTGTTCCTACGAACCGGACGCGAACTCAGAATCGAACGACCACGCACACCGGACGCGACACATCCGGCGATTCGGTGCCGACTCGATCGAAGCGCAGCGCCGTCACCGCGCGCGGCTACGGCGCGCGACGCCTATCGCCTACATGTCGGCACGAAGGGCGTCGAAATTTCAGCGCCCAGTGCCGAAGGAATTCGCTACGGACTTCAGACACTCTGCCAGCTGGTTTCGCGTAGCGGCCGAGTTCCTGCGCTCGAAATCATCGACCAACCGGATTTTCTGGATCGCGGAATCATGCTCGACGTGTCCCGTGGCAAGGTCCCCACTCGCGCCACGCTGCATGCGTTGGTCGATCTCTGTTCGCGACTTCGCCTGAACGTGCTCATGCTCTACGTCGAGCACACTTTCGATTTCCGCCGGCATCCAGAGATCGGGAAGGACGCGAGCCCGCTGGATGCCGAGACGATGCTCGAACTCGACGCCTACGCGGCCGATCGCGGCGTCGAACTCATCCCCTGCCTGCAATCGCTCGGCCACATGGAAGAGTTGCTTTCGATTGATCGATACGCCCATCTCGCGGAGAGCGATCGACACTGGTCCGTCTCGCCGAGCCACCCGGGGACCTACACCCTCCTCGAAGAGCTCTACGACGAATTTCTGCCCCTCTTCGGCTCCTCGCGCTTCAACGCCAACTGCGATGAACCCTTCGACCTTGGTCGGGGCCAGTCGGCCTCACGGGCACCGCGCAAGACGCCCGGCAGGCTCTTTGCCGATCACGTCAATGAACTCGAACGCCTGGCAAGCGCTCACGACAAACAATTGATGATCTGGGCGGACTTCGCGCATCAACACCCGGACGAGCTCTCCCGCCTGGACCGTGATGTCGTCCTACTCGATTGGTGGTACGAAGCAACCTTCGATGCCGATCGGATTCGCAAGCTCCGCCGAAAAGGTTTCGAGGTGTGGGCCTGCCCGGGGACGTCGAGCTGGAACTGTCTGTTTCCGCGTACAGAGAACAGCCAGGACAATATCACCCGCTGGGCTGACGCAGGGCGACGCCACGGCGCCACAGGACTCCTCAACACGGATTGGGGCGATTTCGGCCATTACAATGCGCTCGGCGTTTCTCTGCACAGCTATGCGTGGGGAGCGCAGCAAGCCTGGTCGGGAGACACCGATCCAAAACGATTCGATCGAGCTTTCGGTCATCAAGTCTTCGGCGACGACAACGCCCGATTGGGACAGCTCTACCGCAGGCTCGGTTCGATCCACGACGCAGGATTCCGAGTCGCCAATGGCTCGCCCCTGCAATACCTCTATTTTGATGCAATCGGTCCCAGCTTTTTTCTCCAACACGCCGAACGTCGGGCACTCGAACGCAGTCTGATAAAGCTCGACCGCGTCTCGAGGGAAATCAAGAGCCGCGGCCTCGCAGAAGCGGAAGATGACTTCACGGGGCTGGCACGGCAGGAAATTGCCTGGGCGGCCGATGCGTCTCGCTTTGCGATCAACAAGTCTCTGGCTGCGCTCGACTACAATGCGTGGCGCGAGAATGCCTGGCGGGAAAATCGCAACAGCCTGGGCGCGACGGCGCGACGCCAGCTCGCGGGGCGATTCGAACACCTGGCCGACGAACAAACTGACCAGCTCCAACGATTCGAAGCCCTATGGCTCGCACGGAGCGAAATCTCTGAACTGCCCAAGATCCGCAAGCGCATTCGCCGTTCGATCACTGGTCTGCGCGATGCTGCGCGCCGACTTCGCAAGAACACACCATCACGACCGCCGAAATCCAGCGAGCTCGACATGCTCGCCATCTACAACAAGATTCGACACGAAATGGGAATGCCTCCTCGTTAGTCGGGGAAGACATTCCCCTCGTGTTCCAGGTCGGAAATAATGCGGCACATCATGATGCGTTTGCTCGGATCGAGCCCTTCCCGGCCTTCCTTCTCGCGAAGTCGTCGCAATGCAACGCTCAGATCCGTTTCGGGAATCTCGTCGAACCCAAGTCGTGCATAGAAAGGTGCGTTCCAGGCGACGTCGCGAAAGGTCGAGAGCGTGATTCGATCGCTCCCCTGCGCACGAGCCCAATCGCAGGAAGCCAGAACGAGCAACCGGCCGATTCCCCTTCTCCCCGAATCCGGTTCGACATCGACTTCTTCGAGATGCGGAATTCCGCCGACCCTAACGAGAAGGGCAAAGCCGACGACGCGTCCGGCAGCATCTCGGGCGGCGATGAGACGAGCCTCTCGCTGGGCTTTTTCGTAGACTGAAAGCGCGGTCGTTTCCGAAGCCCATTCGGGCGCCAGATCTTCTGGCGAAAAGAGCGCGCCTGCTCGGAGCTCGATTCCGGGCATCGCTGCGACCTCATCGACCCTCGACAATCCGATCGTGTACCCACTCACTCTGCCGTCGGCCTCCGCCCCAACACGCGACGTACGATCCCTGCAAGATAGATTGAGCCTGCCGCGCAGAGGTGAGATCCTGCGGGCAACGTCGCGCGTGCCCGGCGCGCCGCCTCCTCGGGATCCGCCACGACCTCGACCGCAAGGGTCGGCGCACGCTCGAGCACACTCTTCGCCAGCAACTCCGCGTCCATCGACCGGATACTCTCGGCCTGCGTGACCCAGACCCGACGCGTCGTTGGCAAGAGCGCATCCAGCAAGGCACTGAGATTCTTGTCGCTCGACACGGAAAGAATCAGCTCGAAGCCGTCCGGAGCGAGTGTCTTCAGGGCATCGGCCAGCGTACGCGCCGACTCGGCCGTATGCGCAGCATCGACAATGACCTGTGGATCGTGTGCGAGGACTTCGATCCGAGCGGGTAATGCGCATTGGCCAAGACCGTCGCGGGCGGCCTTCTTTAGCGCGGCATCCGAATGAACATCGAGCGCTCTCACACATGCGATCGCAAGTCCCGCGTTTCCAATTGCCGCCTCCCCGGGAACACCGAGCGTCGCCTGGATCTCGAGGGGAGCGCCGAGCGACTCGTTCTCCCGAAACACGAAGGCGTTGCGACCCGATCGATCTGAGCTCGGCAGGATCGAGAAATTTTCTCCCCGCGCCAATACCCGAGCGCCGATCTTGCTGGCGCGAGCCCGGATCACACGTGCCGCGTCGGTACGCAACGACCCGAGTACTACGGGTCGATCCGGTTTGAGAATACCCGCCTTCTCTCCTGCAATTTCCGCCTCGGTCTCACCGAGCTTGTCGGTATGTTCGAGTTCGATGCTCGTGATACACGTGACCGCCGGTTGCACCACGTTGGTCGAATCGAGACGCCCCCCGAGTCCGACCTCGATGAGTGCACGATCGACTGAAGCCTCCGCAAAAAGCAGAAAGGCCACCGCGGTCGTTGCATCAAAGAAGCTGGGAAGCGTTTCCGTCGGGCCGGATCGCAATTCCTCGACGATTGGACGAACTCGTCGAACCGCCGAAACGAGCCGTTCCTCGTCGATCGGTTCTGCATCAATGCGAAATCGTTCCACCCAGCTCTCGAGGTGCGGCGAGGTGAATGTTCCTACGCGCTCGCCCAACGCGAGCAGAATGGCCTCCGTAAAGAGACAGGTGGAACCCTTCCCCTTCGAGCCCGCGATGTGGATCACTGAGAGCGACTCTTCGGGCCGACCCAGGCGATCCAACAGCGCACGAATCGGTTTCAGGTCGAGCCGCGCGTAGGCAAACCCGGGGCGGCGCTCGTGGTTGATCAGACCCTCGAGGTATGCGGAGGCATCGGCGAGCGTTTCCAATCTGTGTTGAATCAACGTCTTCATTATCACCATCGAAGTCCTCGAATTCGCACGAGGGCTCTCCGCTGAGCGTCACAAAACAAGAAGGCGGCCAATATATTGGCCGCCTTCTTCGACTGATTCGGTCGGTTCGACCGCAGCGTTCGCGACCGAGTTCGACTCGTCACTTAGCTACTATGGCGCCGCTACTGAAGCATGTATTTCTGTCGTTCGCGATACGCCTTGAGAGCGGGGCTCGTCGATTCGTTCGAAGGATAGAAATACTTCACTGCATGTCCGCATTCCTGACAGACGCGGTAACAGAACTTGAAGCCTTCGACCTCTCGGACAGAGCCCACGTCCATTCGACTCTCGTCCGTGCAGCAGCTAGAGGCACGCGGCGGCGAAACGATTCGACGGGGATACTGGTTCTTGGGAGATTCCGTTTCCGAGTACTCGATAATGTTCTTGACCAGCCTGTGCGACCGCTCTTCGGAATTCTTCTTGCGGATGTTGCTTCCAATTCTTCTCAACTGTTCTTCCTCACGTCGGTTCGGTCCCCACCCGGTTGCTCAACCTCACGTCGAGTTCCCGAAGCAGGGACGATCGATTTTCGAAAGACCGCTCACACGGCGGTCCGTCGGTCGTCCAGAGGCGATTCGTCGCCGGGTCCGTAGAGAGCTCCAACAAGAGAGAACTCCGGGTTCCATAGCGATTCGCCACATGGACACATGTCGATTCGAATGGGCTTTGATTCTCCTCCCGCCCACCTTCCGTTGCATCTTCAACATGCTCGCGACAGATCCTGGCTAGACCGTCGAAATAGTCACGGCCGGGTTCCGTCATCAACTTTTCGACGCGCGTTCGGATGCGCGTCAGTTTTCGTGCCCTCGGTTCCTCATCCGCCGCCAACGCGACGGATGCCACGGGTCTCAGTGACCCTGCGGCGTCGAGGCCAAGCTCCGTTTCGATCCGCTCATCGACGACGTTGCCCACGATGTGCGGGCCCGGTTCGAGTTGTACTGCCCGACCCGATCCGCGGTACACCACCAACCAGGCCTCATGTCCGTCCGCTACCAGGAGCTGAAACGGGTTGTAAGTCTCTTTCTTCAGCCTCGAAAGCGTCCGAATCGCGTCGGCCGCACTCCGTGCCTCGAGCGCCATCGTTACGACTTCGCCACGTGATCTCAGCTCCGATTCAGCCCTTCGGTCACGCAAGGCCCGAGCCCTATCGAGTGTGTCTACCAATTCACCCGATTCACCCGATGCACCCGATGCACCCGATGTAAAGCCGCCCGGCCGATCTTCGGATCCAGTTTTCTCCTCCAGCGAAGTCGTGGGCCGGAGATTCGTCAATCCGGCAAAGACCCCGCGTGCACTGACTCCAACCCAGGTGCCACCCGCTTCGAGGTCCCGCGGCGCCACGATCGGGCCCGTCCTCGAAGATCTCAGCGCGGGCCCTTCGGCCGGCCGATCGAGGAATTCATCCCGATTCGCAGCCACCACCAGCGGCCTGCCCGGCACACAACGGTGCAATACGATCAACGTACACATCGGCTGGTGTTCTCACGCCTCTAGATCGCTCTAGTCAGTAGTTCAGCGGTGATCGACCTGACCCGACGACCTGACTACCACTACTCACTACTCACTACTGGGATTACCGGTTCAAAAACGCAAAAACCGGACTCGGGACGGCCTACTCCCAATTATCCGGATGCAAGAATCTAGCGCGAACCCAAATTCATCGCAATGAAAACTCCGATAAAAATCAAATAGATGGGTGATTTCGAAGGATTCGCGCTCGGGCCTGCACGCGCCTTGCAGCGGCGCCACACAATCTACGAGGGTCCGTCGAGGAATAGTCTCGACACTCGCAGCTCAGCGAGAGAAAGCATCGACCTTCTCGAATCGACGCATCAGCTTCGACAGCGCGTCTACAGTGACGACGCCAACTGAATCGAACATCCCCGGGGAAGCTTCCTTCACGGATCGCACCTCGAGGGGGTCCAAATTACCCTCCTCGACCTGAACCAGTGCGAGCACCCGGTCCATGGACCGTTCCCGAAATCCGAGATGAAGGCTGTCCGGGGAGGCCCAGCGGCCATCGGGCGGAAACATCGAATCGAATTCGAGCGCCGCTGCGCTTTCCCAGAAGAGCTTGCGAAACTCCGGATGGGAGCGCAGATCGCGTGCGACTCGTAATTCGGAATCGGTCGACGTGTCGAACACCACGACGGCGCGGACGCGACTTGCTTCCCCCTCGGCTTCGACCGCCTCGGCCAGGCTCCGGCCCGCCTCTGCAAGAAGCCGCTGGGCAGCGACGGGCGTGGGAACCGGCCGCCAACTCGAATTGGCACCAGACTGGCCGTCTAGCAGAGAAATCGACACTGGATGGGTCTCGGCCAGCGCAAGAATAAGCGTGTAAGGGGGTCGAGGGGAGCCCATGACGCGGGCAAATTCCAGCAGGAGTGCGGCACCCGAATCGTCTATCCAGACCCCAGATTCGAGGGCGGGGTAGGCAGCGACCAGCAACACGACATCATCCGAAACACCTTGGAACTCGCCGATCAGATGGCGCCGATCGCCATTGGACAGCACCCGGGTCTTCGCGTCGAACAGGCGAAATTCCCGAGTCAGGTAGGCGCGAGCGATCTCGTCATGCTCGGACCCGGGAAGACGGGGATAAAGGCCCTCCAGCGACTCCATGTGGGCCGTGGCCAGTCTGCCTGAGAATTCCTCTTCCAGAGCGTCGATCTGGGGATGAGGCGGAACAGGCATACATCCAAGAGCCAGGAAAAGCGCTGCGACCTGGAGTTCGAGAAGATGCAATCCCTGGGTTCGGAACTTCATGCTCGCGGGTGTCCCCTCATCCTGTACTTCTGCCGTCAATGGCTCCGGCCGATGCTCACGATTTGCGTTCTCGGTGCAGAATGATTGACACATTTGGGCTCTCGGCGACACTTCCCTTTCATAGGCCCGCTCCTCGCGGGGCTTTTCGAAAGTCGGAGGCAGAGCCCTACCCTGAGGGCTCTGCCTCCCTTGTTTTCTGCCCGACCAGGGCCTCGACTTCGAAGAGCCGAAAATTCATCGATCGTTCATGGATCGTACACCGCCGGCATACTCGGTCCCGCGAGAGC